>JAWXBY010000102.1:0-10288 GCA_034440355.1 Alphaproteobacteria bacterium
GCGCGCGGGACCTGAGCGCACGGCGAAGGCGAAGAAGATGCTTGAGGCGCTGATCACGCAACGCGAGAAGGTGATCAACGACGTTGCCGCGCGGCAACGGGCCAACGCAGGATAACGGCCATGCTCATGCGGATTCTGAAGATCGCCGGTGTGGCGGCGGTCGCGGTGGTGCTTGTCTTCGTTGGCGCGGTGTTCGCCGTGTTTCCAGGCGAGCGCGGGGTTTTCGCGCGAGCGCCGATCAGCGCTGAAGAGACAGCGCAAACCATTGCGGCGCTCAAGCCGCCGAAGCGGGCGCGGCCCGTGGTCGCCGTCGTCGGCGCGAATATGGGGACAGAGACCACCGACTATCTCGTGCCCTACGGCGTGCTGAAGCGGTCGGGCGTCGCCGATGTGTTTGCGCTCGGCACGCGCGAGGGGCCGATGACGATGATGCCGGCGCTCACCATCGTGCCGGAGACGACGGTTGCCGCGTTCGAGGCGCGGTTTCCGGACGGCGCCGACTATGTGATCGTGCCGGCGTTGCATGATCCGACCGATGTTGCCGTGCGCGATTTCATCAAGAGGCAAGCCGCGCGCGGCGCAACCATCGTCGGGATCTGCGATGGGACGCTGGTGCTCGCCAATGCGGGGTTGCTCGACGGGCGGCGCGCAACAGGGCACTGGTTTGCCATCGACGGCGTTGCCAAGGCGCATCCGACGATGCGCCACGTGCGCGACCGGCGCTATGTCGCCGACCGCGGCGTGGTGACGACGACGGGGGTCAGCGCGTCGCTGCCGGTGTCGCTGGCGCTGGTCGAGGCGATTGCCGGGCGCGAGCGCGCTGAGGCGTTGGCGCATGAGGTTGGCGCGAGCGGTTGGGACACGCGCCACGACAGCGGCGCGTTTCATCTCACGCGCGGCGACGTGTTCACGATTGCGGCCAACACGCTGATGTCGTGGCGGCATGAGACCGTGGGTCTGCCGGTTGGCGACGGTGTTGATGCGATCGCGGTGGCGTTCACCGCGGACTCCTATGCGCGCACGTATACGTCGCGCATTGTCACGGTTGCGCCGGGGCGCGGGCCAGTAACCACGCAGCAGGGCTTGCAGATCGTGCCGGATGCCGCCGCTGGTGTGCCCGTCGACGTGATGCTCTCAACCCTGCCGCAAGATCAGCCGGCGAAAGCGCTGGAAACGGCGCTCGGCGGCATCGCCGCGCGCTATGGGCAAAGCACGGCGGGCATGGTGCGGCTGCAGTTGGAGGACGCCGGGCATACCGCGCCGTGAGCTGCCCAGGGGCGCTGCAAGATCAGTGTGATCCAGCCTTCGAGCGCACTGCGTTTGATGAGGCGCAGGTTCTGCGCGCGGGCCATTGAGGTGATGGCGTTGGCTTGTTCGTCGAGGAGGCCGGAGAGGATGGCGTGGCCGCCTTTGCTCAGGTTTGATTTGATGCCGGGCATGAGGCGCATCAAAGGGCCCGCTAGGATGTTCGCGAAGATGAGGTCGTAGGGGGCGTTCGCGGCGATAAGGGGCGTCTTGAAGCCATTCGCTGTCGCGACGCGCATGTTTTGCGCGCGGTTGAGTTTGGCGTTTTCGATTGTTTTGCTGGTGGCCAGCGGGTCGATGTCTGTGGCGACGACCGGCTTGTGCGCGAGTCTGGCGAAGGCCATGCCTAGGACGCCGGTGCCGCAGCCTAAGTCCAATGCGTTTCTGAATGTGCGGCGTTTGGCGAGTTGTTCGTAAGCCAAGAGGCAGCCACGTGTGGTGCCGTGGTGACCGGTGCCGAAGGCGTAGGAGGCTTCGATTTTTAAGCCGATGGCGTTGGCGGGGACGCTTGCGGCGCTGTGTTCGCCGTAGATGTAGAAGCGCTGGGTCTGCACCGGCGGCAGGCCTTCGAGGGCCCGGGCGACCCAGTTTTCGTCTTCGATCGGGATGACGCGCATCGGGACGCCGAAGCGTTGCAGCAGGTCGGCTTCGTCAGGTTCGTGTGCGAAGAAGGCTTCGACTTCCCATAGGCCGCGTTCGCCGAGTTCGAAAGCGGACACGACCGGCGTTGGTTCGAGTTGTTCCAGTGCGTCGCTTAGCGTTTGGGCTTCGCGCTTGGGCAGGATGGCGCGGGCTTTCCAGCAGACGGGCATTAGGCTCTCGCGAGGTAGGAGGCGATGACGCGTTTCTCGCCGGCTTTGTCGAAGTTCACCGTCAGCTTGTTGCCGTCGAGCGCGGTCACGCGGCCGTAGCCGAATTTTTGGTGGAACACGCGTTCGCCGCGGCGGAAGGTTTCGGCGGCGGGGTCGGACGTCGCGACGAGTTCGGCGTTGCCTTCGATCGCGGGACGCGAGCCGAAGACTTCGCCGCGGCGTGCTTGCGCGCGTTGCCAGCCGGGTGACGAGTAACCGCTGTCGAAGATCGGCGCGGTCGAGAGGTTCGATTGGCCGCCGTAGGGCATGCCGGGGTCACTCTCGACGGTGATCGCGTCGGCGGGCAGCTCGGCGATGAAGCGCGAGGGCATCGAGCTTTGCCATCTGCCGTGGATGCTGCGGTTGGCGGCGTAGGAAATTTTCGCCGTCTCGCGCGCGCGGGTGAGGCCGACGTAAGCGAGGCGGCGTTCTTCCTCGAGGCCCTGCAGGCCGTTTTCGTCGAGCGTGCGCTGGCTTGGGAAGACGCCTTCTTCCCAGCCCGGAAGAAACACCGTCGGGAATTCGAGGCCCTTGGCGCCGTGCAGGGTCATGATCGTGACCTTTTCGGTGCTCTCGGATTGCTCGATTTCCATCACCAACGAGACGTGTTCGAGGAAGCCGCCGAGGGAATCGAATTCCTTCATCGACTGGACGAATTCGTTCAGGTTCTCGAGACGGCCCGGGGCTTCGGGCGAGCGGTCGGTCTGCCACATCGCCGTGTAGCCGCTTTCGTCGAGCACCATCTCGGCCAGTTCGATGTGGCTGAGCGCGGTGGCCTGGTCGGCCCAGCGGATGAAGCTTTGCACGAGGTCGCGCAAGGCGCTGCGCGTGCGGGCCGGGAGTTCGTCGGTTTCGATCATCGCGCGCGCGGCCGCGAAGAGCGGCACTTTCATCGCGCGCGCCATCTTGTGCACGGATTGCAAGGCTGCGTCGCCTAGGCCGCGCTTCGGTTTGTTGAAGATGCGCTCGAACGCCAGGTCGTCGTCGGGTTGGACGATGACGCGCAGATAGGCGAGGGCGTCGCGGATTTCCTGGCGCTCATAAAAGCGCGGGCCGCCGACGACACGGTACGGGATGCCGAGTTGGACGAAGCGTTCTTCGAAGGCGCGCATCTGGAACGAGGCGCGGACGAGGATTGCGACGTGGCTGAGCTTTTCGCGGTTGCGGACTTTTTGTTCGATGTCGTCGGCGACGATGCGGGCTTCTTCTTGCGCATCCCACACGCCGCGGACGCTGACGCGGTCGCCCTGTTCGGCGTCGGTCCAGAGCGTTTTGCCGAGGCGGCTTTTGTTGGCGGCGATGAGGCCGGAGGCTGCTGCCAGGATGTAAGGCGTCGAGCGGTAGTTGCGTTCGAGGCGGACGATCTTGGCGCCCGGGAAGTCGCGTTCGAAGCGTAGGATGTTGTCGACCTCCGCGCCGCGCCAGCCGTAGATCGATTGGTCGTCGTCGCCGACGCAGCAGATGTTGCGGCGCTGACCCGCGAGGAGGCGCAGCCAGAGATATTGTGCGACGTTGGTGTCTTGGTACTCGTCGACCAGGATGTAGACGAAGCGGTCTTGGTAGTCCTGGAGCACCTCCGGGTGCGTTTTCAGGATGGTGATGACGTCGAGCAGAAGGTCGCCGAAGTCGACGGCGTTCAGCGACTTCAGGCGTTGTTGATAAGCCTCGTAGAGTTCCGCGCCTTTGCCGTTGCCGTAGGCGAAGGATTCGCCGGGCGGCACGTCCTTGGGCAGCATCGCGCGGTTCTTCCACGAGTCGATCAGCGACGACAAATGGCGGGCGGGCCAGCGCTTCTCGTCGATGCGCGCGGCCTCGATGACTTGCTTTAGAAGGCGCAGTTGGTCGTCGACGTCGAGGATCGAGAAGTTGGGTTTGAGGCCGACGAGTTCGGCGTGGCGGCGCAGCAGCTTGGCGCAAATCGAGTGGAAGGTGCCGAGCCACGGCATGCCCTCGACCATGCCGCCGACGAGCGCGCCGGTGCGTTCGATCATCTCGCGCGCGGCCTTGTTCGTGAACGTCACCGAGAGGATCTGGCTGGGCCAGGCTCTTCGGGAGGCGATGAGATGGGCGAGGCGCGTGGTCAGCACGCGCGTCTTGCCGGTGCCGGCGCCGGCCAGAACCAGCACGGGGCCGTCGAGCGCGAGCACGGCTTCGCGCTGCTCCTCATTGAGGCCGCGCAAATAGGGCGGTTCCGCGGACGCGGGCTGATGGGCCAAGGGCTGGGTCATGATTCAGATGAGATATAGAAGGATTTTCGCGGGCGTGGCCACCCTGACGGATGCGGCGTTTCCGCGGGTTTTCGCGCTGCTGCCAAAGTGGCCCCCAGGGTTGGGGCTTGGTTTCGCCGCGTGGTGCGGCGGGCGAGTCAGCTTCACCACAAAGGCACCAAGGACACGAAGGATCACGAAGAACAAGAACGTACTGTCATCCCGGGCGCGGTGCAGCACGCAGTGCTGCTCCGCAGACCCGGGACCCAGGAGACTGGGTGGTGACTCTGAACATTGAGAATCGGAACCCGGTCTCCTGGGTCCCGGATCGCGCTCGCTTCGCTCGCTTGTCCGGGATGACAGGTTTTATTTCGTGAGTGCGCCGAAGCCTTCTTTGCGGATGCAGTCGCCGCTTTCGTCGAGTTTGGGTGCGGTTGGGCGCGTCTTTGGGTCGGTGAAGGCTGAGAGCTTCATCGGGTTGCCGGCGAGTTTCATTTCGCCGATGTCGGGGTCTTGCATCGTCACGACCATATTGCGCGCGATGACATGCGGGTCGGCGAGGACTTGGGCGACGTTGTTGATGGGGCCGCAGGGGACGCCGGCTTGCTCGATCCGGTTTAGCCAGTGCGCGGCGGTGTACGTCTTTAGTGTGCGCTCCATCTCGTCTGCCAGCGCGGTGTGGTTTTCGTTGCGCAGGTCGTTGGTCTTGAAGCGGGCGTCTTCGGCCAACCCTGGCGTGCCGATCGCCGTGCACAGGCGAGCGAAGAGGCCGTTGTTGCCCGCGGCGATGATGATCGGGTTGTCCGCGGTGGCGAAGGCTGCGAACGGCGTGATCGAGGGGTGGCGTGCGCCGAGCGGGACCGGCGACTTGCCCGTTGCGACGTAACGGGCGATGGCGTTTTCCAGGATGGCGACTTGGCTGTCGAGCATGGCGACGTCGATCTTCTGAGATTCGCCGGTGCGTTCGCGGTGGTAGAGGGCGGTGCCGATGGCCGACAGCGCGAAGAGGCCTGCGGTGATGTCGCCGATCGAGGTGCCGACGCGCGTGGGTGGGCTGCCTTCGTGGCCGGTGAGGCTCATTACGCCGCCCATGCCTTGGACGACCATATCGTAGGCGGGTTTCGTTTTGTACGGGCCGGTGTGGCCGAAGCCTGAGATCGCGACGTAGATCAGTTTGGGGAAGCGTGTGTGCAGTGACGGCCAATCGTATTTCAGTTTTTCCATCGTGCCGCCGCGGTAGTTTTCGACAAGCAGGTCGGCTTCGCCGAGCAGGCGTTCGAAGACTTCGCGGTCGGCGTCGGCCTTCAGATCTAGCGCGATCGAGTGTTTGCCGCGGTTCAGCGACATGAAGTAGGCGGACTTGCCTTTGATGAAGGGGCCGATGTGGCGGGCGTCGTCGCCGGTCGTCGGCGCTTCGACCTTGATCACCGTCGCGCCGAGGTCGGCCAGCATCATCGTGCAGTATGGCCCCGCCAGAACGCGCGTGAGGTCGAGGACCTTGAGGCCGCGATAGGGGCCGTCGATCATTTCGCCTTGTCGTCTTCGAGGCGTTTGGCGTCGATGTCCGTTTGCGCTTTCTTGCGCTCGGCTTCGCTGAGCTTGCGCAGGTGTTTGGGCGTGCCGTGTTTGATGCGGTTGTTGGCGGCCGTCTTTTCGGACGCGGCCTTTGCTTTGGCTTTGCGCGCGCGGTTCAGGTTTACGATGTTGGTCATGTCATTTTCCCTTTGGCCCACGGTAGTGCGCCAGGACGAAGACGCGCAGTGCGCTGGATAGATTTTGATCGCGGCCTTCGCGTTTGTCGACCTCGTCGATGATGCGGGCGAGGGGGCGCCCCTTTTCGGTGGCGATGTCGGCGAGCGCGGTCCAGAACTCGGCCTCCAGCGAGATCGACGTGCGATGACCCGCGAGGGTGACGGAGCGTTTGAGTTTTTTGACCGTCATGGGAAGAAGGCCTTGAAACCGATCGGGCACGGAAACTGCCCGCGACCGTTGTTCGTTCGCGCAGCGTGTCTAGCCGATGGCGGTCCGGGCGTCATCTCGCGTCATCGCCGCGTCCTCCGCCTTCGAGCCTGCTTGACCTGCGACGGGTTGGGGGCTTTGGTGCGGGTCTCGCGATGGTCGAAAGGGAAATGACGTGGCTTTGTCCGGAGGTTGTCATTGCGGCGCGGTCCGTTATCAGATCACGGGAACGCCGAAGGACGTCGCCTTGTGTCACTGCGTCGACTGCCGGCGCAACTCCGGCGCGCCGGTGATGGCGTGGATCGGGTGCGCCGAAGAGACCCTGTCGATGACCAAGGGCACGCCGAAGGTTTTCAAGTCGTCCGGCGCCACCTTGCGCAGCTTTTGTGGTGATTGCGGTACGGGGCTGTTCTATCGCAACGCGGAGATTCTGCCGGGGATCGTCGAGGTTCAACTGGCGACCCTTGACGATGCGGAGGTTCTGCCGCCGACGTCGCAGATTCAGGTGGCCGAGCGGCTTGGCTGGATGAAGAGCGCGCACGAGTTGCCCGAGATCCAGCGGTTTCCGGAGTAGCTCACGGCGCAGCGGGCTTGCCCTCGGCGAGGTCGATGCCGTCGAGGAACAGCTTTCGATAGTCGGGATTGCGGAAGAGCGATACTCGTTCGCGCATGTCGATCGAGCTGATCTGACGGTACTGTGCGCTCGCGGCTTCGGCCGCTTGCTTTTGTTGCAGGTGGCCGTAGCACGCGGTCAGCAGGGCAAGGTTGAACGACACCGCCGGCTGAAGTTGGATCGCCTCCGTCAGAAGGCGCACGGCGTCGTCGAAGCGGCGCTGGTCGAAGCGCGCGAGGGCGATGCCGCTCAGCTGATGGCCGCGGTCGGACGAACTGGGGTTCAGCCGCATCGACGTTTCCATGTGCTCGACCGCGGTCTCCGCCTCGCCCGCCGCGGCGCGCAGCCAGGCGCTCATCATCCAAGCCAGCGACGATCCCGGATTGAGCTCAAGCGAACGATCGATGAGCCCGGTCGATCTGGCGGGGTCCTCATCCAGCGCCAGATAGATCGTGGCGATCCACGACAGGACGTCGGCGTCGTCGGACGCGAGTTGAACGCCGCGGCCCGCATAGTCCAAGGCCAAACGGCGGTGATGCGCGAGGTCTTCGGCCCAGCGCGAGACGAAGATTTGGGAGTGCGCGTAACCGGCGACGCTCAAGGCCTGCCCATAGCGCGGATCGAGCGCGAGCGCGCGTTCGAGCAGGGCCAGCGCTTCGAACATCGGCTCCTTCTCATAGGTGTCGACCAGGGTGACGGCCTTCAGATAGAGGTCGTAGGCGTCGATGTTCGTCGTCGGGCGGCGGGCGGCGCGGCGCATTTCGGCGTCGCGCACCGTCGGTTCGATGACGCCTGCGACGCTGAGTGCGACCCGGTCCTGCAGTGCGAACACGTCGTCCAGCGTGTCGTCATAGCGTTCGGCCCAGATTTGCGAACCGTCGGCGGCGTCGATCAGTTTGACGGCGATGCGGACGCGGTTGGCCGCCTTGCGCACGCTGCCTTCCAGGACATAGCGCACGCCCAGATCGCGGCCCACGATATGTGCGCTGGCCGGCTTGTCCTTGTATTGCTGCGTCGAGGCGCTGGCGATGACGAAGATCGAGCGGATGCGCGAGAGCGCGGTCGTTATCTCCTCCATCATGCCGTCGGTGAAATAGGCCTGCTCCGGATCATTGCTCAAATTCGCGAACGGCAGCACCGCGATCGACGGTTTGGTCGGTTGCGCGGTTGCGGCGGCGGGAGCGGGTTGCGGGGACAGGCTGGCGGCGATGCCTGCCAGGGCGAAGGCCTCGATCGTTTCGGCCATCTTGTCGAGGCGCATCAGGCCGCGCGAGATCAGCCGTTCGACGACGGGGCCGCGGATCGTCTGGCGGACGGCCGCCGACACGAGCGCGCTGCCCGGATCGCTCTTGGCCATCAATCGCGCGGCAACGTTGACGCCGTGGCCCAGGAGATCGCCGTTGGGCTGCACGACGACGTCGCCCAAGTGAACGCCGACGCGCACCTTTGGTTCGCAGGTTTCGGCGAGCGCAAACGCGGCTTCCACGGCGCCGAGGCTTGAGCCGAACTCCAGCATGAAGCCGTCGCCGGCGGTGTTGAACACGCGGCCGCCGTGGCGCGCCGCGATGGTTTCGATCACTTTGCGCAGCGCGGCCACTTCGGCCGTCGTTTTCGCCTCATCGGCTTCGGTCCGCGCGGAGTAGCCGGCGACGTCCAGGGCGACGATGGTGGCGAGTTTGCGAACGGATTCAGTCATCGGGCGACGCTATCAGTTTGTTTGCGCTGACCGCCAGGGCAGGGAACCTGAGTTCGGAGATGACCCTTGGATGAAACTGTGCGAAAAACGCCGCATACGCGCCCATGAGAGCGCCGATACTTGGAGGGATTAGCCCGTGACCAAACCCGCCCGTGCGGTGCTGCGCGAAGACGTCGATGTGGTGATCGTCGGTGCGGGGTTTGCCGGTCTTTATATGCTGCACAAGGCGCGCGAGGCGGGGCTTACCGCGCGCGTGTTCGAGGCGGGCGGCGGTATCGGGGGGACATGGTACTTCAACCGCTATCCGGGCGCGCGCTGCGACGTCGAGAGCATGGAGTATTCCTATTCGTTCGATCCGGCTCTTGAGCAAGAATGGCAGTGGACCGAGCGGTATGCGACCCAAAGCGAGATTCTGAAATACATCAATCACGTTGCCGACCGCTATGATTTGCGCCGCGACGTGGTGCTGGAGACTCGCGTCAGTGCGGCGGTTTTCGATGAGGGGCGCAGCCGCTGGACCGTCGAGACGGACAAGGGCGACCGCGTGAGCGCGCGCTACTGCGTGATGGCGACGGGGTGTCTTTCGGTGACGAACTTGCCGCCGATCAAAGGCATCGAAGGTTTCAAGAAGCCGATCTATCACACCGGCGCGTGGCCGCATCAGGGCGTCGACTTTACGGGCTTGCGCGTGGGCGTCATCGGCACGGGGTCGTCGGCCATTCAGTCCATACCGCTGATCGCCGAGCAGGCGAAGCAGTTGACGGTGTTTCAGCGCACGCCGAGCTATTCGATACCGGCGCATAATCGGCCGCTGTCGGACGAGGAGCAGCGCGCGGTGAAGGCCGAGTATCCGGCGAAGCGCAAGCGGGCGATGGGCGAAGGCTTTGCGATCGACATGCAGATGTCGGAGACGTCTGCGACGTCGGTGTCGGACGCGGAGGCCAATGCGGCGTTCGAGGCGGTTTGGGCTCGCGGGGGATTGGGCTTTCTCGGCGCGTTCTCGGACCTAGTGCTTGATAAGAACGCGAACGACAAGGCCGCCGAATTCTTGCGCGGGAAGATTCGCAGTATTGTGAAGGACCCGCAGACGGCTGCACGGTTGACGCCGCCGCAGGTCGTGGGCTGCAAGCGGCTGTGCGTTGACACGAATTACTTCGCCACCTTCAATCGCGACAACGTCGCGCTGGTCGATTTGCGTGAGACGCCGATCGAGGCGATTACGGCGGACGGCATCAAGACATCGGCTTCATATCATCAGGTCGATGCGCTGGTTCTGGCGACGGGCTTCGATGCGATCACCGGCGCGCTCAACCGCATCGACATTCGCGGGCGCGACGGCGAGCGGCTGCGCGATGTGTGGGCGGATGGGCCTCAGTCTTATCTCGGGATCGGCATTGCCGGTTTCCCGAACCTGTTCATGATCGCGGGGCCGGGCAGTCCGTCGGTGCTGACCAATATGATGGTGTCGATCCAGCACCACGTCGATTGGATCACGGAGGCGATGAAATTTCTGGCGAGCCGTCAGCTCGCCACGATCGAGCCGTCGATCGAGGCGCAGGCGGCATGGGTCAAAGAGGTCGAGATGGTCGCGAACTCGACGCTCTTTCCGGCCTGCAGTTCCTGGTACGTCGGTGCAAACATTCCGGGCAAGCCGCGC
>JAWXBY010000103.1:0-3257 GCA_034440355.1 Alphaproteobacteria bacterium
CGCGGTCCCAGGGCTTTGGCCTTCACTCCGCCGCCCGGACCTTACGTTGTTTCGCCACGGGTGTCGGCTCGGTCCTTGCGCTGTTCTTTTTCAGCAACGGTTTTAGGAATTGGCCCGTGTAGGAGCGCGGCACCTTCGCCACGTCCTCCGGCGTGCCGGCGGCTACGATTTCGCCGCCGCCGTCGCCGCCTTCGGGGCCCAGGTCGATGATCCAGTCGGCGGTTTTGATGACTTCGAGATTGTGTTCGATCACCAGGACCGTGTTGCCCTGATTGACGAGTTCGTGGAGGACGTCGAGGAGTTTGCGGACGTCGTCGAAGTGCAAGCCCGTCGTCGGTTCGTCGAGGATGTAGAGCGTGCGGCCGGTCGAGCGGCGGGCGAGTTCTTTCGACAGCTTTACGCGTTGAGCTTCGCCGCCGGAGAGCGTCGTCGCTTGCTGGCCGATCTTGATGTAGCCGAGCCCGACGCGTTCCAGCGTTTCCATTTTTTCGCGGACGGACGGGACCGCTTTGAAGAAGTCAGCGCCGGCTTCGACGGTCATGTCGAGAATGTCGGCGATCGACTTGTCTTTGAACTTCACTTCCAGGGTTTCGCGGTTGTAGCGCTGGCCCTTGCAGACGTCGCATTGAACGTAGACGTCGGGCAGGAAGTGCATCTCGATCTTGATGACGCCGTCGCCTTGGCACGCTTCGCAGCGGCCGCCCTTAACGTTGAACGAAAAGCGGCCGGGGTCGTAGCCGCGCGCCTTGGCTTCGGGCAAGCCGGCGAACCAATCGCGGATGGGCGTGAAGGCGCCGGTGTAGGTCGCGGGGTTCGAGCGCGGCGTGCGGCCGATCGGCGACTGGTCGATGTCGATGACCTTGTCGAGGTGCTGCAGGCCTTCGATCTTGTCGTGCTGCGCGGGGTTTTCGCGTGCGCCGTTGAGGCGGCGGGCGGCGGCCTTGTAGAGCGTCTCGATGATGAGGGTGGATTTGCCGCCGCCCGACACGCCGGTGATGCAGGTGAAGGTGCCGAGCGGGACCTCGCACGAGACGTTCTTGAGGTTGTTGGCGCGGGCGTTCGTGACCTTGAGCGATTTGCCGTTGCCGGGGCGGCGTTTCGTTGGGACTTCGATTTGGCGCAGGCCCACCAGGTATTGGCCGGTCACGCTTTTCGGGTTCTGCATCACCTCTTCGGGTGTGCCTTCGGCGACGATTTCGCCGCCGTGGATGCCGGCGCCCGGGCCCATGTCGATCACGTAGTCGGCGGTGCGGATGGCGTCTTCGTCGTGCTCGACGACGATGACCGTGTTGCCGAGGTCGCGCAGGCGGCGCAGGGTTTCGAGCAGGCGCTGATTGTCGCGCTGATGCAGGCCGATGGACGGTTCGTCGAGGACGTAGAGCACGCCGGTCAGGCCTGAGCCGATTTGTGAGGCGAGGCGGATGCGTTGGCTTTCACCGCCCGAGAGTGTGCCGGAGTTGCGCGCCAGGGTTAGGTATTCGAGACCCACGTCGTTCAGGAAGCGCAAGCGGTCGCGGATTTCCTTCAAGATGCGCGTCGCGATTTCGCGCTGCTTGGAATTGAATTTGGCGTCGACGTTCTTGAACCATTCGTCGGCGGCGCGGATCGAGAGGTCGACGACTTCGCCGACGTGTTTGCCGGCGATTTTTACGGCGAGCGCTTCCGGCTTAAGGCGGTAGCCGTTGCAGGTTTCGCATTTGCTTTGGTCTTGGAAGCGCTCGAGTTCTTCGCGCATCCACGCCGAATCCGTTTCGCGATAGCGGCGTTCCAGGTTCGGGATCACGCCTTCGAACGTCTTCTTCGTTTCATACCGGCGCAAGCCGTCGTCATAGACGAAGGCGATGATGTCGTCGCCCGAGCCGCGCAGGACGATGTCGCGCGCTTTCTTCGGCAGGTCTTTCCACGCCGCGGTCATGGAGAATTTGTAGTGCTTGGCCAGCGACTCCAGCGTTTGGCCGTAGAGCGTGGACGTCGCTTTCGACCACGGGGCGATGGCGCCGTCTTTCAGCGACAGCGTCTCATCCGGCACCGTCAGCGACGGGTCGAAGAACATCTGCGTGCCCAGGCCGTCGCATTTCGGGCAAGCGCCGTGGGGGCTGTTGAACGAGAACAGGCGCGGTTCGATTTCGGCGATCGTGAAGCCGGAGACGGGGCAGGCGAATTTGGAGGAGAAGATGATGCGTTCGAGGTCGCCGTCCTTGGTCTTCTTGTCCGCGAGTTCGACGACGGCGATGCCGTCGGCAAGTTTCAACGCGATTTCCAAGCTGTCGGGCAGACGGTTGCCGATGTCGGACTTCACGGCTAGGCGGTCGACGACGATGTCGATGTCGTGCTTCAGTTTTTTGTCGAGCGTCGGGACTTTGTCGATTTCGTAGAACGCGCCGTCGACTTTTACGCGCTGGAAGCCGCGCTTCTGTAGGTCGGCCAGGTCCTTTTTGTATTCGCCCTTTCGCCCGCGCACGATCGGCGCCAGCAGATAGATGCGCGTGCCTTCGGGCAAGTCGAGAATGCGGTCGGCCATCTGGCTGACCGTTTGGCTTTCGATCGGCAGGCCCGTTGCAGGCGAGTAGGGGATGCCGACGCGGGCGAAGAGCAGGCGCAGGTAGTCGTAGATTTCGGTGACAGTGCCGACGGTCGAGCGCGGGTTGCGCGACGTCGTCTTCTGTTCGATCGAGATCGCGGGCGAGAGGCCTTCGATGTGATCGACATCAGGCTTTTGCATCAGCTCCAAGAACTGGCGCGCGTAGGCCGACAGGCTTTCGACGTAGCGGCGCTGGCCCTCGGCATAGATCGTGTCGAAGGCGAGCGACGACTTGCCGGAGCCCGAGAGGCCGGTCATCACGACCAGCTTGTCGCGCGGGATCTCGACGTCGACGTTCTTGAGATTGTGTTCCCGCGCGCCGCGGATGACGATGTTCTTCTGCATGAGCCCCAGTACTTTACCTGATCGCGCCACGACTCAGCCCCGTTCAATGCGTCGGCGCTCTTAGCCCGACGCTTGGAACATAACAAGAACTTGTGAGGCTAATCCCTGGCGAGGCCGCCATGGATTCCTGTGGTTATCCCGGCGGTCAAGCGGCAAGGCGAAGATGGATGTGAAGCTGCTGACGTCAATGGGATGGGTTTGGCGCGGGAACCCGCCATCGCCGTGGCAGTAGCGATCCTGTGTACAACGACGGTTCAGCGCGTGTGTTGCTTGAAGAAGTCCCAGATGAGGCTGGTCGCGTCGACGTTGGCGTCAGGTTCGTCGGCGCCTC
>JAWXBY010000104.1:0-22621 GCA_034440355.1 Alphaproteobacteria bacterium
CGGCGACGTCGCCGCGCGTCAGCTTCATCCATGAGTTGGTCGCGCGCTCCCAGACGCTGACCTTGCCGTCGGAGATCTGGTCGACCATCGCCTTCGCGTCGTCGCGGATGGAGTTGAAGCCTTCCGTGATCTGACGATAGCGGTCGCCGACCTGCATGGCCGAGACATGCTCGCGGACGATTTCGTTGAAGTTGGACGCTTGGTTCAGCGTGCGGGCGATGACCGTGATGCGGTCTTGGTCGAGGTCCGAGATTTTCTGGAGCAGGGCGTTGATCGGGGCGTCTTCGCCCTTCGCCGGGACGATGCCCATGTCGCGCAAGGTCGTCAGCGCGCGGTCGAGATACTGCATCGGTGTGCGGACAACGACGTCGGCCATGTCTTTAAGTCTCCCTCAGCGAGCTTTAAGCGCGGGCAACATGTGGTCCGTCCTGACCGGCCATGCAAGGTTTACCGGGCTTGGCTCGCGTAATTTTGTTGCGGCGACTGGGTTGCGCCGAGCCGTCCGGATGATTACAGCGGGCGGCGCATCCAGGGAGCGACGGGCATGATCAGGGTCGGTATCGGCGGTTGGAACTTCCCCGAGTGGCGCGGGACGTTTTACCCGAAAGGCCTGCCGCAGGTGCAGGAGCTGCACCACGCCAGCCGGACGCTGACCTCGATCGAGATCAACGGCACGTTCTATCGCACACCCAACGCCGAGACGTTTGCCAAGTGGGCGGCCGAGGTGCCGGACGGGTTCGTTTTCTCCGTGAAGGGGCCGATGTCGGTGGTCGGCAAAGGCGTGCTGGCGGAGACGGGGCCGGCGCTGGAGCGCTTCTTCAGCAGCGGCGTGTTGGGGATGGGCGATAAGCTGGGGCCGTTCTTTTGGCAGTTCATGCCGGCGAAGAAGTTCGACCCGAAGGACGTCGAGGCGTTCTTCAAGATGCTGCCGAAAGAGAAGGGCGGTGTGAAGTTGCGTCATGCGATTGAGGCGCGGCATGTGACGTTTGCGACGCCTGAGTTCGTCGATTTGGCGCGGGCGTATGGCGTTTCGATCGTGCTGGTCGATTCCGACAAGCATCCGTTGATCGCGGACGTGACGGGTGAGTTTATGTATCTGCGTTTGCAGCGGACGCAGGAGAAGGTCGCGACCGGGTATAAGCCGGCCGAGATCAAGACGTGGGCCTCGCGCGCGAAGGCGTGGGAGGCGGGCGGCGCGCCGGACGATCTCGAGCCGATGGGGAAGAAGGCTGCGAAGAAGAAGCGCGATGTGTTCGTGTATTTCATCTCCGGGGCGAAGGTGCGAGCGCCGGCGGCTGCGCAGGCGTTGATCAAAGAGCTTTCTTAGGTCGAGCGCGCGCTCCTCCCTGTAACTTCGTAACTTCTTTATCCTCCCCCGCTTGCGGTGGAGGGGTGACGCTGCTCGTGCGTTTACGTTTTCGGTGGGCCTCGTTCCATGATGCGGCGGATTGCGGGGCCGGTCGTGTCTGGAAGTCGACCTAGCGCCATAATCGTGTGCATCGCGCGAAGGTATCCGGCGAAGACGACTACGGACAGTAGATACGCGAACGCAAAGAATGGAATCAGCACGACATACGGTGGTTCTTCTTCGACGAGTTTGGGTAGCAGAGAAAGCACTATCGCGAGGAAAGCGAAGATCGGCGCCATGATGAAGTAAGATGTCACCAAGCACGAACCGGGGAAGTGTCGATTGTGAATGCGCGGATACGCTGCGATCAGGAGCAAGGCTTTGCCACCGAGAGCGGCGAGCAAGTGTCCGGCAACGAAGATAGCGCCTTCGAACGGCGTGAGTTTCCCGTCCGGCTGAATTAGCAGCATGATTGTGACTACAGCTAGCACGGCGATTGTGACGACTGGCCAACGCGTGATCTCGGCCATGACGAGATCGAGATTCAGCTTCAAGCTTCGTGCGTCGTTTCGGTCGGCTGTCATTTTCTCAGCACAACACGGGCGGGGCGCCGCTTCAAGTTCTGGTGCGGTGTCGACCCCCTCCACCGCTGACGCGGTCCCCCTCCCCCGCAAGCGGGGGAGGATGAGAGAGGCTTGCGCTTAGATGTGGATCGCGTGGCCTAGGGCTTTGAGGGCGGCTTCGTGGAAGGCCTCACTGAGTGTGGGGTGGACGTGGATTGTGCCGCCGATGTCTTCTAGGAGGGTGCCCATCTCCAATGCCAGTGCGAATTCGGCTGAGAGTTCGCTGACGTGGGCGCCTACGGCTTGGATGCCTAGAATGCGGTGGTCGTCTTTGCGCGCGATGACGCGGACGAAGCCTCCGTTGTCGGCGTTGTCCATCGACATGGCTCGGCCGTTGGCTGAGAAGGGGAATTGGCCGGTGATGGTTTCTTCGCCTTTGGCTTTTGCTTCAGCGGGGGAGAGGCCGGCGCTTACGATTTCGGGTTCGGTGAAGCAGACGGCGGCGATGGCGACGGGGGCGAAGCGGCGTTTGTGGCCCGCTATGAGTTCGGCGACCATTTCGCCTTGGGTCGCCGCTTTGTGTTCCAGCATCGGTTCGCCGGTGAGATCTCCGACGGCGTAAACGTCTTTCATCGACGTGCGGCAGTGGTCGTCGACTTTGACGAAGCGGCCGGCCATGTCGACGGCCATGTTTTCGAGGCCCCATCCTTCGGTGTTCGGTTTGCGGCCGACGGTGACCAGGATTTTGTCGGCGGGGAGGTCGAAGGTTTTGCCGTCGGCGCCTTCGACGATGAGCGATGTGCCTTTCTTTCCGGTCTCGGCGGTTTTGGCTTTGGCGCCGAGGTGGACGGTGACGCCGTTCTTGTCGAGCCAGCGTTTGACCGGGGCGACGAGGTCGGCGTCGTAGAGCGGCAGGATTTGTTTTTCGGCTTCGACGATCGTCACCTCCGACCCGAGCTTCGCGTAGGCGATGCCGAGTTCGAGGCCGATGTAGCCTGCGCCGACGACCACGAGTTTCTTCGGTATGGCGTCGAGCGCGAGCGCTTCGGTTGAGGAGATGACCGGGCCGCCGAAGGGGATCGACGGGAGCTGTACGGGCAGCGAGCCGTTGGCGAGGATCACGTGTTCGGCCGTGATGGTGACGGGACCGGTGGCGGCGTCGACGCTGCACGTCTTGCCGTCGGAGAATTTGGCCCAGCCGTTGACGACGCGGACCTTCGAGCGTTTCAGCAGACCCGTGACGCCGGTGTTGAGGCGGTTCACGATGCCCTCTTTCCACTTCACCGTTTCGGCGAAGTCGATGGTGGGCGCGCTCGCGAGTTTCAGGCCGTGCGTGGTTTTCGCGGCGGCGTGGCGCATGGTTTCGAATTCGCCGGCGACGTGGATGATCGCCTTCGACGGGATGCAGCCGCGGATGAGGCACGTGCCGCCGAGGCGATCGGCTTCGACGAGTACGGTGTCGAGGCCGAGTTGGCCGGCGCGGATCGCTGCGACGTAGCCGCCGGGGCCGCCGCCGACCACGAGGACTTTGGTTTTGATTTGTTCGGTCATGATTGGGTCTCATTGGGTGAAGGCGAGCGCTCTTTCCCTCTCCCCTTGCGGGAGAGGGTCATTTTTCGCGAAGCGAAAAATGGGTGAGGGGTCTGCTGAGTTTCAATGCTGGAGGCGCCGCGACCCCTCCCCATTTTTCGCCGCCTTCGCTCCGAAAAATGATCCTCTCCCGCAAGGGGGGAGGGGAAGCGGGGCGCGGGTTGACGTTGGTGGGCGTCGTCGTAGTCTTAGTTTTATGAACTTTCCGGATCGACCGCCGAAGAATACGGAGCGTGCGCGTTCGTTGCGACGTGCGCAGACTGATGCTGAGCGCGCGATGTGGCGGGTGTTGCGGTCGCGGCGGATGGATGGGTTTAAGTTTCGGCGGCAGGTGCCGGTGGGAAGGTATTTTGCGGATTTTCTCTGTTTTGAATGCAAGCTGATCGTTGAGCTTGATGGCAGTCAGCATCTTGAGCAGGTCGCGTATGACGAGGAGCGTACGCGTTGGTTGGAGACGCAGGGGTATCGCGTCTTGCGGTATTGGAATGTCGATCTGCTGTTGTACGAGGACAGTGTTGCCGAGGACGTTTGGCGGCATTTGCAGGAGCGTCGGCCCAAACCACCATGACGCGTGGCACACCTCCTCTCCCCTTGCGGGAGAGGACATTTTTCGCGGAGCGAAAAATGGGTGAGGGGTTTGCTGAGTCTCAATGCTGGGTGCGCCGCGACCCCTCACCCATTTTTCTCCGCCTTCGCTCCGAAAAATGATCCTCTCCCGCAAGGGGAGAGGGGAAGGGGAGGTAGGTCTCGTTCGCTGCGTCACTCGTTAGTCCATGAACAATAGGGCTGGATGTTCCAGCAGTGCTTTGATGCGTTGGATGAATTGGGCGGCGTCGTAGCCGTCTACGACGCGGTGGTCGAAGCTCGATGAGAGGTTCATCATTTTTCGGACGACGATTTGGCCGTTTTTTACCACCGGGCGGTCGACGATGGCGTTGGGGCCGATGATGCCCACTTCGGGGTGGTTGATGACTGGTGTTGTCACCACGCCGCCGATGGGGCCGAGGCTCGTGATCGTGATCGTGCCGCCGCTGAGGTCTTCTTTGCTCGCTTTGTTGTCGCGGGCGGCGGCTGAGACGCGGGTTACTTCGGCTGCGGCTTGCCAGACGTCCAATGCTTCGGCGTGTTTCACGACGGGGACGATGAGGCCGTTGGCTGTTTGTGTCGCGATGCCGATGTGGACAGGGGCGAAGCGGTGGACGACTCCTGCGTCGTCGTCGAAGCGGGCGTTGATTTGGGGGAAGTCGGGCAGGACCTTCACCAGCGCGCGCATGATGAAGGGGAGGAGCGTTAGCTTTGGTTGGTCCTGCCGCTTGCTTGCGTTCATGTGGACGCGCAACGCCTCCACTTCGGTCATGTCGATTTCTTCGACGTAGGCGAAGTGGGGGATGCGGCGTTTGGCGTCCTGCATTTTTTCCGCGATCTTGCGGCGCAGGCCGATGACTTTGATTTCTTCTTCGCCTTGACGCTGCGTGTAGCCGCCGCCCGTTGGGCGTGCGGTCGGCGCGCCTTTGGCGACGTAGCCGTCGAGGTCGGCGTGGGTGATGCGGCCGGCGGGGCCTGAGCCGGGGACGTATTGCAGATGGATGCCGAGTTCTTGCGCGCGGTGGCGGACTGCCGGTGACGCGAGTGGGGCGTCGCCGGGTTTGCGCGCGACCATCGGTGAGGTTGCGGCTTCGAACGGCTTTAGTGTCGAGGCCGATGCGGCTGCGGGTTTCGCTGGAGCGACGGGCGCCGGTTTCTTTTCTTCGAGTTTCGGTGCGGGCGGCGGCGGTGGTGCGGCCTTCGCTTGCTTCGCGGGCGGGGCAGAGCCGTTCTTCGGTTTGTGCTGGGCTTCGTTGCCTTCGCCTTCGACCTCGAGGATCACGATCGGCGCGCCCACCGGGGCCATCGAGCCGGGTTCGCCGTGAAGCGAGAGCACTTTGCCGGAGACGGGCGAGGTCATTTCGACCGTCGCTTTGTCCGTCATCACGTCGACGAGGTGCTGGTCTTCGTTGATCGTGTCGCCGACGGCGACGTGCCAGGCGACGATCTCGGCCTCTGCGGTGCCTTCGCCGACGTCGGGTAGTTTGAAGATAAAGCGGCCCATAGTCGTCTAGCCCTCCATCGCGCGGCGCATGGCGGCGGCGACGCGGTTCGGTCCCGGAAAGTACTGCCATTCGAAGGCGTGCGGATAGGGCGTGTCCCAGCCGGCGATGCGTTCGATGGGTGCTTCGAGATTGTAGAAGCAGTGTTCTTGAACCAGTGCGGTAAGTTCGGCGCCGTAGCCGCTGGTTTTCGTCGCTTCGTGGACGATGACGCAGCGGCCGGTCTTTTCGATCGACGCCTGTATCGTTTCGATGTCGACTGGCAGCAGCGTGCGTAGGTCAACCACTTCGGCGTCGATGCCGGTATCCGCCGTTGCGGCGAGCGCGACGTGAACCATCGTGCCGTAAGCGAGGATCGTCAGGTCGTTGCCTTCGCGCGCGATGGCGGCTTTGCCGAGCGGGATTTTGTAGTAGCCGTCGGGCACTTCGCTGGCCGCGTGTTTCGACCACGGTTGAACGGGTTTGTCGTGGTGGCCGTCGAAGGGGCCGTTGTAGATGCGCTTTGGTTCGAAGAACATCACCGGGTCGTCGTCTTCGATGGCGCTGATGAGCAGGCCCTTCGCGTCGTACGGGTTCGACGGGATCACCGTCTTGATGCCGCAGACGTGGGTGAACAATGCTTCGGGGCTTTGGCTGTGGGTTTGGCCGCCGAAGATGCCGCCGCCGTAGGGCGAGCGCAGCGTGATCGGCGAGGTGAAGTCGCCCGCCGAACGGTAGCGCAGGCGCGCTGCGGCCGAGACGATCTGGTCGTAGGCCGGGTAGATGTAGTCGGCGAATTGGATCTCGATCACCGGGCGCAGGCCGTAGGCGCCCATGCCGATGGCGGTGGCGACGATGCCGCTTTCGCCGATGGGCGAGTCGAAGCAGCGTTGCACGCCGTGCTTTTTCTGCAGGCCGTCGGTCGCGCGGAAGACGCCGCCGAAGTAGCCGACGTCTTCACCGAAGATGAGAACGTCCGGGTCTTTCGACAGCATCACGTCCATGGCGGAGTTCAGCGCCTGAATCATGTTCATCGTCGCCATGGGTTCAGACTCCCATCTCTTGGCGTTGGCGGCGGATGTGCCAGGGCATTTCTTTGTAGACGTCCTCGAACATGGTTTTGACGCTGGGCATTTTTCCGCTGCCGAGGGTGCCGTGGGATTCGGCTTCCTTTTGGATGACGCGGATTTCCTCGGCGACGGTCTTTTCGAGTTCGGCTTGTTCGGCCTCGGACCATTTGCCCAGCGCGATGAGGTGTTTCTTCAGGCGGTCGATCGGGTCGCCGAAGGGCCAGGCTTGCGCTTCGTTGGCGGGGCGGTAGCGGCTGGGATCGTCCGAGGTCGAGTGGCCTTCGACGCGATAGGTGAAGTGTTCGATCATCGTGGGGCCGAGGTTCGCGCGGGCGCGGTCGGCGGCCCAGCGGGTCGCCGCGTAGACGGCGAGGAAGTCGTTGCCGTCGACGCGCAGCGCCGGAATGCCGTAGCCCACGCCACGCGCGGCGAAGGTTGCTTCATCGCCGCCGGCGATGCCTTGGTAGCTTGAGATGGCCCACTGATTGTTGACGACGTTCAGGATCACGGGCGCTTTGTAGACGGCGGCGAAGGTGAGCGCGGTGTGGAAGTCGCCTTCCGCCGTCGAGCCGTCGCCGATCCAGGCGGCGCAGATGCGGTCATCGCCTTTGTAGGCCGACGCCATCGCCCAGCCGACGGCTTGGCTGTAGTGCATCGCGAGATTGCCCGCGATCGAGAAGAAGCCGTGCTTCTTCGACGAGTACATGATGGGCAGCTGGCGGCCTTTGAGCGGATCGCGTTCGTTCGAATAGACCTGGCACATCATGTCGACGAGCGGATAGCCGCGCGCGATGAGCAGGCCTTGCTGGCGGTAGGTGGGGAAGCACATGTCTTCCGGGTGGAGGGCGGCGGCTTGGCTGACGGCGATTGCCTCTTCGCCGGTGCACTTCATATAGAACGATGTCTTGCCTTGGCGCTGCGCGCGGTACATGCGGTCGTCGAAGATACGTACCGTCACCATGTGCTTGAGGCCGCGCTTCAGCGTCTCGACGTCCAGGCGCGGGTCCCAGGGACCGTGCGCCTTGTCGTCTTCGCCGAGGACGCGGATCAGCGAATAGGCGATATCCTGCGTGTCCTTGGCGGGGACGTTCAGATCCGGCTTTCGCACCTCGCCGGCCTTCGGCTTCTTGATGTGGCTGAAGTCGGGCTGGTCGCCGGGGCGATGCTTCGGCTCGGGGATGTGAAGCTTCAGTGCTGTCTTGTTCGGAAGGACGGGTGCGGTGGACATGAAGCCTCTCGCGCGGAATGCGGGCCGTGGTTGGGCGGCAGTGGATAGGCACGCGACCCCGTAGCGTCAACGTCAAACGAGGGCCAAGGCAAAGGCCGTGTTGCTTATTCTTCTGTTGCTTGCGGATGCGCCGGTCTTGGCGTTTCATTCTGCCTATGAGGTGGGCACGCAACTTTCGAATGGCGCTTGTTGCGTTGCAGCAGGGGGCGCGGGTGCGCCGGGCGTTCGACGATGCCCAACGAGATTGATTTCCGGCACATTATCGCTTCGCTGCTCGATGTGCGTGGCCGTTTGAGCCGTGGTGGATTCTGGCTGGCTTATGCTGCGGCGTTCGGGTTTAGCCTGATCACCCTTCCGTTCTTGATTCCGTTTCTGTCTCTCAAGCGGCCGGAACTCACGATGCCCATTGCGATGCTCGTATGGTCGCCCGTGATGTTGATGCTGCTGTTGGCCATGATCCGCCGACTGCATGATCGTGGAAAGAGCGGGTGGTCGCTGCTGGCCGCGTATGGCCCGATGTTATCTGCCATGCTCCTCACAGGGGTGTTCCAGATTTTTCCCGGTGATGGGCCGCTTGGCTATGCCGTTATCCTGCTCATGCTGGCGGCAATGGCGGGGACGTTATGGCTTCAGGTGCAGATCTTTGTGCTGGCGGGCACGCAGGGTCCCAACCGGTTTGGTCCGGATCCGCTGCAGTCGGAGGGCGGCGGCGCGCTCAGGCGCGCATTTGCGTTTCTAGCGCCGCGATGAGCTCGTCCGTTTTGCCGGTGCCGAAGATGTAGCGGTCGGGGCGGACGAGGACCGCTTCGGCGCCTGTTGTTTCGAACCATTCGTCGAGGCGGCCGGTTTCGTCGGTGATGTCGCGGGTGAGGTCGATGTGGCGGACGTTCGCCTGCGTCATTGAGGGGGCGCTGTCGCGGGTGATGAGCCAGAAGCCTTCGCCGGCGAGGTCGTCGAAACGGCCGCAGAGGCCGGTCGTGGTGCAGGCTTGCATGGTTTGGGGGAAGAGTTCGCCGGCGCGGTTTGATTTGGTTAGACAGCCGCCGTTGATGCCGGGGAGGCCGGGCATCGGGTCGACCTTGTCGCCTTTGGCAGCTTTCATGCCTTGGTCGCGCATGTGGGCTGCTTGTTCGTCGAGGACGCAGACGACGCGGCCCATGCCGATCGCGGCTTCGATGATGAAGCGGACGTGCGGGTCGCGTTCGGCTTGGTACGTGTCGAGCAGGCGTGGCGTTGCTTCGTTGCGCAGCACCGCGATCAGTTTCCAGGCAAGGTTGTCGGCGTCGCGGATGCCGGAGCACATGCCTTGGCCCATGAACGGCGGCATTTGATGCGCGGCGTCGCCTGCGAGCAGCACGGATGCGTTGCGCCAGGTTTTGGCGACGAGGCCGTGGAAGCGGTAGACGGCTTTGCGAATGACTTCGGCTTGTCCCGGTTTGATCCACGGGGCGAGGAGGGTTGCGATGCGCTTGTCGTCGAGCATCTCTTCCGGGGTTTCGCCGGCTTTGAGCATGAACTCCCAGCGGCGGCGGAGCGGGGCCATCGGCATCACCGTCGTCGGACGCTTGGGGTCGCACATTTGGACGCCGAAGGGGGGCAGTCCTTCTTCGTGCTTCACGATCGTGTCGATGACGAGCCAGGGTTCGTCGAAGCCGTAGTCGAAGAGTTCGCCGTCGATGAGGCGGCGCGTGAGGCTGCCGCCGCCGTCGGCGCCCACAAGATATTTCGCGCGGACTTGGGTTGGTTTGCCGTCGATGGTGACGGTGGCGTTGACGCCGGTTTCGTCATTGCGTTCGATGCTGGCGATACTTGCGCCGAGGTGGACGGTGACGGACTTCAGTTGGTCGACGCGCGCGCGCAGGGCTTCTTCGAGTGCCGGTTGGTGGAACATGTAGCTGGGGGCCCAGCCTGACGGCGCGGCGCGGCCGCGTTGGTCGAACTGGATCAGCGGTTCGCCGGCGGCGCAGCGGAATTCGTATTGGTACATCTCGCGCGTCGACGGCAGGACGGCTTCAGCGATGTTCAGCTTTTGCCAGATGCGCATGATCTCGTGATCGAAATGGGCGGCGCGCGGTTGGCGGTAGACTTCGTGGTCGCGTTCGACGACGAGCGTTTTGACTCCGGCTTGGCCCAAGAGCGCGGCGAGCGTTGCGCCGGTGGGGCCAAAGCCTGCGATGAGGACATCGGTTTCGATCATGGCGGCCTCAGTGGAAGCGGGGTTAAGCGGCGCGACCCAGGATCGCCGACAGAGCGTTCTGGAGTTCGCGTTGCGGCGCTTGCGAGGCGCCGTGGCTGCGCCACGCGATGAAGCGGTCGGGACGCACGAGTACGGCGCCGGCCTTGCTGATCTGACGTTGGCGTATCCAGGCGCTGCGCGGGTCGCGGTAGTCGCCCTCGCTGTGGCCGATGCGGATGGCGTCGAGCGGCAGGCCCGTTTGCTTGGCGAGAACCGCGGCCGCATCGCACCAGGCCGTGCCGTCTTCGCCGGCGATGAGCAGGAAGCGGCCCGGCTTCACCAGATCCATCAGGGCTACGCGCTGATTGTCGGCATCGTGGACGAAGGCGTGCGGCAGCGGCGAGCCCGGGCGTGTATCGGGGACATAGACGCGAATGTCGTCGGGCGTTTCCGTTGCTTGTGTGCCGTCCGGAACGATCGCGCTCGATTCATAGCGATAGCCGGCTTCGACGTTGTGCTCGTCGAACTCCATCGACTGGGTCGCCACATGGCGCAGCGCGTTGCGGCGATACTCCGCGTCGGCCGGCGTGTCGCTCCAGAAGCGGTTCATCTGTGCCCAGTTGGCGTTTGGGTCGCCGTCGCGAACCAAGCCCAGACTGTCGCCGAAGGCGAATTGGTTCATTGCGTTTTCGAGCGAGCGCTGGACGTTGCGGCCGGTCGCGGAACGGCGTTCGGGTTCGTAGCTGTCGAGCAAGCTTTCGTCCGCTTGGCGGTTCAGGACGGCGGCGATCTTCCAGCAGAGATTGTGTGCGTCTTGGATGGCGCTGTTGAGGCCCAGGCCGCCCGTCGGCGGGTGGCGGTGCGCGGCGTCGCCGACGAGGAAGACGCGGTCCTTGCGGAATTTGTCGGCAAGGATCCCTTCCATCGACCAGCGCGAGATTTTGTGAATCGTCATCGGATGATTGTCGATGGCAAGGCTGGCGCGCATATCCTGCTCGACCGCGTTATCGTCGAGCGCGCGGTTGTCGTCCGGCTGGTAGCCGAGGTGGATCACCCATTCTTCGGTGTTCGGGCCCCAGTTCTTCGGACCCATGGGCACCATGACAACCATCGCTCCGCTGTCGGGCATCCAGATCCAGCGAATGAGCACTTCGGGATCGCGTGCCCATTTCGACAGGTCGGCGGTAACGTAGAGCGAGACTTGGTTCGAGAGGTTGCGCGGACCTGCGAGTTCGATGCCGAGTTTTGGGCCGACGCGGCGGCCGCCGTCGCAGCCCAGCATGTATTTCGCGCGCACTTCATAGGTGCGTTCGGCTTTGTGGTCTCGGATGACGGCGAGGACGTGGTCGCTCTTTTGTTCGAAGTCGACGAGTTCGTGGGCGAAGCGGATTTTGCCCGGCGCGAGTTCTTCGGCGCGTTGCTTCAAGAGTGGTTCGAGACGGATTTGCGGCAGGTTCGTCGGCAGGAGTGCGCTTGCCGACGTCCAGTTCGGGTTTTGGCCGCCGCCGCCCCAGCATTCCATTTTGCCGATCATGCGGCCGGCGTTGGGCTCCGTGCCGGCGAAGCCTGCGTACCACGCGGTCGCGCGCATCTGTTCGGGCGGCGTGCCGACGGCGTAGATGCGGTCGGCGGCGCCGACGTCGGTCAGGATTTCCATCGTGCGTTGGTTGAGCACGTGGGCCTTGGGCAGGATCGACGTCGTCGCATGTGCGCTGACGAGCAGCGACTCTATGCCGAGTTTCGAGAACAGCATCGATGCGGTCAGGCCCGCGCCGCCGCCGCCGATGATGAGCACCGGTACGTCGATTTGAGACATGAGCGTAAACTCCCTTGAATGCTTTTTTGTTATGGTTCGGCGGCGACGGTGGCTTCGATGGCGCCGATTTTGTCGATTTCGATGCGGGTGACGTCGCCGATCTTCATGAACTGCGGCGGCTTCATCGCCGCGCCGACGCCGCCGGGGGTGCCGGTGAAGATGATGTCGCCGGGTTCCAGCGTCATCGCTTGGCTGAGCAGCGCGATTTGGTCGAAGATGTTGAAGACGAGGTGTTTGGTATTCGACTCTTGGCGCTTCTCGCCGTTGACGAAGGCGCGGATGCCCAGCGTGTGCGGGTCGCCGATTTCGTCGGACGTCACGATCCACGGGCCGAAGGGGGCGTGGGTGTCGAAAGATTTGCCCAGCATCCATTGCGGGGTTTTGAACTGCCAGTCGCGGACGGTGACGTCGTTGCCGGCGGCGTAACCGAAGATCACTTCGTGCGCCTTTTCCTTCGGCACGTGTTTGCAGCGTTTGCCGATGATGGCGACGAGTTCGGCTTCGTAGTCGAGAAGCATCGAGACTTTCGGCATCTGCACCGGCGCGAAGGGGGCGTTGATCGAGGTTACGTGTTTGCAGAACCAGACTTGCTGTTCCGGTGTCTTCTGGCCGCTTTCTTCGATGTGGTCGGCGTAGTTGAGGCCGATCGCGAGGATTTTGCCGGGACGGGGGACGGGGGCTTCGAGTTTGACGCTTTTGAGCGGGGCGTCGGCTTTGCGTGTTGTGGCGCGTTCGACGGTGGCGCGGTGGGTCGACCATTCGCTCATCAGCGTGATCATGTCGCGCGGCAGGTCGGCGTCGGCTTTCTTCAGGTCGATGATGCCGTCGTCTTTGGCGATGCCGATGCGGGTGCCGGCGTTGTCGGTGAATGTGACGAGTTTCATCTTGGTCTCCTCAACCCATGTTCGGGGGCATTTGCATGCCCCATTGGACGCCGATCAGGTCTTGCATCGTCGCTTCACGCGAGCCCCAGTCGGCTGTCATCAGATCGCCGTCGGTCCAGTGTTCCAGCGTATGGCCCCACGGGTCGCGCCAGTAGTCGAAGATTTGGCTGCCCAACAGGTGACGGCCGATGCCCCATTGGTGTTCGTAGGATTTTTGCTTCAGGAGGTCGTGGCCCTTCATCAGGTCGTCGAGGTCGGCGACTTCGAAGGCGGCGTGGTTGAACTTCGGTTGGCCGGTGCCGAGCAGGAAGAGCGTGTGGTGGTCGGCGGGCTCGTTGCCGCGGTCGCAGCGCATGAAAGCGCCGAGCGCGAATTCCGGCGACATCTTGATTTCGTCGGAGGTGATGAAGCCGAAGCGTTCTTTGTACCAGGCTTCGCTGGCGCGGAAGTTCGTGACGTTGAGGACGGCGTGGCCGAGGCGTTTGACGTGCGCGGCGCCGGGTTGCGTTTGTTTGCGCGCGTTGTGGCGTTGTTTGGTGCGTGCGTCGTTCGAGGGTGCGGCTTGCGGCAGGTCGAGCGCTGCGGCGGGCGTGCGGCCGGCGACGGCTTCGACCTTGTTGCCGTCGGGGTCGATGAGGCGCACGCAGTGGCCGCCGCCGGGGCCGTCGAGCCGTTCGACCTTCGCGTCGTTTTCGCGCGCAAGTTTTTGCAGATCGTCGAGCGAGCGGGCTTTGAAGGCGACGCCGGCGAAGGACGGGTCGCCTTTGTGCGTGACGTGGAGGTACGGGTCGGCGTCGGCGCCGCGCATATAGAGCGTGGCGTCGTCGCGATGGGCGCGGGTGAGGCCGAAATCGACCAGGAATTTCTCCATGGCGTCGAGGTCGGGGGCGTTGAAGCGCACGAAGGCGATGTCGTCGACTTTGATCATGGTTTGGCTTCCTTCCTGCGCGCCGTCACGGCGGCGCTTGCTAAACGTTTGGCTTCGGCTTGCTTGAGGCCGAGCGCGACGAGGAGTGTGGTGATGACGTCGATCGCGAAAGCGTGCGGGTCGGCGACGCGGTGGTTGGTGTCGGAGACGCGCAGGATCGCCGACAGAATGCCGCCGATGACGGAGACGAAGGCGGCGTCGACGGAGGCGGCCCAGAAGCGTTTGGTCTTGACGCCCAGCACGATGTCGCCGCGCAGGCCCGCGTTCATTTGTTCTGCCGGGTCGACGGCGCGGGGTTGCAAGCGTAGGAGCGCGCGGGCGCGGATGGGGTTGGCGATGGCGAAGGCGAGGCTGGTCGAGAGGCCGTTCGCCATGCGCTCCGCCGCATCGGTGACGCCGCGGTTGAGGTTCGTGATCGCCGCTTCGAGTTCCATGCGGCCGCGCAAGGCTATGGTGGCGGCGAGGTCGTCCTTGTCGGCGAAGTGCGTGTAGAACGTGCCCTTTGCAACGTCAGCCGCTTCGACGATGTCGTCGATGGAGATGGCGTCGATGCCGCGCGCGGCGACGAGATGTTCGGCGGCGGCGACGAGTTCGCCGCGCGTGCGTTCGCGCTTGCGGGTCGTGCGGGCGGGGGAAGCGGTGTCGGCCATAAATGACTGTATAGTCAAAAATGACTGATTGGTCAAATCTGGCGCAATCCTTGAAAGCGCGCGCTGTTCTCCTCTCCCCTTGCGGGAGAGGACGCGAGCGAAGCGAGCGGGTGAGGGGGCCGCTGAGTCTATGCAGGCGACGGCAGCAACGGAGATTCAGCGGACCCCTCACCCAATTTTCGCTGGACGCGAAAAATGATCCTCTCCTGCAAGGGGAGAGGCGTTAGTGTTCGCGTTTGGCGGGGCGGAAGGTGTCGGTGCGGCCGCGCATTTGTTTTTTGGCCAGCGAGCGTTGCAGGCGCATGCGTTCTTTGACCGTCAACGGGCCTTTTGACTTGACCGACGCCAGCACGTTGTCGCCGTCGCTGAAGTCGATCGTCCAGTTGCGGATAGGACCGGAATCCAAATGGATGAAGTGCGAGTGCGGGTACCAGCCGACGCCGCCGCGGGTCATCTTGCGGGCCACGGTGGCGGCGGACTTCAGGTTCGAGTCGAGCGTGATGTCGAGCGCGCGGCCGGCGAGGTGCTGACTCTTTTCGGCGACGCCGAAGAGGCGCGAGGCCAACATGCGGTTGGTTTTGTGCGTGCGATACGCCGATAGGATCGTCGCGCGCTGCTGGCTGGCGTTGTCGATAACGTCGGCCAAAAAGTCGAGCGTTTCGACAAACACCGGGCCGGTCAGATTCTCGTGATGGTCGCGTAGGAAAATCGCGAGGTCGACCATCGCGCTGGGGATGGGGCCGATATGATCGCGGTAGGGACCGTCGAAGGTTTCGCCCGTGTGTGCGTGACGCAGCGCGAGGCGGCGCGGTTTCGACAGGGGTTCGAATACATAGGGCGCGGCATCGAGCAGGACGCGCGCGTTCGCGGCCGGCCCAAACACAAGGGTCAGCCCCGTCGCGAGCAGAAGGTCTCTACGCCGCAGTTCCATCACGCCATCATGTAAGTGCGGTTGGTTGATAAGACCATCATATCCGGCTCAAATTTTTGTTTGCGCTGCACTGTGACGCCCTCGCCTTCGTATTAACACGCTGTTAATGGTTGCGGGCTTGCGGCCCAAGCCAATCAAATCCTCGGTTCACGAGGAAGGCCGCCGACCGGCACCCCGCCGGTCCTTGCACAGCAAAACGTGGTGGAGGAAATAACACATGCCCTACAAGCATTTGCTCATGGCTTCGGCCGTGGCCTTCGGGCTCGCCGTTCCCGTCGCAATGGCCAAGGTTCCCGCCGATCAAGCCGCGCGCTTGGGCAAAGATCTGACGGTTACGGGTGCCGAAACCGCAGGGACAGGTGACGTGCCGGCCTATACCGGTGGCCTGCAGGCGCCGCCGGCCAACGTCAAGTTCGATCCCAAGACGCAGCACCCGCCAAATCCGTGGCCGGGCGACAAGCCTAAGTTCACGGTCACGAACGCAAATGCCGGCCAGTACGCCGACAAGCTCACGGAAGGGCAGAAGGCTTTGCTGAAGGTCCTGCCGACCTACAAGATGAACGTCTACGAGTCGCGGCGCAGTTGCGCACTGCCGCAATACGTGCAGGCCGCGACGAAGAACAACGCGACGGTAGCCGAGTTGACGCCCGACGGCGAGGGCGTGACGGGCGGTATCATCGGGACACCGTTCCCGATCACGACGAACGCGAAGGAAGTCGTGTGGAACCATCGCCTACGCTTCCTGCCGCACAAGCTCTATCGCTTCTTCGCGACAGCGCCGGTGCAAGCGAACGGCTCGTATAACCTCATCAAGTATCAGGATGAGGCGATGATCTTGTGGACGGATCCGTCGAAGAAGAAGGCGGAAGAGCTGAACAATCTTCAGCTGATGTACCTGCAGAACACCGTCGCGCCGGCGCGGCTCGCCGGCAACGTGATCCTCGTGCACGAGTCTTTGAATTCCACCGTCTCTCCGCGCAAGGCGTGGTCGTACAATCCAGGTTCGCGTCGCGTGCGCGTTGCACCGGACATTTCCTATGACAACCCCGGCTTCAACACGGACTCTATGTCGACAGCGGACTCGTTCACGGGCTTCAACGGCGCGCTTGATCGTTACGATTGGTCGTACAAGGGCAAGAGCGTGAAGTTCGTGGCCTACAACGCCTATGATCTGGTCAACTCAAAATACGATCAGCTCATCAAGCCGAAGCACTTGAACCAAGACCTGGTGCGCTACGAACCCCACCGTGTCCACACGGTCGAGGCGAAGCTGAAGGCGGGGCAACGCCACCTGTACGCGCGGCGTGTGCTGCACATCGACGAAGACCACTGGGGCATCGTGGCGGGCGAACTCTATGACGGCCGCGGCGGATTGTGGCGTGTTCAGGAAATCCACAACATCAACTTCTATCATGTGCCGCTTTGCTTCTCGGTGGCCGAGATCGTCTACGACGTGCTCGGCGGCGGGCGGTATCTTGCGGGCGCGCTCATCAACGAAGAGAGCCCGTACAACTTCGACGCGGACAATTTGAACGCGAACCGGTACACGCCGGAAGCGTTGCGCACGATCGGCGTGCGCTGATCGTTCGTTCCGGTTGATGATTGGAGGAGCCGCGCGTTGCGGCTCCTTTTTTGTGTGGCTAGAGCGCGTCCGGTTCGGGTGGAAGCGGTGGCGATTCAGCTTCACCACAAAGTCTCGAAGGACACGAAGGTTCACAAAGGCGTTTTGCGCCGCAGGCATGAGATGACTGGCGCTGCGCGCCGGGAGAGACCTTCGTGGAACTTTGCGTCCTTCGAGGCTTCGTGGTGAAGCTGACTCGCCGCTGCAGGTCCGCCTCAAGGATACGCGTTTTAGCGGGCTTCGAGCGTGATGGCGTTTGCCTGGGCGCGGATCGTGATCCACCTCAGGTTCGGGCCGTAGGTGAGCGGCAGGCTGGTCGTCACCGGCGTGTGCATCGAGGCGAAGGGCGCGGAACAGGCGACGAAGTCCGCGCTTATGCTGAGGCCGTCGGCCGATGTCGATGTGACCACGAGTTCGGCGGCTTCACCGTCGCCGACCGCCATGCCGGTCAGGTGCGCAACCTTGCCGTCGGCGCCGTTGATCACCGTGCCGGAGTCGATGCGGGCGACGATGCTCTTGTCGCAGGCGGCGACAGGCGTGCGTTTCACCGTCGCTTGCGGAACGAACGGCACCGTCTTCAAGCCGGGGTTGAGGTTCGGGACGACCAGCTGATTTTGCGGCGCGGCCGTGGCGGCCGCCGACAGTGCGCTTGCCAATACTGCGATCGCTATCGTGCGCGACATGGACTTCGATCCCCCGAGTTTCGTCGGGCGCATTCTAGATGTGCCGCCCGGCCACGCTCCACATCGGAAAGGACGGAGCGTTAATGCCGGTCGCGGTTAATGCGGTCTACTTCGCGAGTTCGGCGAAGAAGGGTTCGAGGCGCTTCTTGGCAAGCGGCGGGACGTAGGCGGCTTTCGCGGCTGCCAGGTTGCTCTTGTCGTTGCCGACGACCACCAGTCCCACCATGCCCATGCCGAGATGCGGCGTGCATTTGTAGACGTAGATGCCGGGCTTATCGAATTTGTAGGTGATCTCTTTGGCGAAGGGCGACGCGAAGAGCGCCACGCCCGCGGGCACGCCGCCGGCGACGAAGGCGACGTTGTGGCCGGGGTTTGTCGCGACCCATTTCACGGTGTCGCCCTTGGCCACTTTGACCAGACCGGGCTTAAACACGTTCATCGTGTTCGTCGCCTTGTCGCGGTTCAGCATTTCGACGACGACTTCCGCGGCGGTCGCGACTTGCGCGGCGGCGGTAGAGAGAACGAAGGCACTCAAGATCCAAAGCGTACGCATGGACATCTCTCGTTGTTACGCGGGAGTGACCTATGGTCCGGGAGCTTCGACCTCAAGGGCGCGCAGCGTCACACAGGCGTGGCGCGAGAGCGCACCCGCTCTGTGGGCGGACACTGGAGGCGGGGCAAGCGGCGCGCTAGGTTCGGCCCCACACAAACCCGCGAGCCCCGATGTCTCGATCCGCCAAGTTCGCCTTTCTCGATCATCCCGGGGTGTTGGCGTTCGCCCATCGCGGCGGTGCGCTTGAGGCGCCTGAGAATACGATGACGGCGTTCGAGTATGCGGTCGGGCTTGGGTACCGGTATCTGGAGACGGATGCCTATGCGACGCGCGACGGCGTGTTGATCTCGTTTCACGACGACAAGCTTGATCGCGTCACCGACGCGAAGGGCAAGGTCGAGGCGACGGCGTGGGACGACGTGGCCCAAGCGCGGATCGGTGGGGTTGAGCCTATTCCGTTGATGGAGGATTTGCTGGCGCGGTGGCCGGACATACGCGTGAATATCGATCCGAAGCATGATGCGGCGGTGGCGCCGCTGATCGCTCTGATCAAGCGGATGAGGGCTGAGGACCGGGTTTGCATCGGGTCGTTTTCGGATAAGCGCATTCGGCAGGTCGTGGATGCGTTCGACGGGCGGGTTTGCACCTCGTTTGGGCCGGCCGGTGTGTTGCGGCTGAAGACGGGGTGGCCGGGGCGGCGCGTGCGCCAAGGCTGTGCGCAGGTGCCGGTGAAGGCGAACAACGTCACCATCGTCACGCGGCGGTTCGTCGAGGCGGCCGAGCGGTTGGGGTTGCAGGTGCATGTGTGGACGATCGACGACGAGGCGGAGATGAAGCGGCTGCTCGATCTGGGCGTGCACGGGCTGATGACGGACCGGCCGGCGGTGCTGAAGCGCGTGCTGGCGGAGCGTGGGGTTTGGGGTTGATTCTCCTCTCCCCTTGCGGGAGAGGACGCGAGCGGGTGAGGGGTCCGCTGAGTCTACGAAGGCGACGGCGGTGATGGTGGAGACTCAGCGGACCCCTCACCCATTTTTCGCTGAACGCGAAAAATGATCCTCTCCCGCAAGGGGAGAGGAGGTTATGGGCGCTTCTTGAGGCCGTGCTGTTTCAGGCGCCAAAGCAGCGCGTCTAGGCGGTCTTGGCCGAAGAAGGGTTCGCCTTGGAAGGCGAAGGTGGGGACGCCCCAGTGGCCGGCTTTGCGGTGGGCTTCTTCGTTTTCTTTGATGATGGCTTCGTAGTGGTCGGGGTCTTTCTCGATCGCCTTGTCCAGTTCGGCGAGGTCGAGGCCGGCGCGGGACGTGGCTTGCGCGAGGTGCGTGCCCTCGTGCCAGTTTTGGGTGCGGCCGGAGAAGATTAGCGTCGAGATCTCGGTGGCAAAGGGCAGGCCTTGGCCGCGTTCGGCGGCGGCGGCGCCGAGGCGGGTGAGGCGATGGATGTAGGGTTGATCCTTGGGCACGTCGCCGGTCTGCATGTTCATGACGATCGGGTCGGGGCGCGGCCACATGAAGGGCGTGTCGTGACGCTGCGCTTCGCGAATCACGTCGCGAATGAAGTACGACACCCACATCGGGTCGTTCTTTTTGAACCAACCGTCGAGTCGAACGGCGATCGGGTAGACGGTCCTCACAAAAAATTTGAGGTCCCACTCCTGCTCGAGTGCAACCATCCGCGGTGCGGCCAAGTACGAGTATGGCGAGCGGAACGAAAAAAACACATCGATTGGGAGAGTCATCGCTTCACACCGTTTTCGCCGCGTTGGGGAATTCGTCTATAGGCGCGAAAGGCATTTCCTAGTTAATCGGGAAATGGTGCGACCACAAATTGCAATGGGCCGCAACCCATGGTCCGAGGCTGCCTGTGCATTGCCAGTTCCGCGTGCGCGCGCATGGGTTGATCCACTTCGAGTGAGCTGTGCGAAACATCGCCTAACATCATGTGTTTATAACGGATTTCTACCGTGGCGCGCTTGACACTTCTTTGGGGCGTGGCACTCAATGCCGCCATGTTTCGATCGCCCGTTTCAGCAAGGATTGCGGTCAGCGTGGTCTACCTCAGTTTGTATCGCCGCCGTCAGTCGAGGGAACTCATGCAGCGGAATCGCGCCTCCAATGAGCCTCGTCCCGTGATGTCCATGGGCCGGCGGCTTTCGTCTCTCGCGCGAACGTCGCTGCTCGCGGCCGCGGCGGTCTGCACGATGACGTCCATCATGCCGGCGCGCGCGGACGTGGCGGAGTGCGAACGCTCGTATCAGCTTGGCCGCAAGGACGAAGCGATTCGTTTGTGCCGCCGCGCGGCGTGGCAGGAGAACGACTTCTTCGCGCAGGTGAAGCTGGGCGACATCTATTCGGCCAAGCGCGACGACGATAAGGGCTACTACGATCCGGTCGAGGCGTTCGTCTGGTATTTCCTGGCGGGTCGCAACTCGGCGATCTTCGATCACATGCATCTCGATCCGGCGGCGGATGCGGTCGTCAGCCGCTTGGTCGGCGCGGATACCGATTCGCGCGGCATCTATCGCAATCTTCTGCAGGACGAGCGGATCGATGCGCGCAATCGCGTGACCTACATCGAAGCGTGCCGCGGCGGTGAAGGGTTCATTCTTCTCGGCCAATTGCACGATCCGTTTATCGCGCAGCGCCATCAGGGTAGCCAAGGTGCGCCGCTGACCGGCGTGACCGATCAGCCGTATTGGCGCCGTCCGGTCGGCCGCGGCAGCGGTTTGCTGCCGCCGCGTTCGACGCCGGCGCCGTCGCCTTATCCGTCGTCGTCGGGTTCGGGTGGTTATCCGGGTTCGTCGTCTTCGGGGTCGCGTTTCGGCGCGGACTTCTGGGGCAACAAGCTTTGCAACAACAGCGAATGGCTCGGCTGGATGACGCCGTCGAGTTCGTGCTCGCGCTATTCGACGGGCGACGGCACCAGCAGCGTGTTCCCGACCAGCGTGATCGAGTCGATGGTGTTCTATCAACTCGCCGATCGCGCGGGGCATCCGATCGCCAAGATCTATATCGACGCGCTGAAGAATTGGCCGTCGGATTATTCGAACGGCAGCGACACGAAGAACGGTCAGTCGCCGGACGTGTTGGCGAAGGCGAAGGCGCAGCGTTGGTTGGCGCCGTTCGAGTTCTATGCGGCCGAGACGCGCTATCGCGGCGAGACGCCGTCTGGGCTCGTGCATAGCGACGAGTGCACGATCAATGCGCGGCGTGCGCAGGCGCTGGCGATGGGCGAGCGGTTGATCCCGCAGCATATTCGCAAGGATCTGCTGCAGTTCCTGGGCTTCTTCCGCGGCGACAACGCGATGCCGCGGGCGGTGGCGAAGTATCAAGATTTCCTGGGCGATCCGCAGACGGGGCAGTTCACGCCCGTGCAGCTGACGCGCTTGGTTCAGATCGGTGCGGTGCGCGGTAACGCGCGGGCGCAGCGCGTGCTGGGCATCATGTACGTCAAAGGCATCGGCGTCGTGACCGACTATGTGCGCGCCGAGAAGTGGTTGTTGGCTGCGGCCGAGCAGGGCGATGGCGAGGCGATGTATGCGCTTTCCGAGCTCTATACGCAGGGCGCGGACGGGGTCGAGAAGTCGGAAGACCGGGCGAACCGCTTCCGTCAGGGATCGGCGTCGGCGGGCTTCCAGCCGGTGAAGTCGGAGTTCCTGCGCATTCTTGAAGCGGCGCCGTCGGCGCAGCCCAAGGGCTCCGACGAGTGCAAGACGCGCCGCTGCCGCCGCGAGCGGGAGCGCGCGGCGCAGCAGCAAGATCGTGACGAAACGGATGACAGCGGGATTCCGCCGTCGTGATGGGTGGGTTCGAGGTGACGAAGATGCGGCACAGTTTCCGCGCGACGGCTACGCGCTTCTTCGCTGCGGCGGTGTTGGGTGCGGGCGTGCTGTATGCGCTTAGCGGCAACGATACGGCGCAGGCCTATAGCGGCGCGCAAGCCGAGGCGCAGTCGGATCCGCGATCGGCCGATCCGTACAGCTTCCCGAACATCGACCTCTGCTGCAAAAAGGCGAAGAAGAAAAAGAAGCCGTATCGCCGCGGCGGGCGCCGGGGCGGCGGCGGTTATGGCGACGGGCCGTACAACGGCGGCAATGGCGGCGGATACGGCGACGACGACTACGGCGACTATGACGACTCGGACAACAGCCACCGCGGCGGGCGTGCCGTGCGCGTCAGTTGCGGCGCGCCGCAGCGCTATTCCTACTCGTCGATCGGCGAAGCCTTGCAGCATGTGCGCGAAGGGGGGCGAATTGTGGTTCGTCCCGGTGCGCCGTGCGACGTCTCGGGGCTGACGATCGACCAAGGGATCACGATCGAATCCGACGACTATGAGTATGGCGGGCGCGCGGATCTGCGCGGCAACGGCGAGTGCGTGACGATCTCGCCGTCCTATGCGAGTTCGGTGGTGTCGTTCCGCGGCGTCGATATCGACGGGTGCTTGACGCTGCAGAACGGGCGGCTCGACTTCAAAGAGGTGAACCTGGCTTCGCGCGGCAGCGACGATGCAGTGCGGATCAA
>JAWXBY010000105.1:0-43496 GCA_034440355.1 Alphaproteobacteria bacterium
AGCGACAGCCCGCAAACGCCCGCGCCCCCGCGAAGACGGCACCGACGGCCCCGCCCGCCCGCCAACGCCAACAGGTAAATCAACGCGAGGCCGCCCTGGCCAACGCGCTCCGTTCAGAGGGCGGCGACGGTAGCAACCGCTGCCTGCCCCCGCACTCCGCCACGTCAATCAATGATCGGCTTCGCCCACAATCGCTCCTTGAGCGTTCGATAGACGCGTCCGATCGAACTCGTCGGCGCACGCCATTTGAGCGTGTAGCTCTTGTACCCGTCGGCCGAGCGCGGGCCGTCGCAAATCACGCCTTTGACCGACGCCAGCGCCGCCTCGATAAGCGCAGGCTTCTCGCGAACGTCCTCGGCTATGCCCTCCGCGGTTCGGTAGGCAAACTTCGGATTGGCGAGCGCCGCCAGCGTCGAGCGACCGATCGCATCGAGGCCCGACAACTGGTCGCTCTCCGGCTTCGGCCACATGAACTGATCGCGCCGGATCAGGTCCTGCAAGACCGTCCACCGCACGAACTCCCGCAACCGCTTCTTTCCGAACAACCACCATACGACGGGCAGGCCCAGCCTGATCGGGTCCGACTGAGAGTCGCGACCGAGGCGGCGAACGATGCCGCCGCCCCGCACCGTCGCGGCCTTCACCATAGTCTCGACGACCTCGCGGCTGGTCTGGGGCCAGTTGGGAATATCGGGACGAGGCGGCAAGACCGGAATGATCTGACGCTTGTCCCGCTGAGGCTTCCGATCCTGCTGCGGCATGAACTGCGGTAGCTGATTTGCGCCTGCCCCATATCCCGAGCGAATGACCCCGTTGTTCACCCCCATCACAAAGGAGTCTCTGAGGAAGTAGTAGCAGTTCACCCGCCCCAGTTCGTAGTCGTGCGCGCGGAATTCCTCGTCCAGGAACCCGCCGAAACCACCGAGCAAACCGCAGCCGATGGCATGGGGCTCCGGATCACCTAGCGTGCCGCCTCGCATCACCCGCCGGCGGGGGGCGATGAGAAAACGTGTGTGGACGCCGTCATCCAAAGCATCGATGAGATCATCCACCTTGAACCGCACTTGGTTCTTCAACGTCGGTAGAAGCGCGCGCAGAATATCCCCGAGTCCCGCGTTCAACTCCAATTTGTCGTCGAAGCCCGGCGGTTCGGGAAAAGGATCGACCATGATCACCGCGCGGTCGCACTCGACCTCGTCGCGGTTGTTCGGCTGAGGCGGCGCCTTCATCAGCGTCCAGCGTGCCAGCTCGAACGGCTCGTTGTTGATGACGCCGCCGTCGATGCTCACATAAGGAAGCGGATCCTTCGAATTGAACTGGGGAAGGTCCGGCTCCAAGTTCTTTGCAGTCGGCTGACCATTTTTGTAGAGCGCGGCGATGGGCCATTGACGATAGTAATAGTCCTTCAGCGTCACCTCCTGAATCTTCCGCGCGGCCAGCCCGATCGGAAACGCGCTCGTTCCCAAAGTCGCCGTCGCAAAAGTCTCCCACTGTCCCGTGACGCTGGTGAGCCCGTGTAAAGCCGTCATGTCGAGCGCCGGCGCCTCTTCCGGATCCGCCCACCGGCTCGTAAACGCTGTCGCCCCGACACCGTTCACCCGGAAGTGCACGCGGTCCGCATGGCAGAGCATTTGATAGCCCTGCAGCTTGTTCAGGCCGGTGGGTGAGCTGAAGGACACGGAATAAGGCACGCCCCGCGTATTGGTCTGCGTCAAGAACAGGTGCAGGTCCTTGGCGAGATAGCGTTTCGGCGCACACGGCGTGCCAAGTCCGGTGAGCGACGTCTGGACGATCTTCCAAAGCACAGTCGTATCGAGAAGCGATTTGAGCGGCTCGCGGCCCTTCAGGTCGTCGACCCCCAGCAACGCAGGCCCGCCGTCCGGATCCACGAAGCATGGTCCCTCTACCCACGCGCGAAAAAGACGAGGCATCGTCGCCGTCACGTCGCCGGTCAGTGCATAGTGCTTCGTGAACCGCGCCATGCTTTCACAGGCGGCCACCGCGCCTAGCGCGCCAGTGATACCGCCGGCCGACGCGCCGGCGACGACGGGAATCAACACGTCATGGCTTGGGACATCCCATTCGTGTTCGGGCTTTCCGGACTTGCGGTACGCCTCCTTCTTGTCTTCCCAGGCCTCCAACGCCTCCATCAGGAAGTCGAACACGCCAGCCGAATATGCGCCTGCCGATATGGCGCCGGCCATGGTGAGCCCGACGTGAAACGTGCGTCTTTGTCCTTGCCCGTGAGGGCCGGCCGCCTGCTCCGAGATTGTATCAAGGTTCACGGTCATTCCCGAAGGTCAGAAACGTACAGATGCGCACATCATTGCAGAATCATTATAGCATCAGCGGCGAGCTTTTGAGATCGACCTGCGAATATTCCCAGATGTCATTGGAAGGAACGCGCTGGCCAGCTGATCGGGCGCATCAGGCGGCCTTCGCTCGACGATCGACGACCTCTTGCTCTGGGAGCAATCGCTTCACGCCGGCAAGGTGCTGAACGCGCAATCGGTCGCGGCCATGTTCACGGATTGCGGCAACGAATACGGTTTCGGTTCGTTCGTCGAAGTACGCAACGGTCACAGACTATGGCGCCACGGCGGCAATGTGACGGGCTTCTCGTCCGCCTTTGAGCGCTATCCCGACGACGGCCTCAACGTCATCATCCTCTGCAACATCGAAGGCCAGCATTCGGAGAAAATCGCAAAGGAACTCGCCGGCCTCTACTTTGGCTGGGCGCCGAAACCCTGAAACCCGCCCATCGGCAACAACTCGCCGCGGGCATAGTGAACGCGGCAAACCCCGCTGTTTATGCCGCCGCCGTCACAACCAGCGCGCACAAGTTGAATCACAAGAGACCTACAGCGTTGCTCGGTGGATGCATCGCAATACGGTCCGCTCTGTTAGCGTGATGGCCGTTCACACCCTGTGGGGAGGGTTTCAGATGCCGATGGTCGATGGCGTTTTGGTCGACACCGCCTTGTTTTTCGTCAGTTTCGGGCTGCCGGCGATCACCTTCGCCATTATGCTCTATCTGACCGATCGCGACCGCGACGTCGCCGCTCAAACGGCCGAGGATCGCCACACGGCGCTCGCGTCGGAACATGCGGGACTTGTCGGCGCGCTGGAATTCGACGGCCTGTCGTCCGAGGAGCGCAACCGCCGCATCACCGCGATGAAGGATCTGGTGAACGACGCGCAGACCTGGCTCGACTACGTGCGCAGCCTGCCGCCCGAAGCCGCCTCGCACCTCATGCAGAATGTGACCCCGAACGATCTCGTCCGCCTACTGACGATCCAGAACCACTGGTCGATCGACGGTCTGGAATCGACGCTCGCAAAACTCGGCGGCCGCCTCACCGACATCGCCGAGATGGAACGCGTCTGGCGCGACAAGAAGGCGCTGGAAGTGCGCGACGTCACGCCCGTCGTCGCCCGCTCGCTGTGGGTCTTCGAGCCGGACTTCGTGGTCCAGCCGCATCGCCATCGCGTCAACGCTTCGGTCAAGACAGTGGCGAACGAACTCTTCGCCCTCGACGTCGCCGACACGATCAGCCAACGCCCGGACATCGTTGCCCGCTCGCGCTCGCAGCTCAGCCTCCAGCCGAACCATCAATGGCAGGACGGCGAAGAAGGCACGCTGCTCCTCGAACTGAAGAACGCGAACAAGGAAATCGGCACTGCCGACCAAACACAGGCGTCGAGCTACATCCGCCAACTCGTGCGCGCCGGCGCCCTGCCTGACCGCGAGCCCGTCGATTGCTACGTCATCGGCGGCGGCGTGCACGATCACGAAGGCGGCCCGCGCATCGAAGGCTGGTACCACAACGTCCGCATCACCTCGTTGAGCTACGAGAACCTGATCGAACGCGCGAAATGCCTGACACTCGGCGTCTACGACGACGTGAAGGACATCGTCCCCTTCCTCGTCGCCGCCCGCGCCAACGCCCCGGCGCCCGAACAGGCCAACGACCCGCTCCCGCTGGCGGCGGAATAAGCCACACAACAAATTGAAGCGCCCCCGCGACCGCCAAGGCTAGGGTGTCCCCAACCGGGGGCACCATGAGCGTTCAGCGTTTCGCGACAGCCGCACTATGCGCGCTGTTTCTTGCCGTATCGGCGACCGCCCACGCAGCGCCATGGGATGACGCGAAGGGCCGCACCACCGACATCGACGCGCTTCACGCCTTCATGAAGGCGACCCATCCCGATCTCTATCACCACACGAAGCAAGCCGAGATGGACGCCTACGTCGCCACGTTCAGGCGCGATGCGGTGAACATGAGTTGGCCTCGCTACGTGATGGGCGTCTACCGCATGATCCGTCTGGTCGGCGATGGCCATACCGCGATCTTCCCGTTCCCCGACGCGGGCCCCGGCTTCGACACGCGCATTCCCGTTCTGACCGAAGCCTTCGCCGACGGCCTCTACATCATCGCAGCCGATACCCCGTACCAAGGCGCAGTCGGCGGCAAAGTCACCGCCATCAACGGCAAGCCGGCAGCCGATATCGTGCGCACGTTGACCGAGTATTGGCCGCATGAAAACGAAATGTGGGTCGTCCGTTGGCTTCCCACGATGCTGCGCCGCCCGGGCTACCTGCACGGCGCCGGGCTCGCGACAGGCGACGTCACCGCCGCCGTCACCTTCACGATCGCCGGCAAAGATGGCGCACGCCGCGACATCGCCGTCACGCCGATCGCGGCAAGCGACGACGAGGCGCATCAGAAAGCGTGGACCCGCGTCCGCAACGAAAGCAAACTGACCAAGCCGACGCCGCTTCACGGCGTCGACACACCGTTCGGCTTCCACCACCTCAAAGACCGCAAAGCCGTCTACGCCGTCTACCGCCAATCCGACGACAGCGAAGCCGAAACGGTCGCGGCCTTCGCCGCGCGCCTCTTCAAGTACGTCGACGAAAACCCAATCGACCGCCTCATCATCGACATCCGCGAAAACGGCGGCGGCAACAACTACAAGAACCAGGCGCTGCTGCTCGCCATGATCAAGGCGCGCAAAATCGACCGCCCCGGACACCTCTTCATCCTCACCGGCCGCCAAACATTTTCTGCGGCGCAGAACTTCGCCAATCAAGCCGAACGCTGGACGCAAGCGCTCTTCGTCGGCGAACCGACAGGCTCATCGCCCAACCATTTCGGCGACGCCAAACAATTCGAACTCCCCGCGACGAAGCTCGCGGTCATCGTCGCCACCCTGCGCTGGCAGGATTCGGATCCGAAGGACACGCGCATCTGGATCAGGCCCGACATCGTCGCCCGCGACACCTTCGCCGACTACACCGCGGGCCGCGACACCGCCCTCGAAGCAGCGCTCGCATACCGCTTACCTGGCGACTTCAAGGAAACCGATCCGGTCGAACACTGGCAAAGCCTCAACCAATGGACCAAGACCGGCGACACCTACGCGCCGCGAAACGACTTCCCATTCGCCTGGTAGGCATCCGCCCGATTTCAGTCCGAGTGAAATCGATGCACGCCCGCCCCATGTGATTGATCGGATTGAGGCGCGTCGAAGCCCCCGATAGGCTGCGCCGAACGACGAAAGTTATGTCCGATGCTCACGCTCTTCACCAACGGCTTCTCGCCCTTCGCCCGCAAGGTCGCGATGGCGCTCGAATACAAAAGCCTCGCCTACGAAAGCGTCGACGGCCTGACCCACGCCAACCGCGAGCGCTTGCTCGCCGTGAACCCGCGCGCGGAAGTCCCCGTTCTCGTCGACGGCGACATCACCGTCGTGAACTCGAGCGATATCGTCGGCTACCTCGATCAAAAATATCCCGAGCGCCCGATCTATCCGGCGGACCTCAAAGCGCGCGTCGAAGCCCGCGCACTCGAACGCCTGGCGGACAGCCGCATCGATGCGATCATGCTCGACTGCTCGATCTGGACCTGGGCCGACCGCAAAGACCCGCCGCTGCCCGGCCTGAAGGAATCGGGACAACGCGATCTCGACGCGATTTTCGCCCGCATTGAAACGTCGTTGCAGAGCTACGCGACGCCGTGGCCTTTCGGTCATCTGACGATCGCGGAATTCGCGCTCTGGCCGCATTTGGCCGCCCTGCGTCCACTCGGCTTCACGCTCGACGCAGAAAAATATCCGCGCCTCGCCGCATGGTTCGCCGCGATGCGCCGTGACAGGATCTTCCTCGATGACGCGCGACGCACCGCCGACTTCATGAAGACGATCGGCACTACTGCGGAATTCGAACGCGAGAAAATATTCTGGCGCGGCGACCGGATCGAATGGCTACTCGCGCGCGGATTTCACGATTGGTTCTGGGGCGAGATCAAAGCCGGCCGCGCCATCTGGCCCGAGTAGGCTTGGCCGCGCATAGTTAACGAAACCGAACGGCGGAACCGGCGCAAAACCTTGCGCGTTGCAGAGTCAGAACCGGGACCCAACGCTCCCCGTTCGCTGTGCCATGAACCGATCGAAAATCCTATTCGCCGCATCGTTCACCCTGATCCTCGCCGCGTGCGAGACGACGCAGTTCTCCTCGCGCGACGAGGCGACGTTCGATCCGAAAGAAGTCGCCTGGTCGAAGCAGCGCGGCGCGAACGCCATCGTCGGAACGGCGCAGTTGAAGGCCGGCGACGGCGCGACACGCTCCTGCGCCTCGCTGTCGGTACGCCTCGCGCCCGACTCGTCCTACACGCGCGAGCGCGTCGAATTGCTCTACGGCGACGCAGATGCCGCCTACGTCAGCGCAACCGAGGCCAAGCGCGTCCGCGCGCAGCCCGGTGCCAACGTGAAAGCGGCCTACGAAAAGTCGCTCAAGGCCGCGACGTGCGACACCAAAGGCCGCTTCACGTTCAAGAACCTGCCCGACGGCACGTACTACGTGATGGCGCCGGTCGTCTGGCGCGGCAAGATCGGCGAAGTCAGCGAAGGCGGCTTCTTCATGCAACGCGTCACCGTCGAAGGCGGCGAAACCGCGCGCTTGGCCATGAACGCGCCCTAACACGTTCGACATGTCCGCCGCCCGCGCGCTAAATGTCAGCGCGAAAAACGGGAGGCAGACATGTCGAAGGGCGTTTGCATCGTAACAGGCGTCGGTCCCGGTACTGGCGCGGCCCTCGTCCGCCGCTTCGCGGAAGGCGGCTTCAAAGTCGCCATGCTCGCCCGCTCCGCCGACCGCCTGACCGAACTCGCCGCGCAGACGCCGAATGCCCGGCCCTATCCCTGCGACGTCGCCGACGAAGCGCAACTGAAGACAACGCTCGCGCGCATCGCAGACGACCTCGGCCCCGCGAGCGTGCTCATTCACAACGCCGTCGGCGGGGCGTTCGGCGACTTCATGCAAATCGACCCCGCCGTGCTCGAGCGCAACTTCAAAACCAACGTCATGGCGCTCTTCCATCTCGCCCGCGCCGTCGCGCCGGCGATGATCGACGCCGGCCAAGGCGCGATCATCGCGACCGGCAACACGTCGGCCTATCGCGGCAAAGCAAATTTCGCAGGGTTCGCCCCGACCAAAGCGGCGCAACGCATCCTGGCCGAGTCCCTCGCACGCAGCCTGGGGCCGAAGGGCATCCACGTCGCCTATCTCGCCATCGACGCGGTGATCGACGTGCCGTGGACGCGCAAGCAATACGCCGACAAGCCCGACGACTACTTCGCCAAGCCCGCCGCCATCGCCAACGTGGCGTGGGACATCGCCCATCAGGACCGCTCGACCTGGGCCTTCGACACCGTCGTTCGCCCGTTCGGCGAAAACTGGTGACGCTTGCGCACGAAGGCGATTGCGCTTATACGCACGCCCTCTTTCGTGAGGCGACACCCATGCGTATGTATTTCGCACCTCCGCCGGCGCTGACGGCCTGAGCCGCCCGCCGCGTCAACGCGGCTTCATCATAACCGATGACCGAACTCGCACGTGACACACGCGCGAGAACGAGAGACCGCATCTCATGTACGTACGATTTGTTGTCCTGGCGGCGCGACGGCGCCGGGCCGAAGGACTGTTTCGCGCCGAACGCTGGATTCTTGACGATCCGGAGCTGCCGCATTGGCTGCGCGATCCGATCGACCAACACTACGAATGGTTCAACGCGCATCTACGCGTCCCGCGCAGGAGCGGGCATCGTAGATGGCGCATCCATCGCACCGCGCTCTGTTGGTTCAAGCCGGAAGCGCGAACGCACATCGCGCGCGCTCGTCACCTCGCCTGGCTCATCGCCGAAGCGGGCCAACCGACCGCGATGATCACAACACGCCACCCCGGCAAGATCGTCTACAGCGATGAGATACAGCTGGTGGCTCATCCGGACGACCGCACGCGACTCACTGCGTGACGGTCAAAAGCAAAACGGGCGCCGTCGCCGGCGCCCGTTTCAAATTCAGAACGAAAGGTCGGCTTAGCCGCCGACGACGATCGCGCCGTAGTCCATCTGGTTCCAGGCCGGACCCGAACGGTCGTTCGACTGCGTCGAGCCTTCGTCGACGCCGAAGTGGAACGTCACGCCGATCTTCACGGTGTGAACGTCACGGTCGGTGCTGATCGGGAACGTGTTCACTTCAAAGTCCGTCGTGCGGCCTTCATACGCGAGCCACAGGCTCAGGCCTTCCTTCTCTTCCGGCCAGTATTCGGCCTTGGCGCCCCAATGCCACGTGTCGACGTCGAGGAAGCCGAAGCCCGCATCGCCGCTGATGTAGCCGACATTGGCCGACAGCGCGAACTTCTGCGAAGCGTACCAACGCACTTCCGCGTCGGCGAACCAAGCGTTGTTCAGGAACAGCTCGTCGTTCGACGCGAAGAAGAAGCCCAGATCATCCGAGCTGGAGTCGAGGTAGCCGCCCTTGAGGCCGAACGTGAAGTTCTTCCAGTAGTATTGGCCTTCCACGCCGGCGAAGTAGTACTCGGCATTCGGCGAACCGAAGATGAAGAGTTCCGGACCCGACGACACGCCAGCGCCCGCGAACACGCCGAGAGCGTACTGATCGGTGCGATAATAGAAGTGAGCGCCACCCTGGAAGCCCGCATCGCGATCAAGCGAGATCAGCGAGCTATCGGCGAAGCTGCCGACGCCCAAGAAGTCGAGCTGCAGGTTCAGGTTCGGCGTGAAGGCGATGTTCAACTGCGCTTCGCCCGTGATGGACGTGAACGAATCGTCGAACACGTCGATCGGGCCGAACGCCAGTTCGTCGTCAGTGAACGACTGACCGACCGCGAGGCTGATGTTGCCGGTGAACTTGTTGGCAGCCGCCGTTGCGCTCACGCCCGTCAGAGCGATCGCCACAATAGCGGTACCGGCCATACCGGCCATTTTCCAATTCATGAAGGTCTCCATTACCCAGGGATGAAGTAGTTAAAAGCGCCGCCCCGCATGGTTTTAAGAAGGTTTTGCGCGGTGCAGAAAGGCGGCGGACCATCACATGCGTGGGAACGCAAAGTAAAGAAAAGAATCCTAGGCAAATGGGGGATAAAGCGGTCACCTCAACACTGCTGAAAATCTGCCGAATTCTATGGTTAATCCGACCTAATGAGGTACCTCTTTTGGGGATGCTTCCCATGCATACCGGCTGACCAGTCAGCCCCCTGCGACATCAAACTTTTGCCGTGGTTTGCGTGCAACAACGCACTTGCACACGCTAGCGTTGGTTCTCACATGAATTTACTATGGGCTTGCGATCTTCTTGGGGGACTTGGGAAGACGTGAAACTGGTGATGGGGAACTCGTGGACGCGTTCATAGCCACGATCGTGAATTTCGCTGCCAACACGACGCTGTACGAAATCGCGGCGACGACGATCTGCGCACTGCTGCTGCTCGTGATCACGAGTCTGACGCTTGAGTATTTGAACTTGCGCAAACGTCACGCGGCGACCGAAGCCGAACTCTTCGACCGCACGATCGGCAAGCAGAGCACCAACTGGGCTAACGCCGCGCAGAATCTCGAACGCAAAGCGAAAGACCCGGGCGACGTCGCGCGCTCGACCGCGATGACGCATCTCTACATGCTCGACGAAGCGGCGAACGCATGGCTCAAAGGCAGCCAGTGGCAAGAAGCGCTGCGCGTCACGCAGGAATTCTTGCGCGAATGCTGCCACGCGATCAGCAAACCCAGCATTCACGAAGACGATTTTCGCGCGGCCTCGGACTTGATCGAACTGAGGCTCGGAACCTACCCCGATCTCTCCAAAGCGGCCAGCGAAGCGACCGAGAACGCTGTGAAGTTTTTGACCGCGCTCGACACGATGCTGACGATCGTGCCGAACAGCCCGCGCGTCGAGCAATTGCGCGAGCACGTGACGACCGCGCGTGCCGCCGTGGAAGCGAAGCCGCCGGAAACGAAACCGAAGGCGACGCTCTTCGCGCGCCTCAGACCAGCTTTGAATTCAGAAACGCCTTGAACTCTTTCGAGTCCGGCTTGTGCTCCTGCAGGATCAGGATGACGCGGTGAACCTGCGCCTCGTTCACGCCGAACTTTTTCATCTTTTTCAGAAGTTCGGGGTCGCGCAGCCGGCTGACCAAAGCGCCGGGCGCCAGAGTCGAAAAGTCCTCGATCGACGTCTTGAGCGCCTTGAGCATGTTGCTGTCTGCCATCTGAAATCCCCTTGTGCCCCGTCTCAAGGCCTCGCTCACATACTAACGCACCGCGAAATGCGAGTCAGCGGCCACGCGCAACTCGCCTAGGTCGCGCAATCCACCGTCCATACACACCGCACAGGCGAACGCGCGCCAAACGCTGTTGTGAGGCCTGGCCTCGAACGGCATCATCCCGGTCCCGCCAATCCAAATGGCCCAAGGATCCATCATGAAGAAGCTCCAAGCAGCACTCCTGCTCGGCACCGCCATGACACTGGCGTCGTGCGGCGAGCCCTCGACCACCGCCGCGACAAAGCCGAGCGGCCCCGCGACCGCCGCCGAAGCCGACAAGTTCGTCGACGACATCAACGCCGACATCCGCAGGATGCTGCCCTATTTCAGCGCGGCGTCGTGGGTGCAGGCGACCTACATCACCGACGACACGCAGATGCTGTCGTCGCGCGCGACCGAGGAATATCTCAACTGGCAAGCGCGCCGCGTCGAAGAATCGAAACGCTTCAACGGTGTCGAAGGCATGAAGCCCGACACCGCGCGCAGCATCATGCTGTTGAAGAACGTCTCCGCCCCCGCGCCGTCCGACCCCGGACTGCAAAGCGAACTCGCGAAAATCTTGTCGAAGATGGAGGCGAACTACGGCGCGGGCAAATGGTGCCGCACCGAAAAAGAGTGCCTCAACCTCACCGAGATCGAAAAAATCATCAACGATCCGAACCAAACGCCGGAAGCCCGCGCCGCCGCATGGAAAGGCTGGCACGAAACCGCCCGCCCCATCCGCAAGGACTACCAACGCTTCGTCGAAATCGTAAACCAGGGCGCGAAGGAAATGGGCTTCGCCGACACCGGCGAAGTCTGGCGCGGCGCTTATGACATGAAGCCGGACGCCTTCGCGCAAGAGACGGAACGCCTATGGACGCAGGTGAAGCCGCTCTACGACGAATTGCACTGCTACGTGCGCGGCAAGCTCAACGCCAAATACGGCGACGCCGTCGTCTCGAAGTCGGGCCCGATCCCGTCCCATCTGCTCGGCAACATGTGGGCCCAGCAGTGGAGCAACATCTACCCGCTGGTCGAACCGTATAAAGGCATCGCCGGCCTGGACGTCACGGCCGCATTGAAGAAACAGCGCGACGGCGAATTCGCGAAACTGCGCCGCGAGAATCCGAAAGCGCGCACGCCGGAAGAGATCGCCGAACTCTCGTATAAGGCCGACGCCGAGATGTCGGTGAAGATGACGAGGACGGCGGAAGACTTCTACGTCTCGCTCGGCATGCCGAAACTGCCCGACTCGTTCTGGAAGAAGTCGATGCTGACCCGTCCCCGCGACCGCGAGGTCGTCTGCCACGCCAGCGCCTGGGATCTGAACATGGAAGGCGACGTGCGCATCAAGCAATGCATCGAGCCCAACGAGGAGGAGCTCACGACCATCCATCACGAGCTCGGCCACATCTATTACGACCTGATGTACAACCCGCTGCCGCCGATGTTCCAAGGCGCGGCGCATGACGGCTTCCACGAAGCGATCGGCGACACAATCACGTTGTCGCTGACGCCGGCGCATCTGAACAAGATCGGCCTCGTTCCCGCGCAGAAGGTCGATCCGAAAGCCGTCATCAACTCGCAAATGAAATGGGCGCTCGACAAGATCGTCTTCCTGCCGTGGGGTAAACTCGTCGACCAATGGCGCTGGAAGGTCTTCAGCGGCGAAGTCGCGCCCGCCGACTACAACGCCGCCTGGTGGAAACTGCGCGAGCAGTACCAAGGCGTCTCATCGCCGGTCGCCCGCTCGGAAGAAGATTTCGATCCGGGTGCGAAGTACCACATCCCCGGCAACACGCCCTACACGCGCTACTTCCTCGCCTTCGTCCTGCAGTTTCAATTCCAAAAGGCGCTCTGCGAAGCAGCCGGCCACAAAGGTCCGCTGAACGAATGCGACACCTACGGCAGCAAAGAAGCCGGCGCGAAATACATGGAGATGCTGAAAGCCGGCGCCTCTAAACCGTGGCCTGAGACGCTGCAGAAGCTGACCGGCGGCAAGGAAATGGATGGCTCCGCCCTCATCGAATATTTCCAACCGCTGATGGGCTACCTGAAGGAACAGAACCAAGGCAAAAGCTGCGGCTGGTCCAAATAGACTTCAGCATATCCGCATGACGCACATCGCCCGCCCTCACGGCGGGCGATGTCGTTTAGAGCGCCGCCGTAGACGGCCGGTCGTGAATCCCCTGCGAGAGAATGAATGACGCAAAAGGCGCAGAAACGCCCGGTCACCCTTCCCAGTCTGGTTGCCGCGCGCCGTGAGCGTCGATGGCTTCCAGCATCGCCGCAATCGAACCGCGCTCGTCCGCGCTGACTTCGGGGCGCCATACGTCGAAGATTAGGATCACGCGCGTCTGATCGCTGCCGTTGTGCGCCTCGTGCTCGATGGTGTCGTCAAACACCCAGGCCTCGCCTTCGCGCCACGTCCGCGTCTCGTTGCCGACGCGGAACGTGCAGTCCGGCGGCACGATCAGCGGCAGGTGACAAATCAGCCGCGCATTCAGAAAACCTGTGTGCGGCGGTATCCGCGCCCCCGGCCGCAGCAGCGAAAACAGGATCGACGGCGCGCGTCCCGCGATATGGGTCAGCGGCGCTCCGTCGATCGCGGCCAACGTCTTAGGACAACGCGCCGCGTTCTCCGGCACGATGGCGCCGTTCTTCCAGAGATAGAACGCGCTCCAATCGGGATTGTTGAGCAGATTCCGGTCGCTCTTCAGCGGACTCTCGGCCTTGCCTTCGACATAGGGCGTGAATTTTGCGGGCTCGCGCAGCACGTCTTCGAGTTCGCCGCGGATATCGCCCGTCGCCGCCTCGATCTTGTCGAGCCACGGAAACTGCGCGCGGTCGTAGAACTGAATCTGCGGCAACTCGGGAAGAAAGTACGAGAGCGGTTGCTGGAAATAGATTTTCTTGCGGCCGAACAGAATGTCCAACGACTGCGCAAACCGCCCGCTCATCCGCGCAGCGTCGAATCCGCGGGTCGCCAAAGCCTCGCGAAGCGACGCTTCATACTGCGCGGTATAGTTTTCGCCGAACGCCCGCGCTCGGCGCACCTCGTCCTGCATGAACGGCGGCAGCTGACTCATCGCCGGCGCAGCCTCCGTCGCCATCCGGAAATAGGCGGCCGCCCCGCGCATATCGCCGGTCAGCACGAAGTGATCGGCCTTCAAGATCAGCGCCCGCAGGTTGCGCGGATCGATCGCCAGCGCCCGCTCCACGGCGGTCAATTTACCGGCGCTGTCCTTGAGCAGATCGCAAGCGAGAGCCAAACCGACCCAAGCAGGCGCGTGTCCGGGGGCCAACGCCGCAGCGCGCGAGAACAAGTCACGCCCCCGCTGCGGCTCACCCGCCCGCATGGCGGCCAGCCCTTGCTTCACAATATCGGCCAGTTCGTTCGGCGCGGGCTGCATCGTCACCATTGCCAGTTTCGCAACACGCTCGACAATAGAGCAATGCGCCGCAACGTTGAAAGGCGACAACGCACTGGCTTTACAGTAAACGGCAGGCGCCGAAACCGAGAGGTGATCCGCCCATGCCCACGCTCTATCAAGATCCGCGCTCCGGCAATTGCTACAAGGTCGTACTGACCGCCGCCCACCTTGGCCTTCCGCTGAAGACCGTCGACGTCGACGTCACGTCCGGCTTCACCCGCAAGCCCGACTTCCTATCCAAGAACCCAAACGGCCGCGTACCGACGCTGGAATTCGAAGACGGCCGCATCCTTCCCGAATCGAACGCCATCGCCTGGTATCTCGCCGAAGGCTCAAGCTTGATTCCGGCCGACCGCTTCGCTCGCGCGCAGATGCTGCAGTGGATGTTCTTCGAACAATACAGCCACGAACCCTACATCGCCGTCGCCCGCTTCTGGATGAAGTTCGTGCCCAAGGAAAAGCTGCGCGAAAAGGAACACCTCATCCCCGACTGGCACGCGCGCGGCAACGCGGCGCTGGCCGTGATGGAAGATCATCTGAAGAAGAACGATTGGTTCGTCGCGAACCAGTTTTCGCTGGCCGACATCGCCCTCTACGCCTACACGCATTGCGCGGAAGACGGCGGCTTCAATCTGAAGACCTACCCCGCGATCGGCGCCTGGCTCGCCCGCGTCGCCTCAACAAAGAACTTCGTGAAGATGACGCCGGCTTAGTTCGGCCGCGCGTTCGCGATCGTAAACGGCAGAGCGATCGAGCGCGCATAGGGCTTGATCGCCTCCTGCACCGCAGCGCTCGCCACCAGCGCCGTCATGCGATAGCGCATGTGGTTGAGATCCGCGGCCGGGTTGGCCGGATCGGCATAAAGCTGCGTCCGCAAGATCGCGGCGGTGCGCAACGACGGCTGCTTCAACATCTGCCCCAAAACAACCGCAGCCTTGTCGCGTTGCCCCGTGCACAGCAATGCGTCGAACAGATCGACAGGCGCGCTCGCCGCCTGCGCTTCAAGCGCGGCAATCGCCACATCGCGCTGCTCGTTCCGCCCCATATCGTGCGCCGCGCAAGCCGTGAGCATCAGAACCGAACTCGTGCGCGCGGCGCCTTGCATCGTACCCAGCAGAACCAACGCCCCGTCGTCGTCGCCCGCGTCGTCCAGAACCTGCGCAATCTCGACCCGCGTCGCGACCGGCAATGACGCCTCCTCGCGCAGCAACTCGCGCGCCGCACGCCGCGCCGCCCATGACTGCCCTTGCTCGGAATAAGCCCGCGCCATCTCAAGCCGCAGCGCCGGCCCCGGTGGACGCTTCTCCACCCGCGCTTGCTCGAGCGCATGGATGCCCAACCGCACCGCCTCGTCGGCCTTGCCGATGATGCGTAACGAACGCATCACGTCCAGCCAATCGGACGACGACAACGCCGGCTGCTCAAGCCGCGCCTGCACGCCGCGCTCCACACGCGCCACCAGCGCACCCGGCGCCGACAGCGACCGCAAGGACGGATGCTCCCACAGCGGCGCGAACGATTTGTCCGTCAGCAGAATGCTCAGGATCGCCGGCGCCTCGACCGCCGCCGTCTGCCGCGCCGCGTCTTCCAACCGGTTCTGCCGCAGCAGCAAATTGATGTAGCGCAGGCGCAGCGTATCCGGCACGCGCGCCGACGCCGGTCCGCTGTAACGCCCTTCGACCAGCCGCACGATCAGCGCGTCGCGCACGGCAGGCTTGCCATCGACCCACGCGACGACATTTTCGACGACCGCAGGCCGCAGCCGGTTGACCCAGATGAAATCCTCTTCCTCAAGATCGAGGATCGCGCTCGCCGCCTGCTCATGCCGGCTGATCGTAACCGAAATCGCGACCAGCGACGCCCAGGTGTAACCGTTGGCGTTCGCCGCAAACCGCGCCTTCGCAGTCGCCTGCGCCTCGTCGTTCTTGCCCAACCCGGCCAGCGCCCGCGCCTTCAGATACGAAGCCCAGTCCGCATCCGTCTGCGAAAGATTGTCGTCCTTGATCGCCGCGCCGACGAGGCTGAACGCCTCGGCGAACTTCCCGTCATCGATCGCGCGCGCAGACTCTTCGAGCCGCACATCGCTCGCGACCACCGGCTGCACGGTCGTGGGCGTGGTCGCGACGGCAGCCATCGTCTGCGGCTGAGCCACAGCGACCGATGAAGCCAAAACGATCCAAAGTCCCAACAACGTCCTCGCCCCCCAGCGGTCCGCAGGCCACGGCGCAGAATAGCAAACTTGCGACCCGTCCACGTTGCCGCGCAACACATCGACAACCTCTGTGACTTCCCTGACACTAGGGAATCCGCGCGAATCAGCGCGCCTCAGAGGGGAAAGAGCATGGATATCGGACGGCGTATGGCCGCAGAGTTCATCGGAACCTTATGGCTCGTCTTAGGAGGCTGCGGCAGCGCGGTCATCGCCGCCGCGTTTCCGGGCGTCGGCATCGGCCTCCTCGGCGTGTCCTTCGCCTTCGGCCTGACGGTCGTGACCGGCGCCTACGCCTTCGGCCACATCTCCGGCGGCCACTTCAACCCGGCCGTGACCGCGGGCCTTTGGGCCGGCGGACGCTTCCCGTTGAGCGACGTGCTGCCGTACTGGGCAAGCCAAGTCCTGGGCGGCATTTCCGGCGCGGGCATCCTCTACGTGATCGCCTCCAGCGCAGTGACCTTCGACCCGGCCGCAGGCTTCGCCTCGAACGGTTACGGCGTCGAGCATTCGCCCGGCGGCTACAGCCTCATGTCGGGCGCGATCTCCGAAGCGGTGATGACGGCCATGTTCCTGCTGATCATCCTCGGCGTGACCGGCAAGAAAGCCCCGCCCGGATTCGCCCCGCTCGCCATCGGCCTCGCGCTGACCCTGATCCACTTGATCTCCATCCCGGTGACGAACACGTCGGTGAACCCGGCGCGCAGCACCGGCCCGGCGATTTTCGTCGGCGGCTGGGCGTTGGAGCAGTTGTGGTTGTTCTGGGTCGCCCCGCTCGCCGGCGCCATCACCGCCGGCCTGTTCAACAGGTGGCTGAACGAAGAAAAATAGTTGGCCTTCGCCAGGCCCCAGGCAAAGAAAAGCCGGTATGCGGTTGGGGGACGCGCATACCGGCCTGTCAGTCGCTCGCACGCGAGGCAAGCGTGCGAACTTATCGAGTGCTGAGGACTCCACACGCCCGAACGTTGGTCCGATGCGCGCAAGAACCACTATGCCAGCGCGACTTTGCACCAGGATGTCCACAGGATGAACTGCGCGTAAGACGGATCACGGATCGGCGACGGCTGGTGCGCTAAACCTCGGATAGGGCCAGCAGGAAGATCACGCCGAGCCCCGCCATCAGCACCACCGAATAAACCACAAGAACGCCCGCGACCTTCAACGTGGTCAGCCACCAACTGCGCCCGTAGACCCGGTAGACCGCCATCCAAAGATAGATGATCAACAGCAGCCAGACGGCCCACAGGAAATCGGTATTGCCAAGTGCCGCGGCGGCAAGCGTCACCAAGGACAGCGCCACAAACACCACCGTGTGAATGTGGATCGAAAACACCAAATGCTCGATGAGATAAACCCGCGGCCACCAATGCACGAGCGCCAGCAACAGCGCGAAGATCGGCACCAGCACCAGCATCAACCGCGGCAACCACACATTCAACGGACCGTTCAGCTTCAACGGATCGGTCAGCGCCCGCTCATACCCTTCGGCGATCCGCTTGCCTTTCGCCTCCATCCACTTCAGCCAGCCGGCCTCGTCGGGTGTCGCATTCTTGGTGTCGGCGTCGAAGGCTCTGCGGACTTCGTCAACACCCCGCTTCTGGTCTTCCGATATCGGCTTGTGATCGCCCGGATGAACAGGAACGAAAAGCTCGATCGTCACGACGCTGACTTTGCCTTCGGCCTCGATCGTGACCCGCGCATTGTTGTCTCCCTTCTTGATCGCCTCTACAGCCTCTTGCGGCAGCGAAGCCACGGGGACGGTGCGCGTCTTGAAGGCGACCATCGCAAGACCGGTGAGCTGCAAGCTGACGAAGAAGACGACGGTCGCGATCAGGAACAACCGGAACGGCGGCAAAAGCGACGCCCGCTGCCCGGCGTTATAGCGCCGCGTGAACTCGCCGGGTTCCGCGAACAACAGCCAGATGGTGCGGAACGTGCGCGAGTCGTAACCGAAGACGGAGTCGAGAAACTCGCCGAATATCCACCAGAACGGGCGATGATAATCCGACGCCTTCTGCCCGCAATTCGAGCAGTAAGGCCCGTTCAGCGCCGTGCCGCAATTGGCGCAAGCAGGCAAGACGGTCATACGCAAAGCTCCCCGCCCGCATTATTGACCGCCCTGCAAAAATGATCAAACGCGGCCCGCGTTAGCGTAAACCGCGGCTCAGGTGTTGAACCGGAAGTGCATCACGTCGCCGTCCTGCACGACGTACTCTTTGCCTTCCAGCCGCATCTTGCCCGCATCCTTCGCCCCGGCCTCGCCGTTGTTGGCGATGAAATCGGCATAGGCGATCGTCTCGGCCCGGATGAACCCCTTCTCGAAATCCGTGTGGATCACGCCCGCCGCCTGCGGCGCCCGCGCGCCCTTGTGCACGGTCCAAGCCCGCGTCTCTTTCGGCCCCACGGTAAAGAACGTGATCAGGTGCAAAAGCGAATAGCCCGCGCGGATCAACCGGTTCAAACCCGGTTCTTCAAGCTCCAGCGTCTGAAGAAAATCATCCCGCTCCGCCGGCGACAGCTGCGCAATCTCGGACTCGATCTTCGCCGAGATGACGACGAACGCCGCACCTTCCGCCTTAGCGCGCTCTTCCACCTTCTTGGAGTACGCATTCCCCTTCGCCGCCGAACCTTCGTCGACATTAGCGACATAGACGATGGGCTTGGCCGTCAGCAGCTGAAGCATCTCGAACACCGGCCGCTGCTCGTCGGTCAGCTTCACCGTTCGCGCTGGCTTGCCCTCGCGCAGCAACGGCAACACAGCCGACATAACCTCGAACTGCGCCTTGGCTTCCTTGTCGCCTTGCTTGGCCTTCTTCTCCGTCGCGTTGACCCGCCGCTCAAGGCTGTCGAGATCCGAAAGCATCAGCTCCGTCTCGACCGTATCGGCGTCCGCCAGCGGATCGATCCGATTCTCGACATGCGTAACATCGCCGTCGTCGAAACAGCGCAGCACATAGGCGACCGCATCGACCGCGCGAATATGCGACAGGAATTGATTGCCGAGACCTTCACCCTTCGACGCGCCGCGCACCAAACCCGCGATGTCGACGAACGTCAGGCGCGTCGGAATAATCTGCTGCGACTTGCCGGCCTTCGCCAGCTTATCGAGCCGCGGATCCGGGACCGCCACTTCGCCGACGTTGGGTTCGATCGTGCAGAACGGATAGTTCGCGGCCTGCGCCGCCGCCGTCTGCGTCAGCGCGTTGAACAGTGTCGACTTGCCGACATTCGGCAATCCGACGATGCCGCATTTGAAACCCATATCACTCGTCCTTTGATTTGTTCTGCCGCGGCTCGTCGTCTTTCGGCTTTGGCTTGGGCTCTTTCTTCGGCGTCGTCAGCAACGTCACCTTGTTCATGAACCCGGCCTCATCGCCCTTCGCCAGGAACGGCGCCGCCTGCGCGATCGCGTCCAGCAACGGATCGACCCACATACGATCTGCCTTGGTGAAATTGCCCAGCACGTGACCCGTCACGCGCTCCTTCTCGCCCGGATGCCCGATCCCGATCCGCACGCGCCAATAGTCGTTGCCGACATGCGCCGAGATCGAGCGCAACCCATTGTGCCCCGCATTCCCGCCGCCGAGCTTCACGCGCACCTTGCCCTCGGCAAGATCGAGTTCGTCGTAAATGACGAAGATGCGGTCGAGCGGAATCTTATGAAACGCCGCCGCATCGCGCACCGCGTTGCCGCTCTCGTTCATGAAGGTCATCGGCTTCAGGATCAGCGCCTTCTCCGACCCCAGCGTGCCTTCCGACACATGCGCGCGATACTTCAACCGCGCAGGGCCAAAGCCGTGCGCGGCCGCAATCGCATCGACCGCCATGAATCCGACGTTGTGGCGGTGGTTTTGATAGGTCTCGCCCGGATTGCCGAGACCGACGATGAGCAACATGTTCGTCTCTCAAAGCGCCTCACATGCGCGAACGGCCGCCAATCGTTTGGCGGCCGCCGCAAGCACTGAAGAAGCGCCGTCGTTATTTCTTCGCAGCCGGAGCCTTCGGCGCGGCCTTGCCGGCCGGAGCCTTCGCCGCTGCAGCAGCCGGAGCCTTCGCACCCGCAGCCGGGGCTTTCGCACCCGCCGCCGGAGCAGCGCCAGCCGCCGGAGCAGCAGCACCCGCCGCAGCTGCAGCCGCATCGCCTTCCGCCGCAGCCGTCGGCTTCGTCTCGACGTCGGCAAACGCAGACGGCGCCGCCACGGTCGCAACGGTGAAGTCGCGGTTACGGATCACCGGCACGATGCCTTCCGGCAATTTGATCGCCGAGATGTGCAAGCTGTCGCCGATATCCATGCCGGCGAGATCCGCTTCGATGAACTGCGGAATGTGCTCCGACGGGCAGACGAATTCGATTTCGTGGCGCACGATGTTCAACACACCGCCGCGCTTCAGACCCGGCGAGTCGCCGTGGTTGTTGAAGTGCACCGGGATGAACAAGCGAATGCGCGCGCCCGCGACCAGACGCTGAAAGTCGGCGTGGATCGGACGGTCCGAAACCGGATCGACCTGCACCTCGCGCGGAATGACGCGCATCTTCTTGCCTTCGACGTCGAGCGTGACGAGCGTCGAGGTGAAGCGGCCGGTCTGATAATGCTTTTCGATGTCGCGTTGCGCGAACTTGATCTGCTCGGGATCGCCGCCGGCGCCGTAGACGATGCCGGGAATCAAACCCTCACGGCGGACGGCGCGAGCCGAACCTGTGCCGCTGCCGGTGCGCTTCTTCGCAGGGATAGTGATGGTGTCTGTCATGGTTCCTGAACCCTTTCGGAGGCCTAGCCCCCTATCTTGTTCATTCCGCCTATCGGAAAGAGCGGCGGATGTATCCGAACCCACGCCCCAACGCAACAAAACTCCCCTCGCCCGCCTGGGCGGGAAAGGGGCCGGGGGTGAGGGTGGGCGCTCCACCGCGCCGGCGCAAAACGCGGTTCTGCGGGTGACTAGTCGAACAGGCTGGAAACCGAGCGTTCCTCGGCGATGCGGCGGATTGCCTCGCCGAGAAGCGGGGCCGTCGGCAGGATACGGATATTGGGGCAGGTCCGCATCGCCTCCGTCGGCGCGATGGAGTCCGTGATGACGAGAGCCTTCAGCTTCGACCCTTTAACCCTGGCCACCGCCCCGCCCGACAACACCCCGTGCGTCGCATAGGCATAGATGGCCTTCGCGCCCTTGTTCATCAGGGCCTCGGCCGCGTTGCACAGCGTACCCGCTGAATCGACGATGTCGTCGATCAGCAAACACGTCCGCCCCGACACGTCGCCGATGATGTTCATAACCTCGGACTCGCCCGCCCGCTCGCGCCGCTTGTCGACGATGGCAAGGTCCGCATTGATACGCCGCGCAAGCGCACGCGCACGCACCACGCCGCCGACGTCCGGCGACACGACCATCAAGCTCTCGCCGTCGAACTGCTCCTTGATGTCGTGCTCGAAGATCGGCGCCGCATAAAGATTGTCGGTCGGAATATCGAAGAAGCCCTGGATCTGCCCGGCATGCAGATCGAGCGTCAGCACACGCCCCGCCCCTGCCTGTGTGATGATGTTCGCGATCAGCTTCGCCGAAATCGGCGTGCGCGGACCGGGCTTGCGATCCTGACGCGCATAACCGAAATACGGAACCACGGCCGTAATCCGCTTCGCCGACGACCGCCGCAGCGCATCGATGCAGATCAAGAGCTCCATCAAATGGTCGTTCGCCGGATACGACGTAGACTGGATGACGAACACATCCTCGCCGCGCACGTTCTCCTGAATCTCGACGAACACTTCCATGTCCGCAAACCGCCGCACGATCGCCTTGGTCAGCGGCACCTTCAGATATTCGCTGATCTGGTTCGCGAGCGGATGGTTGCTGTTGCCGGCAAGGAGCTTCATGTCGCGTGATGTCCCGGAAGCGAGCCGCACAAACGGCGAACAAATGTCAGTTCAGTGATGATGCCGGGCTTGTAGCAACGCCCATACCGCGTTGCAATGCGACTTACCCTGCCTCGGCCTGAGCAATCTGTTGAATAAGCTGCGCAATCCCTTCCGCAGCCGCCTCTGCCGCAAAGCCCGCGATCTCTGCCCAAGGTTTGGACAGCCGCCCGCGCGGCACCGCGTTCTCCTGCGCGATCGTCCCGGCCTCTTTGCCCTTCGCGTCAAGAACCCGCCACGTCAGCGTCACGACATCATTGTCGCCCGCGCCGTGCGTCACCTTCACGACGCCTTCGATGCGCCATGCGGCCTTATCCTTCTGAGGATCGACCTTCACGCCCTTCAGCGGCAGCACACCCTGCAGCGCCCGCACCAGCGCGGTGTTGCCGTCCCCCGGCGCACCCTTGACCGAGCCGATCCAAGCAATCGGCCGCACAGTCGCCGCCGCGTTGGTCGCGATCTGACGGCCCGGATGCGTCAGCGCCGTCTCGAGCGCGCTCGCTGTCTGTTCCGCCAGCAGTTGCACCCCAGGGACGGTAAGGCTCGCCTCAGTCCCCGCGAAAGTCACCGGAAACTGCGTCCGCTCACGGCCCGTCGCATCGAAGAGCCGCCACGATATCACCGTCTGCTCCCCGCCGGCCTTATCGCTCGCCGCAATCGTCGCCGCCTGCGCGGTCAACACCCACGCCAGCGGCGTCGCCTGAGACAGCGCCGGGATATCATGCTTGCGAGCCGCTTCGACGACCTGATCGCGCAGCGCCGTGCCGACCTCATTCGCCACACCCTGAGGCACGTCGACGACCAGCGCCGGCACCTCGATCGCCTGCGCGATCATCTCATCGTTGCGCTCCATGCCCCGGAACGGCTGCGCGATCGCGAACGGATCCTCCATGCCCAAGGGCTCGGTCACCCCGGCGCATCCGACAAGCCCAAACGCCAAACCGAAAACGATGAGAGCAACCCGCATCATGGCTTCAACATGATCGCCGAAAGATTGCGGCCATATTCGGGCTCCGCCCGATGCGTCGCCCGCCGGAACGAAAACAACCCCTTCTCGTCCTCGTAGGTGCACGCACCGACGACATCGACCTCAACACCAGCAGCAGCAAGGCGCGCGCGCACAAACCCAGGTAGATCGAACTGCCAATGATCGGCGCGCATCGACGGAACGAAGTACGCGGCATTCTCGCCTGCACTCTCGACGAAGCGCTCCCGAAACTCCGGCCCCACTTCGTAGGACGCCTGGCTGATGCAAGGCCCGATCGCCGCACGAATGCGCGAACGCTTCGCCCCCATCGTCTCCATCAGCGATATAACGGATTCTACCACGCCGCCGAGTGCCCCCTTCCACCCTGCATGCGCCGAACCGATGACGCCCGCGCTCGCATCGGCGAACAACACCGGCGCGCAATCCGCGGCGAGAACGCCGAGCGCGATGCCAGGCACGTTGGTCGCCATGCCGTCGGCCTTCGGCGCATCGCCGCGCACCCACGGCGTCGTGACGTTCACGGCCTCCGCACTATGAATCTGATAGACCGTCAGCAACCGCGGCTCCTGCGTACCCAGCCACGTTGCCACCCGCGTACGATTCTCAAGCACCGCCGCCGCATCGTCGTTCGACCCATAGCCGCAATTCAACGACGCAAGAATGCCCTTCGACACGCCGCCCCGCCGCCCGAAGAATCCGTGCGCGATCCCGTCGAGGCCGGACAAATGAGACGACTGCAGCGGAGTCATGACGCGGGAAAACCGGCAGGTTGAACGGACGCCGGCGCGACCGCGCACAGCACTTTGAACAAGCTGCCCATCGCCCGCGCATCGGTCAACCTGTGAAGCGCAGCATCCAAATCCGCAGCCTGCGCGGCGCTCGCCTTAACCTTCAAAGCCGCAACACGCGCCGAAGCCCCGAGGGTATGGAGGAAATCACCCTGCGTCGCCAACGGACAAACACGCGCCCCACTGTCGGCCAACGCTTCGCCAAGCGCCGTAAAATCAACGTGAGACGTCAAATCCGCCGCCCCAGGCTCCGCCAGCACGTCCACGTAACGATGCGCCTTCACCGCCTGCAGCGTGTCCCCGACAGCCGGCCCGGCAAATCCATAGTCGATCGCCAGCATCGCACCGCCCGAAGCGGCGATGCGCTCGCCAACCACCTGCGCGACAGCCGTCCGCGCAGGCGCGACCTCGACAATCGACCCTACCACCGCGTCTCGCAGAACGTCTGGCACCACAGCAGCGCCGCCCGGCGATGCGCCGAACACGAGTCCGCCGGCCGCATCCAACCCAACGCATCGCTCGGCCCACCCCGCTTGCGTCCGCACGAACTGATGCACAGGCAGCGCGTCGAAAAACTCGTTGGCGACCACGATCATCGGCCCATGAGAATCGTCGATGTCGTCGAACCGGTCGCGCCAATGCACCGGCAGCGCGGGCAACGTATCCCGCTGCACACGCCGCAACGCCTCGCTCACCTCGACGAGAACGATGGAAACGCTGTCGAGAAACCCCGGCACGACCCGCACCGCGCGCAGAGCGTCCTTCATCAACGTCCCACGCCCCGGCCCAAGCTCAACCAGCGCAAACTTTTTCGGGGCGCCGAACTGCCGCCAAACATCCGCACACCACAGCCCGATCAACTCGCCGAAAATCTGCGATACCTCGGGGGCAGTGACGAAGTCACCCCCAGCCCCGAGCGGATCGCGGCTGCGATAGTAGCTGTCGCCGCGCGCGGTGAGGGCAATGCGCATGAACTCGGCAACCGTGACCGGACCGTCGGCGCGGATCAAATCCTTCAGATGCTGAACGACGTCCGTCATTGCGTCTGCAGGGCGGGCCCCTTGCGATAGAGCGAATACCAGAAGAACACCGCCGCGAAGATGAACATGGCGATCGACAACAGCGCGCCCATCGAAATGATGCCCAACGACTGATGCGAATTCTCGCGAAAAAACTCCTCGACGAGAAAGCGGAACAATCCATACCCCGCCCACATCACGGCAATGACAAGCCCCGGCCGACGCAGCGCGTTGAAGCGATGGATCATCACATGAAGGATGATGAACAACACCAACCCCTCAAGCGCCGCTTCATAGAGCTGGCTCGGATGCCGCGGCAATTGTTTCGGATCGCTCGGAAATACCATCGCCCACGGCGCCGTGCTGACCTTGCCCCACAATTCGCCGTTCACGAAGTTGGCGATGCGTCCGAAGAACAAACCGATCGGCGCGGCAACGGCGACAAGATCGCCCAGGGCCACCATGTCGAGCTTTTTGGCGCGCGCGAAGAAGATGATCGCGAGCACGACGCCGATCGCGCCGCCGTGGAACGACATGCCGCCTTCCCACGCCGCAAACACACGCCACGGCGCCTCGGCGAAATGGTCCCACTCATAGATCAAGCCGTAGAAGAGAACGTAGCCCAGGCGTCCGCCCGCTATGACGCCCAACGCCGCCCACACAAAGAGATCGCCGATATGATCCGCGGTCACCTGCGGCTTGCCGTTAAACGGCGGCCCATCCCACAGATACTGCGTCTTCAGCAGCCGCAGAATGTACCACCACCCGCCGAGCAATCCCGCGATATAGGCCAGCGCATACCAGCGAATGGCAAGCGGCCCAATCTGAATAAGGACGGGGTCGAAGTCCGGGAACTGCAGCGCAAGCATGCGGAAATCCTGCGTGAACGGCGCAGACTTGGGGCCGCCGCTCCAACCCTGTCAAGACCGCCGCCGATTGCAGACCGCCCCTCTCGTGCTTACCTGTAACCCGGCGCGCAACAGTTTGATGACGACCGGAACCGACCATGGCGACCGACAACCCGCTCCTCGACCAACTGGCCAAGCTCATGACCAACGCGGCCGGCGCCGCGAAGGGCATGCGCGACGAGATCGGCACGCTCATCAAGACGCAGACCGAGCGCATCGTGAACGATCTCAATCTGGTTCCGCGCGAAGAGTTCGACGCGATGAAATCGATGCACGCGAAATCTCGCAAAGAGGTTGAAGAGTTGCGCGCGCGACTCGCTGTGCTCGAAATCGCGTGCGCTAGAAATGATTCACGCGATTCACGCCTGTTCAAAACTTCGCGGAACAAACCTGTCCGCAGGCAATCCCCAAAGCTTCGCTGAAGTCCGGCGAGATTCCACAAGCGATCGCGACACAGTGCGAGTTATTCCCGCAGGGGACTCTTGCGCGCGATTCCATCGCTGATGCACCCTGCGATTCATGGAGGGTGCTTCGCGTCGGGCTTTATGTGGAGCGTTTGTAATTCCGGGCCCGGAGCATCCTCCTGCGTACCCTTGCTAATTCACCCTCGCGTGTTCACCGCCGCCGGCCCCCTCCGGCGGCGGGTTGACTCTGAGGGCCAAGAAAGGCTGGACGACGAGATGAGCAGCACCCAACTGATCCAAGCCGTAGTGAATCAGGGCAACCCCCTCGACCTCATGGAGCAGCTCGCCGTTCAAAACGAATGGCTGTTCGATCGCGCCGGCGAGGATGAGATGCATCTCTCCTTCCCCGGCCAAACCGAAGACCATCATTTCTCGATCAACTGGCGCCACAACGTCGAAACGCTGCAGCTTTCGGCGCAGCTCGAAGTGAAGGTGCCCAAGCTGAAGCGCGCCGAGATCGCGAGCCTGCTCAACATCATCAACGAGCAGCTCTGGCTCGGCCATTTCGAGATGTGGCCCGACTCAGGCCAAATCATCTTCCGCCACGGCCTGTTGCTGCGCGGCGCCATGGCGGTGCCGGAGCAATGCGAAGGCCTGATTGATGCTGCACTCGAAGCGTGCGACCGCTACTATTCGGCCTTCCAGTTCGTGATCTGGGCCGGCAAGTCGGCCTCGGAAGCGGCCGCAGCGGTAGTCTATCAGTGCCAAGGCAGCGCCTAACCCCAAAGACCGCAGTCAAACAACCGGCCGGCGCCAAGCGCCCGATCGTCATCGTCGGCGTCGGCCACATGGGCGGCGCCATCGCCCGCGGCCTGATCGTCGCCGGCCACGGCTCGCGCCTCATCCTGATCGACCCAAAGGTAAAGCCCGCAGACGCACGCGCCTTCCGCGCCGCCGGCGCCAAGCTCGACCACGATCCGCAAGTCATCGCCGACGAAAACCCGGAAGCGCTCATCCTGGCGGTCAAACCTCAGTTGATGCCGTATGTCGCGCCGACCTACGCCATCGCCGCCAAGAAAGCGGTCGTCATCTCGATCGCCGCCGGCACCTCGATCGAAAGCCTCGGCCTCTGGCTCGACAAACCGCGCGCCATCGTCCGCGCGATGCCGAACCTTCCCGCCTCCATCGGCAAAGGCATCTCCGCAGCGTTCGCGACGCCGACCACGACGGCGAGCCAACGCAAACTTGCCCACACCCTCCTCTGCGCCGTCGGCGAATTGGTGTGGCTCGACGGCGAAGAGATGTTGAACGCCGTCACCGCCGTCTCGGGTTCCGGCCCCGCCTACGTCTTCCTGCTGGTGGAAGCCCTCGCCGCCGCGGCGGAACGCCAGGGCCTCAACCCCGACATCGCCAAACGCCTCGCCCGCAAAACGATCGAAGGCGCGGGCGCCATGCTCGCCGTCACGCCGACGGATCCCGCCGATCTGCGCAAATCCGTCACAAGTCCCGGCGGAACCACCGAAGCCGCGCTCAACGTCCTCATGACCGACAAGCGATTCGAGACCCTGCTTATCGAAGCGGTGAGCGCGGCCACGGCGCGCGGCTTCGAACTCGCCAAAACGCGATAGCCCGCCTAGACTGCATCCCACCAACGTTCGCAGGACTTGAAGGGCGATGGCGACCACCAAGAAACTCACCCCCGAAGAAAAGCTCATCAGCACGGCCCTCGCCACGATCGAGAAGTCGGGCTGGAAATCGCTGTCGCTGATCGCGGTCGCACGCAAAGCCAAGATCGACGCGGCGACGCTCTACGATCTCTGCCCCGACAAACGCGCGCTGTTGGCGCTCATCGCCAAGCGCGTCGACATCGGATTGATCGAACGCGCGCAAGAGCCCGACGCCGACATCCCGCCGCGCGACCGCGCCTTCGACGCGATCCTAAGCTGCTTCGAGGCGATGGGACCGCTGAAGTCGACCATCCAAATCATCCACGACGAAAGCAAAGGCGACCCCGGCGCCTTCCTCGACGTACTCCCCGCCACGATGCGCAGCGCCCAATGGATCGCCGACATCGCGGGCCTGCCGACCTCAGGCTGGCAAGGCTTCATCACCACACGCGGCATCGGCATCCTGCTCGCCGAAACGCTAGGCGTCTGGCTGCAAGACGGCGACGACCTGGCCAAGACGATGGCCCACGTCGACCGCCGCCTGCGCACGATCGAAGAATGGGCCGATGCGCTCCAACGCCGCCTCACCGCCGACCCTGAATCCGAAGCCGAGCCCGAAAAAACAAAAGCCGCCGCCGACTAGAGCCTCAACCCAAAAGGAAAAGCCGCCATGGCGAAAAGCCCGTTCCCCGAATTCGATTTCAAATGGCCGAACTTCGATTCCAACTTCATGGAACGCTTCAGCATGCCGGGCATCGACACGTCCGCGCTGATGGAAAGCCAAAAGAAAAACTTCGAGGCCCTGGTCAAGGCGAACCAAAAAGCCGCCGAGGGCTACCAAAACCTCATGCGCCGCCAAGCCGAAATCATGACCGAAACGATGCAGGCGATCCAAGAATCCGTCGGCGACCTCATGAAAGCGAACGACGGCAAAGAACTGCCGAAGAAGCAAGCCGAGTTGGTCGAAAAAACAATCGGCCGCGCCCTCAAGCACATGAAGGAACTAGCCCAACTCACCATCGACGCCAACGGCGACGCTTTCAAAGTCATGCAAGACCGCGCCAAAGAATCGATCTCGGAAATGCAAGAGCTCGCTGAGAAGATTTCCGCCGGAAGAAAGTGAACGATCTCCGCGCCATCGACCTCATCCGAAAGCGCCCGGGGATGTACGCCGGGCCGATGAATGACGGCACGGGCTTGCACAACATGGTCTACGGAGTTGTCCACAGTGCGATCAGCGAAGCACTGGCGGGCAACGCCAAACGTATCAGCGTTCACCTCAATGGCGATGGATCTTGCACCGTTCGGGACGATGGTCGTGGCCTTTCTACCGATCCCTATCCCAAACTTGGCATCCCGCTGGCAGAGGCGGTCATGACTAATCTCTACGCTGCAATGAACGAGAGCCCACCGGAAGGGATTGGCCTTTGCGTCGTGAACGCTCTTTCCGATTGGGTCGACGTGCACATATGGCGAAGCGGGAGAGAGCACCAAATGCGCTTCCGCTTCGGCGAAATCGAGACGCCGCTAAGAGATCTGGGCGACGCAGGTGATCGGCATGGCACGGAGATAACGTTCTTGCCTTCAGGGAAGTTCTTCCCCGAGACGACGTTTGACCCAGAGCGGTTGCACGCCGGCTTGAAGGAAATAGCGTTAAAGCACGCTGTACCAATCACCCTCGGCAGCCCTGAATGACAGCTGTGCCGCAAATCACATTCGACCAATTCCTCGCCGTCGACGTCCGCATCGGCACCGTCGTCGAAGCCGAACCGTTCCGTGAGGCGCGCAAACCCGCGCTCAGACTCGTCATCGATTTCGGCCCCGACATCGGCCGCAAGAAAAGCTCCGCGCAAATCACCGAGCACTACAAACCCGAAGACCTCATCGGCCGCCAAGTCTGCGCGGTGACCAACTTCCCGCCGCGCCAAATCGGCCCGTTCATGTCGGAGGTGCTGACGCTCGGCTTCCACGACGACAACGGCCACGTCGTCCTCATCCACGCCGACAAACGCATCCCCGACGGCGCCAAACTGCTCTAACCGGTCACGTCCGAAAACCGCCAGACAGAACCGGCCGCCGGCGCAATGCTCCACCCAACATCAATCGGGAGCATTCATCATGACGCACAGCACCACCGCCAAATCCGTCCTCGCCGCCGCCCTCTCCGTCGCCGCGCCGATGGTCGCGACCGGCGCCTCCATCCAGAAAGAAGTCGTCGTCGACGCAAGCCCCGCCGACGTCTGGGACGCGATGCGCGACTACGGCGCGGTTCACAAACGCCTCGCCCGAGGCTTCGTCATCGACTGCCGCCTCGACGGCGACGCCCGCATCGTGACCTTCGCCAACGGCTCCGTCGCGCGCGAAGTCCTGGTCAGCATGGACGATCAAACCCGCCGCCTCGTCTACACGATCGTCGGCACACGCCTGAAGCACCACAACGCATCGTTCCAGGTCTTCGCCGAAGGCGACAACCGCACGCGCATCACCTGGATCGCCGACATCCTGCCGAACGACCTCGCCCCCTACATCAGCAGCCAAATGGAGGAAGGCACCCGCGTCATGAAGCAAACGCTGGAATCCCACGACCGATAGAAGCGAAAAGCGCGAGACAGCCCGGGGCAGCATCGGCAATGATCCACCCATGGACATGAACCACGACGCTTGCTACCGGGCGATCCAAACGCGCGACGCGCGTTTCGACGGGCGCTTGTTCATCGGCGTCCACACGACGGGCATCTACTGCCGCCCGATCTGCCCCGCACAAACGCCGAAGAAGCAGAACGTTGCGTTCTACGCCTCGGCCGCCGCCGCGCAGGAAGCAGGCTTCCGTCCCTGCCTGCGCTGCCGCCCCGAAGCCTCACCCGACTTCGCGATCTGGCGCGGCACGGCCAACACCGTCGCCCGCGCCACCCAACTCATCGAAGCCGGCGCCCTCGACGACGGCGACGTCGAAGCATTGGCGGCGCGCCTCGGCGTCGGCGAACGCCAACTGCGACGGCTCTTCCAGCAACATGTCGGCGCGTCACCCATCGCCGTCGCGCAAACACGCCGCGTCTTGCTGGCCAAGCAGCTCATCCACCAAACCAACCTGCCGATGGCTGATATCGCGATGGCCTCAGGCTTCGGCAGCGTCCGCCGCTTCAACGAGACCTTCCAAACGCTCTTCAAACGCCCGCCCGCCAAACTGCGCGGCGCACGACGCGCCGGCGAAGCGGATCGCCGCGGCAACGAAATCGCGATCAAACTCCCCTACCGCGCGCCCTACGACTGGAACACGATCCTGGCGTTCCTCTCCGCGCGCGCCATCCCGAACGTCGAGCATGTAACACCAACCGCCTACGCGCGCACGATCACGTTCGGCGGCGAGCACGGAACAATCCGCGTCACCCAAGGCGACGGCGACACGCTCAACGTCACGGTCGATTTCCCGCGCGTAAATTTCCTGCCCGTCATCATCGCCCGCATACGTCGCGTTTTCGACTTGGCGGCGGACCCGTCGGTTATCGCCACGCACTTGGGCGAAGATCCAAAACTCGCACCGCTCGTCGCCGCACGACCGGGCTTGCGCGTGCCTGGCGCATGGGACGGCTTCGAACTCGCCGTCCGCGCCATCCTCGGCCAGCAGATCACGGTCGGCGCCGCCACACGCCTCGCCGGAATTTTGGCGAACACCTTCGGCGAAAAACTCGCGAACCCGCAGTCGCCGACCCTCACCCGCATCTTCCCCTCAGCGGAGACGATCGCGAAGGCCGACCTCTCCGTCCTCGGCATGCCCCGTGCGCGCATCAAATCGCTGTCGTCGCTCGCCGCCGCCGTAGCAGCCGATCCGCAAATCTTCGGCGCCCGACGCGGCCTCGACGAGGCGATCACCCAACTACGCGGCTTAAGCGGTATCGGCGAATGGACCGCGCAATACATCGCCATGCGCGAACTGCGCGAACCCGACGCCTTCCCCGCCAGCGACATCGGCCTCCTGCGCGCCATGGAGGGCAAGGACGGCAAACGCCCGACACCCGCCTGGCTGCTCGCCCGCGCAGAGAAATGGCGACCGTGGCGCGCCTACGCCGCGCTCCACCTCTGGGCGTCCGACATGCAGGCCACTAAGCCGCCGCGACCCAAATTTCCTGATACCGATCGGCCCACCGCGGGTCTTTCACCACCATCGTCGTAGGCGGCCATCAACCGAGCTTCGCGGGCAAAGCCTCGTAGATTTCGATGGTCGGCGCTTCGGCCCCCATCTCGCGGCCCTTGTTCACGAAATCGATCGAAGCCTTCACCTTGAAATGCGTGGCCAGCGCCGCCGCATCCTTCCACTTCTCGACGAACACCAGCTTCATCGGATTCTCGGTATCGACATACACCGCATGCGAGATACACCCGGGCTCCGTCCGCGAGCGATGCACATGCTCAAGCCCCAACCGCTTGAGCATTTCAAATGTGTCCGGCTTTGCGACAATGCTTCCAAGCACAACGATCATATCGCCCCTCAAACCGGCAGCCGCACGACCGCGCGCAGACCGCCCATCCTGCTGTCGCCCAAAATGATGTCGCCGCCATGCCCGCGCGCAATATCGCGCGCGATCGCAAGCCCTAAACCGACGCCGCCAGCGGCCAGCGTGCGCCCGGTGTCCAACCGGTGGAACGGGCGAAACGCCTCTTCGCGCTGATCGGCCGGAATACCGGGCCCGTCGTCGTCGACGGCAATTTCGACCATCGTACCGTTCTCGACCGCGCTCACCTGCGAATGCGTGCCGTGCCGGATCGCGTTCTCGACCAAATTCATCACGCAGCGCCGCATGGCGTTGGGCCGCACCTCGACCAAGATGCCGTTCTTGACCGTAAGCTCGACGGTCTTCTCCGGCGTCTTTGCGTCCGCCTTGCGCTGCGCGCTGACGACGACATCGCGCAGCAATTGCCCGAGGTCGGTTTCCGCCGGCCCCTCGCCCGCCTGCCCGCGTGCAAACGCCAGATACTCTTCCAGCATCCGCTCCATCTCTTCGACGTCGCCCTTCAGCGCCTGCATAGCGGCGCTGTCTTTCATCATCGCCAGTTCAAGCTTCATGCGCGTCAACGGCGTGCGCAGATCATGGCTCACGCCGGCCAGCATATCGGTTCGCTGTTGCACGAACCGCGAAATACGCTCGCGCATGTCAAGAAAGGCCAGCGACGCGCGCCGCACCTCGGTCGCTCCCGACGGCCGAAAGTCCGGCACATCGCGCCCCTTGCCGAAAGCCTCCGCCGCATCGGCGAGCCGCTCAATAGGCCGTATCTGATTCCGCAAGAACAGCACGGCGACGCTGAGCAGCACCATCGCGGTGCCCATCATCCAAAGCACCCACACGTGCGTGTTGGTCGACATCACACGCTTGCGCTCGGCCAAAACCTGCATCACCGCACCGTCGAGCTGAATGCGGATATCGACCTGATCTTCAAGCGAATCCGAGTCCACCCAAACAGGCCGTCCAGTGCGCGCCGATAACTCGCGCCCGAACACCTGCTTCAAGACTTCGTAAGCCGGCGATTCCGTTTCAGGAATTTTGCTGCCGGGAATAATGGCGGGCACAAGACCGAACGAGCTCTCGCGCAAGCGAACGACCTCGCCCGCAAACTTCTCCGGCCCCAGCGTTTCGTAACTCTGCACGAAGAGCACGATCTGAGCCGCCACGCCGCGCGAGATGCGCGTCGTCACCGCCTCCCACTGCCGGTCGAACAGCAGATAAGTCACCACCGCCTGCAGCACGACCACCGGCATCACGATGATGATCAGCGAGCGACCGAACAGCCCCTTGGGCATCGACCGGCGAAACCACCCGCGCGATGACATGGCCTAACCCACCCGATCCGGCATCAGAACATAGCCGACGCCGCGCACGGTCTGCAGATAAAGCGGCAACTTCGGATCATTCTCGATCTTGCGCCGCAAACGCGTGATCTGCACGTCGACCGTCCGCTCCAACACCGCCCCCATGCGCTCCGACAAATCGGAACGCGAGAACGTCTGCCCCGGATTGGCAGCCAGCACGCGCATCAACTGCAGCTCCGCCGACGTCAACTTCACCGGCTTCCCGTCCCGCGTCAGCTCACCACGCTCCGCATCGAAGCGGCAGGTGCCCAGCTGCATGATCTGCTTCACAACCTCGACCGGCGTGCCCGCCCGCCGCAAGATGGTCGCAATCCGCAACAGCAACTCACGCGGCTCGAACGGCTTGGCGAGATAATCGTCCGCCCCCCGCTCGAGCCCCTCGATGCGATCGCCCGTCTCGCCGCGCGCCGTCAGCAACAGGATCGGCACCCGCGACGTCTCACGGATCGCCTTCGTCAGCGCAAACCCATCCTCGCCCGGCATCATCACGTCGAGCACGATGAAGTCGAAATCGAGGCTCGCCATCAGCTGCCGCGCCTCGGCCGCATCCTTCGCCGCCGTCACGCGATAGCCGTTCTCCGACAAGTACCGCTGCAACAACGTGCGAATGCGCGTGTCGTCATCCACGATAAGCAAGTGGTGCACATGCGTTTCGACATCGTCGAGTTCAGCTTCAGCGCTCATCGTTTGGCGATCAGGCGCAACACGCCCGCCCGTTCTTGCTCGGCCAGAAGGCCGGATAACACAGCCCGAAATCCTGCCACCGCCTCAGGCCCCGCCTCGCGATACGCCCGCGCCAACCGCGTGCGCTGCAAAGCGGTCAGTTCGGCTTCGACCCCGGCGCCCTTCCCCGTCAGCCGCAGCAACCGCTGCCGCCGGTCGCGCGACCCTTGCGCCTGAGTCAAAAATCCACCGTCGGTCAGGTTCTTCACCACGCGGCTGAGCGATTGTTTCGTGATCCCTAAGATACCCAGCAGATCCGAAACCGGAAGTCCGGGGTGGCGCGCAACAAAGTGCAAAGCCCGATAATGCGCGCGCCCCAAACCCAACTCGGTCAGCCGCTGATCCAACGTCTTGGCGAAATCCCGCCCGGCGAAAAAGAACAATTCGACCCCGTCGGTGAGTTCTTCTTCGCGCAGATACAGCAGCGACGGCGCAGCTTTCATTCGCAAAAAGTCCGATGGCGTCATGCACGCCGGTTATGGCAGATATGCTGCCATAGTAGAGCCCAGGGTGTACCTGTCGCAAGCGCCGCGGGTATAGTCTACCCGCTTAACCACGCGCCACAATTGCAGGAACAGCCATGTCGCTCATCCCCTTCGACGATCGTGAAGGCCATATCTGGTTCGACGGCAAACTCACGCCGTGGCGCGATGCGAAGATTCACGTCCTGACTCACGGGCTGCACTACGGCTCCTGCGTTTTCGAGGGCCAGCGCGTCTACAACAAGAAGGTGTTTAAGCTCGAACAGCACACGAAGCGCCTGTTCGAGTCGGCCCGCATCATGGGCTTCGAAATCCCCTTCACCGAAGCCGTCATCAACGAAGCGTGCAAGCAGACGGTCGAAGCGGCGGGCCTCGACGACGCCTACATGCGCCCCGTCGCCTGGCGCGGCAGCGAGATGATGGCCGTCAGCGCACAGAAATCGAAAATCCATGTCGCCATCGCCGTGTGGCCGTGGCCGTCGATGTTCGATCCCGAAATCAAGAAGAAGGGCATCAAGCTCGACATCTCGCGCTGGCGCCGCCCCGCCCCCGACACGACGCCGTGGAAGGCGAAAGCCGCCGGCCTCTACATGATCTGCACGCTGTCCAAGCACGAGGCGGAAGCGAAGGGCTGCGCCGACGCCATGATGTACGACTGGCGCGGCCTGGTCGCCGAAGCCACGGGCGCCAACATGTTCTTCGTGAAGGAGAACAAACTCTTCACGCCGCACCCCGATTGCTTCCTCAACGGCATCACGCGCCAAACGGTCATGGACCTCGCCCGCGCCCGCCAAATCGAAGTGGTCGAGAAATACATCCAAAGCTCGGAAGTCGGCAGCTTCCAGGAATGCTTCCTCACCGGCTCCGCCGCGGAAGTCTCACCGGTCGGCTCCATCGGCGACTGGAAGTTCGAAGTCGGCAACATCACGCACACGCTGATGGACGACTACTCGAAATTCGTCCGCGGCAACCACAAGATCTAACGGCGCCACCGCGCGGCAGCTTCATCATCGCTGCCGCGCGCCTCGACCCAATGCTCGCCCGACGAGCGCAGCTCGCGCTTCCAAAACGGCGCGCGGGTCTTGAGATAATCCATCAAGAACTCGGCCGCCTCGAACGCCGATTGCCGGTGCCCCGAAGCCGTCGCCACCATCACAATCCGCTCGCCCGGCTTCAATTCGCCGACGCGGTGCACAACGACGATGCCGTCGAGCTTCCAGCGTTCGCGCGCCTCATCGGCAATGCGCGTCAGCTCCCGCTCCGTCATCCCCGGAAAATGCTCCAGCGTCATGCTGGTCAATTTCTCGCCGTGGCTCTCGCCGCGCACCAGCCCGACGAAACTCGCGACCGCGCCGATATCGCTGCGCCCGGCATGAAGCCGCGCAATCTCCGCGCTCGGATCAAAATCCTCTGTCTGAACGCGGATCATCCGCCCGTCACCGGCGGAAAGAACGCGACCTCATCGCCCGCCGAAACCGGTGAGGCGAAGTCGACATGCTCCTGGTTCACCGCCGCACGCATCCGCTTCAAATCCGCGAACGCCTCAGCATACCCGCCGCCTCGCGCCTGAAGCCACGACGCCAGCGCCCCAACGGTCGCGACCTCGCGCGGCACATCGAGGACTTCCTCCGCACGCCCAACCTTCTGCCGCACCCAAGCGAAGTAGATCAGCTTCACGATACGGGCCCGGTCTCCGGCACGCTCTTGCGCCGCGGCCGCGCATGCTCGCCCGACACATGCGCGAGGTTCGCCTGCACATAAGAGAAACCGGTGTAGATGGTGAGCACCGCCGCACCCCAGAGCGCCAAGATGCCGGCGCGATGCAACCCGCCCCACACATGCTCGATCGCCGGCGCGACGATCAGCATGGCAATCGCGATCACCTGCACCGCCGTCTTGAGTTTCGAGATCGACGACACCGGCACCGTCACCGCAATTGTCGCCAAGAACTCGCGCATCCCCGAAACGAGAATCTCACGCGCCAAAATGATCAGCGCCGGAAAGATCACCCACCCGCGAATGTCGTCCATGTAGACGAGCATGAACAGCGCCGACGAAATCAGCAGCTTGTCCGCGATCGGATCCAACATCTGCCCCAACCGCGACTCCGCCTGCCGCTTCCGCGCAATCCAGCCGTCCGCGTAGTCCGTAATCGCCGCCACGATGAACACGACGAACGCAACCCAACGCCCGACTTCCTGATCGGGAATCCAGAACGCGGCCACGAACGCAGGCACCAACACGATGCGCGTCAGCGTCAAAAGATTGGGAAGATGGTCGCCCATGCACTCACTCTAAGCCGAGCCCCACAAAAGGGGAATCGCCAAATCAGCAGGGTTTCTCAGCCCTTATCGTGAAAATGCTCATAAATCTTGCGCGCCAGCGCCTTGCTGATGCCCTTGACCGATTCGATGTCGGATAAGCCAGCCTTGGTCACTGCCCGCCCTGAGCCGAAATGGTTCAACAACGCCCGCTTGCGCGTCGGCCCAATCCCCTCAACCTCATCCAATGGCGACGACGTAATCGTCTGCGCCCGCTTGATGCGATGCGTCCCAATGGCGAACCGGTGCGCCTCATCGCGCAGCCGTTGCAGATAGAACAAAACCGGCGACTTGAACTCCAGCTGAAACGCCTCGCGCCCCGGCATGAAAAATCGTTCACGCCCCGCATCACGATCCGGCCCCTTCGCGATCGCGACCAGCTTCACACCCGTCACGCCTAGCGCCGCAAACACCTCGCAAGCAACCGACAGCTGTCCCTGCCCGCCGTCGATCAGCACCAGGTCCGGCGCGTTCCCCGGCTCGCGATCATCGTCGTCCTTCTCGTCGAACACGACTGGCGCATCGCCTTCCGCCGCGGCCTCCTCCTCTTGATCCTTCATCAGCCGCTTGAAGCGCCGCGTCAACACTTCGCGCATCATCCCGAAATCGTCGCCGGGCGTCAGCTCGGTATTCTTGATATTGAACTTGCGATATTGGTTCTTGATGAACCCCTCAGGCCCCGCGACGATCATCGCGCCGACCGCACTCGTGCCCTGAATGTGGCTGTTGTCGTAAACCTCAATCCGCCGCGGCGCTTCATCAAGACCCAACGCCGTCGCCACACCGTTCAGCAACTGAATCTGCGTCGCGCTCTCCGCCATCCGCCGCGACAACGACTCGCGCGCGTTCATGACGGCCTGCGCCATCACCTCGCGCTTCTCGCCCCGCTGCGGCATCAGAACTTCGACGCGCCGATCCGCCTTCACCGACAGCGCCTGCGCCAACAGATCGTGCTCAGGGATCTCGTGGCTGATCAAAACCATCTTCGGCGGATCGCGATCGTCATAAAACTGCGCGATGAAGCTATCCAGAATCTCCGGGATCTCGACCCCGCGATCATGCTTCGGAAAATATGGACGATTGCCCCAGTTCTGCCCCGACCGGAAGAAGAACACCTGAATGCACGTATGCCCGCCCTCCTGATGCACGGCGAACAAATCCGCTTCGTCGATCGTGTCCGGATTGATCCCCTGCTGAAGCTGCACATGCGCCAGCGCCCGAATACGATCGCGATACCGCGCCGCCTTCTCGAAATCGAGCAGTTCGGCGGCAGCCTCCATCTCGCGCGAAAGCTCACCCTTCACGTCGTCGCTCTTGCCGCGCAAGAACCCAACGGCCTGATCGACCAGGTGCTGATAGTCCGCCGGCGCAATCTTACCCACGCAAGGCGCCGAACACCGCTTGATCTGATAAAGCAAACAAGGCCGCGTCCGGCTCTCGAACACCGAGTCCGAACAGCTGCGCAGCAAGAATGCCCGCTGCAACGTGTTCAACGTCCGCGTCACCGAATAGGCCGAAGCGAACGGCCCGAAATACTCGCCCTTTCGCGACTTCGCCCCGCGATGCTTGATGATCTGCGGCGCCCGCTCGTCGGCAGTGACCAGAATAAACGGAAACGATTTGTCGTCACGCAGATGAACGTTGAACCGCGGCTTCAACCGCTTGATCAGGTTCGCCTCAAGCAACAGCGCCTCAACCTCAGACGCCGTCTGCACGAACTCCATCGAAGCCGTCGTCGCAATCATCCGCGCAATCCGCGCCGGCTGATCAAACGGCTTCGTATAAGCGACCACCCGCTTCTTCAGGTTCGCGGCCTTACCGACGTAAAGCACGTCGCCATTGGCCGCCATCATCCGATAGACGCCCGGCGCATTCGGCAACCGCGTCAGATAATCGGCGATCACCCCCGCGCCCGTCGCGAGCAGCGACGGCGCATCGCTGACCTGTGTATCGTCCTCATCGCTCATGCAGTGGGGGAACATAGATACGCTTCGCCCGGCCGCAAGCGCTTGCGACGCGTCACCCACCGTTTTGGCGCATCGCCGCCATTCCTAGGCGCGACTGCTGCCAAACTCAGGCCGGTGCCGGGTAGAAGTTCTCGTGTAGCGGCCCCAAATTCATCACCACCCGCTCCGACGCCAGCTTCCCGTCCGCGCCAAAGCAGTAGATGGCGATGAACGGCAGTTCGACCGGCTTGCCCGTCGGCGCAAAGCCCAGAAACTCGCCCTGATGCACGCCGCACAGCCGCCCTTCCACGATGATGTCCGTGTCGGTGAAGCTCTCGCGCTCGACAACGTTGCGAGCCCCGGCAAACGCCCCTTGGCCGCGCGCGAAGCCGATATATTCGTGCGCGGCGCGGATAGCCTCGCCGGTCGGAAACGGCACCGTATTGTAGTACATCACGGCATTTCCCGCGAACGTCTCCATGACGGCATGAACGTCGCCGTCGTTCTCGGCCGCCAGATGCGCGCGCAGCAGCGCCCGCCTGCGTTCCCGTTCGGCAGTGTCGATCGGCATCTCGAAGCCCTCGCTAGTTATCGATTGCTATGGCCCGTATTTATCGATTATTGAGTGATCAGTCAAGAATGGGGTAAATCTCACATGGCCAGGCCCAGAGCCTTCGACATGGACGCGACGCTGGACGGCATGCTGGATGTATTCTGGCGCAAGGGCTTCGCCGGCACATCGATACCGGATCTGAGCGCTGCGACAGACCTTCTACCTGGCAGTCTCTATGCAGCTTTCGGCAGCAAGGATGAAATGTTTCGTCTTTCGCTGGGCCGCTACGCCGCGTGGCTTGCCGCACGCATGCCACGCGACACGGCGGGCCTGGACGGAATCAAAGCCGGTCTCGACACCATCGTCCGCCTAACGGTCGCCGACCGCGAGCGCAGGGGCTGCCCGATGCTGAACGCGATTCCCGAAGCGAATGCGCTGTCTCCGCAAACGCAGGCCGATATCACGTCGGGCCTCGCATGGATGCGGCGTTATTTCGAAAAGCGCCTGCGCGAGGCCCAAACGGAAACAAACACCGACATCGACGTCGATCAGATGGCGTCCGTGCTTTTGGCCGCCGCCGTTTCTATCCGCGTCCTGGGGCGCTCAAAGCTTCCGCACGAAACGCTGCGGCAAATCGCTGACGGCGCGACCGAGGCGGTACGCAACGCTCTCGGCGCTGCGCACCGGCCGAAGAAACGCAAATAGACACGCGTCAGCGCTCCGCCTCGCGCTCGATCTCAACGCCGACCGATTGCGCTTCAGGTAGGATCTTCAGCTTCTCGATCCTCACGCGCGCGACCTTCACGCGCTTGTCTTCAAGACAATGCGCGGCGATCTTCTCGGCCAACGTCTCGACCAAATTCAAGTGTCCACCGGCGAGAATCGTCTTGATCCCCTCGACCACCGCACCGTAGTCGACGACGTTCTCGAGTTTGTCGTCGACCGGCCCGTCGGTCTCTTCGACGGTCAAATCGAGGTTGATGCGCACCGGTTGCAGCGTACCCTTCTCGCGCCGGTAGACGCCGATATTCGCGTTGAGCTCGAGGTCGCGCACGAACACATGCCGGATGCGCTTCTTCGCATCGGCGATCCGCAGGGGATGCACATTCGTCCGATCGCTCATGCCAAAACCCCGCTCATTCGAAAAACTGATCCCGTGACCACGCCAAATGCTGCCCGCTGTCGACGGCGATCAACTGCCCGGTCACGGCCGACGCCGTCAGAAGATAGTGCACCGCTCCCGCAATGTCCTGCGGCGCGGACGGCCGCTGCAGCAGCGTAGCCTTAACGTGCGCGTCGAAATTGGCCTGGCTCTGCTTTTCCGCCTTTAGCGACGGCCCCGGCGCCACCCCATTCACCCGAATGCGCGGCGCCAGCGCCTGCGCCAACGTCTGCGTCAACGTCCACAACGCCGCCTTCGACACGGTGTATGACATGAACTGCGGCGTCAGATTCAGCACCGCCTGATCGATCAAATTGACGATCGCGCCATTCGCGCCCGCCGGCAGTTGCTTGGCAAACGCTTGGGTGAGTGCAAACGGCGCGCGCAAATTCGTATTCAGATGCTTGTCCCATGACGCGCGTGTCGCGGTGTCGATCCGGTCGTCTTCAAACACCGAGGCGCTGTTGACCAGCGCCGTCAAGCCGCCAAGCGCCGACGACGCGCGGGGCACGATCGTCTGCACCGACGCTTCGTCCGAAAGATCACCGTCGACCAGGGTCGCCCGCCGTCCCATCTTGGTGATCTCCGCGGCCAACGATTCAGCTTCAGGCTTGCTGCCGCGATAGTGGATCGCAACATCGAACCCGCCGTCGGCCAGCTTCAACGCAATCGCGCGCCCCAACCGCTTCGCCGCACCGGTGATCAGAACCACGCTCATGACTTCGCCTTCAATTCGCTCTGCTTGCCGTAGGTTTTGAACTTCTCGACTACCCGCGCCATCTCGCGCGCGTTCAAGATCCGCGGCCGTCCGATCGCCAACGCCCGCGCATACTGCGCCGCCAACGCCTCAACCTCGCCCGCCCGCTCATAAGCCTTGCGCAACGTCTCCGCCACCGCAACCGCGCCATGATTGGCGAGCAAACAAGCATGCCGCGCACCAAGCGCCTTCACCGCAATCCGCGCCAACGCCTCACTGCCGTAGGTCGCATAGGGCCCGCACGCAATCCGATCGCCGCCAAACTCCGCCACCATGTAGTGAAACGCAGGAATCCCGCGATGCACGCAGCACAGCGCCGTCGCGTTCAACGAATGCGTATGCACCATCGCGCCAACGTCGGCGCGCGCCTTGTAGACGGCGAGATGCATCTGCCACTCGCTCGACGCCACCCGCTGACCCGGCGCCACGCGCCCGTCGAGCCGCACCTCGACAATGTCGGCCGCCCGCATCTCGTGGTAGCCGATGCCCGTCGGCGTGATCAGCATCCCGCCGTCGACGCGCACGGAGATATTGCCGCTCTTGCCCGGCGACAACCCGCTCGACGACATGCGCTGCCCAAACGAAACGATCTCGGCACGAACACTGGCGGTCGCAACCGCAGGCTCAGCACGCTTCTGCAGCACCCGCTGAACGCGCCGCACCGCGGTGCGCTTCACGACGCGCGTTCCGGAAAGAGCTTGAGCAAACCTTCGCGCGTCGCCGGCGCCGTCCCGCGCTCGGTGATCAACCCGGTGACCAACCGCGCCGGCGTCACGTCAAACCCGGGATTGCGCGCCGGACTTCCAGGCGCCGTGAGCTCGACGGTCAGCACCTCGCCCTTCTCGGTGCGCCCCTGCACATGCGTGATCTCGCGCCCCGACCGCTCTTCGATCTCGATCTCTTTGACGCCGTCGTCGATCGTCCAATCGATGGTCGACGAAGGCAGCGCCACATAGAACGGCACGTTGTTGTCCTTCGCCGCCAGCGCCTTCAGATACGTCCCGATCTTGTTCGCCACGTCGCCCGACGCCGTCGTGCGGTCCGTGCCGACGATGCACATATCGACCTCGCCGTGCTGCATGTAATGCCCGCCCGCATTATCGGTCAGGATCGAATGCTTCACGCCATGCGCGCCAAGTTCATAGGCTGTCAACGACCCACCCTGATTGCGCGGCCGCGTCTCATCCACCCAAACGTGGATCGGAATCCCTTTGTCATGCGCCATGTAGATCGGCGCCAACGCCGTCCCCCAATCGACGCAAGCAAGCCACCCCGCATTGCAATGCGTCAGCACATTGACGGTCTTCCCCGGCTTACGCTTCGCGATGTCTTCGATGATTGCCAAACCATGCCGCCCAATCGCCTCATTGGTCGCCACATCGTCATCGCAAAGCTGCGACGCCCGCGCATGAGCCGCCGCAACACGCTCACCACGAGGCCGGTTACGCACAGCCGCCATCATCTCATCCAACGCCCACTTCAAATTGATCGCCGTCGGCCGCGTCTTGACGAGCATGTCATACGCCCGCTCAAGCGCTTCATCCGAAGCATTCGCGCGCAGCGCAAGGCACAACCCATAAGCGCCGGTAGCACCAATCAAGGGCGCCCCACGCACGACCATCGACTTGATCGCTTCAGCCGCATCATCAACGCTCGCGATGTGCCTGGTCGCAAACGCAAACGGCAACTTGGTCTGATCAATCACCTCGATCGACCACCCATCTTTGGCGACCCAGATCGTGCGGTAATGACGGCCATGA
>JAWXBY010000106.1:0-2935 GCA_034440355.1 Alphaproteobacteria bacterium
GCTTCGTAGCCTCGCCGCGGCACGCCGACGTGCTGCTCGTCACCGGCCCGGTCACCGCGAACATGCGCGTCGCGCTTGAGAGGACTTATCGCGCGACGCCGGATCCGAAATGGGTCGTCGCTGTCGGCGACTGCGGATTCGACGGCGGATGTTTTGCCGGAAGCTATGCGTGCGTCGGCGGCGTAAGCGCGGTCATTCCGGTCGACCTTCACATCAAAGGGTGCCCGCCGCGGCCGGTCGATTTGTTGAAAGGCCTGATCGCGCTTGTAGATCATCTCGATGACTCACTTCTGAAACGCGTTTAAGGACGAACCACATTCGCGCGATGTGAATCGATCGACGAAACGGCTTCCTGCGGGGTCGGGTAATCGCGGCGCAGGCGAATCCGGCGCATCTTTTGTTGCATATCTGTCTCAGCGGACGCGCCACCCAACGTGGGGTGCACTGACGAGTTGCGAGCCTGCGCGGACTTCCGTATTCGCGAGACCCTTGAACGGTGCGCGAGGTGTTTGGAATGCTGTTTTGGGGCAAGGCTACACCGGTCGACAAACTCATCGACGGCTATCGCAAGTTCCGCCGTACGACCTTTGCCCGCGAGCGCAGCCGGTATGAGCGTCTGGCCGAGAAGGGCCAGAAGCCGAAGGTCCTGATCATCGCCTGCTCCGACAGCCGGGTGTCGCCGAGCGTCGTGTTCAATACGCCGCCGGGCGCGATCTTCGTGGCGCGCAACATCGCCAACATCGTGCCGCCGCATGCGCCGGACGGACGTCCGCGCTCGATCGGCGCGGCGGTCGAGTATGCGATCAAGGTGCTGAACGTTTCCGACATCGTCGTCAAAGGTCATGCGCATTGCGGCGGCGTCAAAGCGCTGGTCAATAACGGCGAGGGCCTACCGGAAACCGACTATCTAAAACCGTGGGTCGAGGTGGCCGCGCCGGCGCGCGCGTTGCTGCCGACAAACTTCGATACGCTTGACGACAACGGCAAGCGGCGCGCGTCCGAGTTCGCGGTCATTCAGAACAGCATCATGAATTTGTCCGGCTATCCCTGGGTGCGCGAACGGTTGGAAAACGGGACGCTGAAGCTGCACGGATGGCACTTCGACATTCAGGACGGAAAGCTGTCGCGCCTCGACCACGAAAGCGGCGAGTGGGTTGCGGTGACTTGACGGCGCGGGTTAGGCTTTCGGCGACCGCAACCCGGAGCATCGCCCTATGCATAATTTCTTGAACCTGCCGTTGCGCGTGAAGTTGGTGCTGGCATCCGCGTCCGTGCTGTTGATGGGCGCCGGCTTGTTGCTTTTGGCCAGCTAGGCGCATCTCGCCATGATCCGTTTTCTTGGCCGGTTGGCTCTTGTGGCCGCCGTCGGTGCGGCCGTTCCTGTCGCGGTGTTCGGCGTGCGTGCGATGGCGGAGACGCCGCCCGCGCAGACCGCTGCCGCGCGCTCAGAGGGTGAAGATCTCTACCGGCGCGGCCTTTATCCGGAAGCGATTGCTTGGTGGACGGAACAGGCCGCGAAGGGCGACGTCGAGTCTGCGCGGCGGCTTGGCGTCGAGTACATGGACGGCAAAGGCGGCGTGGTCGAGCGCGACTATGAGAAGGCGCGCACTTATCATCTGCAGGCGGCGAAGGGCGGCGAGCGGCGTTCGATGATGGACCTGGGCACGATCCACGAGCATGGCCTTGGCGTAGAGGCCGACTTGATCGAGGCAGCGCGCTGGTACGAGTGGTCGGGCAAGTACGGCTATGGCCCGGGGCAGTACAATTTTGCGACGATGCTTGAGACGGGCGACGCGGGCCGCAAGGACGAGGTCGAGGCGTACAAGTACTATCTGTTGGCGGCCGCGCAAGGTGTCGCCGGAATTGGTTACGACGCGAAGAGCAATCGCGTGCTGGGGCCGGACGAGACGCCGATGGGGCTTTTGGCGCGGCGGTTGACGCCGGCGCAGATCGCGGACGCAAAAGCGCGCGTGAAGGCTTTCAAGGCGATGACGGGCCCCCTGCCCGCGTAGTCCTTATGCGGCGTGCGCGCGGGCATTCAAATCCGGGAATTCGACTGCGGCGATAAGGCCGCCGGCGGGCCGGTTTTCGAGCCAGACCTTGCCGTCGTGCAGCGCGACGAGGCCGCGCACGAGCGCGAGACCGAGGCCCGTGCCATTCGTGCTGCGGTCGTAGCGGTTGTCGGCGCGCGAGAATGGACGGAACAACTGCTTGATCTGGTCGCTTGGTATGCCGGGGCCTTCGTCCGCCACCGTCAAACGCGTTATCCCGCCGGGTTGGCTCACGCATGAGACCGCAATTTTGCTGCCTTCGGGCGAGAATTTCACGGCGTTCGACAGAAGGTTCAGCAGAATTTGTTTGAAGGCGCGTTCATCGGCGACGAGGCGGGCGTGCGGATCGACGCTAACCTCGATGGATTGGCGTCTGTCCCCGGCCCGCTGAGAGATGAGGCGCACGGCGCTTTCGATCGACGCCGGGGCGTCGAGTATTTGGCGCTCGATCTCCATCTTGCCGGCTTCGATTTTGGCGATGTCGAGCATGTCGTTGATCAAGCTCAAGAGGTGTTCGCCCGACTCGCGGACGTCGCCGGCGTAGGCGCGATACTGCTCGGGGACTTCGCCGCCGACGGCCTGGCTTTGGATGAGTTCGGCGAAGCCTAAGATCGCGTTCAGCGGCGTGCGCAATTCGTGGCTCATGTTGGCGACGAAAGCGGACTTCGAAGCGCTCGCCGCCTCGGCCTCGATCGTCTTCGTCACGGCGTCGCTGCGCGCCGCCTCGAGCGCGGCCGCCATGTCCTCCAGTTCGAAGCGCGCCGTCAGCATTTGGTTCACACGGTCGCGCGCCGACGTTCCCAGGAACCAGGCGTACGCCGCAAACACCGGCGCGAAGAACATGAAGACGGCCGCCGCCTCACCGGGCGCGAACGTCGCGCGCA
>JAWXBY010000107.1:0-12815 GCA_034440355.1 Alphaproteobacteria bacterium
GCCGGTGGCGGTCCAGGTGTCGCCGTTCGGCACGAGGGTCACCAGCACCTTGTCGCCGTAGCCGAAGGTGTTGTCGCCTTCGATCTTTGTCGGGTCGAGGCGTGAGATCTCGTAGGTCAGGATGACGTAGTCGCCACGGAAGATGTCGCGCGGGTCGACGGGCGCCACCTTCAGCGTGACGGTGCGCGAGGCGCTGAGCACCGCCTGGCGGTCGAGGATCATATAGGCGAGCAAGGCCGTCTGCAGGCCGACGACGATCAGGATGCGCAGTGTGGTTGCCATGATCGCCTCCTACGACGCGGCTTCGGGCTTGTGCGTGCCCGCGACGAGGGTTCGTCTGAGGTTCTCCAGACCGAGCGCCAAGCCGATCAACAGGATGCCGCCGACGGTGAAGAACACGGCTTGGTCCATGAGGCCTGAGAAGAGGTCGAAGTAGACGTAGAGCACCCAGATCCCGAACGCGACGGTCGACAGGTTGATCACGAAGCGGTCGTCCAGCCGCGCGCCGCGGCTGATGCTCCAGATGATCACCACCAGCGTGCAGACGAGGTAGAAGACGTCGTAGGTGTCTTCGCCTTTGCCGACGAGCATCACGTAGGACATCGTCACCAAGCAGGCGAAGAGCGTGCCTGCGACGTCGATGATGGTCGAGCCTTTGCGCTGCAGCGAGGCGATGACGGCTGCGAGCGAGATGGCGCTCATGGCGCCGGCGAAGGCCATCCAGCTGGGCAAGGGGCCTCTGACGCCGGTGTCGGGCAGATGAAGGATGGCGAACGCGCCGAGGAAGAAGAAGAACGCGTAGTGACCGATGGTCATGGTCAGCGCGTTGGCGCTGGCCTCGAAGACTTGACAGGCGGACCAGATGGCGAGCGGCAGGAGGATGTAGATCGTCAGGACCTCGGCGTCGCTCCAGCCCAGCATCTTCTGGATGCCACCGTAGTTGATGACGAACCAGAAGATCAGCCCGAGCGCCGACAAGTGGATGCCCGGACGCCAGTTTAGGTACCAGGCGAGCGTTGCGCCGAGCGCCCAGTAGGCGAGGAAGGCGAGGTGGATGGGGCGTTCGAAGTCAATCGTCTCTTGCCACGTCCAGTAGGCGCCGATGACGAGCGCGGCAGCGAGCGCTGCGCGTGAGGGCACGAGGAAGGCGGCGGCTAACGCGCCGGCGCCCCACAGCAGCGTGCCGTCTGGGTAGTGGGCGTTGATGTTGTACGTCTGGGCGATGAACCAGATGTTCGAGCCGAAGAGCAGCACGCCGAGGAGCACAAAGGCTTGGCCGACGAGTTCCCGGCCTCGGCTGACGAACCAGATCGCCAAGCCGTAGGCGGCCCACATCGAGCCGAAGAGGACGACGAGGCGCGCGAACTTCGTCATCGCGGCCCAGTTGGCGCCGACGAACGAGAGTACGCCGAGGCCGACGAGGATGACGCCGAAGACGGCGAGGATGACTTCGAGGCGGCTGCCGGAGCGGCCTGCGCCGAGGCTCGCCAGAATCTCGTCGCGGCTTTCTTCGGGCACAAGGCCCTTCTTGATCCACTCCTCGAGGTCGATCTTGAGTTGGCGAAGGTAGAACGGGGGACGCATTGGAAGATTCCCTCAGGCCGCGCGAATTTCGCGGCGGACTATGCCCGAATTGTGGCCCCGTCGCGCTGAAAAGTCGTCGCGCGTTCGCCTTGCGATGGTGGACGGCGCGATGCGATCTCGCTCAAGGCGAGCGGCGCTGCATGACGGCGGCGAAGAAGCCGTCGGTGCTGTGTTTGGCGGGGGATAGGCGCAGGACGTTCTCGCCTTCGGTGGGCCAGGGGCGATCGGTGACGTCTTTCCAGACTGCGCGGGCGTCGAGTTGTTCGAACTCGGGGTGGGCTTTGAGGAAGTGCGCGACGCGGTCGTCGTTTTCGCGGCGCAGCAGCGAGCATGTCGCGTAGATCACGCGGCCGCCCGGCTTCACGAAGCGTGAGGCGCGTTCGAGGATCGAGTCTTGCAGGCCGGTGAGTTCGGTGATGTTGGCGGCTTGCGTCGACCAACGGGCGTCCGGATTGCGGCGCCATGAGCCGGTGCCGGAGCACGGGGCGTCGACCAGAACGCGGTCGAAATGCGCGTAGCGTTTCTTCATCGCCTTGTCGTCGACTTGCGGCAGCAGAATGCGCTCTGCGTTTTCGACGTGCGCGCGTTTCAGGCGCAATTTTGCACGCGCGAGGCGCACGGTGCTGATGTCGCACGCGACGAGGTGGCCGCGGTTGTTCATCGCTGCGCCGAGGGCGAGTGCCTTGCCGCCGGTGCCGGAGCAGAAATCCATCACCTGCATGCCGGCGCGCGCGTCGCACAGCGCGGCTGCGGTTTGCGAGCCTTCGTCCTGGAATTCGATCAGACCTTCGGTGAACGCCGCGGTCGGCGAGACGTTGGAGCCGGGTTGCGCGCGCAGGCCCCACGGGCTGAATGGGGTGGGGTGGGTCGCAATGCCTTCGATCTTCAGGCGGCGGCGGGCTTCGGCGACGGTGCCTTTGAGGATGTTAACGCGCAGGTCAACCGGCGGTGGTTCAAGGCAGGCGGCCATCTCGGCGGCGAAGGTTTTACCCAACGCCTCGCGCAGCGGTCGTTCGAAGGCTTCGGGGCATTCCAGGCGCACGGCCTCCGGCGTCTCGGGGTCGGCGAGGCTGCGCGTCTTCATGTGTTCGATGAGGGCGCGGTCGAGTTCGGTGATGCGGATACCGACGGGGGCTTGGCGTGATTCGAATCCGGTCCAGGCCATGAACAGATTGTGCGGCGAGAGGCGGATGCGTTCCTGTTCCAAGTGCCAGGTCAGGCGCGCGCGGTGGCGGTTGATCTCGTTCAGTTCTTTGACGACTTGGCGGCGTTGATTGGGGTCGAGTCCCGGCGTCGCTTTCAGCGCCCGTGACAGCGCTGAATCAAGCGATGCGCCAGCTTCTTGGTCGGTCATGGCGGCCAAAACGGCCTGCGACACACGCGACGACGGCTGAAAGGCCGTTGCCGTAGGCGGTTTCGTATTGGAACGCGTCACGTGTGGGGACGATTTCCGGGGTCTTTTTTGATTGGTCATGAGCGGGTCGTTTGCAACCCGGGGGCTCCCGCATTAAATAGCCGGTTTGGCGCGGGGCGCCCTCCCAGTTGGATTCAGCACCACAGCATGGCGAACAAACTTCTGAAGGATGCCGCGGTCAACCACAAGCTGGCTTCTAAGCGCGGCGTCTTGGAACGGCTTTTTACGTTGATGTTCCAGGGCTTTGTCTACAACCAAATTTGGGAAGATCCCGACGTCGACATGGCCGCCATGCGGATTACGCCTACGACACGCATCATTACGATCGCGTCGGGCGGGTGCAATGTCGTCAACTACCTGGCGGCGAATCCGGCCAAAGTGATCGCGGTCGATCTCAATCCTAACCATATCGCGCTGACCCGGCTGAAGCTCGCGGCTCTGCAGCATTTGCCGACCTATGAGGATTTCTTCGCCTTCTTCGGTTATGCGAACCAGAAGGCCAATCGCGAGATGTACGACACGTTCCTGGTGGAACGGTTGGACGCGACCTCGCGCAAGTATTGGGAGAATTGGATCCCGCTGCGCGGCAAGCGCATCAATATGTTCGCGCGCAATCTTTATCGCTATGGGCTGCTGGGCCGCTTCCTGGGCGTGCTGCAGACGGTCGCGCGGGTGCACGGCAAGAAGCTGAACGAGATGCTGACGGCGCGCACGCCGGAAGAGCAGCGCGCGATTTTCGAGCGCGTGGTTGCGCCGTTGTTCGACACCAAGCTGGTACGGGCGCTCTCGAAGTTGCCGGTGTCGTTCTACGCGCTGGGCATTCCGCCGGCGCAGTATGACGAACTGAATAAGGCGTCGGGCGGCGATCCGGCGGGTTTGATCCGCAAGCGCATCGAGAAGCTCGCGTGCGATTTCCCGATCACCGAAAACTATTTTGCCTGGCAGGCGTTCGGCCGGCGCTATGACACCGAAGATCGCGGTGCCGTGCCGGCGTATCTTCAGGAAGAGACTTACAAGGTCGTGCGTCAGCGGACGGACCGGGTTGAGACGCATCTGGCGTCGATGACCGACTTCCTCGCCGCGCGCCCGGCGCAGAGCCTCGATCGTTATGTGCTGCTCGATGCGCAAGACTGGATGAACGAACAGCAGATCACGGATCTGTGGGTGCAGATCACGCGCACGGCGGCGCCGGATGCGCGGGTGATTTTCCGGACGGCCGGCCCAGACTCGCCGCTCGATCGTAAACTGCCGCCCGATCTTCTCGCGCTCTGGAAGTATGAGAGCGAGGATGCGTTGAAGGGTCACGATGCCGATCGGTCTTCGATCTACGGCGGCTTCCATATCTACAGCCTGAAAGCAGCGTAATGACCGCAGATGCCCGCGTGGCGATGGACGAGATGTACCGCCATCAGCGGTACATCTACGACCTGACCCGTAAGTATTATCTGTTCGGCCGCGACAAGCTGATCGCGGAACTGCCGGTATCGAAGGACGAGCACATTTGCGAGGTCGGCTGCGGCACGGCGCGCAATCTGGTGCTGCTCGCCAAGAAGCATCCCAGCGCCACGTTCTATGGCATCGACGCGTCGTCGGAGATGTTGAAGACGGCGCAGGCGGCGGTCGACGCGGCGGGCATGGGCTCGCGCGTGAAGCTTGCCACCGCGCTGTCGACGGATTTCACCAGCGGCATGTTCGGGCATGGGCGGCCGTTCGACCGGCTGATCTATTCCTATTCGCTGTCGATGATGGACGATTGGCGCGCGGCACTGGAGCACGGGTTTGCGCAGATGCGGCCGCAGGGCACGGTGCACGTCGTCGACTTCGGCAATCAGGAAGGACTGCCGAACTGGTTCAAGAAGATGCTGGGCACATGGCTTGACCAATTCCACGTCCGCTTCCGCCCGGAAGTGCGCGCGTGGTTCGAAGCGCAGGAGCGTAGCGGTCGCGGGCGCATGACCTATCGCGACGTGATGCGCGGCTATGCGTACCGGCTGGATTTCCAGACCAAGGCCTGAGCCGGCCGCGCGGCGTTTTCAAGAACCGTTCTCATTGGTTCCCGTTTGGACACAGCCGATCTGACTGGAATGGGCCCGGCGTTGTGCGCGGATCGGTTAAAGGGTTGCTAACGTCCGCTTAACGTGACGATCACCCCACCTGCATAGACTGAGCCGTCTCACAAGGCTGGTCGATGCGTCTCTTTTCGAAAATCGCCATCACGATGGCGGCTACCGTCTTACTCGCAACGCTTGGCAGTGCCGGCGCTATCGCGCTCATTTTCATCCCCCAGTACAAAGACATGGACCGCAACGCAGCGTCGTCCAACGCTGCGCGTGTCTACGAATTTCTCCAGAATGAACTCCAAACCGCCGCCTCGTACGCCGTCGATTGGGGCCATTGGGACGAAACGTTCGAGTTCGCAAAAAAGACGACCGACCGCGCGTTCGTCCAGCGCAACCTCAAGCCTGACGACCTTAAGACCATCCGCGTCGACGAAATTGTCATCGCAGGATTCGATCGCAGCATCCGCTTCGAGCACAAAGCTGATCAGAGCCCCACTGCCGGCGCCGTGCCGTTTTCGGGTCAGCGGTCCATCCTCCAACGCCATTGGCGCGAGCTGAAGGACGAGGATCGTGCGGTGCATGTGGGCTACGCCAATACAGCAGCAGGTCCGGCGATCATCGCCATGACGGCGATCACAAACTCAAACGGCGAAGGTCCTTCACCGGGTGTCCTGGTCATGTCCCGCCTTGTCAGCAAGGCGTTCCTTCAAGACGTGCGCGAAAAGACGCAATTGGATTTTGACCTCGCGCCATACGCCGCGCAGACGACCAAAGCCGAAATTGTGCGCGCCGGCGGGCCAAAAAGTATCTCTGTCGCGCTGCGCAAGAGCGGAGACATCATCGACGCCGACGTAACGTTGGCCGACGTGTCCGGCACACCGAGTTTTTCGGTTCGCGTCCGCACGCCCGCGCGTTTCGAACAGATGGCGTTCGCGACGCTTTGGGTGGTTCTCGGCGTCCTGATCCTCATCGGCATGCTGGCGGCGCTTGTGCTGGCGGCATTCATGCACCGCGTCGTCACAGGTCCGTTGGAGAATATCATCGCGCACACGGACATGATCGCCTCGACGAACGATCTCGACCGGCCACTCGCGTTCGTGCGCAAGGACGAGATCGGTGCTCTGGCAGGTGCATTTGACCGAATGATCGTCGACCTGCGCGCCGCGCGCCAGCAGATCGAAGAGCAGAGCTTCGTCAGCGGTATGACCAACATGGCGGCGGAAATGCTGCACAACATTCGCAACTCGCTCAGCCCCGTCGCAACAGCGGTCTGGAAAGGTCGTGAGTCGCTGAACGACATCCGGACCGATCGTCTCACACAGGTAGGCGAAGCGATCGCGAAGACGGAAGGCGAACGCAACGCCAAGCTTGGCGAGTACGTCGCCGCCAGTGCGCAGCATATCTCCGACCGGTGCGGCGCTGTGGCCGCGCAGCTCGAAACAATCGACGTCTTCACGAACGAGATCGAACTCGTTCTCAAACACCACGAAGAGCTGAGCCGGGGCGTTCGACATCTCGAGAGCGTGAGCTTGGCCGAGGTCGCAACCTCTGCAGCGAAGCTTGTGCGTGCACCGATCAAGGTTTCTATCACGGCCAATGTCGAAAGGATGCCGCAGGTCGCCGCACAGCGCGTGGTTTTGCTGCAGGCCGTGGGCAACGTCGTCGTCAATGCCATGCAGTCAATTCAACGCAGTGGCACGGCGCCGGGGGAGATCACATTCGACGCGCGCGATCTGGGTGATTACGTCGAACTCCTAATAATCGATAACGGTGCGGGTATTCCGGACGAACACAAGCCGTCGCTTTTCCGCCGCGGCTTCACCTCCCGCCCAGGGCAAGGCTCAGGTTTGGGTCTGCACTACTGCGCAACGAATCTAAACGCGATGAACGGTTCGATAGAGGCCGAAAGCGAAGGCGCCGGCAAAGGCGCGACGTTCAAGATCAAGCTGCCGGTAACGGCGCATAGGGAACAAGCGGCATGAGCGATATCCTCAGACTTCTGATCGCCGATGACGAGGAAGGTGTGCGAAGCGCATTCCGCGACGCGCTTTCGCCTCTGCCCGCGAAGTCGAGCGGTATGGCGGCTCTGGAATCGGAACTGTTCGCGGATGCCGCCGCGCCGGCGCCCGTGCACTACGACCTGACGGTGGTCTCACAGGGCGAAGACGCGATCGCGGCGGTTGCGAAATCGATCGACGAGGGGCGTCCGTTCAGCGTCGTGTTTCTCGATATGCGAATGCCGCCGGGCATCGATGGCGTAGCCACCGCCGAGCGTATTCGAGCGCTGGACGCGGCCCTCAACATCGTCATTGTGACGGGCTACTCGGACGTCAACGTACCCAACATCGCGGCAAAAATCCTGCCGCGCGACAAGTTATTCTATATCGCAAAGCCGTTCCAGGTGGCGGAGATTCAGCAACAAGCCCGCGCACTCTCCGCGCGCTGGCTGCACGAGAATGCGCTGGTGCGCGAACTGCAGCAGCAGAATGTGAATCTAAAGGCAGCCGCGCAGGAGGCAACAAAAGCCCGCTTGGAGGCGGAGGAAGCGAGTTTCGCAAAGTCGTCGTTCCTGTCCAATGTCAGTCATGAACTTCGCACACCGCTCAACGCCATCATCGGCTTCAGCGACATCATGAACAACCAGCTTTACGGGCCGCTCGGCGACCCGCGCTATGTTGATTATTCCAAAGAGATCAATGTGTCCGGCAGCTTGCTGCTGGGTTCGATCAACGACATCATCGACACGGCGCGGCTGGACCTCGGCAAGGTCGAACTGTCGTTTGAGCCGGTGGATGTCTATGATTGCGTCGCGCGTGTCGCCAAGGATCTCGATGCATTCGCACGCAGCAAGTTGGTCACCGTCGAACTCCCGCGGGGGCATGAGCCGCTGTTGTTGAGCGCGGACCGGAAGCGCGTGCATCAAATCGTCTTGGCGGTGTTGCACAACGCCGTGAAGTTTTCGCCCAAGGGCGGCATCGTCCAAGTCGCCGTTGAGTCGGAGGATGGAAACGTTGTCGTGTCCATCCGTGACTCCGGACCCGGTATTGCGCCGGCCGCGATCGAGGCCGTGAAGGGGATCTTCGCGCATGGCGACAACGTATTTTCGCGCGCTCGGGGCGGATTGGGCCTTGGCCTGTCTCTCGCCGGCCGTCTGTTGGACTTGCACAAGGGCCGGATGGAGTTTTCGAGGCCCGCCGGCGCAGGTACGCTCGTCCGGCTGTATTTTCCGACAGCTGCCGCCGAGTATCGCGCGGCCTAGGCGCCACTTAACCTGGAAGTGTTGCGGTTAGAGCGATCACAACGCCGCCCGCACATAGTTGCGTGCCGCCGAAGCACTCGGCCTCGTCCAAGTCCGTGCCGGTGTAGCGGACGTCGAGTGCAAAAATGTCGTACGTCGCCGTCAAGCCTATGTCGTAGAAGTACCAGTCGGGTGTTCCATAAAGCGCGTTGTCATCGATCCATTGGCGTCCAAATTGGCCCGACGCGGTTAGCCAGTCGATGTCGCCGATCGCGAGCGGAACTTGTAGCCCGGCCGCTAAGCCGATGCCTTCGCCGGTTTCGCCGGAATAGTCCGCACTGTACGTGCCATCGCCGGTCACAGTGAACGCGCCAAAATCGAAAGCCGTATTGGCGAGCAGCTCCACATAGTCATAGTTCGCGTCGCCGCTGTCGGGATACCAATAGTAGGCGAGCGCAATAGAGGTCGTGATCGTTTCTGTCACGACGTGCGAATAACCTGCGGTGAAGTCGATCTCGGCCGGAGTCTGCGCCGCGTCGTCGAAATCGATGCTGGACATCCAAATGCCCGCGTAGAGTCCGGACGCACTGGCGTAATCGATGCCACCCTGCACAGCAGCATCGCGGTCGGTTTGGCTGTGCCCACGAAACCGATAATCCGACGTCAGTGTGATGGTGCCGCTGAACGGCGAGCCGTCAGCAGCGTCGGCGTCCGCCGTGTCGTCAGCAACCGCCGTTCCGGTGGCGATGAGGCAAAGCAATGAGCAGATAATCGACCGCATGCTCAACGTTGCGCGTTGGGCCTTTACAAAGACTTAAGCGGCCGGCAAGCGTCCTCGTTGCTCCGTCATACCCGCTCCCCGCGGTCCGCCCCGCGCGGCAGCTGGGGGAGCCGAGCCGATATAGGCGTGTTTGGCATTCTTGCGCACGGCAAAATGCTCAGGTAGACCTTCCGGCCCCGTTGGCAGGGGGATCGGACCGGGAAGACGTGTCAGAATGCCGGCGCCGAAGAAGTCAGACTGACTTCGAAAATGGCTTGGAGCTGTGGCCGAGAGGCTGAAGGCGGCGGTTTGCTAAACCGTTATACGATCAAAAGTCGTATCGAGGGTTCGAATCCCTCCGGCTCCGCCAGCGCATTTCGACTGCGCCATGCCTGCATCTACTTCATCCATTTGAGCGGTTGACGGCGGTGCCGTGGGTTTGAAAACTCGCGCGTGGTGATCCGGGGACGGTTTCGGTATGCGGTTTGTCTTGGTTGGGTTGGTTTGGCTCGCGGCGGCGGTGGGCGTCTGTTCCGCGGAGAGCTTGGCGCAGGTTTATGCGCGGGGCGATGCGCTGGGGCGTGCGGGGAAGTTCAGCGAGGCCGTTCCGCTGATCCGGCAGGCGGCCGAAGGCGGGTATGCGCAGGCGCAGTTCGCGCTGGGATCGATGTATGCCTTCGGCGACGGCGTTCCGCAGTCGAAAACCGAGGCGCGGCTTTGGTACGAGAAGGCGGCGGCGCAGAGCCATCCGGTGGCGCTCTACAATCTCGGGCTCTACTACGACAAGGGTATCGGCGTCGCTCAGGATCGGGTGCGCGCGCTTGGCTACTACAAGCGCGGCGCGGATGCGGGCGACGGGAAGGCTGCTTTCAACGCCGGTCAATTGCTCGTCACCGGCGACGATGTGACGCCTGATGTCGCCGAAGGGGTGCGGCTGATGGAGCAGTCGGCGGCGTTGGACATTCCGCAGGCGCAGATCTCGCTTGGCTATGTCTATTCAACCGGACTGGGCGTTCCGCGGAATGCACAGCGCGCGCTGGACTATTATGCGAGGGCCGAAGCGAAGGGGTTCAAGGTTGCGGCCGAACGCGGATTGTCTTTGGCCTCCCTCGTGCTTGAGGAAGGCCTGGCGCTGGAGCGTGACCGGCAGGGCCGCGAGGCGCTGCGCATGCTCGATCTCGCATGCCGGTACGGGCAGTTCTATGCTTGTTACAATGCGGGCCGGATGCGCTTGAAGGGTGAGGTCGTCGCGAAGGACTTGAACGCGGCGGCGGCGAGTTTTCGCGCGGCCTGCAAGTGGGACAACGCGCCCGGCTGCACCGGACTGGGAAACGCGATCGTGCAGGGCGCCACGGGCACGGCCGACGACTTGGCGCGGACCGTGAAGCTGGCAACGACGTTGTGCGATCAGGGCAATGTGCGCGGCTGCCACAATCTCGCGATCATGAAGGTGCAACCGCGCTACAAGATCTACGATCAGCCGGGCGCGATGAAATTGCTGGCGCAGAATTGTTTCAACAAGTCCTTCCAGCCGTCCTGTCAGCCGTACATGGACATGTACAACGCCTCGCTGCCGAAATCGTCCGGCGGTGGTGGATCGTCGGGCGGCATGAGCTGGCTTGAGCAGGGGCTTATAGACGTGCTGAGCGTTGCTGCCGGGACCATGTCGGCAATGGGTGCGGCCGGGCAGTACTCGGCGGGCTCGTACGCCGGATATTCGAGCTACACGCCGCCGTCGTCGGCCAGCGTATCTTCGGGCGGTTACTCGCCGCAGGATCGCGCCGACTTCAACCAGTTCATCTCGTCGGTCAGCGCATACGGTCAGCACGTACAGTGCCGCGCGGGCAATCCGTATTGCTGAGGCGGGGGACGGCGATTGTGAACTCGGCGAGAACATCGCCGAGTTCACTGTGATGCTTAAGCCTTTACGCAGCTACCTCGATGGTCGAGGTGGACGACGCGGTTTCGGCCAACTTTTCGATGGCCGAGAACTTTTCGACGAGTTGAGCGATCAAATCCGACAGTTTGGACGTGGCGGTCGCAGCAGATGTTTGATCATCACTGGTGCTGGACGAACCGTCTTCCTCGGATTCGGCAGTCAGCTGATTCAAGAGTGCGAGGAGCGAACTCTGGTCGTCCTGGCTCTGGCTTTCCAACAGCGTCGACATGCTCTCGGGCGCGAATTGCGGGCGCGGAGGCTCTGCTTCGGCGGCTGAAAGTTTGCCGTCGCCGTTTGTGTCGAGCTTGGCAAACATGTCTTCGGCAGACGGCGCGCCGGCAGGTTTTGACCGGCCGGCAGGCATGTTTTGCCCAATCGATTTGAACTCGTCGACGGTCAAAGAACCGTCGCCGTCACTATCGGCGTCGGCGAACATGCGCTGATGCATGGCTTGCATCTGCTGCAGGGCCGCGGCGCCGCTGTTGGCTGAGACTTGCATGGGTTACCTCCTGGTGAACGCGGACGGGGTTTGCGGTCCCTCCGCGCCTTGGGGTATCCAATTTGGACGCCATATTTCCCAATGTTGCTCTACGCCGAGACGTGAACGGGGGCGGCGAACAGATAGCCCCGGTCGCGCACGGTCTTGATGTAGGTGGGATCGCGCGGATCGGGTTCGATCTTGCGGCGCAGGCGGCAGATCAAAACGTCGACGCTGCGCTCCGTGGCGCCGTTAGCCTGGACGCCGGTGCGGCGCGCCAGCTCTTCGCGCGTCAGGATGCTTTTGGGCGTGCGCACGAGTGCACTCAGCAGCTCGAATTCCGCTGCGGTCAGGGGTACGGCGGGGCCATTGCGGCGCGAGACTTCCCGCGTGCCGTTGTTGAGAGCGTAGGCGCCGAAAACGAACTGCCGCGCGGCGACGAGTTCCGGTGGGGTGGAACGCCCGTTCAACGCCTCGGCGATTTGGTCGGCAAAGGCGTGCGCGCGCCGTTCCGCTTCGCGGCGCGTCAGGTGCTTGCGGTCCCTCAGATCCGGCGGCTCGCGCAGGGTGATCGACGGCAAAGACCGCATCATGCCGCGCAGGATGTCGTCAACGGACTTGGCGGCAATGTCCGGCGCTATCGCAACGGCGATGAAGCGCTGAACGGCGAGGCGGCGTTTGGCGGCGGCCGGCGCTTCTTCCCACGAGGCGCAGATGTTTGCTTGCTCCAAGCGCGCGAACAACGCCCGATCGCCCGCGCCGCGCCGCTTGATGAGAAGAATGTGCCGCATCGATCAGAAATTCACGCTGATTTGCAGCTTGGCGCCGTGGCTGAGCTCGCCGTCGCCCATCGTCGCGTCGTACGATATGCCGGCCATCGCCCCCTCGGTCAGTACCGATAGACCGAAGCCGGCCGACAATTCGGTGCGCGCAAGCGGCGTGGTGTCCAGCAGGAAGGGGACGGAGCCGTCAACGAACAAGCCCGACACCTGGCTGTCGGTGGTGTCGATCAACTCGCTCCAACCCAGGCGAAGCTCCTGCGTGAACGAGCCGTGCGGATCCCCCTTGGTAAAGGCTAGCGCAAGGCCCGCTTTGGCGCGCGTTACATCGACGTCCAACGCGTCGTAGGCGAGATCGAAGCCCACGAGACCGCTGTCTTCGGCGTGCGCATCTTCGCTGAGTGAGAGCCACGACATACTAGCGGACGGGCGCAAGCTGAAGCCGCCGTAGGCAACGTTGAGCCCGGCCTCGGCCGAGGCCGTTGTGACCGTCGCATCCCATTCGTCCTCGGTGTCGTAATCATAGGCAGCCGTCTTGAAGTTGCGGTCCGATCGGTTCGAGA
>JAWXBY010000108.1:0-7747 GCA_034440355.1 Alphaproteobacteria bacterium
AACGCCCTTCCAGCCGATCTCCGGCGACGTCGTCTTGCCGAGCAGCACCGCGCCCGCCTCGCGCAAACGTGCCACGCTGGGTGCGTCTTCGGTCGCCGGCGTCGTTGGCGTCAGCTTCGACGCGCGCCGCGTGGGCCAGCCTTTTGCAAGCATCAGTTCCTTAACGCTGGCAGTCACGCCGTCGATGGCGCTCAGCGGCGCGCCGCGCATCCACCGCGCTTCCGATGCGCGCGCGGCTTCGAGCGCGCCGTCCTCGTCGATCAGGCAATAGGCGTTCACGGCGCCGTCGAACGCAACGATGCGCCGCAGTGCGGCACGCGTCGCCTCGACGGGCGACAGCGTGCGCGCCGCAAAGGCCTGCGCGGTTTCGGCCGCACTCCACACGCCAACGTCAGATTCCATACTGCCCACCGATTTTACCGTCTAGTCAAATTAGTCGTCCACGAAGTAGAACTCTACCCCAATCCCGACGGCGCGCCATCCGGTCGCGCCCGAACGAAGCGTGAGGCCGCGTGACCAAGGACACAACGACACACGACGTTTGGCAAGGCGCGCGCGAGGAACAACACCGCATCCGTCTAGGCACGATCGTCGACATGGCCGCCGAACTCTTCAACCGGCAAGGCTACTACGCGACCTCTCTCAGCGACGTGGCCGACCAGCTGAAGATCACCAAGGCCGCACTCTATTACTACGTGAAGAACAAGGAAGACCTGATCTACCGCTGCGCCCTGCGCGCGGTGGAGGAACTGAAGGCATCCCTGGCCGTTGCCGAAACCGAAGGCCGCAACGGCCTGCAGAAAATCGAAATCCTCTTCCGCGAAATCCTGGAAGAACGTCGCGGGCCGATCGTCGTGGTGTCGGAACTTGCGTCACTGATGCCCAACCACAAGGGCGAAATCGCGAAACATCAGAAAGAACTTGAAGACGCCGTCCATCGCATGGTGCGCGAGGGTATCGCCGACGGCACCATCGCCGACCGCGACCCGAAGATTCTCACGCTTTGGATCTTGGGCACGCTGAACTGGGCGCCGAAGTGGTACCCGAGCGACAGCAAGGCGAACGCTGAACGCCTGTCGCCGCTCTTCATCGAAGTCATCGTCAACGGTCTGAGGGCGCGCAAGCGCTAGAGCGGGACATGACCGTCGACACGAACGTTTCCCCGTTGGACGCACCCGCGACGGCTCCCGCGAAAGCCGCGCGGGTACCGCTGTTTCAGCTGATCTGCTATTCGCTGCCGGCTGCCTCGACATCGCTGATGATCGTGCCGCTCGTCGCGGTGTTTCCGACGGTTTACGAGAAATACTATGCGATCCCGTTCGAAGCGCTCGGCCCGGCGTTGCTCGCCACACGTCTGCTGGACGCGTTCCTCGATCCTTTGACGGCCTATCTGTCGGATAAGACGAAGTCGGTGATCGGCGCGCGCAAACCGTGGATGATCGCGGGCGCCATCGTTTCCGTGATCGGCGTCTATTATCTCTTCATCCCGCAAGAGAAGCCGGACGCCACCTATTTCTTCATCTGGGCGACGGTCGTCTACGTCGGTTGGACCCTCATCGCGATCCCGCACAGCGCCTGGGGCGCGGAGATGGTGGGCGACTACGATGAACGATCCCGAATCGTGACCATCAGCGGCATGGTCGGCGCCGTGGGCGGCACGCTGTTCTTCGCCGCACCCATCCTCCTGCCGTTCGAGACGGAAAACATCACGCCGGAAGTGATGCGCGTGATCGGCTTCGCCACGATGGCCTTCGTGCCGTTGTCCGTGATGCTCGCCGTGCTCTTCGCGCCGACGGGCAAGAGCGTGTCGACGTTCGACGCCGGCATCTTCCGTTCGCTGGGCGGTCTCTGGAACAACAAGCCGTTCCGCATGTTCCTTGCGATTTTCGCGCTGCAGGGCTTGGCGCTGGGCATCTACGCCGGTCTGCTCTTCGCCTTCACCGACGGCTATCTGCACATCGGCGAATATTTCGCGCGCATCACGATTTTGGCGACGATCGCCAATTTCGTCTCCATCCCCGCCTGGCTCTGGGCCTGCAACCGGTACGGCAAGCACATCGCCTGGGCCGTCGGATCGGCGACCACGAACCTGGTGTTGCTCGCCTACCTCTTCGTGACCCCGGGCGAGGCGGCCTACATCCCCGCCCTCGTCGTCAGCGTGCTCTACGGTTTGCTCTCGTCCTGCGCGTCCGTCTGCTACCCGTCGATCCTCGCCGACATCATCGACTACGGCACGTTGAAGACGGGCGCCAACCGCGCCGGATCCTACTTCGCCGTCGTGTTGCTCATCGTGAAGGGAACGGCCGCGATCGGCGGCGGCCTTGCGACAGCGCTCATCGGCTATTTCGGCTTCAGCACGGTGACCGGCGCCGTCAACGACGAGGTCGCCAACTTCGGCATCCTCTTCACCTTCATCGGCTTGCATACCCTGCTGCAGATGCTGGCAATCCCGCTGATCTGGCGCTTCCCGATCGACAAGCGCCGCCAAGCCATCATCCGCAAACGCATCGAACAGCGAGCGGCACGCGCCGCTCGCACAGCGTGAGCCCCGTGGGCGCGGGCCAAGCCTATCTCCAAAGCCGCGAAGGCATCCGCGGTGCGTGGTCCGACGAGATCGATCGCTTGTTCGCGAAATACGACACGGCGGGCCACCCCGGCCTGAACCTCGCCGTCTTCAAGAACGGCGAAACGGTCCACGCGCGCGGCTACGGCGTCGCCGAGATCGAACACGACATCCCCTTCACGCCCGACACGGTGCTGCGCCTCGGATCGACGTCGAAGCATCTGTGCTCGGCCTGCATCTACCTGCTCATCCGCGACAAACGCCTGTCGGTCGACGACGACATACGCGATCACATCCCCGAACTCGCGCGCCTCAAGACGCGGATCACGATCGATCATCTGCTGACGATGACGAGCGGCCTGCCGGACTGGCTGAACCTAGGATTGTTCGCCGGCCTGCGCGACGCGCCGCCGGTTCGCCGCGCCGACATGCTCGACTGGCTGACCCGCATCGAGACGACGATGTTCCCGCCCGGCGCAACATCCAGCTACTCGAACACGAACTACGCCTTGCTCTCGCTGATCGTCGAACGCATCTCCGGCCAATCGCTGGCAGCATTCATGACCGAACGCTTGTTCGCACCGCTCGGCATGCACGACACGCAGCTCGTGCCGAACGCGACGCAAACGATCGCACGCATGGCAAAGGGCTATCAGCCCGGCGAAGGCGGCAAACCGGTGGCGGGCGCGATGCTCCCCGAGATCCACGGCGAAGGCGCCGTCAACTCGACGCTCGCCGACATGACGCGCTGGCTGCTGTCCTACAGAGCTGGCGGGCTCGCGCCGGGCCTGACCGCATGGCTGGAAGACGGCGCCAAGAGCCCTTACCGCCGCGGCATCGTCGTCGACCAACAAGGCGGCGTCACCCGCGTCGGCCACGCCGGCGGCATGCCCGGCTACCTCTGCGAATTCGCATTTTTCCCGGAACTGGACGTCGGCATCGTCATGCTGACGAACTGGCTGGACGTCTCGCTCTTCACCCCCATCGACACGATCGCCGAGACCGTCAGCGAACGCCGCTTCGCCTCGCCCGCCGCAAAGACGACCGCGCTACCGCCGGCCGGGCTCTACATCAGCAACGAAACCGGCCACGCCCTGCAAGTCGTGGGCGATGGCGACAAGACAACCTGCCATTGCCTCGGCGAACCGGTCACGTTGCGCGCCGAGGACGACAAGGGCTGGCGTTTCACCAAGCGCGGCGACGGGCGCCGGCTCGAGCAATCCGATAGCGCATTGAAGCTCGTCGACGGCAGTTTGCGTATTGATTTATCAAAGTGCGGCGATGCTCTACCCGTAGACCCGTCGCGCTACATCGGCATCTATCGCTGCCCTACATTGGGCGAGCGCCACGAAATCACCTGGAACGGCAAGGAACTTATCGTGTCGACAGGCTCGCCGATGCGGCCGCTCTTGTGGTCGGGCCTTGTGCGCCGCACCGACAGTGTCTTCACCGCACCGATCGACGGCGAGCCCAGCGAGACGAACGTCACGCTGCGCTTCCTGACCAGCCCGAACGGCGCGGTCACAGGCTTCGACTACACGCTCTCACGCGTCTACGGCTTGCGGTTCGAGAAGGAACGCGCCAATGCGTAACCGCCCCGCCGACATCACATATCCCACCGCGCGGCGCTCGCAAGGCGAGCGCCGCTTCCACGGCCATGCCGTCGCCGATCCCTACGACTGGTTGGGCGGCGAGCTATCGGCCGAAATATCGGCATGGGAAGCGGCACAAGACGCACTCACCGACCGCATCGTTGGCGGACCGGCGCGCGAGCATTGCGAGGCCTGGCTCGAGAAACTTCTGACCCGCCAGCACAGCTTTCGTGTCATCGAGCGCAGCGCGCGTCTCTTCTTCCTGCGCGACGAACCCGGGCGCGACCAACCGGCCTTGTACGTGCGCGAAGGGCAGGGCGCGCCACGCTTGATGTTCGACCCGGCGTCGCTCAACGGCACCGCGATTCACGGCATCGTCCAACAATCGATCGCCCCAAGCCCCGACGGACGCCACGTCGCGATGGCGGTAACTCCGGCCGGTGGCGACGCGCAAACGATCATCATCGTCGACACCGCAACCGGCCGCGCGCTCGACGGTTCGCCGCCGAAGACGATCGTGCCCACCATCGACTGGCGCGGCAACGACGGCTTCTTCTACAACCGCAACCAAGGCCCGTTCGTCGGTCCGGCCGATCGCATGACGACCGCCGAAGGTGTCTACTGGCACCGCCTCGGCACCAGCTTCAACGACGATGTCCTTGTCCATGAGAAAGCCTGGGACCCGGCACACGTGTCGCTGCCCGCCGTCTCGGCCGACGGCGCCACCCTCTTCGTCGCCGACATTCACTTGACCGCCCGCCGCTTGGGGCTGTCGCTCTATGACCTCGGGGCGGGCCCATCGACGCGGTCGAAGCACCAGCTGATCGCACCGGGCGACGCCTTCGCGCTTTATCTCGGCGACGCGGGCGACGAGTCATTCTTCGAAACCGACCTCGGCGGCGTCGAACGCGGCCGCGTCGTCGCCGTCAACCGCAAGCGTCCTGGCGCCTGGCGCGACGTGATCGGCGAGGGGAAGGACGCCATCGCCTTCACCTCGCACGCCCTGCGCAGCGCCAACGCGATCGTCAGCGGCGACAAGATCTACGCCACCCACGTGCGCGACGCGCGCCATCGCCTCGCCGCCTACGCGCTGACCGGCGAACATCTGCACGACGTACCGCTCCCCGCCGTCAGCTCGCTCGCAGGTCCAGGCGGCGAACGGTTCGGCGAACTGTCGGTCGGCGGCGACGGCACATCGTTGCTCTTCGAATTGTGGACGCACACACACCGCCAGCTGCCGGTACGCTATCGCCCGGACACAAAACAAACGGCGTGGCTCTTTCCGGACGAAGTCGACACCAAGGCGCTGAGCGTCCGCGTCGAACAAATCTTCTGCGAGATGGACGACGGCGTCCGCGTCCCGGTGTTCATTCTGGATGCCGGCGAGAAGGGACCACGGCCGACGCTGCTCTACGGTTACGGCGGCTTCGGCGCATCGATCACGCCGGAGTTCAGCCCGGACATTCCGCTCTGGCTAAAGCTCGGCGGCCGCTACGCGATCGCCAACATCCGCGGCGGCGGTGAATACGGCAAGGCGTGGTACGAAGCCGGTCGCGGCCGTAACCGCCAACGCGTCTTCGACGACTTCTGCGCCGTGGCGAAAGCACTCGTCGATCGCGACTACGCGACGCGCGATACACTGGCCATCCGCGGTATCAGCAACGGCGGTCTCCTCACGGCCGCTTGCGCGGTACAAAGGCCGGAGTTGTTCGCCGCGGCCGTATCCGAACTACCGCTGGTCGACGGCCTAGCGCTGGGCTCCGATCCCTGGAGCCAGGCACTGCAGCCCGAATACGGCAACCCGGTCGTGGACGAAGGCGACTTCGACGTCATCCGCAAATGGTCGCCGCTGCACGCCGTGAAGCGCGGCAAGGACTACCCGCCCATCTTCGTCATCGTCGCCGATCAGGATTCCCAAATACTGCGCGACGGCGCGCACAGGTTCGTCGCGACGTTGCAGCACGAAAACCCAGACGCGCTCGCGCTGTTCCGCCTGGTGCGCGGCTGCGGCCATACGGGCTGGCCGCGCTCGGCCACCGTGCGCACCACGGCCGAAGAGATCGTCTTCCTCGCAAAATCGCTCGACCTAGCGCCCGATTGGAAAAAGGATTTATCGTCATGAACAAGGTGCTCAACCCGCGCGTTCTGCATGAATCGGCGCTGGTGTGGGACAATCACACCTGCCTGCCGCTCGATAGGGTGAAGGAATTCTTGCCCGAACTTAGCCGCTTCCGTGCCTCGGGCGTCGACGTCGTCGCCATCAACATCGGCGACTCCAACATCACCCTTGAAGCCCAGATGCGGATGGCCGCGGAGCTGCGCCACTACATCCTCGCGCGCCCGAGTGACTTCATTCTGATCTCGAAAGTCGCCGACATCACACGCGCGAAAGCGGAAGGCAAACTCGCCGTCTTCTTCGACGTCGAAGGCGGCTACGCGATGGGCGATCAGCTCAGCGTGCTTCAGCTTTACGTCGATCTCGGCGTCCGCTGGATGCTGCTCGTCTACAACAGCCGGAACCGCATCGGATCCGGCGTCCACGACGCGGAAGACGAAGGCCTCACCGACTTCGGCCGCCAAGCGATCGCCGAGATGGATCGCGTCGGCCTGGTCAAATGCCTGACGCACACCGGCTACCGCACCGCGCGCGAGGTGTTGGAGGTAACGCGCAAGCCCGTCATCTTCTCGCACTCGAACCCGCGCGCACTCAAAGACCATCCGCGCAACATCCCCGACGATCTGATCCGCGGCTGCGCCAAAACCGGCGGCGTCGTCTGCATCAACGGCGTCGGCATCTTCCTCGGCGACAACGACATCCGCACGGAGACAGTCGCCAACCACATCGACTACGTGGTCCAACTGGTCGGCGCCGATCACGTGGGCCTCGGTCTCGACTACGTCTTCGACATGAGCGAGATGGACGCGAACCTCGCCGAGCATCCGCACATCTGGCCGGAAGAGTGGGGCTACAAACCCGGCATCAAATTCGTAGCCCCCGAACAACTGCCCGAACTCACCGAAATCTTGATGAAGCGTCAGTACCGCGAAGACGACATCCGCAAGATCCTGGGCAACAATCTCCTGCGCGTCGCCGAGGCCGTCTGGCCGTGAGCGACGTCAACCGGATCGCTGACGACCTGCTCTTCGGCATGCTGTCGGAGAGCCCGGACATTGCCGCTCACCTCGGCATCCGCGACGTCAACGGCCGCGCGCTCGCCAACGACACCCTGACGGATTTCTCAGACGACGGCGTCGCCGCCCGCCGCCAAACAATGACGAAAGCGGCCAAGGCGCTGGCCGCCGTCGACACGACGGCACTGAACACATCCGACCGTGCGACGCACGACGTGACGCGCTATCTCGTCGAAGACGGCATGTTCTGGATCTTCCACGGCGCCGACGGCGCGTGCTTTCCGGAGATCGCCTATCCCCTCAACCCCGTCGAAGGCGCACATCAGGTTCTGAGCACGCTTCTCGTACAGGATCATGTGCTGTCGTCAGCGGCGGATATCGATGGCTATCAAGCGCGCCTGAAGCGCTTGCCCGCCGCGTTGCACCAGATTCGCGACGCCGCCCGCACGCGCCTTCGCGA
>JAWXBY010000109.1:0-48741 GCA_034440355.1 Alphaproteobacteria bacterium
AGACGGGAACGCCGATCGTGCCGCAGGGTGGGAACACCGGCCTCGTCGGCGGGCAGATCCCGAGTGCGGATGGCAGTCAGGTCATTCTCTCGCTGCGGCGGTTGGCGCAGATTCGCGATGTCGATGTCGCGGCAAACACGATGACCGTCGATGCGGGTGCCGTCCTTGCCGAGGTGCAAGCGGAGGCGCAAGCGGCGGAGCGGTTGTTTCCCTTGAGCCTGGCGTCGGAGGGCTCTGCCACCATCGGCGGGTTGATCTCGACGAACGCGGGCGGGACCGGCGTGCTCGCCTACGGGAACATGCGCGAGTTGGTGCTGGGGATCGAGGCGGTGTTGCCGGACGGCAGCCTGTGGAACGGGCTCGGTGGTTTACGCAAGGACAATACGGGTTACGATTTGAAGCAGTTGTTCATCGGCGGTGAGGGGACGCTGGGCGTCGTCACCGCCGCGACGTTAAAACTGTTTCCGCGGCCGGCCGTGATCGAGACCGCGATCGTCGCCGTGCGGGATGTCGAGGCGGCGGTGCGCTTGCTCGCCTTCGCGCAGGGGCACGCGGGGACCGTGACGGCGTTCGAGTTGATGCCGCGGGTGGGGCTTGAGTTTGTGTTGCGGCATGTGCCCGGCGTGCGCGATCCGTTGGAGCAGGCTTATCCTTGGTATGTGCTGATCGACGTGTCGCTGAAGGTGGCGGATGCGGCCGGCGCGATCGAATCATTGCTCAGCGATGCGGCATCGGATGGGTTGATCGTCGACGGCGTCGTCGCGCAGTCGGGGGCGCAGCGGGCAGCGTTCTGGAAGCTGCGCGAGGCGTTGTCCGAGGCGCAGAAGCCTGAAGGTGGCAGCCTGAAGCACGACGTGTCGGTGCCGATTTCGTCGATCCCGCGCTTCATCGACGAGGCGTCGCGTGCCGTGATCGCCGCCGTGCCCGACGCGCGGCCGGTGCCGTTCGGGCATCTGGGTGACGGGAATATCCACTTCAACATCTCGCAGCCGGCGGGCAGGGATAAGGCCGCGTTCCTTTCGCGGATGGATGAAGTCGCGCGCGTCGTGCACGACATGGTGCATGCGTTCGAAGGCTCGATCAGCGCGGAGCATGGGATCGGCCAGGCCAAGGTGGACGAGATCACGCGGTACAAGTCGCCCGCGGCACTGGCGGCGATGCGCGCGGTGAAACGGGCGCTGGACCCGAAGGGGATCATGAATCCGGGGAAGGTTGTGCGGGTGGACTAGAGAGTCCAACTCGTGCACCGAATGTCACCCTGCATTCCTCGAAATAGCATGGTTTTCAGTCAATAACTTGACTGGACTCAATGGTCCAAGCGCCCCTCCGCGGATAAGGGAGCGCGAGCGCGAACAGCCGTGGGCTTGACCGGTCGAGCCCGGCCATGACGACTCTTACTGTTTGCCTCTCAGCCGGACAGCCATCGGGTAACGGTTCGCGTCGCAGTCGGGCCTTGCGACAGACTGTTACACGGATGAACGGTTTTTGAACGGCGCTGATCGGTGGCCTTCATGTGCCGGGCGCGAAACTCCCTACATCAAGAACCTGAGCAACAGGGCCGGTGTTCGGCTTTGATGAAGGAGTACCCCCGATGAAATACGTTCTTCCTGCCGTCGGCGTCGCGTTGGCGCTGGCGTTGAGCGGTACGGCTTATGCCGCCGATCACGAGCGAGGCCAGCGCGGCAACCGCGATCAGGCCACTCAGCAAAACGACAACGGCCACCGCTTCAACCGCGGCGACCGGCAGCGTGCACCTGTCGCACAGCAGCAGCCGCAGCGTACGCAGTGGCAAGGTCAGCGCAACGGCGACAACAACCGTTGGCGCAACAACGATCGTCCGCGTGGGCCGGTCGTGAACAACAACGGGCGTCCGCCGGTCGTGAACAACAATTGGCGCAACAACCGTCCGCCGGTGGCCAACAACAACTGGCGTAACAACAATGCGCGTGCGAACTGGAACCAGTATCGCCGCAACTACAATTCGCCGCGGCGCTTCCGTGTCGGCGCGTATCATGGGCCGCGGAACTTTCACTATCAGCGTTGGTCTTATGGGCAGCGTCTGCCGGCCGCCTATTACGCGCGTCAGTTTTGGCTGTTCGACGTGATCGGCTACGGCTTGTTTACGCCGCCGCCGGGATTGATCTGGGTTCGTTACGGCGACGACGCGCTGTTGATCGACCAGTACACGGGCGAGATCGTCCAGGTTCGCTACGACGTGTTCTATTGATCCTCTGACATGACGAAGGCCCCGGTGAGGAACCGGGGCCTTTTTTGTGCCTGCGATTTGCGCCGGCTTATTTCACTTTCAGCAGGTCGATCTCGAAGACCAGGACCTGGTCGGATTTGATCTGGCCCTTGCCCTTGCAGCCATAGGCGAGTTCGGAGGGGATCACGACTTCCCACTTTTCGCCTTCCTGCATCGAGGTCAGTGCTTCCTGCCAGCCCTTGATGACGCCGCCGGCTTCAAACTCGGCCGGCGGTTCGGCCGGCTTGGTTTCGTCGAAGACGGAGCCGTCGATCAGCGTGCCCTTGTAGCGGACCTGGACGGTCGAGGCCCATGTCGGCTTGCGCGCGCTGGCCTTCGCGGGAGCCTGCAACTGACGGTATTGGAGACCCGACTCGGTCACTTTCACGCCGGGCTTCTGTTTGTTGGCGTCGAGATAGGCCTGCATCTTGGCCCAGTTCGCCTGGTCGCGGGCGGGGCATTCTTCCGACGCGCGGACTTTCGGCTTGGCGTCGTCGTCGGAGAGATTGAACACGCAGGCGGACAACGACAGGCCCGCGAGGACAACGACGGGAAAAGCGGCAAAGCGGCCGAGCGACATCGGTTTCAAAACTCCGGGCTGGTGTGAAGGCAACGCAATCAAGACCGCGGGAAACTGCCCCGGGGGCGGCGTGACTTGCAAGTGGGATGTGATAGGAACCCGGCAACCGTCATTGCTTTCGAAGGAACCTGCTTATGAGCCAACCCGCTGCCGCGCGACAGGCCATCTTCATCACCGGCGCCGCTTCTGGCATGGGGCGAGAAGCGGCCAAGCTTTTCGCCTCTAAGGGGTGGTTGGTCGGAGCGACCGACGTCAACATCGACGGGCTCAAGACGCTCCAGCAGGAGCTTGGGTCGGAGAACGTTTGGACCAGCAAGCTGGACGTCACTTCGAAGGGCGACTTCGACGCGGCGATCGCGGCGTTCGGGGAGAAGTCCGGCGGGCGGCTGGACGTCATGTTCAACAACGCGGGCATCGGCGAGTCCGGCTGGTTCGAGGACGTGCCCTATGAGGCGGCCATGCGGGTCGTGCAGATCAATTTCGTCGGCGCGCTGAACGGGGCTTATGCGTCGTTGCCGCTTTTGAAGAAGACGCCGAACTCGCTGCTGTTCACGACGTCGTCTTCATCGGCCACTTACGGCATGCCGCGCATCGCCGTCTATGCGGCGACCAAGCATGCGGTGAAAGGGTTGACCGAGGCGCTGTCGGTCGAGTGGGAGCGGCACAAGGTGCGGGTTGCGGATGTTCTGCCGGGGCTGATCGACACGGCGATCTTGCGCTCGACGCCGAACCGGTCGGGCGATGCGCCGAAGCCGACGGAAGATCAGTTCTACGCCAATGCGCCGAAGAAGGGGATGTTCCGGTTGATGCCGGCCTCCAGCGTCGCCGAGTGCCTGTGGCGCGCGTACACGTCGCCGAAGACCAAGCTGCACTACTACGTGCCGGACGAACTGGCGTGGATCGACCGCATCAAAGGCTTCGCGCCGGGTTACATGCGCGGACGGATCTTGAAGCTGTTCCCCGGGCTCGTGGCGCGGACGTCGGGGAAGTAACGTTTATCCTCCCCCGCTTGCGGGGGAGGATAAGAGACGCAGGTGCAGTGTCCATGAAATGAAAAAAGCCGGAGCTTTTGCTCCGGCCTTTGACCTTCCGCTCAGTCGAGCGTTAGAGATGTCGGCCGCGTTGCGGGCGGTAGAAGATGTGGGTGCCGATCGAGGCGACCTTGACCATGCGCGTGGCCCAGCCCGGGCTCACGTAGTCGGCGTGGTAGAACGTGGCGCCGCCGGCGACCGAGTTCACTTTGCCGCCCGTGCGCATGACGTTCGTCGCGATGCGCATGGCCTGACGCCAGGCGTCGCGGTTGCTGACGCGGTCGGCGACGCGGTCGCAGGTGAACGAGAACTGGCAGCCGGTGCGGCGCTTCGAGCCTTCATAGACCACGCCGCAGATCGTCTTGGGGCGGCCGGGGACGGCTGTGCGGGCGAGGATGACCTCGGCCACGGCGCGCTGGCCCATGGCGCTTTCGCCGCGGGCTTCGAAATAGATGGCCGTCGCGAGGCAATCTTTCTCGCGCAGGTACGCCTGATAGGACGGGCGGTTCACAACGTTGCGCACCACGGTTACGGGCAGCGCAGGCGTGACTTCGGCTTTGGCCTCATAGGTGGGGCTCAGGCGCAGCACGAGCTGACCCGCGCCTGTGGCGGCGTTCAGCATCGGCGCCGCGAGGGCCACCGTCAGGACGTAAAGAAAGGCCCCCGAAAGCGCGGCCTTGAGAATTCTGTCGTTACGGCGCAGGTGCGCCAGAAGTCCGGTCGTCTTTCCCACGTTACCTCCATGGTCAAAAGCCAGGCGTTACACCCTCACATCAGGGCCCCTTTGGCGGGACCTCTTGGTCAGTCACCCGAAGCCGGGCTCACTCGTCTCCAGCCCAAAGGTGCAGCCCTTGGGCCAGTAACCATTCGACTGCATGGATTGCGCCCGGAACGCAGTTAATCCGGCCGTTAGGCTTACCGGGTGCGTCGGGATCCCCGTCGCGCCTTGGGACGGACGGGTAGCTGTCTGTCCCGCTGCGGCGCAACAAACCGCGAGTTGTATACGAATTAAGAACTCACGTGTCAGTGCGGCACATTGGAAACAGGCCATGTCAAGCTGTCGCAGCCCGTTGCATGTTGATCACACCCCTTTCACTTGGTTTATTCAGTACTGTCTAAGTCTAAAAACGCCTCGTTGCTACTGTTACGAATTGTTATGCTTCAACTGTACAGTAAAATCACCTTTGCCCGTGTGGCCAAACTGCTTCTTGTTGGTCAGGTCATGAAGAAGATTTAATATGGGGACGGTGCCGTTTTTCGGCTCGCATAACGCTCGTCGGGGCGCGACGGTTCCCGTGCGGGAGCCGGAATTCGGCCACCCGATTTTTTGCCAAATTCTCTGTATTTTCAGATAGTTACTTCAGCGTCGCCTGAGCCGCAGCGAGCCGAGCAATCGGCACCCGGAAGGGTGAGCACGATACATAATCGAGACGCACCGTCTCGCAAAAATGGATGGAGGCGGGGTCGCCACCATGCTCGCCGCAGATGCCCAGCTTCACGTTCGGCCTGGTCTTGCGGCCCCGTTCGGCGGCGATGCGGATCAGTTCGCCGACGCCTTCGGTGTCGAGGGTCACGAAGGGGTCGTTGGGCAGCAGGGCGCGGCTGAGATAATCGGGCAAGAACTTGGTGGCGTCGTCGCGGCTGAGGCCGAAGGTCGTTTGGGTCAGATCGTTCGTGCCGAAGGAGAAGAATTCGGCGGTCTCGGCGATCTCGGCGGCCTTCAGGGCGGCGCGGGGCAGCTCGATCATCGTACCCACGAGGTAACCAAGTTTGGCACCCTTCTCTTTCTCGACGGCCCTGGCGACCGCGTCGATGCGGGCCTTGAGGAAATCGAGTTCGCCCTTCATGGCGACCAGGGGGATCATGACTTCGAGGATGACGGCGGCGCCCGCTTCCTTCTCGGCGATGACCGCGGCTTCGAACATGGCGCGGGCCTGCATCTCGTAGATCTCGGGATACGAGATGCCGAGGCGGCAGCCGCGGTGGCCGAGCATCGGGTTGAACTCGGCCAAGTCCTCCAGGCGCTCGCGCAGTTTGGCGGGGTCGATGCCGAGGTCGCCCGCGACTTCGTCGACTTCATTCCCCTTGGGTAGGAATTCGTGGAGCGGCGGGTCGAGCAGGCGGATGGTGACCGGCAGGCCCGCCATGATGCGGAAGAGTTCGACGAAGTCGGCGCGCTGGAAGGGCAGGAGTTTGGCCAACGCCTTCTCCCTGCCCCCTTTGGTGTCGGCCAGGATCATTTGGCGGACGACGTTGATGCGTTCCTCGTCGAAAAACATGTGCTCGGTGCGGCAGAGGCCGATGCCCTCGGCGCCGAACTCGCGCGCGGCCTTGGCGTCGGCGGGCGTCTCGGCGTTGGCGCGCACCTTCATGCGGCGGACGCCATCGGCCCACGACATTAGCGTCGCGAAGTCGCCCGAGAGCTCGGGCTGGATCGTGGCGACCGTGCCCTTCATCACTTGGCCGTTCGAGCCGTCGATGGTGATGGTTTCGCCCTTGCGGATGGTCTGGCCGCCGGCGGTGAAGACCTGCTTCGCGTAGTCGATGCGCAGGCCGCCGGCGCCGGAGACGCAGGGGCGGCCCATGCCGCGGGCGACCACCGCCGCGTGGCTGGTCATGCCGCCGCGAGCCGTCAGGATACCGCGGGCGGCGTGCATGCCGTTGATGTCCTCGGGGCTCGTCTCGATGCGCACGAGGATGACTTTGCGGCCCTCGCCCACCATGCGCTCGGCTTCGGCGGAGTCGAACACGACTTCGCCGGATGCCGCGCCGGGCGATGCGGGGAGGCCCGTCGCAAGGATGAACTTGTCGGCCTTCGGGTCCAGCGTCGGGTGCAGCAGTTGATCGAGCGAGGCTGGGTCGATGCGTTTGATGGCCTGTTCGCGGGTGAGCGTGCCTTCGGCGGCGAGGTCGACGGCGATCTTCAGCGCGGCTTTTGCCGTGCGCTTGCCGTTGCGCGTCTGGAGCATCCAGAGACGGCCCTTTTCGACCGTGAACTCGATGTCCTGCATGTCGCTGTAGTGGGCCTCGAGCTTGCGGACGTAGCCCGTGAACTCGGCAAACACTTTCGGCATACGTTCTTCGAGCGAGGGGTCTTTGCCCCCCGTCGCCTGGCGTTCGCGGGCGGTCAGCGGTTGCGGTGTGCGGATGCCGGCGACGACGTCTTCGCCTTGCGCGTTGACCAGGAACTCGCCGTAGAGGGCGGCGTCGCCGGTCGACGGGTTGCGGGTGAAGGCGACGCCGGTGGCGCTGTCGTCGCCCATGTTGCCGAAGACCATGGCCTGGATGTTGACGGCGGTGCCCCAGCTGTCTGGGATCGAGTGGAGGCGGCGGTAGGTGTTGGCGCGGGCGTTCTGCCATGAGCCGAAGACCGCGCCGATCGCGCCCCAGAGCTGTTCGTGCGGGTCTTGCGGGAAGGGTCTGCCGAGTTCCTCTTCGACCTTTTCCTTGTAGCGCTCGACGATCGTTTTCCAGCCTTGGGCGTCGATGTCGGTGTCCAGGTTGAGGTCGTTCTCTTCCTTGTAGAAGGAAAGGATCTCTTCGAAGTGGTCGTGGCTGACTTCGAGCACCACGTCGCCGTACATCGAGATGAAGCGGCGGTAGCTGTCGTAGGCAAAGCGTTCGTTGCCGGTTTCGCGGGCGATGGCGCGCACGGTTTCGTCGTTGAGGCCGAGGTTCAAGACCGTGTCCATCATGCCGGGCATCGAGGCGCGGCCGCCGGAGCGGACGGAGACGAGCAGCGGCGTCTTGGCGTCGCCGAAGAGGCGGCCGACTTGTGCGCCGACATGGGCGAGCGCGGCCTCGACTTGGAGCTTCAGATCACCCGGGTAGGACTTCGCGTTGGCGTAGTAGTGGGTGCAGACCTCGGTCGTGATCGTGAAGCCGGGCGGAACGGGGAGGCCCAAGTTCGCCATCTCGGCCAAGTTCGCGCCCTTGCCGCCCAGCAAGTCCTTCATCTTGGCGGCGCCTTCGGCTTTGCCGCCGCCGAAGCCATAGACCCATTTCGTCATGTGCGGACGTCCCGGATTGCTCTTGGGCGCTACTTCTCATGTGCAGCGCAGCAATTCAAGCGCAGCGCGTGCGCCCTCCCCTAGCCCGCTTCGGTCTCCTTGACCTCGAAGATGCTGGCCCAGTCGGCGGCGTCGTGGCGCATGACGGCGGCGGCGTCGAGGATTTCGCGGGCGAGTGCGTCGCTGGTCAGCATGTCGCCGGTGAGCGCCTTGATGCGCTGTTTGTGGCGCGTGAGTTTGGCGAGCATCCGTTCGGAGCGGCGGCTGACCATCTCGAACTCCGCTTGGTTGCGGATGCCGAAGCAGGCGTAGGCGATGGCGGGAAGAATGCCGGCGAAAAGGCTCAAGTAGTCGGGGCCGTGCAAGGCGATCTTCCATCCGCCCGCGATCACAGTGGCGATGAAGGTGATGAAGCCGACCCAGCGGAGCGCCGTCGCGATCGACTCCGCCCGGCCCTCCGTCTTGTGGTGATAGGCGATCTGGTCCTGGAGGCGCGTGTCGGCGGCGTAGTCGCGCATCTTGGTGAGGAACGGCGGATCGAAGCGTTCCGAGACCAGGCCCGCGCGGCGAACGATGGCGCTGTAGGCGACGGTGACCCATGCTCGGCCCGGCAAATCGTGGGCTAGTTCGTCGACTGTCGCGGTCGGCGTCGGATGTCCGATCTGCGCGAGCAGGTCTGCCTCGCGCAGCAACTCCGCCAGCAGGCGATATTCGAGCCAGCGATCGCGCCAACGGAACTGGTTGTCGGCTATCACGAGGGTCGCGATGACGGCGAGGACGAACAGCTCAAGCCCCGTGAAGATGTAGCGTTGTTCGTGGAAGTAGAGCGCGGCGATGGCGCAGCTGAGCGCGACTGCGCCCAGCGCGTAGACGAGCAGGAACGCGCTGCGGTGAACGTTGGCGTAGAATGTCGCCAACACGTCGGCGCGGTGGTGATGCAAGAAGAGATAGCGTGCGCTGCGTTCGTTCTTGCCGCAGGGCGGGTCGCCTTTCTTCGGCTCCTCGACGGCATGAGCGCCGCTGCCCAGGAAGCGCACGAAGTTCGGGAACAGACGCGATAGGCCGCGGAGCAGCGGCGTGCGCGCGGCGAAGGGGCCGGCGTAGAGGAAATCGGGCTCCGTGTTGTTCCTGGCGATCGGTTCGTGGCGGAAGTAGCGCTCGGCCGCGCGGAGCGATGGTTCTTCCATACTGTGCGCGTGCGTGCCGCCGTGCTTCGCGTGCGCGCGCACTTTCGGCACGATCTGCGAGGCAATCGATGCCTTCAGGCCTTCCGGCGAATAAGCTTCCCACGCGCTCGCGCCGGCGTGCGCGATGAAGAGGAGATAGGGCTCGACGGTTTGAATATGGACGACGGGTACGCCGCTGCGGCGAGCATACGGCACTACGTCGCCGGTGCCGCCGTGGCCGTGCGCGCGCTCGCCATCCCATAGGGCAATCAAGAGGTCGCAGTTGTGGACGACGAACTCGCCGGCGGCCATGTAGGCGCGGTTGCGTGGGTCGCCCTTTTCCGGATTGCCGTCGAGTTCGATGACGCCGCCGGTACTGCGCGCGTATTTGAGCAAGCTGTCGAATGCGGCGACGGTCTTGGGGAAGTCGTTCTTGTACTCGGCCTCTGCGAAGGGCAGCGGCGCGCGCAGCTCGAAGCCGCGACGCATGGCGATTTCCGCACACAGGCGATCAGCGCCTTCGGCTAGCGCCGACACGACGGCCACGACCGGCGGGCCCGGTGCGAAGACTTGTTCGGCGTCGGGCCGCTTCTGCACCGACTGGAGACCGGCAGCGACGTCGCCGAAGACTTGGTCGAGCCAGCGGCGGAGTTCGATCTCGTCGACGGTCGAGAGATCGCGGTGGCCACTGATGCCGATGCGCCAGCTGAGGCGTGGGCGCGCGTCCGTTGCCAGATGTTCGAATTCTTCAGGGCTCATCGTTCAAGGTCTGCGCGCGAGGGCCAGGGTTGCGGCGGCGGTGAGCAAAACGCCGCCGGTGACGCGGTTCGTCCAGCGACCGAAGCGGGCGATGGCTGGACGGACCTTACCGGCGAGGAGAGCCCAGCTGCAGTCGACCGTCACCGCGATGGCAAAGAAAATCAGCGACAGCGTCGCAAGCTGTGTCGTCGCGTCGCGTTGGGGGTCGACGAATTGCGGCAGGAAGGCGCCGAAGAAGAGCAGCGTCTTCGGGTTGGTCAGCGAGACCAGGACGCCGCGCGCGTAGATCGCGGCCGGTGATTTCGGTTGAGCGATTGCGTTCAGGTTCGGCGGCGGCGCGCGCCAGGCTTCGACGCCGAGGTAGACGAGATAGACGACGCCGACCCAGCGCACGACCTCGAACCATTCGGCCATGATGCTGAGCGCGGCCGAGAGGCCGAGCGTGACGATCGCGAGCTGCGGGACCATAGCGCTCGACGTGCCGGCGACTGTGAGCAAGCCGTAGCGCGGACCGTAGGCGACGGAGTTCGCGACAATGACGGCGACGTTGGGGCCTGGCATGAGCGCGAGAAGAACGGACGCGGCGGCGAAAGCGAGGAGGAGTTCGAGCGGCATGTGCTTACGCCGTCGCCCAGACGGCGAGTTCGTTGCCGCTCGGGTCGTTGAAGTGAAAGCGCCGGCCGCCGGGAAACGAGAAGATCGGTTTTGTGATTTTGCCGCCGGCCGCGGTGACGGACTTCAGCGCGGCCTCCAGATCGGTGACGTGGATGATCGGGAGCGGTGCCTTCGGCGCTTCTGGATGATCGCCCTGGAGGCCGATATCGACGTCGTCGGTCGTCGTTGCGGCGTAGGTCGGGCCGAACGACGTGAGCTGCCAGCCGAACGCCGCTTCGTAGAACTGCTTCGACTTGGCGAGGTCGCTGCCGGGGAGTTCGACGTAGTTGAGGCGCGCTTTCATGGTGGCTGCATCCTTGAGCCGCTGGATAGGGGCGGACTATAGGATCAGCGCCTGGCGCGGCCAAGGCGACTTGGCGCATATGGATCGGTATAAGTGCCGGCGATTTCGGGGAGATGTGGCGGATGTTGCGTTTGTTTGTCTGCGCAGTCGCGACGCTGTGGCTCGCGGCGGCGGCTTTCGCCGATACCACGGTCTACCGGCATGCGACGCTTGTTGATGCGACGGCCCCTGCCCCTCGTCCGAACATGACACTCGTCGTGCGCGATGGGGTGATCGCGCAGATTTTGACTGACGCCGAAGCGGCAGCGGCGAAATTCGACGGTGCGAAGAGCGTCGACCTTCGCGGCATGTTCGTCGCGCCGGGGCTGGTCGATACACATGTGCATGTGGCGACGGAGGCGAAGCCTGCGGTCGCTAAGGCGATGCTCGAGCTTTATCTGATGGGCGGCGTCACGACAGTGCGCGATATGGCGGGCGACACGCGGTTGCTTGGACCGCTGCGCGATGAGTTGAAGGCGGGGACAATTGTTGGGCCTGATCTCCATTACTCGGCGTTGATGGCGGGGCCTTCGTTCTTCGACGATCCGCGCACGCAGTCGTCGGCAAAAGGCGCCGTCGCGGGTGAAGTTGCGTGGATGCGGGCGATCAAGACGGACACCGACGTCGCGAAAGCGGTGGCGGATGCGAAGGCGACCGGCGCGTCGGGGATCAAGCTCTACGCCAATCTCGACGGTGCGACGGCGGCGCGGATTGTCGACGAGGCGAAGCGTCAGAGACTGATGTCGTGGGCGCACGCGGCGCTGTTGCCGGCGCGGCCGAGCGAGGTGATCGCGACGGGTATGACATCGGTCAGCCACGTCTACATGTTCGGCTATGAGACGGCGGCTGGCATGGAGACGGCGACCTATGCGAAGCGGCCGCCGGTCGATTTCACGAAGCTCGATGCGAACGATCCGGCGTTCGTCGCGCTCTACGATGCGATGATCGCGAAGGGTGTTGTGCTCGATGCCACGGTGTTTGTGACCAAGGCGATTGCCGGTAATCCCACACTGCCGCCCGAAAAGCGTGCGGAGCGTTTGGCGCAGTACGCGTTCTCGCTGAAGCTCGCGCGCGCGGCGCAGAGCAAGAGCGTTGTCGTTACCGCCGGATCGGACGCGTCGGTTGGCACCGCGTTTGGGACGCCGGGGTTGTGGGACGAGATGCTTGCGTTGCAGAACGATGCCGGGTTCACGCCCGCCGAAGTTCTCGCCGCGGCGACGATCAACGGGGCGAAGCTGTTAGGCCTCTCCGAGAAACAAGGAACGCTGGAGGCGGGCAAGCGCGCGGACTTCATCGTGCTCAAGGAAGATCCGCTGAAGGACATCGCCGCAGTAAAGTCCATCGTCATGACCATGAAGAACGGGCGCGTGTTCGAGCGCGCGCGTTATCGCGTGACCAAGGCGGTTTGGACGTCGATGGAAGAATAACTGGTTTAGCGAGGCATGCGGCGCATGATGACGTGCGGGACGATGTGCGCCGTCGTGGCGGTTGGATCGACGCTGAAGCCGAACCGTTCGTAGAAGCGGATCGCCCGCGTATTGTGGCGGATCACGTTCAGCCACATGGGTTTGTCCTTGCCCAGCCATTCGATCCCCGCGCGCATCAGTTCTTCCGCGACGTTCGTGCCGTGATAGTCGGGGTGGACCATGAGCCAGTCGAGTTCTTGGTTGTTCGGCCCATGGCGCGTTGCGATGACGTAGCCGGCAAACGCGCCGTCGACGAAGGCGGCGGCGAAGTGTTGGTTCGCATTGCCGGCGGCTGCGCGTGCGGTCGGCTCGCTGATGTCGACGACGCGCCGGTTCGCCGTGCGCTGCTCGTCCGTCAGGTCGTCGCGATAGAAGGTGGCGCCGGTTGCGGCTTGCGTCAGTTGAGTGACGTCCCCTGCCGCGAGCACGGCTAGCGCTTCGCGATCGATGCGTATCCCTACGTTGAGGCTTCGCCGGCTCATGCCGGCGTCAGCCTTCGATTTTCGAGAAGTCGGCGACGGTGTGCATCGCTACGCGGATTTCGCTGAGCAGTTCGAGGCGGTTTTGGCGCAGGGCTGCGTCGTCGGCGTTGACGGTGACCTTTTCGAAGAAGGCGTCGACGGGGGCGCGCAGGCGCGACATGGCGAGCATGGCCTCCTCGAAGCGTTCTTCTTCGACCTGGGCGACGATGAGGTCGTTGGCGATGGCAAGGGCTTTGAAGAGCTCGATCTCTTGCGGCTCTTTTAGCAGCGCGACGTCGGGCTTGCCGGAGAAGCCGGGATGTTTCGGGTTCTTCTTTTTCTCTTTGGCTTCTTCGATTTTGAGGATGTTCAAGGCGCGCTTGTAGCCGGCGAGCAGGTTCTTGCCGTCGTCGCTCGAGAGGAAATTTTGCAGCGCTTCGACGCGGCGCACGATGAGGACGAGATCGTCTTGACCACCGAGCGCAAAGATCGCGTCGATGAGATCGTGACGCACCCCTTTGTCGCGGAGCGCTACTTTGAGACGGTCGACGACGAATTCGAGGAACAGATCAAGGGCCTTCGCGGGGTCAGGCTGATCCTGCACGAGCTTGCGCATGGAGGCCGAAGCGGAGCGCGCGAGATCGCGCAAGCGCAGGCGCAACTCGCGGTCGAGGATCGTACGGATCACGCCGAGCGCGGCGCGGCGCAGTGCGTAGGGGTCCTTCGATCCGGTCGGGCGTTCGTCGATGACGAAGAAGCCGACGAGCGTGTCGATCTTGTCGGCGAGCGCGACGGCGACGCTGATGGGCGCCGTCGGGGCGTCGTCGCCTTGGCCTTGTGGTTTGTAGTGGTCGCGGATGGCGTCGGCGACTTCGGCGTCTTCCTTGTCGTGGAGGGCGAAGTAGCGGCCCATGACGCCTTGCACTTCGGGGAATTCACCGACGGTGCCGGAGACGAGGTCGGCTTTGCAGAGGTAAGCCGCGCGCCAGGCCTTCTTTTTGTCGGCGCCGATCAGTTGGGCGATCTCGCCGGCTAGAGCCTCGATGCGTTCGACGCGTTCGCGCTGGGTGCCGAGTTTGGCGTGGAAGACGATGTCTTTCAGTTGCGCGACGCGCGATTCCAGCGTCGTCTTTTTGTCTTGGTCCCAGAAGAACTTGGCGTCGGAGAGGCGGGCGCGCAGGACGCGTTCGTTGCCGGCGACGATGTTTTTGCCGCCGTCTTTGGTGATCATGTTCGCGATGACCACGAACTTGTTCGCGAGTCTTCCGGTCGCGGGGTCTTTGAGCGCGAAGTATTTTTGGTTCGCGCGCATGGTCGAGATCAGGATTTCTTGCGGGACGTCGAGGAACGGTTTGTCGAATTGGCCGATGAGCGCCACCGGCCATTCGACGAGGCCTGCCACTTCGTCCGCCAGCGTGTCGTCTTCGATCAGGCTTAGGTTTTGCGCGTGGGCGAGTTGTTTCGCCTCGTGCAGGATCGCGGCTTTGCGTTCGGCGGCGTTCAGGATGACGTGGTTGCGCTTCAGCTTGTCGACGTAGTCGTCGAAGCGGCGGACTTCGAATTTGTCGTTGCCCAGGAAGCGGTGGCCGCGGGTCGTGTTGCCGCTTTTCACCGTGCCGACGGTGAAGGGCACGATCTCGCCGTCGAAGGTGCAGAGCATCGAGTGCAGCGGGCGCACCCACGTGAGTTCGCCTGCGCCCCAGCGTTGCGACTTCGGCCACGGGAAGGCCTTGATCACATCCGGGATCAGTTCGGCGAGGACGTCGGGGGTCGGGCGGCCTTTGCGTTCGGTCACCGCGAGGTAGAAGTCGCCCTTCGGGTCCTTCTGCACCTTCAGCTGATCGCGCGTCAGGCCGGTCGAACGTAGGAAGCCTTGGATCGCTTGATCGGGGGCGTCGACCTTGGGGCCTTTGCGTTCTTCGCGCATGTCGGCTTGTTCGGCGGGCAGGCCTTCGATCACCAGCGTCAGGCGGCGCGGCGTCGCGAAACCGCGTGCGCCTTCGTTGAGGAAGCCGCGCTCCGTCAGGCCGCCGACGATCAGACGTTCGAGGTCGCGCGCGGCTTGCGCCTGCATGCGCGCGGGGATTTCTTCGGAGAAGAGTTCGAGGAGAAGTTGGGGCATCGCGTTAACGGCCCATCCCGCTCATGCCTGCGCCGAGCGTCATGCCTTGCGGGCTTTCGACCCAGGCTTGTGCGCATTCCTTCGAGAGCGCGCGGACGCGGCCGATGTAGGCTTGGCGTTCGGTGACGCTGATGACGCCGCGGGCGTCGAGCAGGTTGAAGGCGTGGCTTGCCTTGATGCATTGCTCGTACGCCGGAAGCACGTGGCGCCATTCGGGGTGCGCGGCGCTGCGGCCGACTTTGCGCGACAGGAGTTTTTGGCATTCGGCTTCGGCGTCTTTGAAGTGCTGGAACAGCACGTCGGTCGTTGCGTGTTCGAAGTCGTAGCCGGATTGTTCGACTTCGTTCTGATGGTAGACGTCGCCCCAGCGCATGAAGTCCGGCGACTGGCGGTTCATCGTGTTGTAGGCGAGGTCGAAGCCGTTATCGATGCCCTGCACGTACATCGCCAGGCGTTCGAGGCCGTAGGTGATCTCGGCGGAGACGGGGCGGCAGTCGATGCCGCCGACTTGCTGGAAGTAGGTGAACTGCGTCACCTCCATGCCGTCGCACCAGACTTCCCAGCCGAGGCCCCAGGCGCCGAGCGTCGGCGACTCCCAATCGTCTTCGACGAAGCGGATGTCGTGTTCGTCGGGCGAGATGCCGAGCGCCTTCAGCGAGCCGAGGTAGAGGTCCAGCATGTCGTCGGGCGACGGTTTCAGGATCACCTGGAATTGGTAGTAGCGCTGAAAGCGGTTCGGGTTGTCGCCGTAGCGGCCGTCCTTCGGGCGGCGCGAGGGTTGGACGTAGGCGCACTTCCACGGATTTGGTCCGAGCGCGCGCAGTGTCGTCGCCGGGTGAAAGGTGCCCGCGCCCATTTCCATGTCGTAGGGCTGAAGCAGCACGCAACCCTGCTCGGCCCAATAGTGTTGGAGCGTGAGGATCAGGCCTTGGAACGAGCGGTCTGGCTTGGCGGACATGTCGCTGATTTGTGCGGGGATTGAAGCGAGCGGCGGAAGCTAAAGACCGTGCTTCGGTGGGTCAAGGCGACGGGCCTCAAGCGTTTCTCATCCTCCCCCGCAAGCGGGGGAGGTGGATCGCCGCGAAGCGGCAAGACGAGGGGGCTCCTTCAGCGTTCGATGCAGTGTCGGCCCCCTCCACCGCTGACGCGGTCCCCCTCCCCCGCTTGCGGGGGAGGATGAAAGAGGTTCGATCATTGTCTTACTTATACGGACACTCGGGCTTGCCGCAGTTCTTCGTTTGTGTCGGCGCCGAGTAGGTGCCGCAGGCTGGGCACTTGACCATGTCTTCGGAGGGGAGGCTTGAGCGGCGGCCGGCTTGGGTGGCTTTGCGGAGCGCTTGTTCGAATTCTTCGCGCAAGCGGACCATGCGGCCCTTGATGGCGAAGTAGGCGAGCGCGCCGATGCCGAGCAGAATTAGAATCCAGAGCAAACCCATGGCCCGGGCTTATAGCCCAAAGCGGGACCACAAAGAACGTTCTTCGACGGCCGAGATCAGGCTGCCGGCCCAGTCGGTGCGGGGTTCGATGTCCGCGCGGCTGGACAGCATGTCGAGGCCGAACCACGAGCGGCGTGGGGCGACGACACGGAATTCGACTTTGTCGCCGAATTTCTGGCGGCACACAGCGCGCAGGTCGCCGAGGCCGTCGATGAGGCCGAGTTCCTTTGCCTTGGCGCCGGTCCAGAACGCGCCGGAGAAGAGATCTTTCTCGTCGCCCTTCAGTTTGCCTTGGCGGCGTTCGCGGACCATCGCCTTGAAGCTCTCGTGCACTTCGCGTTGCAGCGCTTCGAGGTGGGCGGCGTCGCGTGGGTCTTCGGGCTTGAAGGGATCGAGCATTGCCTTGCGTTCGCCGGACGTGTGGACGCGGCGTTCGACGCCGATCTTTTCCATCAGCCCCTGGAAGCCGAAGCCGGCGGAGACGACGCCGATCGAGCCCACGATAGAGTTCTCGTGTGCATAGACTTCATCGCCGGCGATCGCGAGCATGTAGCCGCCCGATGCCGCGAGGTCTTCGGCGAAGGTCAGAACCGTGACGCCCTTTTCCTTCGCGAGCGCGCGGATGCGGTCGTGGATGAGCGCGGCCTGCACGGGCGAACCGCCGGGTGAGTTGATCACCACGGCTGCGGCGGCGACCGTCTTGTCGGCGAAGAGCTTGTTGATGAGGTCCGCCGACGTCGACATCGCGAGGCCCCTGCGCAGGCCCGTCGACATGCCGATCGCGCCCGACAGGCGCAGCACGCTGACCACCGGCGGCGTCGAGCCGGTCATGCGGCGCACGATGCGCCTGATCCATCCTATTGCCATGGGGGCTATGTAGTTAGAGCGGCGGCGTGCCGCAAGACAGCTTCGGCTTCTTCTGTGGGCTTGCCGTCGGGGCGGTGGAGCACTAGGCCGGGTTGCATGAGCAGCGGCGCCCGCGCGTTTATTCGTACACGGATAATCACGCGCTTGGCCGGCGCGCCTTGTTTCGGCCAGAGCGGGATGATCTCGACGCCTAGCCCTTCCGGCGACAACGCTTGCAGCGCTTGCGGGATTTGTTCGGGCGGGAGGATTGCGGTCACCATGCCTTGCGGATGCGCCAGCGCGCGGGCGAAGCGTAGCCATGCGATCAGATCACTGGCGTTTGATGACGTTGCGCGCGCTTTGGCGGCTGCCGGTGCGCGGGTTCCGCGGGCGATGTCGTGGTATGGCGGATTGGTCAGGACGTGGCGAAAGCTCTGTCGCTTCAACGTGCGGGGACGTTTCAGAACGTCAGCTGTCATCACGTGGAACGATTGCGCGTGCGCGTTGCGCTCGGCGTTGGCTTGCGCCAGCGCGGCGAGTTCGTCGTCAATCTCCACTGCGGCGATGTGCAATCCGCCGATGCGCGCGGCGAGGCAGAGGGACGCCGTACCGACGCCGGCGCCGAGGTCGCATACCGTGTCCCCGGACTTGGCCGGAATCGCAGCGGCAAGCATCACCGAATCGAGGCCAGCTCTGAATCCCTGCCGCGGTTGGCAGACCTGGACCCGGCCGCCGAGGAATGCGTCGACCGATGTGCCCGGCTGTGCGGCCTTTGGACGCTGATCAGGATTTGAAGACGTGACCAAGGCCCGCGTCTTTCAGCAACCGGCGTGCGCGGTCGGCGTCATTGTCGTCAACCATGACCCGTTGGGGCGTCATGACGAGGCGCACGTTATTCATGTTTTCGTCGAGTCCGATGATGTCGATGCCCTCGCTGCTGAGCAGGGAGCGGACATAGCTGATCAGGACGACGTCGTGGGTGCGAAAGAGTTCTGTCATCTGAAGCCTTGTGGATGGGCCAAGTGTTCACACAACCGTGGCGCTGCGTGCCCTTGACCGACCTTCCGGACGGTTCCTATTTTCACACGAAAGTGCCGCCTGCGTGCAAATCAAACCCCCGAGGTACCGACTGTGCGGGCCGTTCAGCGATATTTGAAGGGTGCGACCGAGCCGACCGGCGCCGTCGAACGGCTGTATAAGCTGGTCGAGGCCGATTTGAGCCATGTGAACGCGCTCATCCTGGAGCGCATGCGCTCGGACGTGCCGCTGATCCCGGAGCTTGCGGGGCATCTCGTCAATTCGGGCGGCAAGCGGTTGCGGCCGATGCTGACCTTGGCCGCGGCGCAAATCTGCGGGTACCAGGGGCTGGGGCACATCCGGCTGGCGACGGCGGTCGAATTTATTCACACGGCGACACTGCTGCACGACGACGTGGTCGACGAGAGCGACCTGCGGCGGGGCAAGGCTGCCGCGCACGTGATTTGGGGCAATGCGCCGAGCGTTCTGGTCGGCGACTTTCTGTTTTCGCGGTCGTTCCAGTTGATGGTCGAGACGGGCAGTCTGCGCGTGCTCAACATTCTGTCGAACGCGTCCGCGGTGATCGCCGAGGGCGAGGTGATGCAGCTCGGCACGAAGGGCAATATCGGCGTTACCGAAGACACCTATCTGAAGATCGTGGCGTCGAAGACGGCGGCGTTGTTTGCCGCGGCGGCCGAGTCCGGCGCGGTCGTTGCGCAGAGCGACGGCTTGCGCGAGATGGCGCTGAAAACCTACGGGCACAATTTGGGTATCGCGTTCCAGCTTGTCGACGACGCGCTCGATTACTCGGGACGCGAGGCGATGATGGGCAAGGCGGTCGGCGACGATTTCCGCGAAGGCAAGTTGACGCTGCCGGTGATCGTGGCGCTGGGCAAAGCCAACTCAGAGGAAGCGGATTTTTGGCGCCGCACGATGGTGCAGCATGATCAGAGCGATGCGGACCTTACGCATGCCATTCATCTGATCGACAAGCATCACGCGATTGGCGCGACGATCGCCCGCGCGCGGCAATTTACGGAAGAAGCGTGCCGCGCGCTGAATGTGTTTCCCGACAGTCCGATGCGACGGGCCCTGAACGACCTCGCCGAGTTCTGCGTCAGCCGGGCTTATTAGTCAGCGGCGGTGTTCGCGGCGATAGGCGCTGAAACCCATCAGGGCGACGACGGCCACGATGCTGGCGAGGATGGCATAGGAGAGCATTGGGGCGTTTCCTTCAGATGTTGTCTTTGTCGACGCGTATCTAAACGCGCGAGCGCGATTTGCGCCTACGACTCAAACTACAGAATTTGTTGAAACGGCGCGAAAAGTAGCAGTGCGCCTGCGAAGTAAGCACCTGAGAGCCGCAGGTTTGCTGGGCCAGCTTAAAGCACTAGCAGGCACGCATTTTAATCCGGCGTACATTTGCTTAGCGAATGAGCGTGCTGCGTAATGCGTCAGTCGAATTACGGGGACACAAAGGTTCGTGCGGCTTTGACCCACCAATTTGGGTTCGCTTGCGCGATCTTTGCCGCGGCGGCTACTGCATCTTCGTCTTTCTCGTAGAGGCCGACGCAGGTGGCGCCGGAACCCGACATGCGGGCGATGAGGCAGCCCTCAGTCGCGACCAGCGCGCCCTCGGCGCTCATAATGACCGGTGCGATCGCTTTTGCCGGGGCGGCGAGGTCGTTGAACAGGCCGTCGAGGAACATCGCGAACGTGCGCGCGGACTCGAAGCGCGGCGGAAAGGGCGGCGGAACCGTGCCGCTGCGCACGCTGATGGTGTTGAAGATGCGCTTGGTCGGCACTTCGATGCCCGGATTGACCAGAACGAGCGAAAACGCCGGCAATTCGGGCGCGGGGCTTAGGATTTCGCCCATGCCGGAGACGAGGGTCGGACAGCCGCGCAGGCAGACGGGCACGTCAGCGCCCATCGCCTTCCCGATCGATTCGAGTTCGTCGATCGGGATCGGCAGCGACCAGTGTTCGGCCAAAAGGTGCAAGACCGCGGCGGCGTCGCTGGAACCGCCGCCGATGCCGGCCGCGATGGGCAGATTCTTCTCAAGGATGAGTTCGACGGGGCTTGTCTTGTGGCCGCGTTCTTCGGCCCAGACGTCCAGATCGCGGGCGGCCTTGAGGACGAGGTTGTCGGTTTCGTCCTTGAGGGCGTCGGCGAAAGGCCCCGTGATGGAGAGCGACTGGCGCTTGGCGTCGCGGACTTCGAGCCAGTCACCGGTATCGGCGAAGGCGATCAGGCTGACCAGGTCGTGGTAGCCGTCGGTGCGCTTGTCGCCGACGTGGAGGAAGAGGTTGATCTTCGCCGGCGCGAAGCGGCGTGCGGGTTTGGACGTCGTCACTGGCCGGCTTGCGGTGTGCCGGCTTGCGCCGGGGACGGCGGCAGATCGGGCAAGCCGCTCGCCACCTTCTGACGGATCTTGGGCTCGTCGGCCTTTTCCGGTTTCAGGCTGAGCGCGTGCTCCCACTGATATTTCGCTTCGACGCGGCGGCCGACGCGCCAATACGCGTCGCCCAGATGGTCGTTGATCGTCGCCTCGCTGGGTTCGAGTTGGATCGCCTGTTCGAGGTAGGTGATCGCGGTCTTGTAGTCGCCGAGGCGGTAATAAGCCCAGCCGAGGCTGTCGATGACGAAGCCGTCTTCGGGGCGGAGTTCGACGGCGCGCTTCAGCATCTGGAGCGCTTCGGTGGTGTTCACGCCTTGCTCGACCCACGTATAGGCAAGGTAGTTCATCACCAGCGGCTGCTCGGGTTTCAGCTTTAGCGCCTGCTTCAGGTCGCGCTCGGCGTCTGCCCAGCGCTTGGCGCGTTCGTAGGCGATGCCGCGGGTGTAAAAGATCGTCCAGTGGCGTTCCTGCGGTTGGCCGAGCAGCGCGATACCTTTGGTGTAGGCCTCCGCCGCTTCGGGGTAGCGTTCGTCGCTGCGCAGGACGTCGCCGATCGAGGCGTAGAGTTCGACGTCGTCGGCGGTGCCCGTCAGCGCGCTGTTCAGCGTGCTGAGCGCTTCGGCCGGCTTTTTCTGTTTCTGATAGGCCTGCGCGATTTGCAGGCGCGCGTTCAGATAGAGCGGCGAGGACGACGGGATGCGGCCGTATGCGGCGATGCAGTCGTCGAGACGCTCCGCCACTTCGTAGCGGTCGCCCAGGAGCGAGAGCGAGAGATCGTGACGCGGCTCAAGGGCCAGCGCGAGTTGGAGGTAGAACACCGGGATTTCGAACGAGCGTTCGTCGCTGAGGCTGGAAGCGATCCCGTAGAAGGTTTCGGCGAGGCCCTGCTTGGCGCTGGCGATGACGCGGTCGGGGACGTTGCCGGCTTCGAGGCGCGCGAGCGCGGCGCGCACGATCGGGTGCGACGGGGCCTTCTTCAGGAACTCCGCGTAGACCGCTTTCGCCTTCGCGGTGTCGCCCGTGCGCGCGAGGTGTGCGGCATAGGCCAGGAGGATACGCAGCGACTCGCCTTCCGACAGGCGGTTCGCCTCTTCGAAATGGCCGAGCGCCTCTTTCGGGCTGCCCGATAGATCTTCGATGACGGCGAGGTGGTAGAGCGCGAAGGCGCGCGCGCCTCCGTTTTCGCTCAGCTTGCCGATGACTTCGATCGCCTCTTTCGTTTTGCCTTCGGAGAAACTGGCGTAGGCGAGGCCGAGGCGGGCGGCGATTTCGGCGGCAGCGTTGCCGGCCACTTTCTCGAATTCTTCGCGGGCGCGGGCGTAGCCGCCGTCGCGCATGGCGCGGACCGCGATCACGATGCGCGGGATGCGCGCGTGCGGCGCCTTGCTGATCAGGTCTTCGGCGTGTTTCGCGGCGCCGTCGAGATCGCCTTCGGCGACCTCGCTCATGATCGCGCGTTCGAGGAGTTCCGGATTGGCGGGGTCGAACTTCAGCGCCTTGTCGTAGAAGATTGCCGCCGACGGCGCGTCATGCTCGCTCGCGGCGTAGCGGCCGGCGAGGTAGGCGCCGTAGCGGTTCGCGGTCGGGTCGGGTCCGGCCGAGCGTTGCAGATCGACGGACGAACATTGCGTGAGCCCCACGACGAGGGCCGCGCTGAGCGCGATGACGGCAACGACGGCTTTCAAGACCGATGAAACGCGCACTTCGTTCTCCAGGACTTACATGTTCGGGTAGTTGGGGCCGCCGCCGCCTTCGGGCGTCACCCAGTTTATGTTCTGCGCCGGGTCTTTGATATCGCAAGTTTTGCAGTGCACGCAGTTCTGCGCGTTAATGACAAATCGCGGATTTCCGCCAGTTGCGTCACGTACCACCTCGTAAACGGCGGCCGGGCAATAGCGTTGCGCCGGTTCGTCGTATTCGGGGAGGTTTTTGGCGATCGGGATCGAAGGATCCTTCAACGTCAGGTGGATTGGTTGATCTTCCTCGTGGTTGGTGTTCGAGAGGAAGACGGACGACAGCTTGTCGAATGTGAGCACACCGTCCGGTTTCGGGTAGGTGATCGGCTTCGATTCGCGGGCGGGTTTGAGCGTCGCGTAGTCCGCCTTACCGTGCTTGAGGGTCCCGAAGGGGCTGAAGCCGAAGAGCTGGTTCATCCACATGTCGAAACCGCCGAAGCCGACGCCGAGCACCGTGCCGAGGCGGCTCCAAAACGGCTTCACGTTGCGGACGCGTTTCAGGTCCTTGTAGACGTGGCTGTGTTCGTAGGCCTCGCTATAAGCGGTGAGTTCGTCTTGCGCGCGGCCGGCGTGGATGGCCTCGAACGCCGCTTCGGCCGCCATCATGCCCGACTTCATCGCGTTGTGGCTGCCCTTGATGCGCGGCAGGTTCACGAAGCCCGCCGAGCAGCCGATGAGTGCGCCGCCCGGGAAGGTCAGCTTCGGCACGGATTGGAAGCCGCCCTCGGTGATCGCGCGTGCGCCGTAGGCGATGCGCTTGCCACCTTCAAGGAAGGTGCGGATCGACGGGTGGGTCTTGAAGCGCTGAAATTCGTCGAAGGGTGAGAGGTATGGGTTCGTGTAATTCAGGTGGATGACGAATCCGATCGACACTAGGTCTTCGCCCCAGTGGTACATGAACGAGCCGCCGCCGGTTTTGTCGGAGAGCGGCCAGCCCATCGTGTGCACCACCAGACCGCGCTTATGCTTGTCGGGCGGGAGTTGCCACAGTTCTTTGATGCCGATGCCGAACTTTTGCGGATCCCTGCCCTCTTGCAGCTTGAAGCGCGCCAGCAGTTGCTTCGCGAGCGAGCCGCGGACGCCTTCGCCGATCAACGTGTATTTGCCGTGAAGCTCTATCCCGCGTGTGAAGCTCGACTTCGGCTTGCCGTCGCGGCCGATGCCCATGTCGCCGGTCGCAACGCCTTTGACCGCGCCCTGTTCGTTGTAAAGCACTTCGGCGGCTGCGAATCCGGGGTAGATCTCGACGCCCAGTTCTTCGGCTTGCTTTGCGAGCCAGCGACAGAGATTGGCGAGGCTGACGATGTAGTTGCCGTGATTACTCATCAGCGGCGGCATGATGAAGTTGGGGACGCGCAATGAGCCGGCGGGACCCAGATAGAGGAAGCGGTCGTCGGTGACCGGCGTGTCGATCGGCGCGCCTTTTTCCTTCCAGTCGGGGATCAGTTCGTTGATGCCGATCGGATCGATGACCGCGCCCGAGAGAATATGCGCGCCGACTTCGGAACCTTTTTCGAGCACGCAGACGGTGACGTCCTTGCCGGTCTCGGCGGCGAGTTGCTTCAGGCGGATGGCGGCGGAGAGGCCGGCCGGGCCTGCGCCCACGATGACAACGTCGTATTCCATGGCTTCGCGAGGGGCGCCGCTCATTCAGTCCTGTCCCTTTGTCTGTGCGGCCCGGATTATGAGGCGGGTTACGGTGGCCCGGGCGCTTGTTGTATGAGGAAGTTAGTGGCCGCCATGGCCCACGGTCAACGCGGACGGGACTTTGGACTCCAGCATCGATCCAGTGCAAGCGCGGGCGCTTCTCAAGTGGCTCGTCGAGGCAGGCGCCGACGAGGCGCTGACCGACGCGCCGGTTGATCGCTTTGCCGTAGCGGCAGAGGCGAGGGTAGCGGTTGCGACAGAAGCGAAGGTCGCCGTTCCTCGGCCCGCAAGCGCGCCGACGCCGATGCGTGGCGCGCCACCATCCGCTCAAGCTTCGACGCCGCGACCGGTTGCGCCGACGGGCGACCTGCCGCGCGTGACGGTGCCCTCGCCTGCTTTGATGCCGGCATCGACAGCGACGAAGAGCGCACGCGAGGCGGCGGCCGCGTGCAAGACGCTCGACGAACTGCGCGCCGCCGTCGAAGCGTTCGACGGATGTCAGTTGAAGGTGACGGCGAAGCACACGGTGTTCGCGGACGGTCATCAAGGCGCGCCGGTGATGCTGATCGGCGAAGCGCCGGGGCGCGATGAAGACTTGCAGGGTTTGCCGTTCGTCGGACGGTCGGGTCAGTTGCTCGATCGGATGTTGAATGCGATCGGACTCGATCGGGCAACGAGCGCGTATATCACCAATGTCATCTTCTGGCGGCCGCCGGGCAATCGTCCGCCGACACCGGAGGAGGCTGCGATCTGCGCACCGTTTCTCATGCGGCACATCGAGCTCAAACAACCTAAGGTTTTGGTTCTGCTCGGCGGCACGCCGGTGAAGCACGTTCTCAACATCGAAGAAGGCATCACGCGCACGCGCGGACGGTGGGGACGGTATGTGCTGAACGGCGTGGAAATCCCGGCGCTTCCGACGTTTCACCCGGCGTATCTGCTGCGCCAACCGGCGGCGAAGAAGCTTGCGTGGCAGGATTTGGTAAATCTCAAACTGAAGTTGCGGGAATTGGGCGCTTTGTAACGCGGCTTGTTTGCGACGGGCCCCGTGCGTATGACTGCTTCAAATCACTTCCCTGGGGTTTGTATGGCCAGCGTGTTGCGCTTTCTCGCCGTCGCCGTGTCGTTTGCTTTGACGCTGGCGTCGGACGTGAGTTTCGCCGCGCCGAGTTCGTTCGTCGCGGTGCTCAGCGATGAAGACGTTGCCACGTACAAGAAAATGTTTGCGGCTGCTGCGTCCGGCAAGAAGGACGAGGTCGCGGCACTTGCCTCGCAGCTGAAGAACAAGTCGCTCATGGGGCATGTGTCGGCGAAGGGCTATCTGAGCCCGAACACGGTCGCCGAATTCGACGATCTGAAGGCGTGGCTGAAGAAGTACGACGACTATCCCGAGGCCAAACGGATTTATCTTCTCGCCGAGCGCAAGAATGCGAAGCGCGTGCGCGAACTGGAAGACCCGGACCGGCGTATCATTCGCGGCAATTCGGATGAGGCGGATTATGTCGTTCCCGATTATTCGAGTCCGGAAGCCGCGAACGCCGCGAAGAAACTCAAGAGCCTGATTTCGTCCGGCAGCCTGAAGGCGGCGACGTCTTATCTAGAAGGCGCCGAACTTCGCGGAAAGTTGTCGCGCGCGGATTATGGGCGGCTGACGCATCAGGTGGCGGCCGGGCAGTACTATCTGGGCGACTCGGCGACTGCTTTGGCACTTGCCGACAACGTGGCCGCCGAAGTTCGTTCGGAAGTGCCGGAGGCGGATTGGATCGCGGGTCTCGCCGCATTCCGGCTTCAGAAATACGACAATGCGGCAAAGCATTTCGCGGCGATGGCGGAGAATCCGGCGACGACGTCGTGGCTGAGGTCGGCGGCGGGGTTCTGGGCGGCGCGTTCGTTTCTGATCGCCAAGCAACCGCAGCAGGTGTCGCGGATGCTGGAGATCGCGGCGTCGAAGCCGCGAACGTTCTATGGGCTGATCGCTCTGCGTCTGCTCGGGCGCGAAGCGTCGTTGACGTGGAACGAGCCGAAGCTCGACAAAGCAGGCTTCCAGCGTCTCATCAAAGTGTCGGGCATTGCGCGCGGCGTTGCGCTCTATCAGGTCGGCGAGCTTGAAGCGGCGGAAGGCGCGATTGCGCGTTCGCATGGCCGGCTGAACACTGAGCTCGACCGGCCGTTCATCGCGCTCGCGCATGAGATGGGGTTCGCGCATGTGCAGCTGCAGGCGGCGCACGCTGCGAAGGACGCGGATCTAAAGGCGGCGGCTTATCCCGTGATGAGCGTGAAGCCGTCGGATGGGTGGCAGGTGGACCCTGCGCTGGTGCACGCAATCGTGCGGCAGGAGAGCAAGTTCGAAATGCGCGTGACGAGTTCGTCGGACGCGCGCGGGCTCATGCAGCTGATGCCGGCGACGGCGGCGGGCACGATGAAGGATACGACGCTCGACAATCCGGGGACGAAGGCGAAGCTGTTCGATCCGGCTTTCAATCTCAGCGTCGGGCAGAAGTACGTGCAGAAGATGTATTCGTTCGTCGAGCCGGATGGGAATTTGTTCCATCTGGTCGTCGCGTATAACGGCGGGCCGGGCAATCTTCAGAAGTGGTTGAAAGAGGTCGAATATCGCGGCGATCCGCTGCTCTTCATCGAGAGTATTCCCTCGCGCGAGACTCGCGGGTATGTCGAGCGCGTGGTGGCGAATTATTGGATCTATCAGGACCGGTTGGGCGAGGCGAAGACGACGCTGGATCAAACCGCGCGCGGCGAGTGGCCCGTGCTGACGTGGACGGATCGGCCGCGGGTCGCCGAACTGAGGCGCTGATGAGCGCGAGCCGCATCGACGAGACGCGCGCATTCGTTCCGGTGCGCATTGCGGTGCTGACGGTTTCGGATACGCGCGGGCCTGAGAACGATACGTCGGGCGATACGCTGGTCGAACGGTTGACGAGCGCGGGTCATGTGCTTGCAGGCCGAGCGTTGTTGCGTGACGACGTCGAGCGCATTCGCGAGCAACTGAAACGGTGGATCGCCACGCCGGATATCGATGCAATCATCACGACGGGCGGCACCGGGTTGACCGGGCGCGACGTGACGGTCGAAGCGATGCGGTCGCTGTTCGACAAAGAGATCGATGGCTTCTCGGTGATCTTCCATCAGATTTCGTATGAGAAGGTCGGCACGTCGACGATCCAGAGCCGCGCTTGCGCGGGCGTTGCAGGCGGCACGTTCCTCTTCGCCCTGCCCGGTTCGACGGGTGCGGTGAAGGACGGCTGGGATGGTATCTTGAAGTATCAGCTCGATGCCCGGCACCGGCCGTGCAACTTCGTCGAGATCATGCCGCGGTTGGAAGAGCATCTCTCGCCGGATAAGCGGAAGAAGTAGCGCGGCGGCTAGGCCCGCGAGAGAAGGTCCAAGCTCTTGCGCGTGTTGATGCTGTAAAAATTCTGCATGAACACCAGAAGCGATCTTGCGGCCGTACCCGGCATGCGGCCCGCGACGGCGTTGCGGCCGATTTCAAAGGCTGCTGCTGCGTCGATCGACGAATTCGGATCGATGCTCTCGAACCCCATCGACCAATCCGCGAACGTGCGCTCGGCAATGGAACTGCGCAGCAGAATGTTGAGGGCCTTGTGGCGATCGTCGCGCGCAATGCGCTCGAATGTTTGATCGACCGTTTCGGGCAGTCCCTCCAGAACTTGCATGAAGTTGCCGTCGCACAACAGGAGCATGCCTGTGATGCCGATTGGCAGGTTGTTCCGACGCGAGGCAGATAGGATTTGATCGACGTCTGCGCCCGATACTCTCTCGGCTGCCGAACTGACGTAGAGGAGTTGAACCAGTTGTCCCGACATCGCGCGCTCCGGCACGAGTGCCGCGCCGCCTGCAGGCTGGTCCGTCGGCGATTGACGCCGGGTTAACGCCCGTCGTTATTCCGCTCTCACACGACTATACCAACCTGCCGCAATCGGCGAGCGGCTGACAGGGAACCAAGTCCCTTGGCTTTAAAGGGCCAGCGCGTGCCCAAGCGTTTTATGGAAGTGCGTGATCAGGCTTTCGTAGTGGCCGAAGGTGAAGTGGGTGTTGGCGTTGCTCGCCATGCTTTTTTGGATCGCCGCCACTACGGCGCGGTCTTCGGCGGCGCCGGTGTTGCCTACGAATTCGGCGTCGCGTTTGGCTGCTGCGAGGGCTTCTTCGCTTTGGCCTTGGCCGGCATTGGTGAGGGTGTAGCTGACGAAGCGCGTTTTCTCGAGGCTGATGGGTTCGAGGACGACCAGGTTCGTGTGGCTTGAGAGGATCGTCACGAGCGCGTTCGGGAACAGGTGGTAGACGTAGGTCACGAAGCCGCCGACTTTGCGGTCGGCTTCGGGGACGTCGGTTAGTTTTTTGATGCGCTTGAAGGGGAATGTGATGCGGCTGTTGCGGCCGAAGGTTTCGAGCAGTGTCAGATTGTCGAAGCCGTAGGGCAGGAACGTTTCCGGGTGCGTGGCGCGGATGTGGTACCCCTCCAAGAATCCTTCCAAGAAGATTTTCCAGTTGGCGTCGACCTCGCGCTCGGTCGTTGCGTAGAGGACTTGGTCCTTCGCGATGAGGTCCGGCAGATCGTCGAGCGGGTTGGCTTCGCCTTCTTGCGTGACGAAGACGAGGCCCGCGCGTTCTTCCGCCTTCACCGGCACGAGGCCGTGCGTAGATTTGTCGAGACCGGGGAAACCTTGCTCGTGCGGGACGTGGCGCAGTGCGCCGTCCAAACCGTATGTCCAACCGTGATAGCGGCACATGAAGGCGTTGGCGCAGCCCGAGCCTTCGGCGATGCGCATGCCGCGGTGGCGGCAGGCGTTGCGGAAGGCGCGGACTTTTCCATCTTGGCCGCGCACGGCGATGAGCGGAACGCCCGCCGCTTCGCGCGCGATGAAGGATCCGTTTTCCGGGAGCGCGCCGGATGGGCAGAACGCCGTGGGGAAGCGACGGAGGACTTTGATCTCAGCGTCGAGGCGTTCTTGATTGCGATAGTTTTCGACGGGCTCGCGCCAGACTTCAGCGCCAGTGTCGGTCGTGCCGTCTGCGATGTGTTTCAGAACGCGCGCGGCGACCTGCGGATCGCTCATCGGTAGGGTCATGTCGGGCCTCCCTGCACCGGCGCAGCCGGGGCGCGCCATTCGTATAATACATCAGGTTGGCCCGCCTCGTTACCAGAGCCGTCACCGAATTCGATCGCAGTGAAGCCGTGACGTTCGTAGAAGGCGCGCGCGCGTTTGTTCGCTGCAAATGCGTAGAGCGTGAGGCGCCGGTACAATCCCTTTGCCTTGTTCAGCAGCATTGTGCCGATGCCGCGGCGGTAGTGCGTCGGCAATAGGTAGAGGTGATCGACGTGCGTTCCCGCGAGGGCCATCATGCCCACGATGCGCGCGCCTTCGACGGCTACCCATACGTCATCCTTGGTGAACACGTCGTCGGTGATGAAGGCGACGGTGTCTTCGTCGGAGTGGAGGGCGCGCAGGAACGGCAGCGCCTCTGCCTGAGACGCGATAAAAAGGTCCGCGACCTCGGCGGCGTCTTGCGGTGTGGCTCGGCGAATAGTGATGGGCATCTTCGGTCAGTGTGCCAAACGCTGAGGAACCGCACAGAGGGCAAGCGTCACGCTCACGCGAAAGAGATTGTTCTTGTTTTGTTCTTGCTCCTCGCGTAGCCTGCCTCGATGGCCAAGAACATTGTCGGATACGGCGCGCGGCCTCCCGGTGAGGAGGAGTTTGCGGCGCACCCTGGTGGCGTGAAGGGACGCGGGACGTTTTCCAACGTCAGCGGACGGTTCGAGCGCGAGCATCGCGTGATCATCGACGACGGGTGGGGGACGCTGGACGACGAGCCTCCGGTTTTGAAGACGTCCGTCGCGATCGACGCGACGCGCACGATCATTGCGCGCAATCAGTCGCCCGATATTTCGTTCGACCGGTCGATCAATCCGTATCGCGGGTGCGAGCATGGCTGCGTCTATTGTTTCGCGCGGCCGACGCACGCGTACTTGGGTTTGTCGCCGGGGCAGGATTTCGAGAGCCGGTTGTTCGCCAAACCGAAGGCCGGGCAGCTGCTGGCGCAGGAGTTGCGCAAGGCCGGGTATGAGGTGCGCTCGATGGCGCTCGGCACCAATACCGATCCCTATCAGCCGATCGACGACAAGTATCAGGTGACGCGCGAGGTGCTGAAGGTGCTGCGCGACTTCAAGCATCCGGTCGGGATCGTGACGAAGTCGAACCGGATTCTGCGCGATCTCGATATTCTGTCCGAGATGGCTTCGATGAATTTGGCGCGGGTTGCGATTTCGGTGACGACGCTGGATCGCAAGCTTGCGCGGTCGATGGAGCCTCGTGCGCCGACGCCGGAGCGGCGGATCGACGCCATTCGCGAATTGTCGGCGGCGGGCGTGCCGACGGCGGTGATGGCGGCGCCGATGATTCCGGCGCTGAACGATCATGAACTTGAGGGGATTCTGGAGCGTGCCTATGAGGCGGGGGCGCGGCAGGCCGGTTACGTCGTGTTGCGGTTGCCGCTCGAGATCAAGGATCTGTTTCGCGAGTGGTTGGAGAACGAGCAACCGGGGCGCGCGTCGCACGTGATGTCCCTGATCCGTTCCATGCGCGGGGGCAAGGACTACGACGCGGAATGGGGAAAACGCATGAAGGGGACCGGCGTTTACGCGGAACTGATCGCGAAACGCTTCAAACTCGCTTGCGAACGGCTTGGCCTCAATAAAGAGTCGAGGCCGTTGCGGACTGATTTGTTTTGTCCTCCTCCGATGGCGGGCGATCAGTTGTCGCTGTTGTAAGCTCGGCGTCGTCGCGGCGCCGCCTGTGGAGGCGCCTTCTTCGATGCCCAGCTTCACGCGCGAGCGGAAGATCGACGGTCACGTCGCGGGGATCGACGAGGCGGGGCGTGGGCCGCTCGCCGGGCCGGTTTATGCGGCGGCGGTGATTTTGGATCCGGCGCGGTTGCCGCGTGGGGTCGATGACTCCAAGGCGATGACGGCCGAAGCGCGCGACAAGATGTTCGACAAGATCATGGAGCGGGCGCTCGCCGTCGGGATCGGCGTCGCGAGTGTGGCCGAGATCGACGAAATCAACATCTTGCAGGCGACAATGCTCGCCATGCGGCGGGCGACGGAAGGTTTGGCCATCGCGCCGGCCCACGCGTTTGTCGACGGCAATCGCGCGCCCACCCTGCCCTGCCCGGTTGAGACGATCATCGACGGCGACGCGAAGTCGATGTCGATCGCGGCGGCCTCCATCATCGCCAAGGTGACGCGCGACCGGGTGATGCGCGCGCTGGACAGCGAGCACCCCTATTACCAATGGGCGCAGAACAAGGGGTACGGCACCGCCGACCACTTGGTGGCGCTTGGTCTGCTCGGCCCCACGGTCCACCACCGTCACAGCTTCGCCCCCGTCGCGCAATTGAAATTGCCGTTGGTGGGCTGAGGCCCCTATCCTCCTCTCACTACTAGAGCGAGGGGGAAGCGATGCTGACGCTGCTCGGCGTTGCCGTCATGATTGTGGGCTTTGCGTTGCGGTTCAATCCGCTGCTGGTCGTGGTGGCATCGGCGCTGGTCACGGGAGTTGCGGCCGGAATGGCCCCCGAGGATGTGCTCGCCGCGTTCGGCAAAGCGTTTAACGAAAACCGATATGTGAGCATCGCGTGGCTTGTTTTGCCCGCCATCGGTGTTTTGGAGCGTGCCGGTTTGCAGGAGCGCGCGCGAACCATTATCGGCGGCATCCGAGCGGCGACTGTCGGATGCCTTCTCCTCATATACATGCTGTTTCGACAGCTGACCGCGGCAGCCGGCCTGATCTCGATCGCCGGTCATGCGCAAACGGTCAAACCGCTGGTCGCGCCGATGGCGGAGGCGGCGGCAGAACTTAAGCATGGCGAGCTTAGCGACGACGAGCGAGACAAGGTCCGTGCAATGTCGGCGGCCACCGACAATGTCGCGGTGTTCTTCGGCGAGGATATTTTCTTCGCGATCGGGTCCATTCTGATCATGGTTGCATTCATGGAGCAGAGCGGCATCGAGGTTAGTCCGCTTGCGCTTTCGTTCTGGGCCATACCAACCGCGATCGCTGCGTTCCTTGTTCACGGCGCGCGACTGATCTTATTCGACCGACGCAAACTTGTCGGCAAGGACGCGCCGAAATGATCCCGATGCCTGCGATCTACGCTCTTGTCGGCACCTTGTTCGCCGTGTTCGCGATCTTGAGCGTCGCGGACCGTACAAACCCGAAACGCTGGACCACCGGTCTGTTTTGGGGGCTTTTTGCGGTTAGCTTTCTTGCGGGCGACTTCCTCGGCGATCTCGGCAACGGCGTCCTTGTTCTCTGTATGGCGCTGATTGCCGGCGGAAACGGCTTGGGCGTCGGTCAACCGGCGACCACGACCATCGCGGAACGCCAGGCGAGCGCGCGAGCGTGGGGTAATATGTTGTTCGTGCCGGCCCTCGTCATCACGGTTATCACCGTGGCAGGCACGATCGCGATCAAGGGATTTTCGATCGGACCGATAACGATCGATCCCATTCTCATAAACGGTTTCCCAATCGCCGATCCCAAGCTGGCGACACCCGTCGCTCTCGCGTTCGGTTCGATCGTTGCGGCCGTTCTCGCTCTCGTCATGCTTCGCCAACCGCCGGCGAGTCCGTTTCAAGAAGGGCGGCGGCTTATGGACATCATCGGGTGGGCGGCGCTGTTGCCACAGATGTTGGCGTCGCTCGGCGCGGTCTTCGCCGTCGCCGGTATGGGGCAAGTCATCGGCAGCATCGCAGCCGCCTGGGTACCTTCGGAAAGCTTGATTGCGGCCGTCATCGTCTATTGCGTCGGCATGGCGCTGTTCACGATGATCATGGGCAACGCGTTCGCGGCGTTTCCGGTGCTAACGGCAGGGGTCGGGATTCCGTTCTTAATTCAGCACTTCCACGGCGATCCCGCCGTCGTCGCCGCGATCGGCATGCTGGCGGGGTTTTGCGGGACGCTGATGACGCCGCTCGCCGCGAACTTCAATATCGTTCCGGCCGCGTTGCTCGATCTCAAGGACCGCAACGGCGTTATCTATGCGCAGATTCCCACGGCGCTGGCGATGCTCGCGATCAATACGTTGCTGATGTACGTGCTGGCGTTTCGCTGAGCGCAGTTATGCACAGCAACATCGTTAAGCTCGAACTACATCTAGTGGGTCGGACTCCTGAGGATTCAAAATCGATTCCGCGATTAACTTTCTGATTCAAAAGACCAATTGACGGCGAGTCACGCGTGACTCAAGGTGACGACGTCGAGCGACGGTTTTCGTGTAGGGCACATTTGGGGCCGGCGCTTTTCAAACGGATTCAAACCGCGTTCTGACGGCAAGTCGGCAGCATTCGTGCGCGCCTGCTCGCCCACAAGAACGCCCACTCCTGGGGGCCTTTCATGGGCGTGATCACGCGCGCGATCAGCAATTATCACGACACGATTCTTCAGGGCGACACCATCGCCAAGATGAACGAGTTGCCGGAGAAGAGCGTCGATCTGATCTTCGCCGACCCGCCGTACAACCTTCAGCTTGAAGGTGACCTGCACCGTCCCGACCAGAGCAAGGTCGACGCGTGCGACGATCAGTGGGACCAATTCAGCAGCTTTGCCGAGTACGACAAGTTTTCCCGCGAATGGCTCACGGCCGCACGCCGCGTGTTGAAGGACAACGGTTCGATCTGGGTGATCGGCTCGTACCACAACATCTATCGCGTGGGCACGGTGATGCAGGACATCGGCTACTGGTTCCTGAACGACATCGTGTGGCGCAAGACGAACCCGATGCCGAATTTTCGCGGGCGCCGGTTCACGAACGCGCATGAGACGATGCTGTGGTGTTCGAAGTCGCGCGGGCAGAAGAGCTACACGTTCAACTATGACGCCATGAAGGCGCTGAACGACGATCTGCAGATGCGTTCGGACTGGCTGTTGCCGCTCTGTACGGGCGGCGAGCGCCTGAAAGACGACAAGGGGCAGAAGGTTCATCCGACGCAGAAGCCGGAGTCGCTGCTGCATCGCGTACTGCTCGCTTCGTCGAAGCCGGGAGATGTGGTGCTCGATCCCTTCTTCGGCACCGGCACGACGGGTGCCGTTGCGAAGAAGCTCGGCCGCCGCTTTATCGGCATCGAGCGCGATCCGGGCTACATCGCGGCTGCGAAGAAGCGCATCGCGCAGGTGTCGCTGACGCCGCCTGAAGATCTCGAAGTCATGAAATCGAAGAAAGAGGAGCCGCGCGTGCCGTTTGGGATGATCGTTGAACGTGGCCTGCTTGAGCCGGGGATGAAACTCTATGATCCTGCGCGCAAACATGCCGCGCGCGTACGCGCCGACGGATCGCTCGTCTGCCGCGACGCGACGGGTTCGATCCATCAGATTGCCGCGCGCGTGCAAGGACTGCCGGCTTGCAACGGCTGGACCTATTGGCATTTCGACGCGCAGGGCGTGATGAAACCGATCGATGTGCTGCGCCAGCAGGTGCGGTCGGAGATGCACTAGAGTTCCTTCGCTTTTTAGCGCGGCGCGTTTGACACAAACGCGCCGCGGTCTGTTACCTTCGCTGCGTTAGCGCGAGAGGTTCAGACAATGGCTGACGAACAAGCCAAACCCACCGGTCCCGATCTCACCAAAGGCGTACCCCTCACCGACCTAGCCGACGGCGCGATGCTCGTCGGCCATGTCGGGGATGATGCCGTGTTGCTCGCGCGGCGCGGGGCGGAGGTGTTGGCGGTCGACGCGTTTTGCTCGCACTATCATGGGCCGCTGGCCGATGGATTGGTCGTCGGTGATACGGTGCGGTGTCCTTGGCATCACGCTTGTTTCGATCTGCGCACCGGCGAGGCCGTGCGTGCGCCGGCGTTCAGCGCGCTGTCGTGCTGGTCTGTCGAGCAGCGCGAGGGCAAGGTGTTCGTGCGCGAGAAGCGTGCGGCGGCGAAAGCGAAGGCTCGGCCGGCGAATGCGCCGGAGAAGGTCGTGATTGTCGGCGGCGGTGCGGCCGGGTTCGCTGCGGCGGAGATGCTGCGGCGCGAGCAGTATCAGGGCAGCATCGTCATGCTGAGCGGCGAGGATGGATCGCCGGTTGATCGCCCCAATCTCTCCAAGGATTTTTTAGCGGGGACGGCGCCGGAGGATTGGTTGCCGCTGCGGCCGGACGATTTCTATACCGAGAACAATATCGACCTGCGGCTCAAGGCGGATGTCGCGAGCGTCGACGTCAAAGCGCGCAACGTCGTTCTCGCGAGCGGCGGCACTGTGCCTTACGACCGTTTGTTGTTGGCGACCGGCGCGGAACCGATCCGGCTTTCCATGCCGGGCATCGACTTGCCGCATGTGTTCACGTTGCGCACGACGGCCGATTGCCGCGCGATCATCAAGCGTGCGGAGTCGGCAAAGCGCGTGGTCGTGCTGGGCGCGAGCTTCATCGGGCTGGAGGTCGCGGCTTCCCTGCGCAATCGCGGCGTCGAGGTTCATGTCGCGGCGCCGGAGAAGGTGCCGATGGAGCGGGTGCTGGGCGCCGAGATGGGCAAGTTCGTGCGCGCGCTGCATGAAGAGCATGGCGTCATCTTTCATCTCGAGGAGAGCGCGGTCGGGATCGACGCCGCCAAGGTCACGTTCAAGAGTGGCAAAACCCTGGACGCCGACATGGTCGTCGCCGGTGTCGGCGTGCGGCCGCGGTTGACGCTGGCGGAGAAGGCGGGGCTTGCGATCGATCGCGGCGTCACCGTCAACGCCTATCTTGAGACGAGCGTGCCGGAGATTTTTGCGGCGGGCGATATTGCGCGATGGCCGGATGCCACGACGGCTGAGAGCATTCGCGTCGAGCATTGGGTCGTCGCCGAACGTCACGGACAAACGGCGGCGCTCAATATGCTGGGGCGGCGCGAGAAGCACACGGCCGTGCCGTTCTTCTGGAGCCAGCACTACGACGTGCCGATCAACTATGTCGGCCACGCCGAGAAGTGGGACGCGCTGGAAATTGATGGCGACATTGCGGGCAAGGACTGTCTGCTGCGCTACAAGCTCAACGGGCGCACGCTTGCCGTCGCTTCGATCTACCGTGACGTCGAGAGCTTGAAGGCCGAGGTCGCGATGGAGCGCGGCACCTAGGTTTGGCGCCGTGCCGCGATTGCCTTATGATCGCGCGCCATGGGTCATCGCTGGTTTCTTATCATCTTCGGCGTGTTTTGGACGGGCATGACCCTGCTGGTGGATGTCGTCGTTGGCTACGGTATCGTGAGCAATCTGCGCTCAGAGAGCTTCGCAACGACGACGGGCACCGTCACGCATAGCGAAGTCACGAAGGAGCGCGGCTCGCGCGGAAGATCAACCTACGGCGTGGACATCCGATACTCGTATTGGGTCAGTGGCCAAAAGCTTCAGGGAGACACGTATCACTATTCGTCGGGATCATCCACGGACGGCGAATGGGCGACAGCCGCGGTGCGCGAGCATAAGGTTGGCGAGCCGGTCACCGTCTACTATGACGAAGACGATCCGGCGAACGCCGTGCTGAAGCCGGGCATCGACGGCGCGGACCTGTTCTTGCTGCAGTTCTTGACGCCGTTCAACGTCGCCATGCTTGGGTTTTGGCGCTACGGCGGCGCGACCTTGTGGCATTGGTGGAACGGCACGAAGCCGAAGGCCATCGATTGGTTTCATCAGGGCAATACGGTGCGTGTGCGTTTGGCGCAGTTCACGCCCATCGAGAATGGGTCTGTTGCGGCGGCGGTCGCCGCGTTTCTTCTGGGATTCGTCTGCCTCTTCTCATACGGCTTTCATCCGCCGATCGAATTCGCGGCAATGCTGTGGGCCGTAGTGATCGGCGCGGGCGTCGCGTCGGCGCTCTGGGATCGGCGCAAGCAGCTCGCCGGCGACTACGATCTCGTGATCGGCGAGCGGACGGTCGAGGTTCCGGCCATGTTCGGCGCATCCAAGCGCCTTACCGTCGACCGTACCGCGATCACCGGCGTTGCGATCGAACCGGTCGAGCGCGGATCGAAGCGAAATACGCACACCTCGCAGCAGATCACGATTCAGCGGCGCGACGGGCCGCCTACGCTGGTCGCAGAGTGGCAAGATGGCGACAGCGCGGCGGCGTTGGCCGCTTGGCTGCGCGAGAAGCTGGGCCCGCGCTAGCGGCGGAACAGTGGGCCGGGGTCGCGCTCCGTGAGCGCGTGATCGATCACCTTGCGCATCACGGTGGGCAGCGCGAAGGTTGCGAGTGCGTCGAGTGGGGCCCACTCCCCTGCCCCGTTTGCCTTGGCCGGGGCGATGCCGTCGGCGCGATAGACCTGCAGTTCCAACTCAAAATGCGTGAAGCCGTGGTGCACGAGGCCCGGCAGCTTGCGGTATTTCGCCTTCAGCGGCGCGTGGTCGAACGGCGCGTCGGGGAAGTCCTTCTCCCACGGCGACATCGGTGGTTCGTGCATGCCGCCCAGCAGACCTTTCGGCGGACGGCGGCGGAGCAGGATTTCGTCGTTGTCGGAGACGATCACGAACGCTGCGCCGCGGCGGAGCGGGCGGGCGGCTTTGGCATCGCGGGCAGGCAGGCTGGCGGCGATGCCGAGTGCGCGCGCAATGCAATCGTCAGACCACGGACAGTTTGCGCAGGCCGGCGATTTTGGTGTGCAGATGGTCGCGCCGAGATCCATCATCGCTTGGGCGAAGTCGCCCGAGCGTTTCGCCGGCGCCAAGGACTCGGCTATCGCGCGCAGTTGCGGCTTCACGCCGGGCAATGGGTCCCGCAGCGCGAAGAGGCGTACGAGGACGCGTTCGATGTTGCCGTCGACCGGCGCCGCGCGTTTGTCGAAGGCGATGGCGGCGACGGCGGCGGCTGTGTAGGGGCCGATACCGGGAAGTTTGCGTAAGGCTTCTTCGTCGGCCGGGAGTTTGCCGCCGTGTTCGCTCGCGACGACCTTTGCGCAGGCGTGGAGGTTGCGGGCGCGGCTGTAGTAGCCGAGGCCGGCCCAGACGGACATCACCTCTTCCACCGGCGCGGCGGCGAGGGCCTTCATGGTCGGCCAGCGTTTGAGGAAGTTGTGGAAATAGGGGCCGACGGTTGCGACCGTCGTTTGCTGGAGCATGATCTCCGACAGCCAGACACGATAGGGATCCGGCGTTTCGCCCGGCAATGCGCGCCACGGCAGGCGGCGGCGATTCGCGTCGTACCAAGCGAGCAGGCGCTTCACGAGGGCTGCGCGCTTTTGCGGCGAGAGGCCGGCCGGGGTATCGTTGGGCTTCAGTTTGGAGACGGCCATGTCAGCGGGCGACACAAAGGACGACAGTGCGCCGCGGCGTTACCGGCGCGGGCCGCAGGCTTTGGCCAACGATGCGCTGGGCCTGTTGCGGCACCATCTGCACGCGCGCGGGTTTGCCCAGATCGAGCTTGTCACACGGTGGGCGGAGATCGCGGGGCATGGGCTCGCGGCGCATTGCTTTCCCTATCGCCTGTCGGCGGGTGGCGCCAGCGGCGCTACTTTGACGCTGGTCGCGGACGACCGCGCGGCGCTGGAACTGCAGCATCAGGTTCCCAAGGTCATCGACAAGATCAACGCCTATTTCGGCTCCAGCGTCGTCAGCAAGATCAAGGTCGTAGCCGGGGTTATTCCCAAAACAGATCCGCCGCGCCCGCCAAGACGTTCATTGTCCCCACAAGAAGAGTCGGACCTTGTGGGCCGGGCCAGCCAGATTTCGGACCCCGATTTGCGGGCCGCTCTAACGCGTCTTGGCCGCCACGCCCTGGCAGAAAGCCGAAAGACGGCCATTTACAAGCGTTGAGCCGTCGGGCACGTCCGCCCTATATTTACGAAACGTTAGTGCTTCGCGGGGGTTCACGTGAAAGTTGATACGCCATATTTGATTGCCGGCGCGATTGGGCTTTTGGCCGTTCTGGCAGGTCTTGCGTTCTGGATTTGGGGCGGCGGTTCGGCCGACCCGACGAAGCCCACGCAAACAGCCGCGAACGGCGAGTGCGTCGCGAAGGAGACCTATGAGGTCACCGCGAACGACTATGTGCTGGGTAAGGCCGACGCGCCGCTGACCATCATCGAATATGCGTCGATGACCTGTATCCACTGCGCCCGGTTCTCCCGTGAGGTCTATCCGACGCTGAAGGCGGACTACATCGACAAGGGCTACGTGCGCTACGTTTTCCGCGAGTTTCCGCTGGACGAAGTGGCGTTGACCGCCTCGGTGGTCGGCCGCTGCTTGGCCCGCGACCAGTACCTCTCTTATGTGGAGTTGATGTACCACGAGCTTGAGAATTGGGCTCAGCCGGCCGACAACAATCTGCGCGGCTCGATCAAAGAAATGGCGCGGCGCGCCGGCATGTCGGGCGACGACTTCGAGAAGTGCTTGTCGACCGAAGAAGACGCGAAGAAGGTTGTCGAAATCCGCACGAAGGCGAATGCCGACTATTGCATCAGCGGTACGCCGTACTTCCTGCTCGACGGCAAGAAGCTCGCCAGCGGTGAAATTCCGTGGTCCGAACTGGACGACAAGCTTCGCGCCGCACTGAAAGCCAAGGGCGTCGATGTTCCGGCCAAGGCGCCGGCCGAAGGTGCGCCTGCGCCGACCGAGGGTGCCGCGCCGGCTGATGGTGCTGCGCCTGCGGAAGGTACGGCGCCTGTGGCTCCGGCCGACGGCACGACACCTCCGGCCGAGGGCGCGGCTACGCCTCCGGCTGCAACGCCACCGGCGACCACGCCGCCTGCGACGACGCCAGCGCCTGCCTCGGGTACCCCCACACCCTAAGCAGGCGCAGCGTTTGCGCCGACGACGTGCATTTACGGCTGTCCCCCCGGCCTCAAAGTTAGGAATGCCCCCTTGAAGTTCTCACGACTTCGCCTGGTTGGATTCAAATCGTTCGTCGAACCCACCGAGATGCCGATCGAGCAAGGCTTGACCGGCATCGTCGGTCCGAACGGATGCGGTAAGTCGAACTTGCTTGAGGCCCTGCGTTGGGTGATGGGCGAGAACTCGGCCAAGTCCATGCGCGGCTCAGGCATGGACGACGTGATCTTTGCCGGCACGAATCAACGCCCCAGCCGCAACACGGCCGAGGTGTCGCTGGTCATCGACAACACGGCGCGCGCGGTTCCTGCGCAGTACAATGACAACGAGGCGGTCGAGATTACGCGGCGGATCGAGCGCGAGATGGGCTCGATCTACAAGATCAACGGGCGCGACGTACGTGCGCGCGACGTGCAGCTGTTCTTTGCCGATATTTCGTCGGGCGCGCATTCGCCGGCGCTGGTGCGGCAAGGGCAGATCGGCACGCTGATCAACGCGAAGCCGATTGCGCGGCGTGCGATTCTTGAAGAAGCGGCCGGCATTTCTGGTTTGCATGCGCGGCGGCATGAAGCCGAACTGAAGCTGAATGCGGCGACGACCAATCTGTCGCGCGTCGCGGACATTATTCAGGAAATCGAGCAGCAGCTTGCGAACCTGAAGCGGCAAGCGCGGCAGGCGGCGCGATATCGCAATCTCTCCGGTCATATTCAGCGCGCGGACGCGTTGGCGCTTTATGTGCGCTGGCAGACGGCGTCGATGGCGGCGGCGGCGGCTGAAGAGGAATTGGCGCGGATTCGGTTGCAGGTCGAAGAGCTGACGCTGAAGGCTGCGCAGGCGTCGAATGCCGTGCTGGAAGCGGACGAGAAATTGCCGGTGCTGCGGCAGACGGCGGCGGAGCGCAGCGCGGCGCTGCAACGGCTGACGGCCGAGCGCATGTCGCTGGACGGCGAAGAAGCGCGCGCGAAAGCGGCGGCTGAGCGGTTGAACGCACGGCTGGCGCAGATCGTCGAAGACCAATCGCGCGAGACGGCGCGCGTGGACGACGCGCGCGGCATGATGGGCACGCTTGAGGTCGAACGCACCGAACTCGACGCGCATACAGCCGGTGAGGCGGAAGCGACGACTGTCGCGGCTGAAGCGTTGCGCGAGGCCGAAGAGGCGATGCGCGAGACGGAGCGGCAGAGCGACAAAGCGACGGCGGAGCTTGCGGAAGCGAAGGCGAAGCGCTCCGAACTTGAGCGGCGGATCGAAGACGGGCGGCGCGCGTCGGCGCGGCTGCGCAACGAACTTGACAATATCGCGGCGGAGATCGAGCGGCTGGCGCAGAGCGCGGCGACGGCGCCTGCCGTCGAAGAGGCTGAGCTGCGCGTTGCGGCGGCGGTGACGGCGGCGGAGACGTCGAAGGCGACGCATGCGCACTCGGAAGATGCGCTGCGGGCGGCGCGCGATGCCGAGACGGCGAAGAAGCAGTTGGTCGAATCGGCCGTGCGCGATCTTGAGCGGTTGAAGGCGGAAGCGAACGCGCTCAACGAAATGCTCTCGACGGGTGTCGGCGCCGGCTGGGTGCCCGTCATCGACCTCGTACATGTGACGCCGGGATATGAAGCGGCGCTGGGTGCGGCGCTGGGCGATGATTTGAACGTGCCGGTCGATGCGGAGGCGCCGATCTATTGGCGCGCGCTGCCGATGCCGGAGGCGATGCAGGCGTTGCCGGTTGGCGTGCAGGCGTTGTCGGACTTGGTGCAGGCGCCGGATGCGTTGTCACGGCTGTTGTCGCAGATCGGCATCGTCGAGCGCGGTCAGGGCGGCGAACTGCAGGCCCAGTTGCAGCCGGGGCAGTGCCTCGTCACGCGCGAAGGCGATTTGTGGCGTTGGGATGGATTTACGGCGACGGCGGAAGCGCCGACGGCGGCGGCCGTTCGGTTGCGCCAACGCAATCGTCTCGCCGACCTTCAGGGCACGATCGGCGCGTCGGAGATCGATGCCGCCGAGCTGCGCAGTATTCATCAGGACGCGCGTGAGGCCCGTGAGGCGGCGGAAATTTCCGAGCGCATGGTTCGCAATGCTTGGCGGCAGGCTGAGTCGGAGGCGACGACGGCGCGCACGACGTTGTCCGAAGCCGAGAAGCGGCATGCGCAGACGGCGGCGCGGACGCAGTCGCTGAACGAGCGGCATCAGGCGTTGGCCGCGGACGAAGGCGAAGCGCTTGAGCGCGCGACGTTGCTGTCGGCAGAATTTGAAGCGTTGCCGATGCTGGCGGACTTTGAAACACGGTTGGCCGCGGCGCGCGAAGAGTTGACGGTGTCGCGCGGTGTGTTCTCGAACGCGAAGGCGCGGCATGACGGCGTCGAGCGCGAAATCCGTGCGCGACGGCAGCGGTTGCAGGCGATTGCGTCCGACCTTGAGGCTTGGCAAGCGCGCATTGCGACGGCAACGGGGCAGATCGAGGCCTTGACGGCGCGCGAGAGCGAGGCGCGCAGCGAGTTGGCGGCGCTTGAGCATATTCCAACCGAGATCGCCGAGAAGCGGGCGAAGTTGTTTGAGTTGCTGGCGACTGCGGAAGGCGAGCGCAAGGAAGCAACCGATGCGTTGGCATTAGCCGAGAACGCGTTGAAGGCGGCGCAGTCGGCATCGAAGGTGGCGGATCACGATCTGTCGCATGCGCGCGAAGAGCGCGCGCGCTGCGAAGCGGTGCTCGCGGCGCAACAGGAGCGTTTGCAGGAATCGATTACGCGGGCGCGCGATACACTGGACTGCGCACCGGAAGAGTTGGCCGAGAAGGCGGAGCATCAGCCGGGCGACGCCCTGCCCGCTCTCGATGCCGCCGAGGCGCGTGCGGAGAAGTTGAAGCGCGAGCGCGAACAGCTTGGCGGTGTCAACTTGCGCGCGGAGGAAGAAGCAGAAGAGTGCGAGACGCGATTGACGTCGCTTCAGACCGAGAAGAACGATCTGGAAGAGGCGATCGCGCGGTTGCGTCAGGGCATCGGGTCGCTGAACCGCGAAGGACGCGAGCGGTTGCTCGAGGCGTTCGAGCGGGTGAATTCGAACTTCCAGCAGTTGTTCACGTCGCTGTTCAGTGGCGGTGAGGCGCGGCTGACGTTGACGGAGTCGGACGATCCGCTTGAGGCCGGTCTCGAAATTTTGGCGCGGCCGCCGGGCAAGAAGCTTCAGACCATGTCGCTGCTGTCAGGCGGCGAGCAGGCATTGACAGCCATGGCGATGATTTTCGCCGTGTTCCTCTGCAATCCGGCGCCGATCTGCGTGCTGGACGAAGTCGACGCACCGCTCGACGACGCCAACGTCGAACGGTTCTGCAATCTGCTCGACGAGATGACGCGCATGACCGAGACGCGGTTCCTGGTGATCACCCACCACGCATTGACGATGTCGCGCATGGACCGGCTCGTGGGCGTGACGATGCAGGAACGTGGCGTCAGTCAGTTGGTCGCGGTGGATCTTGCGGGCGCCGAGCGGGTGCTGGCGGCCCAGGCGGCGGAGTAGTCATCGCGGCGTGACGCCGACGCCGTCGGACACGCTTTCGCCCGGGTGGGAGACGACTTGATCGCCCGCTTTCAGTCCTGAGGCGATTTCGGCTGTTCGGTCGTTCATGTGGTCGACCTTCACCGGCGTTAGGCGGGCGCGGCCGCCTTGGATGCGGAAGACGGCCCAGTCGGCGCCTTGGCGGAAGAGCGCGCCGATCGGAACTTGCAGCACCTTCTCACCCTGCCAGCGCACGATGGCGGCGTCGATCTGATAGCCGTGGCCCAGGCGCTGCCAGCGCGGGCGCGGGTCGGTGAGATCGATGATCACGTTCACGCGCTGCTCTTCGATGCCGAGCGACGAGATTTTCGTGAAGCCGAAAGGTTCGACGCGGCGGACGCGGCCGTTCAAGGCGCCCTCGCCGCCCCAGCGCGAGATCAGCGCGGCGTCGCCTTCGGACACCCTCACCGCGTCGGTCGAGAGAAGATCGACGACGATTTCGAGATCGGCGGGATCGCCCACTTCGACGAGTGGCTGGCCCGCCTGCACGATCGTTTCGTTCTCCTGCACCACGCGCAGGATCTGACCGTCGATCGGCGCGCGCACGGCGAAGCAGCAGCGGCGCAGCGCCTTCGGCTTTGCCGCGTCCGTGGGGACGATCAGGGCGGCTTCCGTGGTTTTCACCTCGAACTCGCGCTGACGCACCGTTGCGCGCGCGGTGCCGAGAGCCGCTTCAAGGGCGTCGACGGCGGCTTCGGCGGCATCGACACGCGCCTTGGCGACGACGCCTTTGGCGAAGAGTTGCTGCACGCGCTCGCGCTCTTGGTGGGCTAGTTTCACGTCGGCTTCGCGGCCGCGTACATTCGACGCCGCCGTATCGCGAGCGGCGCGCGAGGCCTGGACGGTGAACTCAAGCTCGCGCTGAGCGCGCACGTCGAGGAAGGCGGGATCGGCGGGTTCGATGGTCGCGATCACGGTTTGTTGCGCTTCGATCAGATCGCCGGCGCGGGGTTCGATGCGCAGCATCTTGCCCGCTATGGGCGCGGAGAGGACGTAGACTTCCCGCACGCGCGTCACGCCATCGTCTTCGATTGTGACGGACATCGGCGCTTCGCCGATCGTCGCGATGTCGACCGCGACGGCGCGGGGCCACAGGGCGAAGGCCAAACCTGCGACGAGCAAGGCGCCAAGTCCGATCGGCCAGGCCCACGGTTTCAGTGCGTTCATGTTCAATCCTGCGCCTTCAATACGCGAACCAAGTCCAAAGTCTGAATGCGCCGTGCGACGACCGCGCAGCTGAATGCGGCGGCGATGATGATCACGATAGACGACCAGCCATAGGTCGCTGGCGTTAGGCCGAACGGTATCTGGTAGAGGTCCGTTTCGAACATTTCCATCATCAGCGTCGCCAGTCCGTAGCCGATCAGACAGCCGAGCGGCAGGCTGACGAGCGTGAGCAGCGCCAGTTCGCCGACGAGGATCAGCGCCACCTCGCGCTTGTGATAGCCCAGAACGCGCAGCGTCGCGAGTTCGTGGGCGCGTTCGGACAGGGTGATGCGGCTTGCGTTGTAGGCGACGCCGAAGGCGATCACCGACGCGAAGCCGACGTAGAACCACACCATGGTCATCATGTTCTGATCGAGCAGGTCGCGGAACATGAAGTAGGCGCGGCGCTGAAGCTGGATCGTGAACAGGCCGGGCGTTTGTTTCACCTCGGCGAACAGCGCGTCCTCGCGCGCGGGGTCGATCTTGAGCCAGGCGCTGTCGGCGACCGTGCCGTCGCCGGTCAAGCGGTTCAGCGCGGCACGCTGCATATAGGCCGAGAGGCCGACATATTCGTCGATGATGCGCGTGACTTGCACGCTGGCGTGCGCGCGGCGGCCTTCGAGGACGGCGACGTCGATGAGATCGCCGGCCTTTGCGTCGAGATGTTCGGCGAGGCGTTTCGATAGCAGAAGACCGGACGGCGGAAGGTCGACGACGTTTCCGGCGGCGTCGACCTGCTGCGAGAGGTCGGAGCCCGGGTCGATCCCCAAGATCGCGACGCGCTTGTTGCGCGGACCGTGCGTGAGTTTCACGCCGACGGCGCGGCGCAGCTCGGCGCGCATCACGCCGGGCAAGCGCGCGACTTCGCCGTGCACGGCATCGGCGCGCAGTTCGACGAAGCGCAAGGTCACGTCTTGGCGCTGGGTGCGGAAGAAGAAGGAGTCGATCATCAACGTGACCGCGTCCATAAACTGCAGCGTCGCGATCAGGAGGCCGAGCGACAAGGCGATGCCGGTTATCGTCATGCCCGAGCGCGCCGGAAAGCGCGTGACGTGGCGTACGATCATGTAACCCGTGGTGCCGAGATCGCGCAGCACGCCGATGCGTTCGAGGAGACTGGGGCGGTAGGTCGCCGGACGCGGCGGCGCCATCGCGACGGCGGGCGTCAAGCGCATCGCCTGGCGGGTTGCGACCAAGGCGCCACCGCAGGACGCCGCGAGCGATACGGCCGCCGAGGTGAACAGGATGTCCGGCGCGATCGCGAACGAGAGCGCGGGGAAGCGGAAGTACTCGCGGTAGAGTTCCGTTACCTGATAGCCGAACCATGCGCCGGCGAGCCACCCGAGAATCAGGCCCAATACGCTGACAGCGACGGCGAACTTGATGAAGTGCCACGCGACGGCCGCGTCCGAATAGCCGAACGCCTTGAGGAGGCCGATCTCCTGGCGCTGCGTTTCGATTTGGCGCGAGATGACCGAGTAGAGCAAGAACGCGGCGACGATCAGGAAGATCGGCGGAATGATGCCGGCCATCGCCGACAGCTGGCCGAATTCGCTTTCGAGGAACGCGTGGGAGCCTTGCTCCGAGCGGTCGTAGGCGCCGGCGGCGCCGAACGGTCCCAGCACATGGTCGACGGCTGCAACCACGTCCTTCGTCACCGCGCCGCGCAGGAGACGGAGTGAGGCGTCGTTGAACGCGCCTTCGTAATTCAAGATGGCGCTCAGCGTCTCGCGTCCCATCCAGAAGACGCCGTAGCGCTTGTTGTCGGGCACGAGGTCGCCGGGGCCGATGACGTAGATGTGTTCCGGGGACAGCGCGACGCCGGTGACGGTCAATCGCTGCTTGCGTCCGTTCATGATGGCGGAGAATGTCGCGCCGGGGCCGAAACCGTTCGCGGTCGCAAAGCCTTCGTGGAGCAGCACCTCGCCGGCGCGATCGGGATCGGGCAAGCGCCCGCTGCGCAGCACCAGGGCGTTCAGCGCCGTTTCGTTGCGCTCGGGGAGCGATAGCGCGAGGCCGCGCAGCGGTTCGGTCACGCCTTCGATTTCGATCGTCACCAGGCGGGCGACGCGCGTTTCGACTTGGGCGACGCCCTTGATGTCGCGCAGGCGCGCAGCGACCGATTCCGGCGCGCGCTTTAGGGTAACGAAGACGTGGGCGAAGCGCTGGCGGTCGTAGTAGGCCTCGCGCGCGTCGGAGAGGGAGCGCAATGCGCTCAAGGCCATCACCAGCGTCGCCACGGCGGAAGCGATGACCAGCGCGATCGCCAGCACTTGACCGCGGCGGTGCCACATGTCGCGCACGAGCTTTAGATCAAGCGCGGGCAGCGGGCTCACCAGGACAGCTCCGAGGCTTTGCGCTTGGTTGCGTTGGTTTCGATGGACACGACGCGCCCGTCGCCGAAACGGACAACGTGGTTCGCCATGCCGGCAATCGATGCGTTGTGCGTGATGACGACGGTGGTCGTGCCGAGCGTGCGGTTGACCTCAGCCAGGGCCTCGAGCACGCGCACGCCGGTTGCGCTGTCGAGCGCGCCGGTGGGTTCGTCGCAGAGCAGAACTTCCGGGCGCTTTGCCACGGCGCGCGCGACGGCGACGCGCTGTTGTTCGCCACCGGACATCTGCGCGGGGAAGTGGTCCATACGATCGCCGAGGCCGACCAGGCGCAGCGCCTCATCGGACGGCAGCGGCTTGTCGACGAGTTCGGTGACCAGCGCCACGTTCTCGCGCGCGGTGAGACTTGGGATCAGATTGTAGAACTGGAAGATGAAGCCGACGTGGCGGCGGCGGAAGGTCGTGAGTTCGCGATCGGAGCTTGCCGTCAAATCGCGATCGCGGAAGTGGAGTGTGCCCGCCGTCGGACGGTCGAGGCCGCCCAGGATGTTCAACAGGGTCGACTTGCCGCTTCCCGACGGGCCGAGGAGCACGACGAAATCGCCCTCGTGCAGGTCGATATCGACGCCGCGCAGCGCATGCACGGCGCTGTCGCCCATGCCGTAGACCTTGGTCAGGCCGCGTGCGCGGAAGGCCACCGGCTCGCCGGGCGCTTCAGGACGGATTGTTGGTTCGCTGCCTGTCATCCTCGTCCTGACGAATTACCCAGGGGCCCGAAGCTCGCAAATCGAGCCGACTCGGACCTTGACCCAAGACAAGAAACGCTGCGAGTCGGCGCTCATTCGTGCTGGTTTGGCGGCTGCGACTTTACGTCTGAGCGAATGCGCCTGTGGGGCGCTCTGTGTGGCGCAGTAATCCTCAGTTTTTCACCGGTTTGCGGCGCAGCAATCGCCTTGACGGGGTGTCACCCCACTCATATGGTCCGCGCGGATTTCGGAGGGGGTTTCGTGCGGCCCTCAGGCGCCTGCCCTTGGTGACTAACCAATCAGGACCAGACGACGATCCCGACCAGCGTCGTCTCGACGACCTTGGCCGGCGGATCGAGGCCGTACGCGAGCAGCATCCGGAGGCCAAGCCTACGCCACCGTCCGGCCGCCTCAACGCCGTCTATCGCATTTCCACCGAGTTCGTGGCCGCCGTGTTTGTCGGGCTGGCGCTGGGGTGGGGGTTCGATGCGCTGACCGGGTGGAAGCCCGTCGGGATCATCTTGTTCTCGATCCTGGGCATCGCGGCGGCTTTCTACAGCGTGGTTCGTGCGATGCGTCAGATGAACGCCGAGCAGGACAAACAAGGGAAGTAAGCGCATGGCCGCCGGCCACAGCCCGATGGAGCAGTTCGAGGTTCACACCCTGATCCCGATTCACATCGGCGGCTTGGACCTGTCGTTCACGAACGCAAGCCTTTGGATGATGCTGGCCATTTTGGCCGCGTCGGCGTTTTTGGTTCTGGGCGTGAAGCGCGACGCCATCGTTCCGGGCCGCACGCAGTCGATGGTCGAGTTGATGTACGACTTCATCGAGAGAAATACCGTCGGCAACGTGATGGGCGATTCGGGGAAGAAGTTCTTCCCGTTCATCTTCACGCTGTTCATCTTCATCTTCTTCACGAATTTCCTGGGGCTGATCCCCTACTCCTTCACCGTCACCAGCCACATCATCGTGACGTTCGCGATGGCGCTCAGCGTGTTCGCGCTGGTGTTGGTTGTCGGGTTTTGGACGCACGGGTTGCATTTCTTCAGCTTGTTCGTGCCATCCGGCGCGCCGGCGTGGATCATGCCGCTGCTGGTGCCGATCGAGATCATCTCGTTCTTGTCGCGCCCGATCAGCCTTTCGGTTCGTCTTGCGGCCAACATGTTGGCCG
>JAWXBY010000110.1:0-33996 GCA_034440355.1 Alphaproteobacteria bacterium
GCCGTGTTTGGGCGGCCAGATGAGCGCGATCGTCTCCGCGAGGTCGCCGACATAGTCGTAGGAGAGCGCGAATAACGTGGGGTCGACGCGCGCGTCGACGAGGCCGCGCACGAGGGCTGGTTTTGCGTTGGCGAATTTGAGCGACGATGTGATGGCGGCCAGCGCGTAGCCGCGATCGGGGTCAGGCGTGTGGCGGAAGTAGTCCGTCAGCAAGCGCAGCTTCAGATTTCGCTGCGGTTGATAGGCGAGGCTGTCGAGGAGTTCGGCAAAGCGGTTCATGCCGTCTCCGCGGGCGGCGCTTCTTCTTCCTCTTCATCCCCGTAGCCTTTGATCGCGAGCGGGCGGGCGGGGATGCCGTTTTGTTTTGACCAATAGACGAGCGCTTCTTCTTCGCCGTGGGTGACCCAGAGTTCGGCGGGGGCGACCTCGCGCACGGTGCGGGTCAGTTCTTCCCAGTCGGCGTGATCGGATACAATGAGTGGCAGTTCGACGAGCCGTTGGCGCGCGCGCGTGCGGACGCGCATCCAGCCGCTGGCGAAGGAAGCGACGGGGTCGGGCAGGCGGCGCGACCACAGATCGTTCAGCGACGACGGCGGGGCGATGATGATTTTGCCCTGCAGTTCGGCCTTCGGGACGCCCGCGACCATCGTCAATGCGCCGAGGGCGAGGCCGTGGGCGATGTAGAGGTCGCAGAGTTTTTTCATCGCGCCGTGTAGGTAGATGGGATCATTGTAGCTGGCTTCGCGCAGCAGCATGATCAAGCGCTGCGCCTTGCCCAGCGAATACGCGCCGACGAGATGGGCGCGTTCGGGAAAGACGTTGATCGAGTGCAGCAGCTTTGCGACTTCATGTTCGGCCGGCGGGTGGCAGAAGACGGGCAGGCCGAAGGTCGCTTCGCTGATGAAGATATCGCAGGGGATCGGCTCGAACGGCGGGCAGGTCGGATCGCGTGCGCGTTTGTAATCACCCGAGACGACGACGCGGCCGCCCTTGGCCTGCACGAGCGCTTGCGCCGAGCCCAGAATGTGGCCAGCGGGTTTCAGCGTCACGCGGGTGTCGGCGAGGGCGATCTCTTCGCCGTAACGCAGCGCCTGCGTTGCGCCCGCGAAGCGTTCACCGTAACGCTCGGCCATGATGGCGAGCGTCTCTTTCGTCGCCAGCACGGCGCCGTGGCCTGCGCGCGCGTGATCGGAATGGCCGTGGGTGATGACGGCGCGGTTCACGGCGCGCGTGGGGTCGACGTAGAAATCACCGGCCTCGCAATAGAGGCCAGCGGGCGTGAGCTTCAGGATTTCGGCGGCTTGCATGGGGTGAAGATAGTGGCCCGGGTGCGCGCCGGACAGGCGTTACTTCTTGCCGATATAGGCCATGCATTCGACCTCGACCTGTGCGCCGAGGGCTAGGGCGCTGGCGCCGAAGGCTGAGCGGGTGGGGAGGCGGTCGGGTTTGAAATAGGTCAGGTAGACTTTGTTGAAGTCGCCCCATTTCGACATGTCGGACATCATCACCAGGCACTTGAAGACGTCGTCGAAGGTGAGGCCGTTGTCCTTCAAGACCGCGCCGATGTTTTCCATCATCTGGCGCGATTCGGCTTCCATGCCGCCAGGAACGAGTTCCATCTTGCCGGGCACGTTGCCGAGCGCGCCCGAGAGGTAGAGCACGTCGCCGACGCGGACGGCCTGGCTGAAGGGCATTTTCGCGGCCTTAGCGGCGGGGCTGTTGATGAATTGCATGGGCGGATCCTCCTCGTGGTGCCGAGCGCTTAGCACGGTTGAGGACGCGGATCACGCGGCGGCGATCGCTTCGATTTCGAGGAGCCAGGCTTCGTCGTAGATGCCGGTGATGATGATCGTCATCGCCGGTTGCTTGCGGGAGGAGAGGACTTCCTTGCGCACTTCCCATTCCTCTTGGCGAAACGCGCGGTCGGAGAGGAAGATCGTGAACTTGACGATGTCGGCCAGCGTCATGTTCTCGGCCTTCAATTGTTCTTCGACGTTCGCCCAGGCGAGGCGGCATTGCGACTTGAAATCCTTGGGCACGACGTCGTCTTTCTCCGGTACTTGGCCGCTGACGAAGACGATGCGGCCGGCACCCGCGATTTCGTGCGCAGGCGCGTAGGTCGCCTCCGGACCGAAGGAATTGATCGGGCGTCGTTGCATGTCTGTTCGTTCCGTCGATGCGGTGAGGAAGTGGAGCGCAGCGGTGCTGCAGATGAAGGCGCGGCGGTCCATCGCCTACGGCTTGCGTTTCGCGAAGCGGCCGCTTTCGGCGAAGGCTTGTTCGATGGTCTTGCTGAGTTGGGCGGCGAGTTTGCCGTCCGGATCAAGGTCCGGGTCAAAGATCGTGATTTCTAGGCCGACTGCCTTGGGGCTCGCGAGCAGGGTGGCGAGGATTTCCTTCAGCTGCACGACGCTGAGGCCGTGCGGGTTCGGGGAATCGACGGCCGGCATGACTTTGGCGTCGAGCACGTCGGCGTCGACGTGGATCCAGAAGCCTTCGGTCGGCGCGTTGTCGAGGGCTTTGCGGGCTTCGGCAGCGGTGGTGCGGGCGCCGCGGCGTTCGATGTCTTCGATGGTGACGATCTTGATGCCTGAGCTGGCGAACGTTTCGGTGGCGGTGAATAGCGTGTCCGCCGGTTCGCGCGACAGGCCGATCTGTACGGCGTCTTCGTTGCGAATGTAGGGCTTGCGATCGTGCAGATTGACGAGCGCGTCGGGGCCGTGGCCGGTGACGAGGCCGAGCGCGAGGCCGCCTGCTGCGAAGCGACCGCGGTATTTTTCGTATTCGCGGGCGTAGGAGAAATCGTCGTGCGCGTCGATGTAGGCGAGGCCGTAGCGGCCGCGTTCCTTCAGGGCTAGCGCAGGCCCGATAAGGATGCCGCAGTCGCCGCCGAGGACGAGGGCGAACTCCTTACGGTCCAGGATGGGTTTGAGGTTTGCGGCCAGGGCTTCGGAGAAGCGCGCGATTGCGGGGCCGTTGCGGAATCCGGTTTCGGCGTTTGGGCCTGGTTCGTAGGGCGGCGCATCGACGCGGCCGGCGTCGCGTGCGCCCAAGTGTTCGACAAGGCCGGTTTTGCGCAATGCGCTCGCCAAGTGTTTGACGCCGGGTTCGACGTTTGGCTTCGGCGGACGCAGGCCGAGATTGCTTGGCGCGTCGATGACGGCGATCGGGGTGGGCTGCATGGCCGGTGCTCCCTGTGCGGCGATAGAGAGGAGTGTCAGCGCAAGGCCGAAGGCTACGATTTGCCAATGTGCGTGGCGGAGCATGTGCCTAACCATCTATGTATCATTTGACGGTTATGTAGGCGTCGCCTATCTAACCTGTCAAGATGGTTTTGCCGGTTTGGCTTATGCGCAGGGTTCAACACATATTTCGCGCCCACGATTTGGTCGGCGGCGATTTGGCGGTCGACTTCGTCAACACGGTCACGGCGCGCGACAGCGAGCCCAGCGATTGGGTGGACGGGTATGGCGCGTTGCTGGAATGGGCGGCGCTAACTGGCGCGTTCGCCAAGAAGGATCTCGCGGCGTTGTCCGACCTCGCGGAGGCGGAGCCTGCGCGCGCGACGGCGGCACTGGCGCGGTGCCGGTTGTTGCGGGAGGCGTTGTGCGGTGTGCTCTATGCGATGATCCAGCGGCGTGCGCCATCGGCTGACGATCTCGCGGCAGTCGATGACGCACGGCTGACGGCGGCGAAGGCGGCGAAGCTTGTCTCGGCGCGCGGACGGGTTGCGTCGGTTTGGAGCGTCGAGCGGTCGGGGCTTGATCTGATCGCGCATGTCGTTGCGGGGCAGGCTCTGGCGTTGCTGCAGGACCCCAAGCTCGACCGGTTGCGCGTGTGCGACGGGCATGACTGCGGCTGGGTGTTCGTCGACACGTCGAAGAACGGGCGGCGGCGTTGGTGCGATATGGCGACGTGCGGCAACACCGCGAAGGCGCGGCGGCATTACGAGCGGCAGCACTAGGCCAAATTTCGCGCTGGAAAGCATCGCGCGGGAATGCGTGCGGCGGTGTATTGTCGTTGTCTCGCGCCATTATTTTCGAGCCCGCTTACTTGCAAGATCTTGCCGACCTTGGTGAATCGACATTGCTGCCGCCGGCGTTTGCGCGCTGGTTTGCGGCGCGTGGGTGGCAGGCGCGGCCGTTTCAGCTGGCGTTGATCGAGGCGGCGTATGCGGGGCAGTCGGTGTTGCTGACGGCGCCGACGGGGGGCGGCAAGACACTCGCCGGCTTCTTGCCGTCGTTGATCGAGTTGTCTTCGGTGCGACCGGCGTTGGCTGCGACTGTCGATGTGTCGCGCGGCAGCGACAATCCTTTGATCGCGAAGTTGAAGGCTAAGGCGGCGCAGCGGCCACGCGGGATTCACACGCTTTATGTTTCGCCGCTGAAGGCGTTGGCTGTCGATATCGCGCGCAATCTGGAAGTGCCCGTCAAGGAGATGGGTCTCAAGGTGCGGATCGAGACCCGCACCGGCGATACGTCGGCGCATCGGCGGCAGCGGCAGAAGCACTTGCCGCCGGATATTTTGCTGACGACGCCGGAGCAGATTGCGTTGCTGCTCGCGACGCGCGAGGCGCCGCGTTTGTTCGGCGATTTGCGCTGCGTGATCCTCGACGAATTGCATGCGCTGGCGCCTTCGAAGCGCGGCGATTTGTTGGCGCTGGATCTGGCGCGGCTGTCGACGTTGGCGCCTTCGCATCGGCGCGTCGGGTTGTCCGCGACGGTGGATGATCCGGAATTGTTGGCGCGCTATCTCGTGCCGCAGGTTCAGGGCGAAACGCGCGCGGCGCGTGTCGTGCGTGGCGCGCCGGGGGCGAAGCCTGATCTTTCCATTCTGGCGTCGTCGGAAGACGTGCCCTGGGCGGGGCATTTGGCGCGGCATGCGTTCGGCGAGATTTTGGCGGCGATCAAGACGGCGAAGACGGCGCTGATCTTCGTCAATACGCGCATGCAGGCCGAGCTCGTGTTTCAGCAGCTGTGGTCGATCAACGGCGAGAATTTGCCGATCGCTTTGCATCACGGGTCGCTCGCGCCGGAGCAGCGGCGCAAGGTTGAGGCGGCGATGGCGAAGGGGTCGCTGCGCGCCGTCGTTTGTACGTCGACCTTGGATCTCGGCATCGATTGGGGGGCCGTCGATCTCGTCATCAATATCGGCGCGCCGAAGGGGGCGAGCCGGATTGCGCAGCGTATCGGGCGGTCGAACCACCGGATGAATGAGCCGAGCCGCGCGTTGCTGGTGCCGGCCAACCGGTTCGAGGTGTTGGAGTGCGAGGCGGCGCGCGATGCGTTGATGCATGGCGAACTCGACGGTGAGAAGGCACGCGAGGGGGCGCTCGACGTGTTGGCGCAGCATGTGTTGGGGATGGCGGTGGCCGCGCCGTTCGACGCGGACGCGCTTTTCGCCGAGGTCGTGAGTGCTGCGCCTTACGCGCGGTTGACGCGCGAGGATTTCGACAAGACGTTGGATTACGTGGCGACGGGCGGCTATGCGTTGCGCGCCTATGAACGCTACGCGAAGTTGAAGCAGACCGTCGAAGGGCTTTGGCGCGTCGCCAGTCCGCAGGTGGCGCAGCGTTATCGGCTGAATGCGGGGACGATCGTCGAGACGCCGATGCTGAAGGTGCGTGTCGTGCGGCACTATCGCGGGCCGCGGGTGACGTATTCGGGGCGCGTTGTCGGTCAGGTCGAAGAGTGGTTTCTGCAGCAGTTGATGCCGGGCGATACGTTTCTGTTCGCGGGGCAGATTTTGCGGTTTGAAGGCATCGTTGCGACGGAGGCGATCGTCACGCCGGGACCGCCGGGCAATCCGAAGATTCCCTCGTTCGAGGGCGGGAAGTTTCCGTTATCGACGTTCCTGGCCGAGCGCGTGCGCGAGATGCTCGCCGATCCGAAGCGGTGGACGTTTCTGCCCGATCAGGTGAAGGAGTGGCTGGGCATTCAACGGTTGCGGTCGATGCTGCCCAAGGCCAACGAGATGTTGATCGAAACGTTTCCGCGTGGGTCGCGGCAGTTTCTCGTTTGCTATCCGTTCGACGGACGCCTGTGTCACCAGTCGCTGGGCATGTTGCTGACGCGGCGGTTGGAGCGCATGGGCATGAAGCCGATGGGCTTTGTCGCCAGCGATTATTCGCTGGCGATCTGGGCGTTGGGGCCGTTGTACGCGCTCGACATGAACCGGCTTTTCGATGAAGACATGATGGGCGACGATCTCGATGCGTGGCTTGCGGAGTCGGCGTTGCTGAAGCGCAGTTTCCGGCAATGCGCGGTGATCGCGGGGCTGATCGAGAAGCGCAATCCGCGTGAGGAACGCACCGGGCGGCAGGTGACGTTTTCCTCCGACCTCATCTATGACGTTCTGCGCACGCATCAGCCGGATCATATTTTGCTGCGTGCGGCTTATGACGATGCGGCGACGGGGGCGCTGGACATCGCGCGGCTTGGGGCGTTGTTGAAGCGCATCAGGGGGCACATCGTCGTCAAGAAGCTTTCGCGCGTGTCGCCGCTGGCGGTACCGGTGTTGCTGGATATCGGCAAGGTGCCGGTTGGCAAGGACGCCAACGAGGCGCTGCTGGCCGAGGCGAGCGATGCGTTGATCCGCGATGCGATGGGCGACGACGCTTAGGCGACGAGTTCGGCGAAATTTTTGAGGTCGATGTTGCCACCTGAGACGATGCACACGATCGGGCCTTGGTATGTGCCGCGTAGGGCGGCGGCGAGGGGGAGGGCGCCGGCGCCTTCGGCGATGACGCGGGCTTTCTCGGCCATGACGCGCATGGCGTTCTTTGTTTCGTCGAGGGTGACCACGGCGTAGTCGTCGACGATCGGTTTCATGCGCTGCCACATGCGCGGGAACATGCTTTGGCCGCCTGCGCCGTCGACGAAGGACAGTTTCCAATCCTTGAAGACTTGCGGCGAGCCAATTTTGTGCGAGAGCGCGGCGGGGGCAGCTGTTTCGGGTTCGACGCCGATGATCTTCACATCGGGCTTGAGCGCCTTGACCGCGCTGCCGACGCCAACGATGAGTCCGCCGCCGCCGATGCCGGCGAGAACGGTGCGCGTATCCGGCGCGTCTTCGAGAATCTCCAGACCCATCGTGCCGTGGCCGGCGATGAAGTTGTGGTCGTCGAAGGGGTGAATGAACGTGCCTTCGACGCCTTCGTATTTGCGTTCATCGAGTGCGCGCCATGCGGTCTCGTAGGGGACGGTCACGAGTTTCGCACCGAGCGCTTTCATGCGTTCGAGTTTGGCGACGGGCGCGGTTTCAATGGCGACGACGGTGCACGGTACGCCTGCCTTACGCGCGGCGTAGGCGACGCCTTGGCCCGCATTGCCGGCGCTAATCGTCCACACGCCGCGTTTGCGTTCCGCATCCGACAGCATCGCGACGGCGTTCGCCGCGCCGCGCAATTTGTAGGCGTTGATTGGCTGAAGGTTTTCGAGCTTCAGGCGGATGTCAGGGCCGTTTGGCCCGAGCTCCAAACGCACGAGCGGCGTGCGGATGGCCGTGCCGGCGATGCGTTTTCGCGCGGCCTCGATTTCGGCGAGGGCGATGGGGCGGATGGCTTCGAGCGTGCTGGTCATCGGCCCGTTCTAGATCAGCGGTTCGTGGGAGTCACTGGCCGCGGGGTTTGGCGCGGGCTGTCGGAATGGCGGTCCAGGGATCGTCGGGCCAGTGGTGTTTGGGATAGCGGCCTTTGAGGTCGCGTTTGACTTCGGGGTAGCCGTTTTTCCAGAAGCTCTTCAGGTCGCGCGTCACTTGCACGGGGCGGCGTGCGGGCGACAGTAGGTGGAGGGTTAGGGGGACACGGCCGTTTCCGATGGCCGGCGTGTCGGCGAGGCCGAACATTTCTTGCAGGCGTACGGCGAGGAAGGGGGCGTCGGTGCTGTAGTCGATCGGGATGTGCGAGCCGGAGGGGACGGTGACGTGCGTGGGGGCGAGCGCGTCCAGGCGTTTCTTCTTTTCCCAATCGAATAGAGCGTGGAGCGCGGTCGAGAGGTCGATGCGTGGGAAATCGTTCGCGCGTGTCACGTTGGCGAGGAACGGTTGCAGCCAGGTTTCGAGCGATGCGGTGAGTGCTTCGTCGGAAAGGTCCGGCCAGTCGGCGTCGGGTTCGAGTTTGCGGACGAAGGCTGCGCGGGCGCGGAAGGTTTCGAGGTCGTTGCTCCACGGCAGCGTGCGTAACCCAAGTTCGCGGATGCCGGTGAGGACGGCTGCGGCGACTTTGGCGGCGTCGGGTTTCTTGAGCGGGCGTTCGGCGAGGGTGAGGGCGTGGAGGCGTTCTTCCTCGCGCGCGATGACGGCGCGGTCGCGTGTGCTCCACTCGGTGAGTTGGCGCGTTTCGATATGGGCGGGGAAAAGGTCTTCGATGTCGGCGAGGGTGATGGGGGCTGCTTGGTGGATGCGGGCGTTGGCGCCGGCGCCATCAAGGGCTGCGATCGCCAGATAGTCTTGCGCGGCGAGCGGATCGGTTTCGGCGAGCGTTGCGCCGCGGCCGTTGGCAAGGCGGAAGCTGCCGGGGCCGCGGCGTTTGGCGACGCGGTCGGGGTAGGCGAGGGCGGTGAGGCGGCCGGCTGCATTCGTGTCGACGGCGGTGTCTTTGATGTCGAGCGTGCGGCGCCAGGCACGGGCTTGTTCGCGGGCACGGGTGAGCGCGCCGCGGTCGACGCTCATGCCGCGTGCGAAGTCGGCGTCGCCAGCGAAGGCTTCGAGGCGCAGGCGCAGGTCGGCGTCGCGGGCTTCGCGTGAGGCTTTGACGATGTCGCGTTCGCCGAGGATGGCGGCGAGGGCGGCGGCGCTGGCGCCGAGTTTCAGATCGCGCGCGCGCAGCATCATGTGGGCCAGGCGCGGGTGGGCGCCGAAGGAGAGCATCGCACGGCCGTGCGGGGTGATGTTGTTCTCCGGGTCGATGGCGTCGAGTTCGCGCAGCAGGTCTTGCGCCTCGGCGAAGGTCGATGACGGCGGCGGGTCGAGGAGTTTGAGGCGGCTGGCGTCGCGTTCGCCCCAGGCGGCGAGGTCGAGCGCGAAGGGGGCCAAGTCGCTGGTCAGGATTTCCGGCGGCGTGAACGGTGCGAGCGAGCGCGTTTCGGCTTCGTCCCAGAGGCGGTAGCAGACGCCTGGTGCGACGCGGCCGCTGCGGCCACGGCGTTGGTCGGCTGATGCGAGCGATACGCGCTGTGTGACGAGGCGAGTCATGCCGCTGGCGGGGTCGTAACGCGCGAGACGTTGTTGGCCGGAGTCGATCACCACGCGGACGTCTTCGATGGTAAGGCTGGTTTCGGCGATGGAGGTCGCGAGGACGATTTTGCGTTCGCCCTTCGGTGCGGAGCGGATGGCGCGGTCTTGCGCGTCGGCCGGCATCGCGCCGTAGAGCGGGTAGAGCGTTGCTCCGCGCAGGTCTTCTTGCGCGAGCTGGCGTTCGACGTTGCGGATTTCGCCTTCGCCGGGCAGGAATACGAGGAGGCCGCCTTCCGTCTCATCGAGCGCGCGCAGGATGATGTTCGTGATGGCGGGTTCGATGCGGGCGTTCGCCGGTGGCGGGACGTAACGCATTTCGATCGGGTGGAGGCGGCCTTCGCTGCGCACGATCGGTGCGGCGTCGAGAAGTTTGGCGACGCGGGCGCCGTCGAGCGTTGCGGACATCACCAGGATTTTCAGGTTCTCGTTCAGCGCGGCTTGCGTTTCTAGCGTGAGCGCCAGGCTCAAGTCGGCGTTGAGGCTGCGTTCGTGGAATTCGTCGAAGATGACGAGGCCGACGCCTTCGAGCACGGGGTCGCTTTGCAGGCGGCGCGTGAGGAGGCCTTCGGTCAGGACTTCGATCTTTGTCTTGGGGCCGACGCGGCTGTCGAGGCGTACGCGATAGCCGACGGTGTCGCCCACCTTCTCGTTGATGAGGTCGGCCATGCGGGCGGCGGCGGCGCGAGCGGCGACGCGGCGCGGTTCGAGCATCAAGATCTTTTGGCCTTTGAGCCACGGCTCGTCTTTGAGCGCGAGCGGGACCATCGTCGTCTTGCCCGCGCCAGTCGGCGCCTCGAGCACGCAGGCGCGCGCCGCGCTCAACGTGCGTTTGAGTTCCGGCAGGACGTCTTCGATGGGCAGCTTGGCGGTCATGCGTGCCACGTTGGTACGGCGAGCGTTGCCCTGCGGTCAAAGCGTGTGATGGCGGCTACGGCAAAGCGCCACAGGCGCGTGGTCTGACACAGAATTGCCGCGTTCGGGCTTAACCTGCCGCGCAAATCTGGGAGAACACGCACATGGTGGCTTTTGGTCGGTTACGCGCAGCTTTGCTTGCGGCTGCGTTGGTTGTCGTTGCGCCGGTTGGTTTCGATGCGGTTCAGGCTGCGCCCCGCGACGACGCGCGGAATGCGCCACGCGGGACGTTGACGCCGTTCCGGTCTGATCAGGAGTTGCAGCAATTCCTGCAACGCATCCGGAAGGCGCAGCGCGCGCGGCAAACTGCATCGCCGATGGCGCCACCGGCGCCTGCTCCGGCTGCGTCCGCGGAGGCGCCCGCCGATGCAGCCGCTGCGCCGTCGCAAGACAAGGCGGCGGGCGAGAGCATTACCAACACGCAGGAAGCGGGCGTCGATGAGGGCGGCATCGTCAAAGTGTACGGCGATCTGCTGGTGATCCTGCGCCGTGGGCGGTTGTTCACGGTGTCGACGGCACGGGGCGATTTGCGGCCGATCGATTCGATCGATGCTTATCCGCCGGGCGCGGAGGCGCGGGGCGATTGGTATGACGAGATGCTGATCTCGGGCAACCGCGTCATCGTGATCGGCTACAGCTATAGCCGCGGCGGCACGGAGATCAATCGCTTCCGCATCGGCAACGGCGGGGCGCTGTCGTTCGAAGATGCGTATCATCTGAAGTCGAACGATTATTATTCGTCGCGCAATTATGCGTCGCGTTTGATCGGCTCGCAGCTGATCGTCTATTCGCCGCTTTATCTGCCGTATGGCGTCGAGTCGCTCGATTGGTTGCCGGGCTTGCGCAAGTGGAGCGGCAATCCGCGTGCGGGCTTTACGCGCATCGTCAGCGCGCGCGAGATTTATGTGCCGCGTCAAGTGCTCGATAGCGAAAATCCGGACGTGAATGCGCTGCACACGGTGACGACGTGCGATCTGGCGTCGCCCGTTTTGCGCTGCCGGGGCGTGAGCGTACTGGGGCCGAGCGGACGGACGTTCTATGTCTCCGGCAACGCCGTCTATGTTTGGACGACCGTCAATCGGTGGTGGCGCGGCGATGACGAGCGTGATCGCCGTGCGCCGCCGTCTTCCATGTTGTTCCGCATGCCGCTTTATGGCGGCGCGCCTTCCGCGGTTGGCGTGCGCGGCGGGCCGACGGATCAGTTCTCGTTCCGCGAGGATTGGCGTGAAGGCGTGCTGAACGTGCTCGTGCGCAGCGAAGGCGGCGGCGACGCGATGTGGCGTGGCGAATTCTCGGCCGGCGCCGTGGCGCTGCTGCGGTTGCCGCTGTCGTCGTTCAGCGATGGGACGGATGAAGCGCCGTGGGGACGCTATCGTCCGTTGCCGCGGCCTTCGCAGGAGTCTTACACATTCCAGAACCGCTTCGTCGGCGACTATGTGCTCTACGGCAGCGGCAACAGTTGGGGCCGGCCGCAGGATCGGCGCGCGTCGCTGGTGATGACGCCGGTGCGCGGTGGGCCGGTGACGCAGTTGCCGCTCAATCACGGCGTCGATCGGATCGAGGCGATGGGGCGTGATGCCGTCGTCGTCGGCAGCGACACGAGCGATCTGCATTTCCAGGCAGTCGAGTTGACCTCCGGTTGGCAGCCGGTGCTTGGCGATCGTTACACGTTGGAGCGCGCGGCGCAGGGTGAAACGCGCAGTCATGCGTTCTTCTACAAGCCGGAGTCGCAGGACATGACCGACGGCGTGTTGGCGTTGCCGGTGGCGCGTGCGGCGCGGCCTGCGTATCGCCAGCTTGTCGAGAGTTCGGCGGCGGTGATTTTCCTTCGGCGTGCGCAGCGGCAGTTTGCGCCGCTGGGCGAACTTGGCGCGCATGAGGACGGCGTGAAGGACGATGCGTGCAAGGCGTCGTGCGCGGATTGGTATGGCAATGCGCGGCCGATCTTCTTGCGCGGGCGTACATTTGCGTTGATGGGATACGAGCTTGTCGAGGGCGAGCTTGATCGCAGTTCGATTCGCGAGACGCGGCGGATTAATTTTGCGCCGCGTGGCTGGTAAAGCGTTGGTTGTTCTGTAGGCAGAGGAAATCGCGGATTGGTTCCGTCGCCGGAGAAATTTAATCCGGGTTGACATAACGCCTTTCGAGGCCATGGTTATGGGGTCGGCGCGGGATCGTCGGCCCCGTTTTCGTGCGGGCACAGCGAGCTCAAGGAGGCTCAACACCGGCAGTATTCCCTGAAGAGCTGCCCTTCCGGCGGATCGTTCCACCGCCGCGCCGTCGAGGAGTGCATGATGATCGATCCGTTCTTCACACCGCGGCTGATTCCGATCGCCGCGCCGCCCGAGCCGAATGCCAATTGGGCGCTGTTTCTGGATCTCGACGGAACGCTCCTCGATATCGCTCCCGCGCCTGATCGCGTCGTCGTTCCCCCCGATCTTGTTCACGATCTGACCGCCGCATCCGTCGCATTGGGCGGCGCTCTTGCTTTGGTGAGCGGGCGCATGTTGAGCGAGGTCGACAGCTTACTTGCGCCGCTTCGGTTGCCCGGCGCCGGCGAGCACGGCGCCGATATTCGTTTGCCGAACGGGCAGCGCGACGAGGTCGACGCGAAGGTGCCGCCCGATTGGGCCGAGACACTGATTGCGGCGGTGGCCGACAAGCAGGGCGTTCTTGTCGAGCGCAAGGTGCACAGCGTGGCTGCGCATTACCGGCGCGCTCCGAAGTATGAGGGGTTCCTGCGCGATGTTTGCTTGCGGCTGATCGCGGGGCGCGAGCACTCGTTTGAGATTCTTTCCGGCAAGATGATGTTCGAGATCAGGCCGCGCACGGTGACGAAGGCGCGGCCGGTCGAACGGTTGATGGCGTTGGAGCCATTTCGCGGGCGCCGGCCCGTGTTCGTCGGCGACGACGCGACTGATGAGGACGGGTTTCGGGCGGCGTCGTCGTTCGGCGGCGAAGGGCTCGACGTCTTCGTGCGGTTTGCGGGGCAGCCGGCGGAAGTCCGGCGCTGGCTCAAAGCGGTGGCCGCGCTGTCATGAGCGGGCTTGATCTGGCGGTCATCGGCAATTGCGCCGTCGCGAGTTTGATCGCGCGCAACGGGCGGCATGTTTGGTTTTGCTTTCCGCGGCTGGATGGCGATCCCGTGTTCACGGCGCTGCTTGACGGCGAGGATCCTGAGCGCGGCTTCAGCGATGTCGTGCTGCGCGATGAGGTCTCTTGGTCGCAGGCTTACGTCGCGAATACGGCGATCGTGGAGACGATCGGGACCGATGCGAACGGGCACAAGGTCAAGATCACCGACTTTGCGCCTCGGCATGAGCGGTATGGGCGGTCGTTTCATCCGCCCTTGATCGTCCGGCGAATCGAACCGGTCGCAGGGCGGCCGCGGATTCGCGTGCGCATGCGTCCTTCGTTCAGGAACGGCGAGGTCGTGCCGTCGACGACGGCGGGCAGCAATCACGTGCGCTATGTCGGGCCGCAGACGACCTTACGGGTTACGACGGATATGTCGGTCGCGTATCTGATGGGCGAGACGGAGTTTGCGCTCGATCGGCCGATCCATCTTTTCATCGGCGTCGACGAACCGGTGCCGGACAATCCCGAAACGCTGGCCGCGAGTTTTTTGGGCGAGACGGAAACGTATTGGCGCGGGTGGGTGCGAGGTCTGTCGATTCCGTTCGAGTGGCAGGAGGCGGTGATTCGCTCGGCGATCACCTTGAAGCTCTGCAGCTATGAAGATACGGGCGCTATCGTCGCGGCGCTGACCACATCCGTTCCGGAGTCTGCGAATTCCGGGCGCAATTGGGATTACCGCTATTGCTGGCTGCGCGATGCGTATTTCGCGGTGGGCGCGCTCAACCGGCTGGGTGCGACGCGCACGATGGAAGGCTTCATTCGCTTCGTGCTCGACGCGGTGTTGGTCGGCGAGCGGCTTGGCGTGATCGCCCCCTTGTTTCCGATGTGCCCGCCCGGCGACATGATCGAGAAGACGGCGCCGGCTTTGCGCGGGTATCGCTCGATGGGGCCGGTGCGCGTCGGGAATGCGGCGTCGACACAGGTCCAAAACGACGCGTATGGATCGATCGTTCTGACGGCGACGCAAATGTTTTTCGATCAGCGTTTGTCGAGTGCGGGCGATGCTGCGCTTTACGAACAACTGCGTCATGTCGGGCGGCTCGCGGTGAGCCAAGCGTTCGAGCCGGATGCGGGGCCGTGGGAGTATCGCGGGCGGGTGTTGGCGCACACCTATCCGGCGGCGATGTGTTGGGCGGCCGTGCACCGGCTGGGGCTGATCGCGTCGCGTCTTGGATTCGCGGATGAGGCGGAGACGTGGCGCGGGCATGCGCGCGCGATCCGTGAAGAGTTGCTCGCGCGGGCGACGACGCGCGACGGGTGGATTTCGGGCGCGCTGGGCGCCGACATTGCGGATGCGTCGACGCTGTTGCTGACCGAGATCGGTTTGGTAAAGGCGGACGATCCGCGCTTTGCGAAGACGCTCGAGGTTGTGGCTGCTCGGTTGATGCGCGACGGGTTTGTGTTCCGGTATCACGAGGCGGACGATTTTGGGAAACCTGAGACGGCGTTTCTCGTGTGCACGTTTTGGTACTGCGATGCGCTAGCCTTGGCGGGGCGGAAGGCTGAGGCGCGGGAGTTGTTTGCCAATGCGATTGCTTGCCGCAATTCGGTTGGGTTGTTGAGCGAAGACGTCGACACGAAGACGCGGGAGCTTTGGGGGAATTTTCCGCAGGCGTATTCGCATGTCGGCTTGATCCATTCCGCGTGGCGGTTGTCGCGCGGGTGGGAGGAGGCGTTGTGGCGCGCGTCGTAGTCGTCTCCAACCGGGTGCCGACGCCGGGCCTCGATGCGCCGCGTGCGGGCGGGCTTGCCGTGGCGCTGGCCGATGCGATCAAGCCCGGCGATCTGTGGTTCGGCTGGAGCGGCGAGATCGCTGCGGCGACGAGCACGCAGGCGGCGGTCGTGAGCGCGAAGGGAATCGACTATGCGACGATCGATTTGTCGGCTGGCGACTACGAGCATTTTTATGTCGGGTATACGAACGGCTTGTTGTGGCCGTTGTTTCACTTCCGGCCGGGGATGATTGAGTTCGAGCGGTCGGACCTTGATGCGTTCGTCAGCGTCAATCAGGCGTTCGCCACGGCACTGCTGCCGCTCTTGAAGCCTGACGATTTGATCTGGGTGCACGACTATCATTTGATCCCGCTGGCGAAGGCTTTGCGTGGGCTGGGCGTGACCAACCGGATCGGGTTTTTCCTGCATGTGCCGTTTGTGCCGCCGAGCCTTTTGGAGACGGCGCCGAATGCGCGGAGTTTGCTGCGCGAGCTTTGCGCTTATGACGTCGTCGGATTTCAGACGGAGCGGAACACGGAAGATTTTCGCGATTGTTTGAAGAAGATGATGGGGCTTGAGGCGGAGCCCGGTGAAGCGGTGCGGGTGAACGGGCATAGCGTGCTGCCGCTGGCGTGTCCGATCGGGATCGATGCGCCTGGCTTCGGCAAGCTTGCGGTGCGCGCGGGGCGGAGCAAGGACACGAAGCGGTTGACGGATAGTTTGGTCGGGCGGGCTTTGATTATCGGCGTCGACCGGCTGGATTATACGAAGGGGTTGCCGAACCGGTTCGAGGGGTTTTCGCGGATGCTGGCGCGGTATCCGGAGCATCGCAACAAGGTTAGCTATCTGCAGGTGGCGGCGCGGTCGCGCGAGGATGTCGTGCCGTATCAGGAATTAAAGCGGGAGCTTGATCGGAAGGCGGGCGAGGTGAACGGGCGGTTCGGCGAGTATGATTGGGTGCCGCTGCGCTACATGACGCGGTCGGTGGCACGCAACACGATCGCCGGGTTTTACAATGTGGCGCGGGTGGCGCTGGTGACGCCTTATCGCGACGGGATGAATCTTGTGGCCAAGGAGTATATCGCCGCGCAGCCGCCGGAGGATCCGGGTGTGTTGATCCTCTCGCAGTTTGCGGGGGCGGCGGAGGAGTTGACGGAGGCCATCGTCATCAATCCGCATGACGCCGATACGATTGCGGAGGCGCTGCACAAGGCGCTGGTGATGCCGCGTGAGGAGCGGCGGGAGCGGTATGAGGCGCTCTATGCGAAGGTCGTGAAGACGTCGGCGAAGGCGTTTTGCGACAGATTTCTCGGCGCGCTTCAGGGAATGCCGGTGCAGGCGGCCGAGGCGCCGGCCGTTCATCTCGCGCGTGCGTTGCGGGCGTAAAGGCGGCGTCTGCGAACGAATATGGAACAATTGCGCAGACCGCACGAGCCGATTGTTGATGACGTGCTGCGAATTGTTCGCGACTGACGCATTCGCGAACTAGGCCTGGCGCGCGAATCCTGTCATCGCTGTCGGCCATGTCCACCGAGACCGAACGTACCGCCGCCGCGGCCGTCGCCGCGCCTCCTCTCGCGCGCGATGCGCAGACCTGGGCGCAGATCCTGATGCGTTACCGCGAGCCAAGCGTGCCGCGCGGCATTGTCGAGATCGCGATCACCGCGGGGCCCTTGTTCGCGATCTGGATCGTGATGTGGCTGGTGAGCGGGTTCAGTTATTGGCTCGCCTTGCCGCTGGCGATCCCGGGGGCGATGTTTCTCGTGCGGCTGTTCATGATCCAGCACGATTGCGGGCATGGGTCGTTCTTCCGGAACAAGCATGCGAACACGTGGGTCGGGCGGGTGTGCGGAATCTTGACGCTGACGCCGTTCGGCGTTTGGCGGGCGACGCACAACATGCATCACGCGACGAGCGGCAATTTGGACCGGCGCGGCTTGGGCGACATCGAGACGCAAACCGTGGCCGAGTATCTGGCGCAGCCGTGGTATGAGCGTTTGCGCTATCGCCTCTACCGGCATCCGATCACGCTGTTCGTCATTGGGCCGGCCTATGTGTTCTTGATCGCGAACCGGTTGCCGGTGGGGTTGATGACCTCGGGCTGGCGGCCGTGGGTGTCGACGATGGCGAACAACGCGGTGATCGCAGCGGTCGCCGTGCTGCTGATGTATCTGATGGGCGTCGGGCCGTTTTTGATCGTGCATCTGCCGACCGTGCTGATCGCGGCGTCGATCGGCGTTTGGCTCTTCTTCGTGCAGCATCAGTTCGAAGAGACGGTGTGGGCCGAGGGCGACGACTGGAACCTGCAGCATGCGGCGCTGAAAGGCTCATCGCATTACGATTTGCCGGCGGTGCTGCGCTGGTTCACGGCCAATATCGGCGTGCATCATGTGCATCATCTGTCGAGCCGGATTCCGTATTACCGCCTGCACCATGTGCTGCGCGATCATCCGGAGTTGAAGGACGTCGGGCGGCTGACGCTGTGGCAGAGTTTTCGCTGCGTGCGGCTGGCCTTGTGGTGCGAGACGCGGCGGCGGATGGTGTCGTTCGGCGAGGCGCGGGCGCTTCGGGCGGCGGCTTAGAAAACGCATTCAATTCTATCCGTCACGGCGTCACATTGGCTGAGTTCTGCCGTTTCTGGCGTCACGTATCCGTCACGCTGCCATCACGTGGCGTCACATCGGCTCTTTTCGTTCAAGTCGCAGCAGACGATTGCCGTCCCTGGCGAGGCGAAAACGCTGAAAGAACAAATATAGAACTGTTGGGCTGGGCTCGCAAGGGCCAGTGCGGTTTGAGCGCTGTAAGAGCGGGCGTCCTCGCCCGCTCTTCTTCAGCCGCCGCGCAGGCGGGTCGCGCGGTCTTTCAGCGAATTGGTGAGGCTCGGGATGTCGCCTCTGTTCTGCGAGAGGACCGAGGCGAATTGGTCGCGCTGTTCCACCGACAGCCAGATGCCGGCGACTTGCACGTCGACGATCTTGTAGGCGCCGCCCGTGCCGCTCAGGCGGAAGGCGATGCGCAGCGGCTCGCGCAGGCCCGCGCCCTCGGCCACCGTCATGACGGTGACGTCGCCCGGCTTGTTGGCGATGTCGCCGGTCACGCGCAGGCTCGCGTCGGCGAAGTCCACCAGATGCGCGCCGTAGATCGCGGTCGAATAGTCGGTGAAGGCGGCCACGAAGGGCTCCACCACGCCGTCGGGCGCGCCGCGGCGATAGTTGCCCAGCGTGAACAGCGCCGTCTTGCGCGCGTCCATATGCTCGACGATGAAGGCGTTGAAGCCCGCCACCCGCGCGGCCTTGTCCATGCGCGTGTCGCGCAGGATGCCAAAGCCTTTGTCGATCAGGGTTTGCGTGAAGGCGCGCGCGCCCTCGTCGGCCGCTGCGGGCGGGGCCGCGTGAAGCGATAAGACCAAACCGAACGCCGCGACCACTGCCGCGAGCCAAGCCGTAACCTGTAAGCCGCGCATGGATACTCCCCCTTGCACGAGGCGAGATGCTAGCGCGGAAGTGCGTGACTCAACTGCCACGTGTACGGAGTATTTTCGTTTGCTGCAGTTGCGAGGCGATGCCCCTTCCCGGCAATTCAAAGCGCATCGCAGTGCGCAAATGCAGACGGGGCGCGTTCGAGCTTCGAGGTACTAGACGTAATACTTGAAGGGCTGTTTTTTTGCGTCCTTTGCAGAGCCCATCGTCAAAACATCCCCCACCATATTGGCAAACCGAACCGTCACTGGTTGGCCGTCGTTAAAGTTGCAGGAATTGTAGTTGATTTTTGTGAGGGTCATGATGTCGCTCAATATCGTCGCTATTTCAGGCATCTTATATTTGCTGCGTAGCGCCGTAATGAAAAGCGGGTTCGGCGTTTCGGGTCCTATGTACGTGTCCAACTGCGGCGCGTAACCGTTGGTCCACAGGTAAGCATTGCGATCATTTAGAAGCATCGCAGTGCCGCGCAGAACAGGGTAGTCGCCGTCTCGAAACAGTTTGGTTTCGCCCTTGGTTGTTTTTATTCGAACGCCGATAATGTTGGTACCCTTTGGTACGACCTCTTCGAACGCCTTCCACTCCTCGTCGTTAAATTTCGTGCGTCCGTGAATGAAAAATTCTTTTGGCGGGCTGTCGTGCATTTCCCGATACGTGTCCAAAACCATTTTGATCAGGTCTTGGGCGGCGTGGGCCTTGAGGTGATATTCATCATCGTCAGTTTTCCACGGGCCATTTGCACCGCGAAACACTACTCCGTCGCCTTCGCCGAGAAACATCTGAGCGGCGCAGCACGCGAATTGTTGCGGGTGATTGGGCAGCGTCTTGTAGACGAGACCGATGTAGCAGACGCCGGGACGAGTGCCTGACAATCTCCACGGCGGCATTGGCTGTGTCTTGTAGTAGAGGCCGGTGGCGAGATTCCAGGCTATCGTCGCGCCGTCTTGAACCTGACGAACGGGGTAGCCGGCCTTGTTCTTGAACTTGTCGGGGGCAATAGTGGTCTCGCGTAAAACCTGCGATGTGCATCCCAGCGTGAGAAGCTTTGCTTTGATCTGCCGATGAAAATCGGGGGCGTCGTCGAAAAGTTCTTCAGACCCACGGTCGATGACGGAGTCGAGAAGAGGTAGGTCAGAACGTTCTTTCTGCTTTTTCGAGAAATCCCCAAGAACAAGGGGAACGCCAGCGCGCTTGGATCGAATTCTGCAACGCTCGAACACCATTTCAGGCACGACGAGAACCCACATATCAACGACGCGTTCTTCGTTGTCCAAATGACGTTTGATCCTGCTCACATACAGGTCGGCGGTCTTTCGCACTGCTTCGTGTAGATTTATTATGCGCGTTGCGTTGTCGAGGACCTTTTCGTCAACCTCGTAGGACACGATTTTTCTGGTTGGTACTGAGATTCCGAACGCTTCTTCGATGCCGGGGAAAGTCGCCAAGTGAAGGCGATCCTTCTTTTCCCGCTTGGTGGGGGGCGGAACGTCTATTTTTTTCGCGAGCCGTTCCACCCAAACGCGAAAATGCGAGATACCCGTTCGAGTGCCGACCACTCCAACGGTAATTTCTGAAGCCTTTTTTGCGCGCTGGTGCGGACCGAAAAGGTACAGCCCATCTTTCGGATGAGGTGTGACCTGTCGATGCCCAAATTCGAGCAGAGGTTCATCGAAGTGAAGCACCTTTAGCGACGGTTCAGGAAACTCCATCGGGATCCTCGTCATCACCAGCCCGTGAGCCAAGAGTCGAATCGTCTTGCTCCTCTTCATCATCCGAAACCAAATTCGGAAGGAAGGTGCTGACTGGTGAGGTGAATGGCATCGGGGTCGCGTCTAGTCGAATGCAAGACTGATCGCCGACGGGTAATTTTATGGATGCGGAGTCGCCAGCAAGCAGCTCGACGAAGGCCATCATTCGCCCATGCCATTGCTTGTTGCGCCACCCCTTGCAAACAGTCCTGCGCAAACGGTGCTGTTTCGCCTTGTCCTCGAATGGCTCGGCGGCATCGTCTCCCTTCGGAGGCGCAAATAGCACGCGCGATTTGAGCTTGAAGTGGGGATAGGGCCAAAAATTTGGAAGCGCGGACACCCCATACTGCCAGACGTGGCCTCGCGCTGTGTTTCTTAGCATCGATAGCCGCCTTTCGCCTTGACCGCCCCACGGTATCCGCTGCCCGAGTTTGACTTGGCTTTTGGTGGGATGGAATCCGTCAATACTGGAGTACGCATACCTCAGAAACCCGCGCTCTTCGCACATGCGGTCCCAAGCTCGACGGAACATCGACGTGAGTACGTTCGAGGCATCTTGTGGCTTGAGCCCAATTTCAGCGGCACCTAGTTCCAGCCAATCCTGAAAACTTATGGTTCTTCCAATAGCGAATCGACCGACGTCGGAGAACGCGTGGTTCACTTCGTCAATTGTTCCGAAGGATATGATTCCGCGATGTTGCGGTGTCGAAAGACATGGCACCGATTTGCATCGCAGATTCATTTGCGCGCGGTCGATCGGGCCTGTTGGTTCGAAATACTGAATTGCGTCGGGCACTTCCGCTATGCGCAGCCAATTCGACGTGAGTCGCTCGGGCTCCTTTTTTACAGTGACGGCGCGTCGCCGGCGAAACACCTCCCAATTTGGCTGTATCTGAAAGCCCTCGTGACTACGCGGTACCTTTTGCCGCTTCAACGCTTCCAGCAATTTGTTCAGTCCCTCTGCCCAGCCACGGACGAAGTCGATGTACTGGAGTTCGCCGATACCAAAGAGCTTTTTGAATGGCTCGAGCCGCAAGGGGATAATAAATTTTGTATCGCCCAGTGTCTTTGCAAGTTCGGTAGCGATTCCGATTTCCTCGTGGACGCCAAGGCTCGCTAGCGTCGAATCGCTGCAGCAGAGCAGCATTTTGGCTGCACGGGTCTGGAGTGTGTTTGTTATGTCAATGCGCCAGCGACTGCCCGGTTCAATAGTAAGAATGTCCGCGAACACAGAGTAGCCCGCCGCCTCGAGCCGCGGGGCCAGCCATAGTGCAAACTCGTCGTCTCCGGGAGTTGCCTTGCTGAGAAATACAACGGTGCGTGCGCTCTGGGAGTCGGACATTGAGGGGCTCTAGGCGTTGTGGTTCGCCCGCTGTCGGTAGAATCGAATTCGCGTAATGCGCGAAAATTAAAGCGGCAAGGGCAGTATATTCGTGAATAGCCTATCGCAACTAGCGCCCATGCTCTACGAAGGATCTCACTATTCTTTGTGAGCTCAAATGGCAGAAAGCACTCCGGAAATAGAACGTCTTGCTGACGCCATTTCGCGCGTTGTTGATCAAGCGAATCAGGACTGCGCTGCCGAGTATAGGGCGGGGGGTATACGTGAAGAACCAGCCTTTACCGAGCGGTTTGCGACTAGGCTTCAAGATCGCATCAACAATCTGGATATACCCGAGACTCAAGTGCGAGCTAGCATTCACAGCTTGAGTTCGCATGGATCGCGCTCGGAAGAGAAGCCATCCGGGGCGGATCTAGTTGCGGTGCTGGATATTGACGCTCACGGGCGAAAGCGGACTAAGGGTCTGCTCGTACAGGCTAAACGCTTGGAACCAAATCGGCCTCTTGGCCGGCGTCGATACAAGGGTTTGACCGACCAATGCGCCAAGATGGCAGCGGTCAGTCCTGAAAGTTACGTGTTCGTGTATTCCAAGGTCGGCGTTCGCGCCGTAACCGCGAAGGACCTCCTCGCTAATCCTGGCTTGCAGGTTGATCAGTTGGCGGACATTACAAGTCCTAGCCAGATTTTCAGGGATGTCGTTTTGTGCACCAAGGGGGACCCCAGCATCGGGGACGCTACAGAACGCGGAGTCGGAAATCTGTTGCGAGAGCGGGGGATTCCCTTTGGTCTCGTCGTCAAGGCCCGAATGAAGTTAGCTGACGGCATTGACCCAGATCCAAGCAGCACTCCGCCGCCCGCACCGAGACGCCTGCGCATTCGCCTTAGATAACGTTCGTTTGAGCGGCTGTGCCCATCGGCGGCGGTCAGCGCCGAGTTGACAACGTGGGCTATCCCCTAGCCTCCGTGTATTGGAAAGTCTCGACTCAGGGAGAGAACCGCATGTTGACCGTGCATCATCTGGGTATTTCGCAGTCGGAGCGCATTGTTTGGTTGTGTGAGGAGTTGGGGATTCCATACGAGCTCAAGCGCTATGACCGGGATGCTGTTACGCGGTTGGCGCCGGCTGCTTATAAGGCGCTGCATCCGATGGGGACGGCGCCGGTGATTACCGATGGTCGTGTCGTGCTCTCGGAGTCGGGTGCGATCATGGAATACATCATCGGCAAGTATGGGCAGGGGCGGCTTGCGGTTGGGCCGGATCGGGCGAACTTCGCGGACTATCTGTTTTGGTTTCACTTCGCCAATGGGTCGATGATGCCCAGTCAGATGGGTGGCCTCGGTGCGCGGCCCGGGGCTGAGGAGAGTTTGCTTGCGCGCTTGATGCGCGAGCGTGCGGATCGTGCTTGGGCGATGGTCGATGAGCGGTTGGGTCAGGTGCCTTATCTGGCGGGCGATGAATTTACCGCGGCCGATATCATCACGCTGTTTCCGCTGACGACGATGCGGGCGTTCGTGCCGCGCGATATTTCGGGGTATCCGAATATTTTGGCTTATCTGAAGCGGATCGGGGAGCGGCCGGCCTATCGGCGCGCGATGGCGAAGGGTGATCCGCAGATGGTGCCGATGTTGAGTTGATGGGGCCGGCGAGAAACATGCTTGGGCGTTTGGGGGTGTTTGGGGTCGGGTTCGCGATGCTGTCGCTGCCGCTTGCGTACATGATCGTGACGTCGAAGGATCAAACGCCGTGGCTTATCGGCGGCGCGGTGTATTTCGTCGTCGGTGCGCTGATTGGGAATTGGTATGTGCCGTTCGGGGCTCGCGTCGACGCGGCGACGTTTTGGAAGTGGCTTTTGCTCAACGTGAGTGCGGGCGTTGTGATCGCGCTCGGCTATTTGAATATCGTTGGCGTGTTGCGGTTTTAGGGGCTGCTTCGGCGCGCTGTCGGCCCCCCTCCACCATCCGGCTTCGCTGCGCTACGCCGGATGGTCCCCCTCCCCCGCTTGCGGGGGAGGATGAGAGGCGGTGGTGCGGCGGCTTACTCTGCGGCGCGGGCTAGGGCGGGCTTTGCTGCTTTTGCCTTCGAGAACTCCAACGCTTCGTCTTCGATGGGGGCTTTGCGCATTTCTTTGAGGTCGGCGAAGTAGTTTTGGTTTTGGCGCCAGGGGGCTTTTGCGCCTTGCTTGGGCAGCATCGTGACGGCGCGTTGGACGTAGCCGCTTGAGAAATCCAGCCAGGCTTCCGGCTGCATGTTCGTGTCGGCGAGGCGCGGGGTTGCGATGTCGACGCCTTTTTCTTCCATCTTGTTCAGCAAGCGGCAGACGTATTCGCAGATGAGGTCGGCGCGCAGCGTCCAGCTGGCGTTGGTGTAGCCGAAGACCGACGCCAGGTTGGGCACGCCGGAGAACATCAGGCCTTTGTAGGTGAAGGTTTTGCCGAAATCGATTTTGCGGCCGTCGACCGTGACCTCGGTGCCGCCGAGGACTTCGAGCTGAAGGCCTGTCGCGGTGACGATGATGTCGGCTTCGAGTTCTTTGCCCGACTTCAGCTTGATGCCTTTGTCGGTGAACGTGTCGATGTGGTCGGTGACGACCTCGGCCTTGCCGGACTTGATCGCCTCGAACATGTCGGCGTCGGGCACCAGGCACAGGCGCTGATCCCACGGATTGTAGGACGGCGTGAAGTGGGTCTTCACGTCGTAATCCTTCGGCAAAAGATCGGCGACGCCTTTGATCAGGCGCTCTTTCGTTTGCGCCGGCTTTTTGCGCGCGAGGTTGAAGAAGAAACGCTGCAGCAGGATGTTGCGCCAGCGCGGGATGGCGTAGGCCCAGCTTGCCGGCAGCCAGCGGCGCAGGAAGTTCGCCGTCTTGTCCTGCTCAGGCCGCGAGACGTAGTAGGTGGGCGAGCGCTGGAGCATCGTCACGTGGGCGGCGGTCTTGGCCAGGTTCGGGATCAGCGTCACCGCCGTCGCGCCGGAGCCGATGACGATGATGCGCTTGCCGTCGTAGTTCAGGTTCTCAGGCCAGTGCTGCGGGTGGATGACCGTGCCCTTGAAGTTATTGCGTCCCTGGAACTCGGGCGTGTAGCCGGCGTCGTATTTGTAATAGCCGGCGCAGGAGAAGAGGAAGTTCGCGGTGAGGGTGACGGTTTCTTCGCGGCCTTTCTCGTCGCGCTTTTGCGCTTCAACGGTCCAGCGGGCGGTGTTCGAATCCCAGCTCGCGCGCGTGACCTTGTGGCGGAAGCGGATGTGCTTATCGATGCCGGCGTCTTTGGCGGTGTCGGTGACGTAATCGCGGATCGCGTCGCCCGGCGAGATGGCGCTGGGGTGCGTCCACGGGCGGAAGCGGTAGCCCATGGTCAGCATGTCCGAGTCCGAGCGGATGCCGGGATAGCGGAAGAGGTCCCACGTGCCGCCGATGCGCTCGCGATTTTCCAGGATGACGAAGGTGCGGTTCGGCGCGAGCTTCGTCAGGTGCCAGCCGGCGTCGATGCCGGAAAGGCCGGCGCCGATGATCAGGACGTCGTGGTGTTCGGTCGGCATGGGCTTCCTCAGGATTTTTTGAATGGCGACGTTAGAGGCAGCTTAGCACACGATAGGTAAACTGACAATTTGTCATTCTATGGTCGTAATGTCCTGCTTTCACGCGGATGTGAGTTGTTGTCGTTATTGTATTGCGATAATTTCTTTCTGTGCTGAGCGGAGAGGGTTTTGGCGATGGCGGCGTTGGCGGAGCAGCAGAAGACAGTGCGGACGACGGGGATTTGGGTGCGGTTGAGCACGCCGCTGTTGTTCGCGGCGGTCGTGCTGCCGTTGATCGGGCGGCTTTATCTCTCGCTGTTCGAGGCTGCGGGCGGTGTGGTCGTTTGGGCCTCGGTCGCGGCGATCATGATCGAGGCGTTGCCGCCGCTCATTCTGGCGTGGACGATGTTCGGCGTGGTGAGCGTGCTCTCCGAATATGAGATGGCGCGCTACGTGTCGCTGAAGGCGAGCCAAGGGTTGAAGCGCGCGGGCACCGGGGCGACGGTCGCGCTGGTGCTGCAGGTGCTTGTCGTGCCGGTGGCGCTCGCGGCGCTGAAGGGGCAGCCGTTGTGGCCGACAATCAATCCCAACGTGTTCGATCTGGCGGTGATGATTTTTGCGTCGAGTATGCTCACCGTCGGCTCGGTGCTGGAAGCGGCGGCGCGGGAGCTGCAGAGCGAAGTGGACCAGATGGTCTGATGCGGATCGTCGTTACCCTCGACGTGATGCTGGCGCGGCGGAAGATGAAGGCGAAGGATCTCGCCGAACGCGTCGGCATCACGGAAGCGAACCTGTCCCTGCTTCGGACGGGGAAGGTGAAGGGCGTGCGCTTCGAGACGCTGGCGAAGATCTGCGAGGTGCTCGACTGCCGCCCCGGCGACTTGCTGGACGTCGCGCATGACGATGATGCGGATCGCGGGAATGTCCAGCCGTTTCCGGTTCGGGCGCTTAGGCGCTGAGGCGGGTTTCGCCTTTTGTACCCGGCTGTGCATAACTTTCGCGGCGGCGTTTGCCTTCAGCGGTGTTCGGTTATGACTGACGCGTTCCGAGTTCGGAGTTTTCGGATGGTCGCGTCGGCGCCTGCGCAGGACATGGTGATTCAGGGCGCGCGGCTGACGGCCGATCCTTCGGGCGCGCTGTGGTGGGCGGACGAGCGGTTGCTCGCCGTCGCGGATTTGCACTTCGAGAAGGGCTCCGCGTTTGCGATGCGGACGGGGCAGATGCTGCCGCCCTATGACACGCACGCGACGATCGCGCGACTTTCCGCGGTGGTCGAGCGTTTGCAGCCGAAGACGATCGTTTGTCTCGGCGATAATTTTCACGATCGCGGCGGGCCTGCACGGTTAGACGAGACCGCGCGGCAGGCGATCTACGCGTTGATGCGCGGGCGGCGGTTCGTTTGGATCGAGGGCAATCACGATCACGCGTCGGCGCTGGCGCTGGGCGGGGAGTGTGCGCCGGAGTTGGAGATCGGGCCGCTGGTCTTCCGGCATGAACCGACGTTGGGGCGCGTGAGCGGGGAACTTTGCGGGCATTTGCATCCGGCGGCTTCGGTCGAGACGCGGGCGCGGCGTTTGCGGCGGCGTTGCTTCGTCGCCGACGGGACGCGCTGCGTGCTGCCGGCGTTCGGCGCGTATACGGGCGGGCTCGATGTTTTTCACGAGGCCTTCGCGCCGCTTTTCCCCGCCGGGTTCGCTGCCTATCTGCTCGGACGGGACCGGGTTTATGCGTTCGCGCATTCGCGGCTCGCGGCAGAGTAGCGAATCAGATTCGCTGCAACGGCTCACGGCCGCGCGCGTTCGACAAGTCCGTCAACGGGAGGACGCCCACAGCTTTCATTTTGCTGTTTGCGACGCTCCGTTTGAGTCTTTCGCGCAACGCTGAATTAACCTTTCCTTAACCATTTCAACGTTAATCAAGGTTAACGCGGCTGGAAAGCAACACGCGTAGCCCTAGTAGGGTCGCGTCTGCTTTACACAACATATTTGCGTACCTACCGTCGCTGATAAATCGGGGGAAATGATTCGCATGCGGCCCGGCGTTCCGTGGAATGTGAAGGGGATCGAAGCCGAAGCTCGCGAAGCGGCGCAGCTTGCGGCCCGTCGCGCGGGCGTCAGTCTCGGCGAGTATCTGACCCAGCTCATCATGACCGAGGGGCGTCCTGGCGGCGGTTCCTCAGGTTATTCACAGGCTTATAACCAAGCCTATCAACCGGGCGACGGAACCTATGGTCCGCAGCCCATGCCGCAGTATCAGCCGCCGGTACCGAGCTTGCGTTATCCGCATGCCGTTCCCCAGGCTCAGCCCCAGTCTTATTCACAGGCGTTCCAGCAGCACATCGCCAACGCGGTGCCGCAGCGCCAAGAGCCGCGCTATGAGCAGCAGCCGCGGTACGACCAGCCACAGCCGCAGGCGCGCTACGAACAGCAGCAACAGCCGCGTTACGACCAGCAGCCGCAACAGTATCCGCAGCACCCGCAGGGCCAGCCGCAGCAGGATCCGCAGGCGCAGCAGTTCGACAACCAACTGCGCGGCAGCGAGTTCGCCGTCGTGGCGCATGGTCTGCGCGATATGGCCGACCGGCTGGAGAATTCCGAGCGGCGGGCGCAGACGGCGATCGCGACGGTCAATCAATCGGTCGCGGCAATGCAGGACCGGATCGACGCGGCGGAGCGGGTGAAACATCTCGCCGACGTCGCGTTCACGAGTGCGGCCGACGCTTTGGCGCAGTCAGCGCGCGATCAGGTGCATGCGTTCGAGTCGCTCGAAAGCACCGTGCGCAGCGTCCAGAAGCGCATGAACGACATCGAGGCCGGCAACGTCGAATGGCCGAGCAAGGATGCGATCGGCAAGCTTGAGACGGCGCTTGGTCAACTGCAGAAGCGGCTCGGCGACATCGAAGCGGCGAAGCCGGAGCCCGTCTACAAAGACGCGCTCAGCCGGCTTGAAGTGACGCTGGGGCAGCTGCAGAAGCGGCTCGGCGAGATGGAGCAGGCGAAGGCCGAGTTCCGAACAAGGATGCGCTGACGCGTCTTGAGACGTGGATCAACGACGTTCGTCACGACGTCGCCGATTCCGAGAAGCGCTCGCGCGAGGACATTTCGCAGCTCGCCAAATTCATGCGCGAGTTGGGCTCGCGGGTCGACACGACGGAAAAGACCGTCGCGCAGGTCAGCGGCGGCGCGAAGAACGTGTCGGAAGGCGTTTCGGCGCGGCTCGATGCGCTGGAGGCGCGGTCGTCGTCAATGTTCGACGAGATGCGCGGCCAACTGAGCTCCATCGACGGACGCCTGGCGCAGACGTCGGCGGCCAAGAACGCGATTCAGCCGGAGCAGTTCACGTCGCTGAAGAAGTCGGTCGAAAGCCTGAGCGAGCGGGTGGAAGATACCGCGTCGAAGAGCGCTGTTCATCCGGAAGCGTTCGCGGCGCTGAAGCGCTCGGTCGATACGTTGAGCAGCACGTTCGACGGTTTGACGGAGCGGCTCGACCTTGTTTCCGATCCGGTCAACGGTCCGCTGGCCGGATCGTTGAGCGCGATCGGGTCGACGCTTGAGGCATTGACGACGAAGATCGAGGACGGCGAGCGGCGCGCGGCGGATTCCGTGTCGACGGTGTCGAACGCGCTGAAGACGATTTCGACGCGTCTGGACGATTCGGAAAAGAAACAGACGCAGTCGCTGCAGACGATCAATCGCCGGTTCGAAGAGATTTCGACCGAGTCTTCGCGGGTGGTCGAGGACTCGCTGAAGGCGCTGACGCAGCGTCTGGACGTTTCGGACAAAAAGCACAAGGAAGCGATCGGCGGCTTGCGGCTGACGGTCGACGGTCTGGTCGCGAAGGCGGCCGCGGAGGCCGTGCCGCTCGAATCGTTCTCGGGCCGCCACAGCACGCATCCGGCGGCACTGAGTTCATCGCCACCCTATTCACCGCCACCGCCGATCAGCCCGCCGCCGGCCGCGCTGGACGAGCCGCCCGACTTCCCGCCGTTCTCGACGACGACGGCCAAGGCGCTGTCGGGGATGACCCCGCCGCCGCCTTCGTTTATGGACGATCTGCCGCCCAAGTCGGACGACGGGTTCTCGGTCTCGGCGTTGCAGACGATCATGGCCGGCACGCTGTCGATGCCGCCGCCGACCACTGAACTGCCGGATCTCGAACCCGAATCGTTCGACCAGGCTTTTGAGCAGGCGCATGGCGATGCGGCTGCGCTGGACGACCTCCCGTTCCAGCCGAAGAAGGAAGATTTCCTTACGCAGGCGCGCCGTGCGGCGAAAGCAGCGGCCGAGGCCGAAGCGGACCGGACGCACAGCAAGCGTCCGAAATTTCCGATGGCTGAAGAAGGCCAAGGGCGGAAGGTCGGACGGCTGGTGATCATTGCGATCGCGGGCTTGGCCGTCGTCGCGGGTATCATCGCACTGCTGTTCACGATGCCGGGCGGCGGTGATGACGAGATCAATCGTCCAGATCCGGGCGCCAGCATCGGCGAAATTCTGAATGGCCCTGCGAACTCGGGCAACTCGGCTAGCGCCGGATCGCCGGCTGAATTCGCGCCGCCGTCGGCGCCGGAAGCCGGCTCGTCCGGTGCGGCGAGCGTTGCGGTCGAGCCCAACGGCATGGGCGTGCCCACGAGCGATACGCCGCCGGCCTCGTTCACGGCGGGCACGTCTGCTCTGCCGGGCGGTGCGCCGCCGGACTCGTCGATCGCCAGTCTTGAGGCGGGCGCCGTGCGCGGCGACGTGAACGCGCAGTTCTTGCTGGGCTTGCGCTATGCGGAAGGCCGCGGCGTCGCGAAGGACGATACGAAGGCGGCGTCGCTGGTGACGAAGGCGGCGCAGCAGGGTCTTGTGGTCGCCGAGTATCGCCTCGGCGCGATCTATGAGCGCGGCGTGGGCGTGCCGAAGGATCTGGTGCAGGCCAAGAACTGGTACGAGCGCGCGGCGAAGGGCGGCAATCGCAAGGCGATGCACAATCTCGCGGTGCTGTTTGCGGACGGCACGGGCGTCGGACAGAACTTCCAGGAAGCGGCTCGCTGGTTCCGCGAAGGGGCCGACTATGGGCTTGCGGACTCGCAGTACAATCTCGGCATCCTGCTTGAGCGCGGCATGGGCACCGAGAAGAACGCGAACGAGGCGGCGAAGTGGTACGCGATTGCGGCGAGCCAGGGCGACTCGGGTGCGGCGGAGCGGCTTGAGCAGCTGAAGAAGACGATGAGCGCGGGCGACGTTGCGCTGTCGCTCGAAGCGGCGCGCAAATTCCAGCCGAAGCCGATGAACCCGACCGCCAACGAGGCGCCTGCGTTCGCCGGTTAAGCATCTCAGCGTTTCTTGCCGCGACCAATGTTCACAGTTGTGATGACGTGAACTAGCCAGACGCTGCGGCGCGGGTTAAGCGTGGGGACGTCGCCTCCCGCGTCGCGATCGACCCGCACGGCACTTGTCCCATGCAAATTTATCTGCCCATCGCCGAAATGCCGGTGAACATATTCCTCATCATCGGCCTCGGTGCGGCCGTGGGGTTTTTGTCGGGCATGTTCGGTGTGGGCGGCGGGTTCATCCTGACGCCCTTTCTCATGTTCTGGGGCATTCCGCCGGCGGTCGCCGTCGCCACACAGTCGACGCAGATCGTGGCGTCGTCGGTGTCGGGCGTGATCACGCACTGGCGCAAGGGCAATGTCGATTTCAAGATGGGCGGCGTCCTCCTGGGAGGGGGACTCGTCGGCTCGGTCCTTGGCATCCAGGTCTTCAACGCGCTGAAGGCGGCGGGGCAGGCGGACCTCTTCATCTCGCTGTCCTATGTGATCTTTCTGGGATCGGTCGGCGGGCTGATGTTCTGGGAGAGCTTGCAGACCATCCGTCACGGCGGGTCGAGCGTCGGCTCAATCCGGCGTGAACCGGGCGGGCATTACTGGGTGCATGGCTGGCCGCTGAAGATGCGGTTTCAGCGGTCGAAGCTTTATATCAGCGCGATACCGCCGGTCTTGCTTGGGGTTCTAATCGGGTTGCTCACGGTCATTATGGGCGTCGGCGGTGGCTTCATTCTCATCCCGGCCATGATCTATCTTCTGCGTATGCCGACTTCGATCGTGATCGGGACGTCCCTGTTCCAGATCATCTTTCTGGCGGCGTTTTCGACCTTGCTGCATGCGATTACGAACCAAAGCGTCGATGCGATTCTCGCGGCGCTGTTGATCGTTGGCGGGGTGTTCGGCGCGCAGTTCGGCATTCGTTATGGCGAGCGGCTGCGCAGCGATTGGCTCAGGCTGTGCCTGGCGGCGCTGGTGTTGATGATCTGCCTGCGCCTTGGGTTCGATCTTGTGTGGCCGCCCGCGGATCCGTTCAACCTGTCCATCGAGGGGGTCGAATGAGGGCGATCCTGGCCGCGCTGGGGGTTGCTGCGGCGTTGTCCGTGGGCCCTGCGCGCGCCGAGGATCTGGCGGCGGGTATTTCGCGCGACAAGATCGAGATCACCTCGAGCTTCACCGGTACGGATATCGTCGTTTTCGGCGCGATCGAAACCGATGAGGGGACGGCGCTGCCGGCGACGGAGGTGCGCGACGTCGTCGTCGTGATCCGCAGCGACAAGCCGTATCTCGTGACAGTGCGCAAAAAGGATCGCGTCGGGCCGATCTGGATGAACCGGGAGGAACGTAGCTTTGCCGGCGTGCCGGGGTTCTATTTCCTCTCGTCGACGCGGCCGTTGCGCGAGATCGCGGCCGCCGATGTCTTGGACCAGTTCGAATTAGGGCTCGACCGTATTGCGCTGGGGCCGGCGCCCGGTTCGGTCGGGGGGCCGCGCGAGTTTCGCGAGGCGATCCTGCGGACGAAGATCCGCCAAGACGTCTACGCGCAACATGAAGGCGCGGTGAGCTTTCTGTCGGGCAGTCTGTTCCGCACGACGGTGGCGCTACCGCCGAATGTGCCGGCGGGCAATCTCAAGGTGATCGTCTATTCGTTCTCGCACGGGCAGGTTACGAGTTCGAGTTCGATGACCTTGTTCATCGACAAGACCGGGATCGAGCGCCGGCTGTCGGACTTCGCGCGCTATGAGCCGACGCTTTACGGCATCGTTGCGGTGCTGCTGTCGGCGTTGGCCGGGTTCTTGGCTTCGTTGGCTTTCCGGCAGCGGCATTAGTCGCGGCGTGAGGGGAGAGACGTGAGGAAAGAGGGGTCCGCGTTTCTCATTTCTCACTTCTCTCCCCTCACTTCCCTCGCGCCGTAAACCATGCTTGTTCAATGACTTACGTTCGCGCTTGACGTTTACGTCAACGGAAGTATATGCACTGTGGCGCTCGCAATTGAGGTCATACCCTTATGAAGACCTATTCGATCAGCGAACTGGCCGCCGAGTTCGGCATTACGCCGCGCGCCATTCGTTTCTATGAAGACGAAGAGCTCATCAAACCGACACGCCACGGACAATCGCGGATTTATTCGCCGCGCGACCGGGTCCGGCTCGCGCTCATTCTGCGCGGCAAGCGGGTCGGGTTCTCGCTTATCGAGATCAAGGAGATGCTCGATCTCTACGACATCAACGACGGGCAGGTGACGCAGCTCGCGGTCACGGTGCGCAAGTTCTCGGAGCGTATCAGTTTGCTCGAGCGTCAGCGCGCGGATATCGAACATGCGCTTGAGGAACTTCGCACCGCGCGCGCGCGGATCGAGGTGTTGCTGTCGGAGAAGGATCCGCACCATAAAGCGGAAGAGCCGCACGGACGTTTGATCGGGTTCTCGGTCAACTCCGGCGTACACGACTAAGAACAAAAATACATACGGGTGGAAGCATGGGCGTTCTGCAGGTCGAAACGGCCGCCTGGATGACGGAGGACCTTAAGGTCTTCGAAGGCGAGGCGCGGAAGTTCATGGAACGCGAGTGCGTTCCCCACTCCGAGAAATGGATCAAGCAGCAGCACGTCGATCGCGCGACCTGGACCAAGGCGGGGCAGGCGGGATTGCTGTGCGCGTCGACGCCGGAGGAATACGGCGGGGCGGGCGGATCGTTCGCGCATGAGGCGGTGCTGATCGATTTGCTGGGCCGGCTGGGCATCGACGGCTGGGGCATCGTTCTGCACAACGCGATCGTTGCGCCCTACATTTTCCATTGCGGGTCGGAAGAGCAGAAGAAGCGGTGGTTGCCGCGGCTGGCCTCCGGCGAATTGGTGGCCGCGATTGCGATGACGGAGCCGGGGACGGGCTCGGACCTTCAGTCGATCAAGACGACGGCCAAGCGCGACGGCAATCACTATGTGATCAACGGGTCGAAGACCTTCATCACCAACGGCGGGACGGCGAATTTTGTCATCGTCGTCTGCAAGACGGATCCGACGCAGGGGTCGAAGGGGACGTCGCTGATCGTCGTTGAGACGGACGAGGTGCAGGGTTTCCGGCGCGGGCGGGTGCTTGAGAAGATCGGGCAGAAGGCGAACGACACCGCGGAGCTCTTCTTCGACGAGGTGCGGGTGCCGACGTCGAATTTGATCGGCATGGATGAGGGGCGCGGGTTCGTGCATCTCATGCAGCAGTTGCCGCAGGAGCGGTTGATCATTGCGCTGCAGGCGATGGCGGTGATCGAGCGGGCGATGGAGCACACGATCGCCTACGTCAAAGAACGCAAGGCGTTCGGCAAGCAGTTGATCGAATTTCAGAACACGCAGTTCAAGCTAGCCGAGTGCAAGACCGAGGCGACGGTTGCGAAGGTGTTTTGCAATCACGCGACGGGGTTGTTGCTGGAAGGCAAGCTCGATCCGTTCATGGCGTCGATGGCGAAGCTGTGGCTGACGGAGGTGCAGTGCCGCGTGGTGGACGAATGCCTGCAACTGCACGGCGGGTACGGGTACATGAACGAGTACCCGATCGCGCGCATGTATGCGGACAGCCGCGTGCAGAAGATTTACGGCGGCACGAACGAGATCATGAA
>JAWXBY010000111.1:0-3630 GCA_034440355.1 Alphaproteobacteria bacterium
CGTAGCTTTTTGGGATGAAGAAGGCGCCGAAGGCCGCGATCGCCGACGTGAAGCCGATGATCGCCGCCGATTCCTTTTCACCTTGGCGCAAGCGCGTCGGCTGATCGGCCTGCGGCATCAGGCGGTCCATTTCCTTGCGCATGATCGCGGGGATCATCTGGAACGTCGACGCGTTGCCGATCCCGGTGACGAAGAACAGGAAGACGAACATCGTAAAGAAGCCCCAGAACGCGCCGGGCTGATCCTTGATGCCGATAAAATAGAGAACGCCCACGACGCCGAACGACATCGCGACGAACACCCACAGCGTCACGCGCCCACCGCCGAACTTGTCGGCAACCCAACCCGTGAGCGAGCGCGACAACGCGCCGACCAACGGCCCTAGGAAGGCGTAGGCGACCATCACGGTCGGCGCGATGAACTTCGTCACCGCGGCGCCGACGTTGCCTGCACCGAAGATACCGAGCGCCGCGCCTTGCCGTTCCTTCGGAAACCAGCGCGAGACATATGCCACACCGACGGAAAACGATCCACCGGCGATGCCCACACCCAACGCCGCCAGTAGATAGGTCGGATAGTCGTAAGCGAACGTCAGAAGCGCCGTCGCGATTGCGGCGGTGATCATCACGACACTGAGGACCGCGCGGCCCCCGTACTGATCCGTCCAAATGCCGAGAACGAGGCGGATGATGGAGCCGGTCAGGATCGGCGTGCCGATCAGAAGCCCGAACTGCGCTTCGCTTAGGCCCAGATCCTGCTGGATCTGAATGCCGATGATCGAGAAAACCGTCCAGACCGCGAAGCAAATCGTGAAGGAAATGGTCGACAGCGCCAACGCTTTGGTCGGTTGGCCGGCAGCGACAGCGGGAGGGATCATGACGGCGTCCTTGGCTCGTGCTGGACGCAACCTGCCTCGACTGGATAGTTTGCTCCTTGACGTGCATCAAGGCGTTGACCGGATTGATCTGTGCATCCTTCTGTTGCGCATGACACTTCGCAAACCATGACTTGACTTAGATCAAGAGAGATCAACGTGCCTCACCCTCGGATGCCGTTTCTCAAGAAGATCGCGCTCTTCGCGCCGCTGCCGGAGGCGAGTCTTCTCACCATCGCCGAAGTCGCCGGACTTCAGCGCTTCAGCAATCACGCCTATCTGTTTCGCGAAGGCGAGGAGCCCGACTTCGTCTACTGCTTCATCGAGGGCGGCGTCGTTCTCGTCGGCAGCGGCGCCGATGCACAAGAAGCGGTCATCGAATTCTTCGGTCCCGGCGAAAGCGTTCTGTTGCCCGCGGCGCTGCTAGGACTTCCCTATCTGGTCAGCGCGCGCGCCACATCCGACGGTCAAGCGCTTTTGATTCCAGCCTACAAGCTGCGCCAACTGATCGGCCAAGACGTGGCGCTGGCGGCGCAATGCGCGCGCGTTCTGGCCGGGCATTGGCGGGTCCTGATCAATCAACTGAAGGAAATGAAAACGCAAGGCGCGACGGAGCGGCTTGCGCGGTTTCTCATCTCGAAGGCGGAACACGAGACGGGCGCCGCGACCCTGGTACTGCCCGGCATGAAGAAGGAGGTCGCGACGCGGCTCGGCATCAAACCCGAGACGCTGTCGCGCACGTTGAGGAAGCTGAGAGCCTACGGCGTGGAGAGCGACGGCGATTCCATTCGCATCGCCTCGATCGAGCGCCTCGCGGTTCTGACCCACCACGCGGACGAGCGGGAGCAGGCAAACACGTGAACCAGTCCGCGGCTAGGGCGCGACGTCACACGGGGATAGCGCTCCTTCGTTACGGGTTTCGTCCGTTCTTTCTGGGCGCGGGCGTTTGGGCCGTCATCGCCATCGCTGTGCGCCTCGCCGATGTTTCGGGCTTCGACAGCGGAGGTTTTGCGTTCCATGATTCCACCCTCTGGCATGCCCATGCTTTCCTCTTTGGATATGCGAGCGCGGTCGTCGCCGGGTTTTCGCTGACCGCCGTGCCCAATTGGACCGGCCGCTTGCCGATTTCCGGCACTCCGCTGCTGGCGTTGTTTTGCCTTTGGATCGCCGGTCGCGTTGCGCTGTTGCTGCCGTTCATTCCCATCGCCGCGGCCATCGCGGTCGATGCCGTCTTTCTTCCCGTGTTGGCCGCCGTATTGGCGCGCGAGGTTCTGGCCGCGCGAAACATCCGCAACCTGCCCGTTTGCGCGCTGGTGCTTTTGCTCGGCGCCGCCAATCTCGTTTTCCACCTTGAAGCGTCGGGCGTCATCGAGCCCGAGGGCCACGCGGTTCGCATGGGTGTTGGCATGCTGACGCTGCTGATCGGTCTCATCGGCGGGCGGATCGTGCCGAGTTTCACCAACAACTGGTTTGCCCGCCACAGATTACCGCGCGATGCGACGAGCTCGTTGTTTCTCGATCGGATAGTCCATGGATCGAGCGCCGTTGCCGTTCTCGCCTGGATTGCGGCGCCATTCTCATTGTTCACGGCCGCAGCGTTGGGCATCGCGTTCGCGGCGCATACGGCGCGGTTAGCGCAATGGCGAGGGTGGCGGACGCGTACAGACGCATTGGTCGCGGTGCTGCATGTCGGCTACGCATGGATTCCCATCGGATTTCTCTTGCTTGGCGCTTCGATTGCGTTCGGAACGCCTGTGCCCTCTGCGGGCCTTCACGCGTTGACCGCGGGCGCGGTCGGTACGATGACACTGGCCGTCATGACGCGCGCGACGCTGGGCCATACCGGACGGCAGCTTCACGCCGGCGTCGGCACAATTACTATCTACGGCGCCATCACGGCAAGCGCGCTGTCGCGCGTCGCGGCAGGGTTTGCATCGGATTTCGCCGCGCCGTTGCTAACGATATCGGGCGTGTTGTGGCTGGTCGCGTTCGCGTTGTTCGTCGCGATCTATGGCCCGATGTTTCTCACACCGAGGTTGGGCGGCGAGCCGTCGCCCTCTTAGAGAAAGAATGCGCCGTGAACGCCTGCAACGGCACCGAGCGTTGTCCCAAGACTGAGCGTCAGCAAGACCCAATGCAGACGCTCAACCAAGCGAAACGTTCCCTCCGGGTCGCGCTGCGCGCGTTCGCGGAACAAGCGGTGCAGGACCAAAGGTTCGAGCACGAACAAGACGAGCGTAAAGACGGCCCAGACGGCGACCATGGCGTGCATCCACCAGTACTGCGCATCGAGGAAGCGATCCCACAGTTCGAGCCGGTAGACCATGTAGAAGCCTGTCACCGCTGCCAGCAACGTCGATACGCGCGCTTGAAGCGCAAAGCGCCGCTCGATGCTTTCGAAGAAGGCGATGCGCTCATTTGGCTTTGCCATGCGCCGCACCGCGGGCAATATGACCGAGGTTACCATCGCGACACCGCCGATCCACACAACGACGGCCAGCACGTGCAACGCCCTTGCGATTGCCAGATCATCCATCACGTTTCCGCCTTCTGCCGGTTCGCCGAGCCCTTGACGCATTACAACACAAAGCGAAGAGCGATAACGTCCCATGCGCCCGAACAATGTTTTTGGCATTACCGGATGGAAGAACAGCGGCAAGACGACGCTGATCGTGGCGCTGGTCGAAGAGTTCACGCGGCGCGGCTTACGCGTTTCAACCATCAAGCACGCTCATCACGCGTTCGACATCGACGTC
>JAWXBY010000112.1:0-27083 GCA_034440355.1 Alphaproteobacteria bacterium
CCAGGCTGGCGAAATCGTTCTGCTGAATCTGCAGGCCGAGAAGCAATTCGGCTACAGCCGCGATGAACTCGTGGGCCAGAAGGTGACGAACATCATTCCACAGGGCTTCGCCGAGCGCTTGATCGCCGACGGCCTGCGCTCCGCCGATGAAGCGCTGGCGCAGCAAATCGGCACGGGCATCGAATTGACGGCGCTGCGCAAGGACGCAAGCGAATTTCCCATCGAACTCATGCTCAGCCCGCTGGAGAGCGTCGACGGCATTCTGGTGACGGCTGCAATTCGCGACATCAGCGTGCGCAAGGCGGCAGAGGAACTTCAGGCAAAGACCGAGGCGAGATACCGCGGCCTGTTGGAAGCGGCCCCCGACGCGATGGTTGTCGTCAACCAAGCCGGAGAGATCGTCCTCTTGAATCTGCAAGCCGAGAAGCAATTCGGCTACAGCCGTGACGAACTCGTCGGCCAGAAGGTGACGAACATCATTCCGCAAGGCTTTGCCGAGCGCTTGATCGCCGACGGTCTGCGCTCCGCCGAAGAGGCGCTGGCCCAGCAGATCGGCACCGGCATCGAACTCACGGCGTTGCGAAAAAATGGGAGCGAGTTCCCCATCGAATTGATGCTAAGCCCGCTCGAAAGCACCGACGGCATCTTGGTGACCGCCGCGATCCGCGACATCGCGACGCGACGTGAACTCGAGCATCAATTCCGGCAGGCCCAGAAGATGGAGGCCGTAGGCCAATTGACCGGCGGCGTCGCGCACGATTTCAACAACCTTCTGACTGTCATCACCTGCACGATCGAGGGCATCGCGGAAGCGGTCGCCGACAACCCCGAACTTCTGGCGATGGCCAAGAGCATCGACCAGGCCGCCGAGCGCGGCGCTCAACTGACGCAGCGCATGCTGGCCTTTGCGCGAAAGCAGCCCCTTCAGTCGCGCACGCTCGACCTTAATGAGGTAGCGACGCGCATGATGGGGATGCTTCGCCGCATGCTGAGCGAAGACATCGACGTCAAGACGAAGCTGGGCGCCGAATTGTGGACCGCGACCGCGGACGGCAATCAAGTCGAAGACGCGATCTTGAATCTGGCCATCAACGCGCGAGACGCCATGCCGACGGGCGGCAATCTCGTCATCGAGACGGACAACGTCACTCTCGACAAGCGTTATGCTGCGCACAATGCAGAAGTAACGCCCGGTGACTACGTCTCCATCGCGGTGTCGGATTCCGGTACGGGCATGTCGGCCGACATCATGGAGCGCGCCTTCGAGCCGTTCTACACCACCAAAGAAGTCGGCCGGGGCACGGGCTTGGGCCTAAGCATGGTCTACGGTTTTGCGAAGCAATCGCGCGGCCATGTGAAAATCTACAGCGAGGTCGGCCAGGGCACGACCATCAGACTCTTTCTGCCGCGCGCCGCTCCCGACTCGGCGAGCCAAATCGCAGCCAAGTCGAGCGTTCAGGAACGACGGCCGGGCAACGAGACGATCCTCGTCGTCGAGGACGACCCATTGGTGCGCGGCGTGGTCCTGACGATGCTTCGAGGCCTCGGCTACCGCGTTCGCGAGGCCGCTGACGCGCAAGCCGCCCTGAACATCCTCAGCCAGGGCGATCCCATCGACCTTCTCTTCACCGACATCGTCATGCCGGGCGGCATGAGCGGTTGGGAACTGGTCGAGGCCGCGCGCATCGAGCGCCCGGCGCTCAAAGCGCTGTTCACGTCCGGCTATTCCGATCGGATATTGAAGGAGCGCGCACGCGGCGGCATGGACATCCGGCTGCTGGCTAAACCCTATCGCTCGCGCTCCCTCGGAGAAGCGATACGAGCGGTGCTCGACCACGACGGAGATCTGGCGCCTATCACGCGACAAGCCTAACGCAAACGCGCGCCGGAGCTTCCGCTCCGGCGCGCGCGAATGTGCTGGACTTAACGCGGCGGACGGCTGCAGTCGACGCGTTCGCCGTTCCGGCGGCGCTCATAGCAGCGCTTCTTCCACGGCGGATCGCCGATATCGATGTCGTCCTTCGTCGTCGTCGCGCCGATGACGCCGCCGACCACGCCGCCGACGACCGCGCCCGTACCGACATCGCCGCCGGTCACGCCGCCGATCACGGCGCCTGTCGCGGCGCCGATACCCGCGCCCGTCAATCCGCGTTCACCCGGCGTCGTACCGCACGCGCCAAGCGTCAGCGCCGCAAAAAACGTGGCGCCCATGAGCATTTGTTTCAACATGATCTAACCTCCGAGAACCTGCCTTGGGGCCTCGGTCTTGGAACGCGTGATCGCGGGAGGTGGTTCCTGATGGAACAGCGTGAACGTTGCGTTCGCCGTGTTTGAACGGCGAACGCAAACTGAACTCACGTCAAAGCGCGCCGTGGCACTGCTTGAACTTCTTGCCGGAACCGCAAGGGCAGGGCGAATTGCGCTGCACCTTGCCCCAGGTCGAGGGATCGTTCGGGTTCAGCGGCACCGGCCGTCCGCCCATACGCGGTGCGTTGGTCACCGTGCGTTGGCCGGCCGGCAGATCGTCGTCGAACTCGTTCTCGCCCGTATCTGGATTGAGATGCATCGCCTGCATCTGCGGCAGCGCGCGCTCTTCGAGATCCGGCGGCGCTTCCAGCTGCAACTGAACGTGCATCAACTGACGCGTCACCTGCTGGCGAATGCGCGCCAGCAACCCTTCGAACAGCAAGAACGCTTCCGTCTTGTACTCGTTGAGCGGATCGCGCTGCCCGTAGCCGCGCAGACCGATCGTGTGCCGCAAGTGCTCCAGCGTCACGAGATGGTCGCGCCACTCGTGATCCATCGTCTGCAGCAGCACGGCGCGCTCGACCTGATTGATCACGTCGGCAGGCGCATTCTGCAGCCGCTCGTCGCCGCGCGCGTCGGCGGCTTTCTTGACGCGGTCGCTGATCTCTTCCTCGGCGATGCCGTCTTCCTTGCCCCATTTCTGGATGGGCAATTCGACGCCGAAGAACTCCTTCACGTCCGTCTCGAGATCCGCCGTCTTCCACTGTTCGGAGTACGAGTTTTCGGGGATATACCGCTTCACCAAATCGTCGATCAGCTGATGGCGCATGCCCATGATCGTGTCGTGCACGCTCTCGGCGCCGATGAACTCAAGCCGCTGCTCGAAGATCGTCTTGCGTTGATCGTTCATGACGTTGTCGAACTTCAGCAGGTTCTTGCGGATTTCGAAGTTCCGCTGCTCGACCCGCTGCTGCGACCGCGCGACGGCGGCGTTGACCATGCCGTGGCTGATCGCCTCGCCCTGCTTCAGGCCAAGCCGCTGCAACATGCCGTCGAGCTTGTCTTGCCCGAAGATGCGCATCAGATCGTCGTGCAGGCTCAGATAGAATTTCGAATGCCCCGGGTCGCCCTGACGGCCCGAACGGCCGCGCAACTGATTGTCGATGCGCCGGCTCTCGTGGCGCTCGGTGCCCAACACGTACAAACCGCCGGCCTCAAGCACCGTCTTCCGCGCCTCGGCGATCTCCGCGCGAATGCGGTCGATGACGCGCTTCTTCTCGGCCTCGTCCTCGATCCCGATCGTCTCGATCGCGATGCGCATATCTGCGTTGCCGCCCAGCTGAATGTCGGTGCCGCGGCCCGCCATGTTCGTTGCGATCGTCACCGCGCTCGGCTGCCCCGCTTGCGCGATGATCTGCGCTTCCGTCTCGTGATAGCGCGCGTTCAAGACGTTGTGCTTGATCTTCTCTTTCTTCAGCACCGCTGCCAGCGACTCGGACTTCTCGATCGAAACCGTGCCGACCAGAACTGGCTGCCCGCGCTTCGAACAATCCCGGATCGTCTCGACGATCGCTGCGTTCTTCTCCTCGATGGTGCGATAAATCTCGTCGTCGTCGTCGACGCGCGCGACGGGAACGTTGGTCGGAATCTCAAGCACGTCGAGATCATAGATCTCCATGAACTCGTTCGCTTCCGTCGATGCTGTACCAGTCATGCCGGCAAGCTTCGAGTAGAGGCGGAAGTAATTCTGGAACGTTATCGACGCCAACGTCACGTTCTCAGGCTGAATGACGGCGTTTTCCTTCGCCTCAAGCGCCTGGTGCAGGCCTTCCGAATACCGCCGGCCTTCCATCATACGACCCGTGAACTCGTCGATGATGATGACCTTGTTGTCTTTGACGATGTAGTCCTTGTCCTTCTGGAACAAGCGATGCGCGCGCAGCGCCTGGTTCACGTGATGAACCAGCGAAACGTTGGCGATGTCGTAAAGCCCGCCCTCCGTCATCACGCCGTTCTTGGCCAGCCAGCTTTCGACCGCCTCGTTGCCCTCTTCGGTCAACGTGACCGTGCGCTGCTTTTCGTCGAGTTCGTAGTATTCCGGCTTCAGCTCCGGCATGAACGCGTCGATGACCTTGTAGAGGTTCGAATTGTCCTCCGTCGGTCCCGAAATGATCAGCGGCGTCCGCGCTTCGTCGATCAGAATGGAGTCCACTTCGTCGACGATCGCGAAGTTGTGCCCGCGCTGCACCATCTGCGCCTTCGAGTACTTCATGTTGTCGCGCAGATAGTCGAAGCCATACTCGTTGTTCGTGCCGTAGGTCACGTCGGCCGCGTACTGTTCGCGCCGCTGCGGATCCGAAAGCCCGTGTACGATGCAGCCGGTCGTCAGCCCTAAGAACCGGTAGACCTGTCCCATCCACTCGGCGTCGCGTTTGGCGAGATAGTCGTTCACGGTAACGACATGCACGCCCTTGTCCGACAGCGCATTCAGATAGACGGGCAGGGTGGCGACAAGAGTCTTACCTTCGCCGGTCTTCATTTCGGCGATGTCGCCCTCGTGAAGCACCATGCCGCCGATCAACTGCACGTCGAAATGGCGCTGGCCCAGCGTCCGCTTGGCGGCCTCGCGCACGGCGGCAAAAGCCTCCGGCAGAAGGTCGTCCAGCTTGCGGCCCTTCGCGACCTGCTCGCGGAATTGGATGGTGCGCTGCCGCAGCTCGTCGTCTGAGAGTTTGACGTACTCAGGTTCGAGCGCGTTGATCCGGGGGACTTTGGCGTAAAGGGGCTTCAATCGACGATCGTTGCTGGAGCCAAAAATCTTCTTGGCCAGCGTGGTCAGGCCGAGCATCTGGAAAAGTCCTTGAACAGAGAAAGGGAATAGGCACCTTCACCGCCCATCGCGGGAGGTTCGCCTCCAAGAGGTACGGAACAGGGGGTTTCGTGCGAAGCCGTGGCGGGACAGATAAGCGGGCCCCACCCCCCTGTCAACGCGACCGGAAAACAAGAATACACAGGTGTGGCATCCGCGGAATTGGGCCGTTCTTGACCGGTTCTAATAGGACGGGTACTGACAATCACAGCCGACGGTGGAATCGCCGCCGGCGTCGCGTCCGGGGACGCGGAAAGGGAACGCATCGATGGCCCCGCCTGCGGGCAAGTCTTCCAAGGTAGCCGCCGCGCCGAAGGCCGCGCCGGAACCGGCCCAGAAGGCCGCGAAGACCCACCCTCCCGTTTCGCCTCTGGCTCCCAAATCGCCTGCCAAGCTAGCCCCCATTTCGGGCGTCCGCATCGGTGCGGGCCAGGCCGGCATCAAATACGAAGGCCGTGACGACGTTCTGATGGCGGTCCTCGCCCCCGGCACGACGGTCGCCGGCGTCTTCACGACCTCAAAGACCTCGTCGGCGCCTGTGGACTGGTGCAAGGCCGCCCTGCCGCAAAGGTCCGCCCGCGCCCTTGTCGTCAACTCCGGCAACGCCAACGCCTTCACCGGCCGCAACGGCGTCGAGGCCGCCCGCGCCACGGCTGAGGCCGCCGCCGCCGCCGCCGGCTGCAAACCGCAGGAGGTTTTCCTCGCCTCGACCGGCGTCATCGGCGAACCGCTCCCGGTGAAGAAGATCACCGCCGTGCTGCCCGACATCTACGAGAACACCGGCGCGACAGGTTGGGACCAGGCGGCCCGCGCCATCACGACGACCGACACGTTCCCAAAGATGGCGACGGCGACCGCCCAGATCGACGGCCAGGCCGTCAGGATCAACGGCATCGCCAAGGGCTCGGGCATGATCGCCCCCGACATGGCGACGATGCTGGCCTTCGTCTTCACCGACGCCGCGATCCCGCCCGACGTGCTGCAGCAACTGCTGACCGCGGGCACCGAAACCAGCTTCAACGCCATCACCGTCGACGGCGACACCTCGACCAGCGACACGCTGATGCTCTTCGCCACCGGCAAGGGCGCGCGTCACAACCCGATCACACGCCTGCTGGATAAGCGCATCGACGACTTCCGCTTGAAGTTGAACGGCTTGCTCCAAGACCTCGCGGTCCAAGTCGTCCGCGATGGCGAAGGCGCGACCAAACTCATCCGCGTCAACGTCAGCGGCGCCGAGTCGCCCGCCGCCGCCCGCAAGATTGCGCTCTCGATCGCAAACTCGCCGCTCGTAAAAACGGCGATCGCCGGCGGCGACGCCAACTGGGGCCGCGTCGTCATGGCCGTCGGCAAAGCCGGCGAAGCCGCGAACCGCGACAAACTCTCGATCAAATTCGGCGGCCACCGCGTCGCCACCCAAGGCGTGCGCGATCCGAACTACAGCGAAGCCCTGATGGCGCGCTACATGCAGCGCCAAGAAATCGAAATCGACGTCGACGTCGGCATCGCCAAAGGCGCCTTCGGCGTCTGGACCTGCGATCTCACCCACGGCTACATCTCGATCAACGGCGACTACCGCAGCTAGACGCGACTGTCCCAGACCAAGACTGACCCGCGGCATACCGGCTGCAGCGTCCTTCGGAAACGAGGAGGACGCGACATGGCGTTTTCATTGAGCCCGGGCTCCAGATCGGCCAGAGTGCAGCCCGCGTCAACGCAACGGGTTACGATGTCCGCCGGCCAAACGAAGCTCGTCCTTGTCGTCGCCTGCGCGCTCATCGATGCGGACGGGCGTATCCTTCTGGCACAACGCCCGGAAGGAAAATCGATGGCGGGCCTCTGGGAATTCCCAGGCGGCAAGATCGAAACGGGTGAGCGCCCGGAAACGACGCTGATCCGCGAACTTAACGAAGAACTCGGCATCCGCGTGAAGGAAGACTGCCTCGCGCCCTTCGCTTTCGCGTCGCATGGTTACGACAGCTTTCACCTCCTGATGCCGCTCTATCTGTGCCGCCGCTGGGAAGGGATCATTGTCGCGCGCGAGGGCCAAAAGCTGGCCTGGGCCCGCACGAATGAGCTTGCGAACTACGCGATGCCGCCGGCGGATGTGCCCCTCGTGGCGCAACTGCGCGATCTCTTGTAGGGCCGGCGGCGGTTCCGTAAAATTTGAACGATTACCTCTTGTTAAGGCCGTCCCGGTCACTCTGCGCGGACGAGGTTCCGCGATGCGTGTCCTGTCACGAGTGCTGAGGTCGTTCGCCGCGAATGAAAGCGGCGCGACGGCCATTGAATACGGGCTGATTTGCTCGTTGATCTTCCTTGCCATCGTGTCGGCCATCTCGGCTGTCGCGGACGGTACGGTTGCCATGTACAACGTCATCTCAGCGGCGATGAACTAAGTCGGCTTCTTCGCCGGCGACCACCCCGTCAGATACAAAATCTCGAACGTCGCCGGCACGCGCCCGTCGCTGCCGCGATACCGCTCCGTATAGATATCGAACGCCCGCGCCAGCACGCGCCGCTTCAGAAACCTGCGCCGTCGCTGGGTCAGCACGTTCGTCTCGCCCATGCCGCGAAGATCGGCGAGCAGCTTCAGCGGATGCTCATAGCGCACCGTGATCGCATCGACGTCGGCGACCGGTTGCCCGAACCCCGCCCGTTGAAGCAGCGCGCCGGCATCGCGCACGTCGACGAACGGCGCCACGCGCGGCGACAACCCGCCGTCGATCTCGATCTCGGCCTCGGCAAGGCACGTGCGCAGTTCATGCAACGTCTGTCCGCCGAACAACGCCGCCATGAACAGACAATCGGGCTTCAGACTGCGCCGGATCTGCATCAAGGCGCCGGGCAAGTCGTTCACGGCATGCAGCGTCAACGCACTGACATAAAGCTCCAGCGTCCGCTCGCCGAACGGCAGATGCTCCTCCTCGAACACCACGCCGCCGCGCGGCACAAAGCGCTCCATGGCATCCCCGCGCACCCAAGCAATGTCTTTGACGTCGGGCGCATCCAGTGCCCCGCACCAAACCGCACGCGAGAACGGCCGCGGCGTCGCCGCGATGCGATCGCCAAGCTCTTCGCCCACGGCATCGGCAAGAAACGAAAACTGCGCGAACCCGGACGCGGCGCGCCCACGCCTGCGCCGCCGCAACCGCGCGTCAAAGATCTGGGGCACATCGCTCATCGCGAGGAGTCTGGCACGGCCCGCCCGCACGCGTCATTATCGGCGCATGGACCTAACGGCCTCCCGCCTGACACGCTTCGCCCGCACGGCAGGCCGCGCCGCGCTGGACCTCGTCCTGCCGCCGCTCTGTCTCAAGTGCCGCGCGTCGGTCGCCGAACCACAGTCCACCTGCGCCAAGTGTTGGAGCGAACTGCGCTTCCTCAGCGCCCCGCAATGCGTCCAATGCGGCATCCCGTTTCCGCACGACTTAGGCCAAGGCGTGAAGTGCGCCGCCTGCATCGCCCGTCCGCCGTCGTTCGCCATCGCCCGTTCGGCGCTCGCCTACGACGACGCCAGCCGCGATCTGATCCTCGGCTTCAAGCACGGCGATCGCCTGGAAGCCGTACCGCTCTTCGCCCGCTGGATGACAAGCACCGGCCGCGAAGCGCTCGACGGCGCCGACATGCTCGTACCCGTACCGTTACATTGGCGTCGCCTCGTCGCCCGCCGCTACAATCAGGCGGCTGAACTTGCACACGCGCTCGCCCGCATCACCGGCACGCCTGTCGAAGCAAACCTGCTCACGCGCACAAAGCGCACGCGCAGCCAGGGCGAAATGATCTCGGCGCGCGAGCGTATGAAGAACGTCGCCGGCGCCTTTGCCGTCGCGCCATCGCACCGCAGCAAACTCAAAGGCCGCTGCGTCACAATTGTTGATGACGTCTTAACGACCGGCGCGACGTTGAGTGCGTGCGCCAAGACACTCCTGCGCAACGGCGCGGCTTCTGTGTCATTGATCACACTAGCGCGCGTTGTGCGCCCGTTAAGCCTGGACCTATAATCTCTGACAGGTGGGCGGGGAGCCCCGACGATCTATATCGTTGGTCATTATGCAGACTCTTGATTTGCCGATGTCCGCAGCCGGTTCAGACGCCCCTTCCAAGGTGGTCGTTTATTCGACGCTCTTGTGCCCGTATTGCCATCGCGCGAAGGCGCTGCTGCGCAAAAAGGGCGTCGCCTTCACCGAGATCGACGTCGGCATGGATCCCGCCAAACGCGCCGAGATGGTCAATCTCGCGCATGGGCGCCACACGGTCCCGCAGATCTTCATCGACGGCAAACACGTCGGCGGCTGTGACGACCTCCACGATCTCGACGATCAGGGCAAGCTTGACTTGCTCTTGGACGAAGCCACCCGCTAACCTGCCCGAATGACAGGCACATTCCGCGCAGCCTGTGTGCAGATGCGCACGGGCCTCGACGTCGCCGCGAACATCGCCGCCGCCGAAAAACTCATCCGCGAAGCCAAGCTTGCGGGCGCCGCCTTTGTCGCGACCCCGGAAATGACGTCGCTCTTCGAAGCCGAAAGCGACGCGCTCTTCGCCAAAGTCCGCATCGAAGACGACGACACGGCGCTGAAAGCCTTCCGCCACCTCGCCGAAGAACTCTCGCTGTGGCTGCTCGTCGGCTCGCTGCCGATCAAGGTCGGCGAACGCCAATGCGCCAACCGCCAATTCCTCATCAACCCAAAGGGCCAAGTCGCCGCCTGGTACGACAAGGTCCACATGTTCGACGTCGATCTGCCCGGCGGCGAAACCTATCGCGAATCCCGCAACTACCGCCGCGGCGAACGCGCCGTCGTCGCCGACATGCCGTGGGGCAAACTAGGCCTCAGCGTCTGCTACGACCTGCGCTTCCCGCAGCTCTACCGCGCGCTCGCCAAAGCCGGCGCGTCGTTCCTGGTCATCCCCGCCGCTTTCACCCACACCACCGGCCAAGCCCACTGGCACGTCCTCCAGCGCGCCCGCGCGATTGAGACGGGCTGCTTCGTCATCGCCCCGGCCCAAGGCGGCAAGCACGAAAACGGCCGCCGCACCTTCGGCCACAGCCTCATCGTCGACCCGTGGGGCCAGATCCTGGCGGAGGGCGGCGAAGACCCGGGCATCGTCGTAGCCGACATCGACCCGGCGAAAGTCACAGAGGCGCGCGCCCGCGTCCCCGCCTTGACCCACGACCGCCCATTCACACTTTCTTAAGCAGCCCAGCGCCCACTTGGAGCCCGCCTTGCGGCGCGTCGCGTTAGCAGCCATGCTTTGGGACTGCCAAGGGGCCGGGGAAACGGTAGTTGCGTCATGATCCGATACCAGCTCGTCTGTAAAAAGGACCATGCCTTCGAAGGCTGGTTCCGCGACAGCACCGCCTACGACACGCAGGCCAAGAAGGGCCTCCTCGCGTGCCCGACCTGCAATTCGAAACAGGTGAAGAAAGCCCCCATGGCCCCCGCCGTCTCGAAGAAGGGCGAACTCGCCGAGGCCGCTGTCAAAGCGAAGGCCATGCGCGAGTGGGTCTCGAACGTCCGCAAACACGTCGAGAAGAACGCCGAATACGTCGGCGAAAAATTTCCCGACGAGGCCCGCGCGATCCACTACGGCGACGCCGAGGAACGCCAAATCTACGGCGAGGCCACGATCGAAGACGCCAAAGACCTCATCGAAGAAGGCATCCCCGTCGCGCCGCTACCATCAGTGCCGCGCGCCGACTCCTAACGCCTTCGCCGCGTCCTCCCTCATCCGTCAAGCCCGGCCATGACGATTTAAGGGACGGTGCAACTATGTCCCCGCGGCTAACGCTTCTTCGCCGCGACCATGTAGTTCACGTCCGTATCCGACGTGAGCAGCCATTGACCGGTCAGTGGATTGAACATCACGCCGCTCTCCGTCGTCACGTTGAGCCCCGCGCGCGTCAGGGCGGTGTCAAGCTCCAGCGGCTTCACGAACTTCGCCCAATCATGCGTGCCCCGTGGAAGCCAGCCCAGCACGTACTCCGCCCCGACGATGGCGAGCGCGAAGGCCTTCGCCGTCCGATTGATCGTGGCGACGAACATGAGGCCGGAAGGCTTCAACATCGACGCGCAGCTCGTCAGGAACAAATTCAGATCCGCGACATGCTCGATCACTTCCATATTGAGGATCACGTCGAACCGCTCGCCGGCGGCGGCCAACGCCTCGGCCGTCGTCGCGCGATAGTCGATAGCCAAGCCTTGCTCCTCGGCATGGACGCTCGCGGTCTTGATGTTCTTCGCCGACGCATCGGCGCCCAGCACGTCGAACCCGAGTCGGGTCATGGGTTCGCTCAGCAACCCGCCGCCGCAGCCGATGTCGAGCAGCCTTAAGCCAGCGAACGGCCTATTGCCCTTAGGGTCGCGCCCGAAATGAGTCGCCGCCTGGTCGCGGATAAACCCCAGCCGGACGGGGTTGAACTTGTGCAGAACCCCGAATTTGCCGTGCGGATTCCACCATTCGGCCGCCAGCGCCGAAAAGCGCGCGACTTCGGCCTCGTCGATTGTGGATTGCGCTGGTGTGACGGCAGACACCGGGTCGAACCTCTGCGCGTTGCGTGACAAACTCTCAAGCCATAACTATACCCCACCGCTGACCGATCAACCCCTTGACCAACGGACGCAACGCCGCGCGACCCCATGCCCAAACTCGACATGAAGTTCGGCGGCACGTCGGTGGCGGACCTCGAGCGTATCCGCAACGTCGCAGCCAAGGTTAAGCAAGAGGTCGACCGCGGCTATCAAGTCGCCGTCATCCTCTCGGCCATGGCGGGCGAAACCAACAAGATGGTCTCCTGGGCGCGCGAGCTGTCGCCCCTCCACGACTCGCGCGAATACGACACGGTGGTGTCGTCGGGTGAGCAGATCACGGTTGGCCTCCTCGCGATCGCCTTGCAGCACATCGGCGTGCCGGCGCGCTCATGGCTCGGCTGGCAAATTCCGATCCGCACCAGCGGCATGCACGGCGCCGCGGCGATCACCGAGATCGACGCCAAGATCCTCGAAGAGCGCCTCGCCCAAGGCCAAGTCGCCGTCATCGCGGGCTTCCAAGGCATCGGCCCCGACAACCGCATAACCACGCTCGGCCGCGGCGGCTCCGACACCAGCGCGGTCGCGGTCGCGGCCGCCTTGAAGGCGGAGCGTTGCGACATCTACACCGACGTCGACGGCGTCTACACGACCGACCCGCGCATCACACCCAAGGCGCGCAAGCTCGACAAGATCGCCTACGAAGAAATGCTCGAGATGGCGTCATTGGGCGCAAAGGTCCTACAAACCCGCTCGGTCGAATTGGCGATGATCCACGGCGTGCGGATCCAGGTCCTCTCAAGCTTTGAGGATCTCCCCGGCACGCTCGTATGCGATGAGGACGAAATCGTGGAAAAGCAACTGGTCTCAGGCATCGCCTACAGCCGGGACGAGGCGAAGATCACGCTCCTGAAAGTGCCCGACAAGCCGGGCATCGCAGCCGCGATCTTCGGTCCGCTCGCCGACGGCGGCATCAACGTCGACATGATCGTTCAGAACGTGTCGGAAGACGGCAAGTTCACCGACATGACGTTCACCGTCGGCCGCGCCGAGTTCGAACGTGCTATTCACATCATCGAACGTAATATCGCTGCGATTGGTTATCAAAAGCTCTTAACCGACAAGAACGTCGCCAAGGTCTCCGTCATCGGCGTCGGCATGCGCGCGCACGCCGGTGTCGCGCAAACCATGTTCGCGACCTTGGCGGAAAAGGGCATCAATATTCAGGTTATCTCGACCTCAGAAATTAAGATCAGCGTACTGATCGCCGCCGAATTTACCGACACCGCAGTTCGTGCGCTTCACACAGCGTACGGATTGGATAAGTAATGGGGCTGGGGCCCCTTAAATTCAGCGACTGCCGGGCGTAAGGAACCAGATGGCGCCAACCACCGCCGGCCCACGTGTCCTGTTGAAGCGCATGCGCGAGATCATGGTCGAGCGCATCTCCCCACAAGCGCGCCTCGACAAGATCGTAAGCCTGATTGCGGCCAACATGGTGGCGGAAGTCTGCTCGATCTATTTGGTCAAGCAGGGCGGCTGGCTCGAACTTTTCGCCACCGAAGGCTTGAACAAAACTGCTGTCCACAAAACGCGCCTCAAGATGGGCGAGGGCATCGTCGGGGACGTCGCGAAGAACGGCCGCCCGCTGAACCTGTCGGACGCCCCCGCGCACCCGAACTTCTCCTACCGCCCGGAAACGGGCGAAGACCCGTACCAGTCGATGCTCGGCGTGCCGATCCTGCGCGGCTCGCGCGCGGTCGGCGTGCTCGCGGTGCAAAACGCCACTCATCGCAACTACGGCGAAGAAGAAGTCGAAGCGCTCCAAACCATCGCCATGGTCCTGGCCGAGATGGTCGTCTCGGGCTCGCTCGTCGAATTGGGCGAGATCGACGCGGGACCAAAACGGGATCGTCCATGGCGCGGGCAGGGGGTGGTCTTCTGCGAAGGCATCGCGATGGGCCGCGCGATCCTCCACGAACCGCGCGTTAAAGTCGAAAAGCTGATCGCCGACGACATCGGCGCCGAACGCCTGCGCCTCGACAAAGCCATCTCCGAACTGCGCGAAGCGATCGACGCGATGCTCGCGACCGAAGACACGGTCATCACCGGCGAAACGCGCGACGTGCTGGAAGCCTACCGCATGTTCGCCCACGACCGCGGCTGGCTGGCCAAGCTGCGCGAAGCGGTGACCAGTGGCCTGACGGCGGAGGCCGCGGTCGAACGCGTCCAAAACGACACCCGCGCCCGCATGGCGCGCCTGACCGATCCGATCATCAAGGACCGCCTGCACGATCTCGACGACCTCGCGAACCGCCTGCTGCGCCACCTGACGGGCAAAGCCGACACGGCCGCGCACGACACGCTGCCTGCCGACGTGGTCCTGTTCGCCCGCACGATGGGCCCGGCCGAACTGCTTGATTACGACCGCTCCAAGATCCGCGGCCTGGTATTGGAGGAGGGTTCGCCCACCAGCCACGTCGCCATCGTCGCCCGCGCGCTCGACATCCCAGTCGTCGGCCGCATCGAGAACGTGTTGGAGCAGATCGAGCAAAACGACTGGGTTATCGCCGACGGCGACACGGCCGAGATCCATATCCGCCCGGCGCATGACGTGCGCGAAGCTTATCGCCACAAGCTCGCCCTGCGCGCCCAGCGCCAGGCGACGTTTGCGGCGATGCGCACGCAGCCGTCGATCACCAAGGACGGCGAGCGCATACGCCTGATGATGAATGCAGGCCTCCTCGCCGACTTGCCGCATTTGGAAGAAACCGGCGCAGAGGGCATCGGCCTCTTCCGCACCGAACTTCAGTTCATGATCTCAAGCGCCATGCCGCGCCTGCAGGACCTGATCACGCTCTACAGCGCCGTGCTCGATGGCGCGGCCGGCAAGCCCGTCGTCTTCCGCACGCTCGACCTGGGCGGCGACAAGGTGCTGCCGTACGCACGTCCCATGCCGGAGGAAAACCCGGCGATGGGCTGGCGCGCGATCCGCATGACGCTCGATCGCCCGGCCTTGCTCCGCTACCAGATCCGCGCGCTGCTACGCGCGGCGGCGGGCCGCGACGTGGACATCATGTTCCCGATGGTCGCCGAGGTTGCCGAGTTCCGAGCCGCCCGCGCGCTCGTCGATCGCGAGCTCGAACGCCTCTCGAACATGAAGGCGCAGCCCCCACGCAAGGTCCGCGTCGGAACCATGCTCGAGGTGCCGGCGCTGGCCTTCCAATTGCCGTCCCTGCTCACGACCGCCGACTTCATCTCGGTCGGCTCGAACGACCTGATGCAGTTCTTCTTCGCCAGCGACCGGGGCAACCCGCGTCTCGGCACGCGCTACGACCTGCTAAGTCCGCCTATGCTTAATTTCCTGAAAGGAATTGTTGAGGCCGCGAAGGCCCGCGGCGTACCCGTGACCCTGTGCGGTGAAATGGCAGGCCGCCCGCTCGAAGCGATGGCATTGATCGGCTTAGGGTTCCGCTCGCTGTCGATGGCCCCGGCCTCCATCGGGCCGGTCAAGCAAATGCTCCTTGCACTGAACACCGGCGAGGTTTCGTCCTTCATGGACAGCCTCCCGGATCGCCACGAACACTCGCTTCGAGAGCAATTGAAGCTCCTTGCAATCAATGAGCGCGTGCCGATTTGATCCGCTCAATTCGCATGTAAGCGTTTACTTGCGAGTCGTTGTTTTGCAATATTTAACGGCTGCCGGCGTAAGGTTCCACGATAAGGTGCTGGCGCAGTTGATGTTGTCTCAAAACACGCGCGTCGGCCCCAAGGGGATGCGTGGGGACGAGTAGACGCGATGAGCAACGTGTCGCAATTGCAGACGCCGGAAGAGCGCAAAGAACGGCGCCGCTTGCATCTGCGTGAAGTTACGTCGGACAACGAGCAGGCATCAGAGTTGCCGGACGTGCAAGAACCCGAAGCCCCCGTCGAAGAACAAGCCGAACCGCAAGCGCCGAAGGAAACGCTCGGCAACTTGCTGCGTGACACGCGCGTTGCGCGCGGTGAAGATACGGCCACCGTCGCCGCCAAACTCAAGATGCGCCGCGACCAACTCGAAGCGATCGAGAGCGGCGACTACGCGAAGCTCCCCGGCCGCACCTACGTGCTGGGCTTCGTGCGCTCGTACGCGACATATCTCGGCCTCGATGCCGACGCGTTCGTCAAACGCATCAAGGACGAAAGCGTCGCCGACGCCGACGTGAAGGCCGCGGCCCTGGTATTTCCGGAAGCCGCCGAAGAACACCGCATGCTGCCGAACGGCTCGATCCTCATCTGGGCGATGCTGATCGCGATGGTGATCTACGGCATCAGCTATCTGACGATGCCCGACCGCAAATCGGCGACGACCGCAAAGGCCAGCCAACCCGCCGTCGTGATTGAAGAGCCGAAAGACGTCGGACCGAAGACCGAATCGTCCGTCGCCGACACCTGGCGCGCCGCGACCAGCGAACCGCCGGTGACGTACGTCGCCGGCGCGCAAGTGCTTCCCGAATCGAACACGGTCGAAACGCCGCGCCTTCTGACCGATGATCCGGCGCTGCCGCGCGAGATGAACTTCGCCGTCGCGCAAGTGACCAACATCGCCGCCGTCTCGCCGGCCGCGCAAACGGCCGGATCGCGCGTCACATTCAAGGCGCTCGAACCCACGTACATTCAGATCAAAGATTCACAGCAACGCGGCCCGCGCGCCGTTTTGGTGTCGCGTGTACTGAATGTCGGCGAATCATACGAAGCGCCGAATCGCAGCGGGCTTGTTATGCAGACGGGTAATGCCGGCGGCCTTCAAGTTGAAGTAGATGGTCGCGTTGTCGGCGTTCTCGGCAAGGGCGGCGAAGTGATCACACGCATCCCGCTGGATCCTTCGCATTTTCTCGAACGAATCGCTGCATCCCAATAATTGCGATCGGCAATGCTTGACCCTCAGGGCTCAGGCGAACACCCTCATACAAGAGAAGTGATTCGCGCGTGACGTTGCGAGTCGCTGGGGCACTTTCCTAATTTTCTCCGAGGGGCTCATGTCGAACGCAGAAGCTGCGGAATCAAATCCCGCGCCAAGGCCGCGTGCCGGTCGTCCGCGCAGCGTAGAATCGCGCCGCGCCATCATTCAATCGGCGATGCACATTCTTCAGAACGACGGCTATGCCGCTCTGAACATTGAAGCAATCGCCGCCAAGGCCGGTGTGTCGAAGCAGACGATTTACCGTTGGTGGTCGTCGGCCGCGTTCATCGTGCTGGAAGCCCTGATCGCCGACATGCCGTCGCAAGAGGGCCTGGTTCCCGACACGGGCTCCATCCGCGGCGACCTGCAGGAACTCGTCCGTCCGACCGTCCGCGCGCTCAGCCAGCGCCGTGGCGCCGTCTACAAGGCCCTGATCGCGGAGGCGCAAGCCGACCCGCGCTTCGCCGAAGCCTTCCGCGCGCAGTTGATGTCCGCGCACCGCGAAATCGTCCGCGCCGTCGTCGCCCGTGCGCAGCTGCGCGGTGAGGTGCCGTTCGAAGTCGACGGAGATCTCGCTGCCGACTTGGTTTACGGCCCGATCCTCTACCGTCTTCTCAACGGCCACGCGACGCTCGACGAAACCTTCGCGTTCGATCTGATCGACGCCGTGGTCTCAGGCCTACGCTACCGCGACGCCGGCACGAAGCGCGCGGCCGAAGCCGCCGAATAACCAAAGCAAACCAAAAACGCGCGCGAGCCACCGGCCCGCGCGCGTTTTTCGTTTCGAGTGCGCGTTCGGTTCGGGTGGAGCGGCGTCCATTCAGCCTCACCACAAAGCCTCAAAGAGCACCAAGTTCCACAAAGACCCTCCCGGCGCGCAGCGCCAGTGGGCACATCGCCTGCGGCGCAAAAGAGCCTTCGTGAAACTTCGTGTTCTTCGAGGCTTTGTGGTGAAGCTGAATCGACACATCACCCCGCCTCAAGCAAGCGCGTTAATTAGTCGACCCGAACGACGGCCTTCCCCACCGCGCGCCGATTCAAAATATCGCTAAGCGCCTGCCGCGCCTCGCTGAACGCGTAAACGCGCCCGACCTGCGGCTTCAGTTGGCCCGACGCAAACCAAGCGAGCAACTGCTTCAAATTCTCCGCCGCGACAGCCGGCTCATGCATGAACGAGAAGCGCGCGAGATCGACGCCGACCAACGCCGCGCCCTTCAACAGAGCCAGATTGACGGGCAGGGCAGGGATCGTCCCCGCCGCAAACCCGACGACCAAGTGTCGTCCGCGCCACGCGAGCGACCGAAACGCCAATTCTGTGAGCTGCCCGCCGACGGGATCGTAGACGACGTCGACGCCGCGCCCGCCGGTGATCTCCTTGATGCGATCGCGAAAAACCTCCGGCGCAATATCGATCGCATGATCCGCACCAAGCTTCGTCGCGAACGCGCGCTTCTCATCGGAAGAAGCTGCCGCGATCACGCGCGCCCCCATGATCTTCGCAACCTCAATCCCTGCCGACCCGACGCCGCCACCCGCGCCAAGCACCAGCAACGTCTCGCCCGCCTTGAGATCTGCACGCTGACGAAACGCGTGCAGCGCCGTCATGTAGTTCGTGCGGAAGCCAGCCGCGGTTTCAAAGCTCATCGCATCGGGAATCGGCACCGCCGCGACCGCAGGCACGACAGCCGTCTGCGAAAACCCACCGGTGAATCCACCCGCCATCACGCGCTCTCCAACCTTCAGCGTCGTAACATCCGCAGCAACGGCTTCAACCTCACCGGCAAATTCCGACCCAGGCGAAAACGGCAACGGCGGCTTCACCTGATACTTGCCCGCCGCAATCAACGCATCGAGCAAACTCGCACCCGACGCGCGCACACGCAGCCGCACATGCCCCTTCGGCAATTCACTCGCCGGAATGTCCCGAAACGCAATCGCCTCAGGCGGCCCAAAGGCTTCAACGAAATGGGCTTTCATGGGGGCTCGCCTCCGATCACTGTGCGTGCATCGTCATAGGCGCGAACCCGTCCCGCGAAAAGCCGTGGTTTGCGACGTTACGAAACTGGGGACAAAGACCGCGCGCCACGTCCCGCGGCGCAAACGCCCGTGCCAGATTCGCAAGGTCACTAGGAGAGACCGACATGAAACGCATCCTGCCCGCCCTTGGCCTCGTGTTGCTGACGGGTTGCCAAACCTTAGGGCTCAGCGACGGCGAAAAGACAGCGATGGCCCCGCCGGCCGCAGACGTCGCAGCACCCGCGCCGGTCGCGCCGCAACCGACGATCGCCGTCGCCGACGCATGGGCCGCGCCGACGCCGAAGGGCGCCAAAGTCGCCGCCGGCTTCTTCACCGTCGCGAACGGTGCGACCGCAGACGATCGCTTGCTCAGCGCCACAAGCTCGCGCGCAGGCCGCGTCGAACTTCACGAAATGTCGATGGACGGCAAAACGATGAAGATGCGTCCGGTGAAGGACATCGCCGTTCCCGCCGGCGGCTCGGTCGCGCTCAACGAAGGCGGCATGCATCTGATGTTCATGGACATCAACAAGCCGTTCGTCGTCGGCGACACTGTCCCCGTGAAGCTCACTTTCGAAAAAAGCGGCGACGTCGAGGTGACGGTGATCGTGAGGCAGCGCTCGGCGTCCGCGAACCACCATCACTAACCCAGACGAAATAGGGTAAGCGCGGCGATCAAAAATCCGATCGCCGCGACCCACGCCCCCGCCCCGCGGGCTTGTCTGCGACTTAACCACGCGCCGCTAACCTCTGCCCGAACCCCATTTCACATGGTATTGTGGAAATCTCGACCTAACCGATCTAGATCACGAACATGCTGTCACAAAAGGCCCGATACGCCCTGCGCGCCATGTTGCACCTGGCCGCAAAGCCCATCGCCGAACCGCAACAGATCGCCGACATCGCCGAAGGCGCCGCCGTCCCGCGCAAATTCCTGGAGCAGATCCTCTTGGAACTGAAACGGCGCGGCCTGGTCCACAGCGTGCGTGGCCGCCACGGCGGCTATCAACTCGGCCGCGAACCCAAGGACATCGACTTCGCGGAAATCATCCGCGTCATCGACGGCCCCTTGGCGCTAAGCCCGTGCGCCAGCCGCACCGCCTACCGCCGCTGCGACGACTGCACGGATGAGGCGACGTGCGCGATCCGCAAGGCGCTGATCGACGTGCGCAATTCGACTGCCAAGATCCTCGAACAGCACTCGCTGGCCGACGCCATGGCCGATCGCCGCAAAATGAAGCCCGCCGCCTAGAACCTGGACATGCGGCGCGATTGACGGCCACGCGTCGCTCGTGTGTTCTCTGGCGCAGAATCGTCGGCGCTCCAAGGACCAGGCGGCCCATGCTCTACAATCTGTTCTTCAAGCATCCGAACGACGTCGGTGAAACCTACGCACGTCACTTCGCGACGGCGCTCGAATTCGGCTGCACGATGATCGCCGCAGGCTTCGCCTGCGTCGTCCACGCCATCGTCCCGCGCTTCTTCGAACACACGGCCAGTAACACCGTCACCGCGTTGCACGCGCGCATGATGCTGCGCCGTCAGGCGCATCCCGCGCCGCGCGCCGAAATCGACTACGCGATCTAGCTCCGGCGCCGCTCGTCGCCGACGATCTCGGCCAAATAAAACCAGGCTGGCATCCAGCAAAAGCAGAAATTCCCGTCCTTCACGCAGGGCACGTCCAGCATCGCCTCCGGTTCCGATGGAGCCGGCGCAGCGGTCGCGCGTTCTGCGACGCAAGCCAACGGGGCCCGCGTTTTCAAGGAAACGACGCGATTGGGGATCGAGGGCATCAGCGAATCTCCTAAATCGATTCAACCGAAAGTACATTGACTCTACCAATTTAGTCGTGATTATGTCGAGTGAATTCTGCGCAAGGAGAGTAAGGATGTCCGAGCACGTCACCGTAGGCGCCGCTGCCGTCGAACCCTTGACCCCTGCCATCGGCGCCGTCGTCCACGGCGTGAATCTCGCGTCCGACCTGGACGCCGCCGCGATCGCCGAAATCCGCCGCGCGCTGCTGAAACACGAAGTCCTATTCTTCGAAAACCAAACGCTGACCCCGCGTCAGCATCGCGATTTCGCCGCCCGCTTCGGCGCGTTGCACATCCATCCGGTCTATCCGCAAGTCGACGGCACGCCCGAAGTCATCGTGCTCGACAACCACGCGGACAACCCGACCGACAACGACAACTGGCACACCGACGTCACCTTCATCGAAACGCCGCCGATGGCGAGCATCCTCCACGCGCGTGAGCTGCCGCCGTGGGGTGGGGACACGATGTGGTCATCCATGACGGCGGCTTACGAAGCTCTGTCGCCGTCGTTCCGCGAATACCTGTCGACGCTGGAAGCCGTGCATGATTTCACGCGCTCTTTCCCGCCGGACCGCCAAGTCAGCTTGAACGCCGGCGAAACACGTTACGAAGAGGCGCGTCGCAAGCATCCGCCGGTGACGCATCCGGTTGTGCGCACGCATCCCGAAACCGGCAAGCGCGGCCTGTTCGTGAACTACGGCTTCACGACCCACATCAAAGCCCTGTCGCGCAAGGAAAGCGCGGCGATCCTAAAGCTCCTGCACGAACACATTCAGCAGCCGCAATTCATCCTCCGTTGGCGCTGGAAGCCGGGCAGCGTCGCCTTCTGGGACAACCGCAACACCCAGCACTTCGCCGTCAACGACTATCTCCCCCACAGGCGCGTGATGCACCGCGCGACGGTCTTGGGCGACAAGCCGTATTTTGACCCCAGGGCCGTCGCGAAGGCCGCCTGACCGTGCTGCCTCACGTGGACAACCACGGTCCGTCCGTGGTCGGCTCGACGCGCAAACGGGAATCGACCTTGAGCGCACCGCGCGAGCATCCGGAACATCTTGTCATCTGCGGCGGCGGCGCCAGCGCGGTGCTTCTGCTGCACGCCTTGCGCCGGCGCGCCGAACAGCCGTTGCATGTAACAATGGTGGAGGAGCGCTCCACCGCCGGCACCGGCACGGCCTACTCGACGCCCAGCACCTCGCATTTGCTGAATGTTCCCGCAGGCCGCATGTCGGCCGATGCGGAGAATCCGAACGAGTTCGTGAACTGGCTCGGCGAAAACTACCCCGCCGAAAACTATACCGCGAAGTCGTTCGTGCCGCGTCCGCTCTACGGCGTCTACCTCAAGCATCTATTGGCAACGGCCGCCGTTGATCGCAGGTCCCCGGTGCAAGTCACCGTTCGCCGCGGCACGATCCAAACGATCGAGCAGCGTCCGCAACATTGGAGGCTGACGCTGGGCGACGAGAAGAAAATCGACGCCGACGCGGTGGTGATTGCCACCGGCAACGCGCCGCCGCGCCCCTATTTCGCGACCGGCGATGACGTGCGCGACCTCATCCTCAACGACCCCTGGGACACCGACGCAAAAGCCGCCATCCCAGGCGACGCGAACATCGCGCTGGTAGGCTCCGGTCTCACCGCCGTCGACGTGGCCGTCGAGCTGCTGGACAAAGGTCACCGCGGCCAAATCCGCATGATCTCGCGCCACGGCTTGCTGCCGCGCAAACACGCGCAAGCTTTCGTCAGCGCCGGCTGGCTGTTCCCGCCATATCCAAAGTCCGTCGCCGAACTCATGCGCCGCACGCGCGGCGAAGCGCGCAGCATTCCGGGACACGATGCCTGGCGCACCGCCATCGATGCGCTCCGCCCCAATCTGCCGGCGATCTGGGGCGCGCTCACGCCCGACAACAAGGCGCGCTTCTTGCGCCACGTGCGTCCGTACTGGGAAGTGCACCGCCACCGCATGGCGCCGGAAGTCGCCGCACGCGTCGAGGCCGCCATCGCCGCGGAGCGCATCGTGATTCAACATGGCCGCTTGCAGGCCATCGAAAGCGCAATGCCGGGCGGGCTCAGCTTGCGCGTGAAAACGCATGGCCGCGTTACGGCGATCCCGGCCGATGTCGCGATCAATTGCACCGGCCCGGAATGTGATCCGACGACGTCGCGCAATCCGTTGATCGTCGATCTGCTGCACAAGGGCCTCGCGCGGCCCGACCCGTTGCATCTGGGCGTCGATACGGACGAGAGCGATCGTCTGATCGCCGTCGACGGCCGGGCAAATCACAACCTCTACGCCGTTGGCCCGGTCGCCCGCGGCCGCCTATGGGAAGTCACGGCGATACCGGAAATCCGGGTTCAGGCCGCACACCTCGCGCGCAAAATCTCGCCACGCGCGAGCGAGCAAGTCAACGCCTATACCATCTAATCTCTATTGACTCGATAGAGATTACGGATATGCTCGCCTCCGTCATAGGGGGTAGGCCTAAGTGGGAGCGCGCGGCTGATGAACAAGACGATCCATTTCGCGACGGCGTCGTTGATGGCGCTGAGCGTATTCTCAAGCCCGGTGATGGCGGGGCAAAAGGAAGATCTGAAAGCGCAGATCGAAGCGCTCAAGAAACAGATCGCCGATCAGCAGGCTCAACTTGAGGCGCTCTCCGCCCAAGTCCAAGACGTCAAAGTCTCCGCCGGCAACCAATTCGCTGAATCGCAGCGACAAGCGGCCGAATCCCCGAGGCTGACGGTCAAGGACGCGCGCCCGACATTCGCCTCCGCCGACGGCAAGACCACGATTTCGCTACGCGGTCGTCTCTCGCTCGACTACGCAAACTACTTCCAAGACGATGCCGGCCCGCTCGCCACAGACTTCCGTCGCGGCTCGTTCGGCGATGCAACCGAAGCCTCGCGCGCCCGCGACCTCAACGACGGCACCAACTTCCGCCGCGCGCAATTCGGCATCGAAGGCAAGATCGACAACGATTGGCAATACAGCCTGATCTACGAATTCGGCGGCACCGGCCAGGAAGACGGCGGCCGCATCCAAGATCTCTTTCTGCAATACAACGGCTTCGATTGGGTGCGCCTGCGCGCCGGCGCGTTCGGTCCGTCGGTCGGCTACGACGACTCGATCTCGAACGCGGACTCGCTCTTCCTAGAACGCGCATCGCCGGCGGAACTGCAGCGCCAGATCGCCGGCGGCGAAGGCCGCACCGGCGTCGCCGCCTATTCGAACGGCGAGCAATGGTTCGGCTCGGTCGCCGTGACCGGCGCCCCGATCGCAACGCAGAGCTTCGACGAACAACTGGCCCTCGTGGGTCGCGTCGCCTGGCTCCCCGTCAAGAGCAACGACTTCAATCTGCATGTCGGCGCCAATGCGACGTATTTGCTACGCGCGCCCGACCAGGGCCCCGACGTTGCGCAGCGCTACACGCTGCGCCTGCGTGACCGGCCCGAAATCCGCGTTGACGGCACGCGCCTCATCGACACCGGCAACATCAACACCGACACGCTGTTTGCGCCGGGGTTAGAAGCAGCCGCGAACTTCCGGAACGTCTACGTTCAGGGTGAATACTTCTTGTACCAGTTCGAGCGCGAACTGCCGGGCGGCCTGCCGGACCCGGATTTCAGCGGCTGGTACGTCCAGGCAGCGTGGGCCCTAACGGGTGAGACACGGAACTGGAACCCTGCCAACGGCGTTTTCTCCGGGCTCAAGCCTGCCAAACCCTTGAGCTTCGACGGCGACGGCTGGGGTGCGCTGGAATTGGCGGTCCGCTACAGCTTCTCCGACTTGAACTACCGCGAAGATCTCTTGCCCGCCGCGGGCGGCATTCGCGGCGGCGAACAAGAGGCGTGGACCGTCGGCCTCAACTGGTACGTGAACAACAACATCCGCTTCCTGCTTGACTATCAGATCATCGACATCGACCGCCTGAGTTCGGGCGCAGCCAACGCTTACGGCGCCGGCGTCTTCGTCCCGCCGGCGGGCGCCCAGATCGGCCAAGACCTCGAAATCGTTTCGTTGCGTACCCAGTTCACATTCTGACGCCAGCCATTACCTGAAGGAGTTTCTGGAATGACGACGACGTCCCGCCTCACCGGCTACGCGCTGACTGCAGCGGCCTTCTTGCTGCTCTTCAGCCAGGTGGTCTTCGCGAAGGACTACACGCTGCTCAACGTGTCGTACGACCCGACGCGCGAGCTCTACGCGCAGATCAACGCGGCGTTCGCCGCCGACCTCAAAGCCAAAACCGGGGACACGGTCACGATCAACCAAAGCCACGGTGGCTCCGGTAAGCAAGCCCGTTCGGTGATCGACGGTCTCGACGCCGACGTGGTGACGCTGGCGCTCGCCTACGACATCGACGAAATCGCCGGGCGCGCAAAGCTCTTCCCGCTCGATTGGCAAAAACGCTTGCCGCACAACTCGACGCCCTACACCTCGACCATCGTGTTCCTGGTCAAGAAGGGCAATCCATGGAAGCTGAAAGATTGGGGCGACCTCGTGAAGCCCGGCATCCAAGTGATCACGCCGAATCCGAAAACGTCGGGCGGCGCGCGCTGGAACTACCTCGCGGCATGGGCCTACGCGAAGAACCTGCCGGGCGGCAGCGACGACACCGCGAAGGCTTTCGTGGGCAAGCTCTACAAGAACGTTCCTGTTCTCGACACCGGCGCACGCGGTTCGACGACGACGTTCGTTCAGCGCGGCATCGGCGACGTTCTGCTCGCCTGGGAAAACGAAGCCTTGCTGGCGCTCAAGGAATTGGGTCCTGACAAGTTCGAGATCGTCTACCCGCCGTCCAGCATTTTGGCCGAACCGCCGGTCGCGCTGGTCGACAAAAACGCCGACAAAAAGGGCAATCGCGCCGTCGCCGAGGCGTATCTTAAGTTCCTGTACACGCCCGCCGCGCAAGACATCGTCGCCAAGAACTATTATCGTCCGACCGACCCGGCGGCGGTCGCGAAGTACCGCAGCCAGTTTAAGGAGATTAAGCTGTACACGATCGACAAAGACTTCGGCGGCTGGAAGAAGGTGCAGGCGTTGCACTTCACCGACGGCGGCGTCTTCGACCAGATCTATCAACCGGGCAAATAATTGACGGCCGTAGCCAACTCTTGGCGCTTCAAAAAGCCGAGCGTTCTCCCCGGGTTCGGGCTGACGCTCGGCTTCGCCTTGTTCTACCTCAGCGTCATCGTCCTGATCCCGTTGGCCGCGCTGTTGCTGCGGCCGTGGGAGTTGGGCGTCGACGGCGTGTTCGCGGCCGTCACCGCACCGCGCGTCGTCGCCGCGTTGCAGCTCAGCTTCGGCGCAGCCCTGATCGCAAGCTTGATCAACGCCGTCTTCGGTTTGATCGTGGCCTGGATGCTCGTCAGGTATGAATTCCCCGGCAAGCGCATCATCGACGCGCTCGTCGACCTGCCGTTCGCGCTGCCGACGGCCGTCGCCGGCATCGCGCTCACCACGCTCTACGCGCCGAACGGCTGGATCGGCCAATATCTCGAACCTCTGGGCATCAAGGTCGCCTACACGCCGCTCGGCGTCGTCTTCGCGCTGACCTTCATCGGTTTGCCCTTCGTCGTGCGCTCGGTCCAACCGGTACTCGCCGATCTCGAGAAAGAATTCGAAGAAGCCGCAGCCAGCCTCGGCGCGACACGCGCGCAGACATTCCGCCGCGTGATCTTCCCCGCGGTGCTGCCGTCATGGCTTACCGGCGTGGCGCTGGCCTTCGCGCGCGCCGTCGGCGAATACGGCTCGGTGATCTTCATCGCCGGCAACCTGCCGATGGTCTCCGAAATCGCCCCGCTGCTGATCATCATCAAGCTCGAACAATACGACTACGCCGGCGCCGCCGCCGTCGGCTCCGCGATGCTGGCCATCTCGTTCCTGCTGCTGCTCGCGATCAACATGCTGCAAGCCTGGGCGCGCGCCCGATGACCAAGCCCACCCGGAAATTTCGCTACCCGACGAAAGACAGCGCACCCGTGCGTATCGCGTTGACGTTGGCGGGCGTCGCCTACATCGCGCTCTTCCTGCTGACGCCGCTGATCGCAGTCTTCGCCGAAGCCCTGCGCAACGGCGCCGCCGCGTTCCTCGCCGCAATCACGGAAAAAGATGCACTCGCCGCGATGTGGCTCACGTTGACGGTCGCGGCGATCGCCGTGCCGCTCAACACCATCTTCGGCCTCGCCGCCGCCTGGTCGGTCGCGAAGTTCGATTTCTGGGGCAAGAGCGTCCTGATCACGCTCATCGACCTGCCGTTCTCCGTCTCGCCGGTGATCTCGGGCCTCGTCTACGTGCTGCTCTTCGGCGCACAAGGGTATCTGGGCCCATGGCTCGACGAATTGGGCATCAAGGTCATCTTCACCGTCACCGGCCTCGTGCTTGCAACGGTCTTCGTCACGTTCCCCTTCGTCGCGCGCGAACTCATCCCGCTGATGCAGGAACAAGGCGTCGCGGAAGAAGAAGCTGCGCTCTCGCTCGGCGCATCAGGCTGGCAAATGTTCTGGCGCGTGACGCTGCCGAACGTGCGTTGGGGTTTGCTCTACGGCATCCTGCTCTGCAACGCGCGCGCGATGGGTGAGTTCGGCGCGGTCTCGGTCGTTTCCGGCCACATCCGCGGCCTGACCAACACGATGCCGCTGCATGTCGAGATTCTGTACAA
>JAWXBY010000113.1:0-6847 GCA_034440355.1 Alphaproteobacteria bacterium
CACCACACAGACGTATCAAGCACGTCGCGTCAGCAGAAAAATCGCGCCCTCGGCCGTCAGATTGTCCCAATAGCCGGGCGTCGAAAGCTCGCGCACATCGCCCGCCTCGTTCACCGCCAGCGACCGTTCCACCCGCGCGCCGATCTCCTGCGTCAGCCCGACGAAATCGGCGATCGTGCAGAGGTGAATGTTCGGCGTCTCATGCCACGCATAATCGAGCGCGCCGGTGCGCGGCATCCGCCCCGTCAGCGCCAGCTTCAACCGCACCTTCCAGAACCCGAAATTCGGAAACGAAACGATGACCCGCTTGCCGATCCGCAACAACTGATCGATCACGTCTTTCGGTTTGCGCGTCGCCTGTATCGTCTGGCTCAAAATCGCAAAATCGAACGACGCATCCGGATACTCGGACAGATCTGTGTCCGCGTCGCCCTGGATCACCGACAGCCCCTTCGCCACGCACGCGTTCACGCCCGCCTGACTAAGCTCGATCCCCCGCGCGTCGCAGCCCTTGGCCCGCGCCAGATGCTCGATCAAATCCCCGCTGCCGCACCCAACGTCCAGCAGCCGCGCCGATCCCGGCACCATCTCCGCGATGTGCAAGAGATCTTTGCGCAAGGGCGCAAGCTTGGCCAACATCACGTTCCTTTCGCGGGCAACCCGCGCACCGAAGCGGCGGCCTCGATGAACCCGCGCAAGGTCAAGAACATCTCCGGCACGTCCAGCAGGAACGAGTCGTGCCCCGCATCCGTCGTGAACTCGACGAAGCTGACATTCGCCCCCGCCGCGTTCAGCGCATGGACAACCTTCTTCGCTTCCGTCGTCGGGAACAACCAGTCCGACGTGAACGACCCGACGCAGAACCGCGTCTTCGTACCGCGAAACGCATTGGCCAACACGCCGCCGTAGTCGGCGGCCAAGTCGAAATAATCCATCGCCCGCGTGATGTAGAGATAGGCGTTGGCATCGAACCGGTCGACGAACGCCGACCCCTGATAGCGCAGATAACTCTCGACCTGAAAATCCGCGTCGAAGCGATACGACAGCGCCGCCCGGTCCTGAAGATTGCGCCCGAACTTGCGATGCAGCGCCGCCTCGCTCAAATACGTGATGTGCGCCGCCATCCGAGCAACCGCCAAACCCTTTCGCGGGTTTGTGCCCTTGGTGATGTAGTCGCCGCCGTTCCATTCCGGATCGGCCATGATCGCCTGCCGCCCGACCTCATGGAACGCAATGTTCTGCGCCGAGTGCCGCGCCGCGGTGGCCAGCGGCAACGCCGCGAACACGCGCTCAGGGTAGCTCGCCGCCCACTGCAGCACTTGCATCCCGCCCATCGATCCGCCCGCGACGCAGAACAACGTCTCGATCCCCAGATGATCGATCAGCATCGCCTGCGCGCGCACCATGTCGCGAATGGTGATGACGGGAAAATTCAGACCGTAAGGCTGCCCCGTCGCCGGATTGATCTCATGCGGCCCGGATGAGCCCATGCATCCGCCGATGACGTTCGCGCAGATGACGAAGAAGCGGTTGGTGTCGATCGGCAAGCTGGGCCCGACCATGAACGGCCACCAGCCGGGCTTGCCCGTCACCGGATGAACGCCCGCGGCATATTGATCGCCGGTCAGCGCATGGCAGAGCAGCACCGCGTTCGACTTCGCCGCGTTCAGCGTGCCGAACGTCTTCCAGGCAATGGTTAAAGCCTGAAGCCCCTCGCCCGAATCGAGCTTCAATGGCCGCTCGGCCGGGAACGTGAAGGATTGTCCCACGTCGTCGCCGACGGCGGCGCTCGATGCCGACAAAGGCTGAAACAGCGTGGACATGACGTGCGTTGCGGCTCCTTTGAGGGCGGGGATTGAGGGTCCGCCGCGCCCCCAAGTCAATGTTTTCTTTGCAGCCGCGCGAAGCGATGCCTTAAACATGCCGCATGAAACCCGTCCCAGGCATTCTCGACATCTCGCCATACATCGGTGGCCGCGCCGAATCCGAAGGCAGCGCGCGCACGTTCAAACTCTCGGCGAACGAATCGCCCTTGGGCCCAAGCCCCAAGGCGATAGAGGCCTACAGAAATGCCGCCGCCCAGATGCACATCTACCCCGAAGGCAGCGCGCTTCTGCTGCGCAAAGCCATCGGCGAGACGTTCGATCTGAACCCCGACCGCATCGTCTGCGGCAATGGCTCGGACGAACTGCTCCACCTGCTGCCGCAAATTTACGCAGGCCCGGGCGATGAGGTGCTGTTCAGCGAACACGGCTTCCTCGTCTACAAACTGGCCGCTCTGGCCGCGAGCGCCAAACCAATCTCGGTGCCCGAACCCAACCTCGTCACCGACGTCGACGCGCTGCTGCGCCGCGCCAGCGCCAGGACGAAGATCTGCTTTATCGCCAATCCGAACAACCCGACGGGCAGCTACAACACCGCCTCCGAACTCCGCCGCTTGCGCGCGGGCCTCCCCACCGACTGTCTCCTTGTCGTCGACGCGGCGTATGCGGAATACGTCAGCCGCAACGACTACGACGCCGGCGTCGAACTCGCCGCCACGACCGAGAATACGGTCATGACGCGCACCTTCTCGAAGATCTACGGCTTAGCGGCGCTGCGCGTCGGCTGGGCCTACGGTCCCGAACCCATTGTCGACGCGCTGAACCGCGTGCGCGGCCCCTTCAACGTCTCGACCCCGGCGCAAGCCGCGGCCATCGCCGCGATCAAGGATCAGGCCTACGTCAAACACTGCGCCGACCACAACGCGACGTGGCTCCCTTGGCTCGCCGAACACATCACGGCGGCGGGCCTGCAAGTGCGCTCCAGCGTCGGCAATTTCCTCCTGATCGAATTCCCGGCTGAGGGCGGCAAGACCGCCGCCGCCGCCGACAAATTCCTCATGCAGCGTGGCGTCATCTTGCGCGGCGTCGGCGCCTATGGTCTGCCGAATGCTCTGCGCATTTCCGTCGGCACCGAAGAAGGCAATCGCGCTGCAGTCGCAGCACTCGAAGAGTTCATGAAATGACCACGCGAACCGGACCGGTCTTCACGAAGGTGGCGCTCTTGGGCGTCGGCCTCATCGGCTCGTCCATCGCGCACGCCGTCCGCCGCGGCAGCTTGGCGGCGCACATCGCAGGCCACGCGCATACGCCGGAGACGCGTAAACGCGCCGGCGAACTCGGCTTCTGCCATTCGATCCACGAACACGCCGCCGACGCCGTGCGCGACGCCGATCTCGTCATCCTCTGCACACCGGTCGGCGCCTTCGGCGAAGTTGCACAATCGATCGCGGCCAGCCTCAAGCCCGGCGCCATCCTGACCGACGTGGGCTCTGTAAAGACCGCAGTGTTGCGCGACGTCGGCCCGCACGTGCCCGACGGCGTCCACTTCATCCCCGGCCACCCGATCGCCGGCACCGAACACTCCGGCCCCGACGCCGGCTTTGCCGAACTCTTCGATGGCCGCTGGTGCGTGATCACGCCGCTACCGGGTGCCGACGAAGCGGCGGTCGAAAGCCTGAAAACCTTCTGGCGCGGCTGCGGCTCACGCGTCGAAGTGATGGACCCCAAGCACCATGACATCGTGCTCGCCATCACAAGCCACGTCCCGCACTTGATCGCCTACAACATCGTCGGCACCGCCAGCGACCTAGAGCAGGTCACGCAAAGCGAAGTCATCAAATTCTCCGCCGGCGGCTTCCGCGACTTCACCCGCATCGCCGCGTCCGACCCGACGATGTGGCGCGACGTCTTCCTCAACAATCGGGAAGCCGTGCTGGAAGTGTTGGGCCGCTTCTCCGAAGACCTCTCCCGCCTTCAGCGCGCGATCAGATGGGGCGAAGGCGACATGCTCTTCGACCTCTTCACCAAAACCCGCGCCATCCGCCGCGAAGTCATCGACGCCGGCCAAGACACAGCCGCCGCCAACTTCGGCCGCAACCCGAAGAAACTCTGAGGTTGCACTTTCGCGCGCAGCGCGATGGACACTCAGCTTGACCACCAAGGCACAAAGACACGAAGGGCCCGAGACTCTTGGTGCCTTTGTGCCTTGGTGGTAAAGCTGAATCGACATCGCGCTAAATCACGGCAGCGCAGGATCGACCGGCGCGAGTTGCGCCGACGCCGGCTCAGGCGTCATCTTCGCGATCGGCGCAGGCCCCAGATAGACGATGCCTTTGTCGAACTTCAGCGGCACCGACACGCGCCGCTTCGCGTCGCCGCTCATGAACGCCAAGACGTCCAGCACCTTGCCCGCCAGCGTCTCGGTCTCCTGATTGATCCAACCGTACCCGCGCATCAACTCCAGAATGCGCGGATGATTGCCCAAGGTCAGCCGAAGCCGCCCCTCGGGCAGCGACTGCGCGTCCATCTTGATCGCGCCCGACGCAGCGATACTGATGCCGCCCCATTCCAGTTCGAAGCGCCGGATCTCGACCGGCGTACCGGTCTGTTGCCACGCCGCGAACAGGCTCGCCGTCGGCGTCTCCGCCATGTTCGCGGGCAGCTTCGCCCCGATATCCATATCGAGCCACTCGATCGATGACCCCAGCGGCAATTCCAGATTGCCCTGCAGCGCCACGTTTTTGACGCGCGCCCTCAAGTCGATGCGCGGCAGCGGCTCGTTCTCCGTGACGTCGCTGACCGTCAAGCCGCCGCGCGCCGCTTCGACGATGAAGTTGAAATCCTTCTCGTCAAGCTTCGCCTTGCCGGTCAGCCGCTCGATGTCGAGTTCGATGCGCTGCGCGTCGCGCTCACCCGTCATCGTCACCAGCGACTTGTCCGCGCGCGCCGTCGCTTCGATCCACTGCTCATGCGTATAGAAAATGCGCTGCTGGCCTTCGAGCGACAACGCAATGCGGTTCAACGCGAACGGCTCCAAATGAACGACGATCCGTTCGCCGTCATAGAACGCGCCGCGTTCGGGCAGCGTCAGATGCATTGCCGACAACGTACCGAGCACGCGATAGGGAAACCCCTGAACGTCGAACGAATCCCATTTGACCTCGCGCCCCAGCGAAGTCTGTTCGCTTTGAAACAAGGCGACGCTGGAACGCATGTTGTCGGCGACGACCTGCCACCACCAGCCATATCCGGCGAGCGCCAACGCGAGCACTGTGACGGGAAGGAAAATCCAGATCGCGGTCAAATGCCCGATCGCCTGGCGTTTCAGCCAAGCGAGAGCGAGATGGAGCCTGTCGAACAAACCGTTCACGAGCGTCGCGGCCTAGATCCTTCGCCCGCCGATCAGTACGGCGAGAGAGATGAAACGGCGCGCATCAGTCAGTCTACGGACGCCGAGGGTCGACCGATTATGGCACCGGCGCGCGCAGAAAGCAGCGCCTCACGCACATCGTGAATAACCGCAACTCATGCACGTATCGCAGCCTTCGATTCGCGTGAGACTGGGGCTGGAACAGCGCGGGCAGAACTTGAACGACTGCTTCAAAAGCCCGTCTACGGCCGCCGTCGTGTCCCCGCGCTTAGGGTCGTCAAAGCCGCCCGGCATGCGTTCCGCGATGCTCGCAACCTTCTGTTGCGGTTGCACGCCCGTGACCTCCCGCGAGAGAAATCCGATGGCGATCATATGCTCTTCGATCACGCCGCCGATCGCGGCCAGAAGCGAGGGGACATATTGCCGGTTAACCCATTGCCCGCCGCGCGGATCGAACACCGCCTTGAGCTCCTCGACCACGAACGACACGTCGCCGCCGCGCCGGAACACGGCCGAGATCATCCGCGTCAGCGCCACGGTCCAGGCATAGTGTTCCATGTTCTTCGAGTTGATGAAGATCTCGAACGGCCGTCGCCGCCCGCCCTCGATCACGTCGTTGATCGTGATGTACATCGCGTGATCGGAATCCGGCCAACGCACTTTGTAGGTATTCCCAGGTAACGCTTCCGGCCGGTCCAGCGGCTGCGTCATGTAAACGACATCGCCCGTCGACACCGGCCGCACCCGTGCCGGCGCCAACACCTCCGACGGCGCGATGGGTTGCGGCGCCGGCTTGCGCGCCTCGTCGACGCTGAGGATTGCGCCCGTGATGTCGTTCGGCCGCCACGTCGTACAGCCCTTACATCCGGTCTCGTAAGCCTTCAGATAAATGTCCTTGAAGTCGTCGAACGAAATATCGGCCGGACAGTTCACCGTCTTCGAAATCGAACTGTCGACATACTTCTGCGCCGCCGCCTGAACCGCGATGTGATCGCTCGGCGTCAATTCCTGCGCGTTGACGAAATAGTCGGGCAGGGCCTCAGCGCCGTTCAACTCGCGCCACAAACGATGCGCATAGTCCTCGACTTGCTCGTCCGTCTTCTCGCCGCCCGCGCCCGTCACCTTGCGCTTGTACGAATAGGCGAACACCGGCTCGATCCCGCTCGACACGTTTTCGGCCAGCAGCGAAATCGTCCCCGTCGGCGCGATCGACGTCAAGAGCGCATTGCGAATCCCGTTGACCGAAATCTGCGCGCGCACGTCTTCGTCCAGATCGCTGACCGTCACACCGTCGAGATACTTCTCGCGCTGAAACATCGGGAACGCGCCCTTCTCGGCCGCAAGCTCCGCCGACGCCGAATAAGCCGCCCGCTGAATGGTCTTCAGCCATCGCTCGATCAACGCCACCGATTCCGGGCTGCCATACCGCACGCCGCACATGATCAGCGCGTCGGCCAATCCCGTCACGCCAAGCCCGATGCGCCGCTTCGCCTTCGCCTCACGCTCTTGCTGCGCCAACGGATAGTTCGAAACGTCTATGACGTTGTCGAGAAACCGCACGGCCGTGCGCGTCAACGTGTCGAGCTCGTTCTTATCGAGTCGCGCATCCTCGAGGAACGGGTCTTTGATCAGCTTGACGAGATTGATCGACCCC
>JAWXBY010000114.1:0-28364 GCA_034440355.1 Alphaproteobacteria bacterium
CAAGCTGGGCGGTCAGGCCAAAGTCGCCGAAGTGACCGGCGTCTGGAAGGACCTGACCGAAAGCGTCAACTCGATGGCCTCGAACCTGACCGGTCAGGTACGCAACATCGCCGAAGTGACGATCGCGGTCGCCAACGGCGACTTGTCGAAGAAGATCACCGTCGACGTACGCGGCGAAATTCTGCAGCTGAAGGAAGCCATCAACACGATGGTGGACCAGCTTCGCTCGTTCGCTGCCGAAGTGACGCGCGTGGCGCGCGAAGTCGGCACCGACGGGCGTCTCGGCGGCCAGGCCGTGGTGCCGGGCGTCGGCGGCACGTGGAAGGACTTGACCGACAACGTGAACTTGCTGGCCGCGAACCTTACCACGCAGGTTCGCAACATCGCCGAAGTGACGACTGCCGTTGCGCGTGGCGACTTGTCCCGCAAGATCACCGTGGACGTGAAGGGCGAGGTTCTCGAACTTAAGAACACCATCAACACGATGGTGGACCAGCTCAACGGATTTGCCGGCGAAGTGACCCGCGTGGCGCGCGAGGTCGGCACCGAAGGCAAGCTCGGCGGTCAGGCGCAGGTGCCGGGCGTCGCCGGCACCTGGAAAGACTTGACCGACAACGTGAACTTCATGGCGTCGAACCTGACGGCCCAGGTCCGCAACATCGCCGACGTGTCGACCGCCATCGCCAACGGCGACTTGTCGAAGAAGATCACCGTGAACGTGTCGGGCGAAATCCTTCAGCTGAAGGAGACCATCAACACGATGGTCGATCAGCTGAACGCCTTCTCCGGCGAGGTGACGCGCGTGGCGCGCGAGGTCGGTACCGAAGGCCGCCTCGGCGGTCAGGCCAACGTGCTGGGCGTTGCTGGTACGTGGAAGGACTTGACCGATTCCGTGAACTTCATGGCCTCGAACCTCACAGGCCAGGTGCGCAACATCGCCGAAGTGTCGACCGCCATCGCCAACGGCGACTTGTCGAAGAAGGTGACCGTCGACGTTAAGGGCGAAATCCTGGAGCTGAAAGAAACCATCAACACGATGGTCGATCAGTTGAACGGCTTCGCATCGGAAGTGACCCGCGTGGCGCGCGAAGTCGGCACCGAAGGTCAGCTCGGCGGCCAGGCCAACGTACGCGGCGTCGCCGGCACATGGAAAGACTTGACCGACTCCGTGAACTCGATGGCCTCGAACCTCACCGCGCAGGTTCGCAACATCGCCGACGTGGCGACCGCTGTGGCCGAAGGCGACTTGTCGAAGAAGGTGACCGTCGACGTTTCGGGCGAGATCAAGCAGCTGAAAGAAACCATCAACACGATGGTGGACCAGCTGAACTCCTTCGCCGGTGAGGTGACGCGCGTCGCGCGCGAGGTCGGCACCGAAGGCAAGCTCGGCGGCCAGGCGCAGGTGCCGGGCGTCGCCGGTACGTGGAAGGATTTGACCGACAACGTGAACCTGATGGCCGGCAACTTGACCGGCCAGGTACGTAACATCGCCGAAGTGGCGACCGCCATCGCCAACGGGGACTTGTCGAAGAAGATCACCGTGGACGTGCGCGGCGAAATCCTTCGTCTGAAGGAAACGCTGAATACCATGGTCGATCAGCTGAACCGGTTCGCCGGTGAGGTGACGCGCGTGGCGCGCGAGGTCGGCACCGAGGGTAAGCTCGGCGGTCAGGCGCAGGTGCCGGGCGTCGCGGGTACATGGAAGGACTTGACCGACAACGTGAACTCGATGGCCGGCAATCTGACCGCCCAGGTTCGCAACATCGCCGAAGTGACGACCGCCGTGGCCAAGGGCGACTTGTCGCGCAAGATCGCGGTCGACGTGAAGGGCGAAATCCTCGAACTGAAAAACACCATCAACACAATGGTGGACCAGCTGAACTCGTTCGCGTCGGAAGTTACGCGCGTGGCGCGCGAAGTCGGCACCGAAGGCAAACTCGGCGGCCAGGCGCAGGTGCCGGGCGTCGCCGGTACGTGGAAGGACTTGACCGACAACGTGAACTTCATGGCATCGAACCTGACGGCGCAGGTCCGCAACATCGCCGAGGTGGCGACCGCCATCGCCTCGGGCGACTTGTCGAAGAAGATCACCGTCGACGTGCGCGGCGAAATCTTGCAGCTGAAAGAAACGCTCAACACCACGACCGATCAGCTGCGCTCCTTCGGCGCCGAAGTGACCCGCGTGGCGCGCGAAGTCGGCACCGATGGACGTCTCGGCGGTCAGGCCGTCGTACCCGGCGTCGCCGGCACGTGGAAAGACTTGACCGACAACGTGAACCTATTGGCTGCGAACCTCACCACCCAGGTCCGCAACATCGCCGAAGTCACCACCGCCGTGGCGCGCGGCGACTTGTCTCGCAAGATTACCGTGGACGTGAAGGGCGAGGTTCTCGAACTCAAGAACACCATCAACACGATGGTGGACCAGCTGAACGCCTTCGCCTCGGAAGTGACGCGCGTGGCGCGCGAAGTCGGTACCGAAGGCAAACTCGGCGGCCAGGCGCAGGTGCCGGGCGTCGCCGGTACGTGGAAGGACTTGACCGACACCGTGAACGTCATGGCCGCCAACCTCACCGAGCAGGTGCGAGGCATTGTGAAGGTCGTGACCGCGGTGGCCGACGGCGACCTGAAGCAGAACCTCACCGTGAAGTCGAAGGGCGAAGTCGCCGCGCTCGCCGAAACCATCAACAACATGACCGGCACGCTCGCGACCTTCGCCGAACAGGTGACCTCCGTTGCGCGCGAAGTCGGCGCCGAAGGCCGTCTCGGCGGTCAAGCCAACGTGCCGGGCGCCGCCGGTACATGGAAGGACTTGACCGGTAACGTGAACTTCTTGGCCGCGAACCTCACGACCCAGGTGCGCGCCATCGCCGAAGTCGCGACCGCCGTGACCAAGGGCGACTTGACCCGGTCGATTCAGGTCGATGCGCGCGGCGAAGTCGCCGAGCTCAAAGACAACATCAACACGATGATCGACAACCTCCGTCTCACGACGGACCGCAACACCGAACAGGACTGGCTGAAGACCAACCTCGCCAAGTTCACGAACATGATTCAAGGCCAGCGCGACCTGGCCACCGTCGGTAAATTGCTGCTGTCGGAACTCGTGCCGCTGGTGAATGCGCACCAGGGCATCATTTATCAAATGAGCACTGACGGCGCGCCTTACCTCGTCAAACTGGCGGGGTACGCCGATCCGCACGAAGGCGGTTACCCCAACAGACTCGCCGTCGGTCACGGCTTCCTCGGCCAGTGTGCCGCGGATCAAAAACGCATTCTCGTCACCGACGTACCCGTCGACACGGTCGTCATCGGCTCGGTAATGTTCTCCGCCCTGCCCCGCAGCCTCGTCGTGCTGCCGGTCGTGTTCGAAGGCCAGACGAAAGCGGTCATCGCGCTCGCGTCGCTGCACGAATTCGCCGACGCGCATCTGTCGTTCCTGGAACAGCTGACCGCGTCGATCGGCATCGTGCTCAACTCCATCGAAGCGACGATGCAGACCGAAGGCTTGTTGAAGCAATCGCAACAGCTCGCCGGCGAACTTCAGACGCAGCAGGGCGAACTGCAGCAAACCAACGAACAGCTTGAACTGAAGGCTCAGCAGCTCGCCGAGCGCAACGTCGAAGTGGAAGCGAAAAACCAGGAAATCGAACAGGCTCGCCGCCAGCTCGAAGACAAGGCGACCGAACTCGCGCTGACGTCGAAGTACAAGTCCGAGTTCTTGGCCAACATGAGCCATGAGCTTCGCACGCCGCTGAACAGCATCTTGGTCTTGGGTCAGCAGTTGACCGAAAACCACGACGGCAACCTGACGGCCAAACAGGTGGAGTTCGCGCGCACCATCCACGGCGCCGGCACCGACCTGTTGAACCTGATCAGCGACATTTTGGATCTGTCGAAGATCGAATCCGGCACCGTCACGGTCGACGCGGAGGAGATATTCTTCTCCAACCTCGTCGACATGGTCGCGCGGCCGTTCCGCCACGAAGCCGAAAACCGCAAATTGTCGTTCGACGTCCAACTCGACGCGCAACTGGGCGGCAGCCTCATCACAGACGCCAAACGTCTGCAGCAGGTGTTGAAGAACCTCCTCTCCAACGCCTTCAAGTTCACGGAAAAAGGCAACGTCCAACTCAGCGTCGCGTCGGCGGTCGGCGGCTGGTCGGCCACCCATCCCGTACTCAAGAACGCGCAGTCCGTCATCGCCTTTTCGGTCTCCGACACCGGCATCGGCATCCCGCTCGAAAAGCAGAAGATCATCTTCGAGGCGTTCCAGCAGGCCGACGCCAGCACCAGCCGCAAATACGGCGGTACTGGCTTGGGCCTTGCGATCAGCCGCGAACTTGCGGGCCTCCTTGGCGGCGAGATTCAGCTGCGCTCGACGCCCGGGAGCGGCAGTACCTTTACGCTCTATCTGCCCGATACCTATGTCGGACCGGCTTGGGGCGCACGCCTTCCCGCTCAGCAGAGTCAGCCGGCGGCAGCACAGACGCTTAAAGCGATGGCCGCCGAGCAACGCGTCATCGAGACGGTTCCCGACGACCGCGCCAACATCAACGAAGACGACGAAGTGCTGCTTATTGTCGAGGACGATCCGCACTATGGCCGCCTGCTGGCCGACGCGGCGCGCGACAAGGGGTTCAAGGTGCTTGTCGCCGCGCGCGGCTCCGATGCGCTCGAACTCGCGCGCCAGTATCATCTGACGGCTGTGTCGCTCGACGTCTTCCTGCCCGACATGTTGGGTTGGACCGTACTCAATCAGCTCAAGCAAAATCCAAGCACGCGTCACATTCCCGTGCAGATGGTAACGATGGATGAGGATCGTCAGCATGGGCTCGCCCGCGGCGCCTTCTCCTTCGTCAGCAAACCGGCGTCGATGGGCGGTATCGAAGCGGCGCTCGAACGCATCAAAGACTACGCCAAGCCGCGCCGCAAAGTGCTGCTTGTTGTCGAGGACAATCCCGCCGAACAGTTGAGCATCCGGGAATTGCTGCACTACGACGACATCGAAATGGTCATTGCGGGCACCGGCGCGGAGGCGTTGGATGTTCTTCGCTCGCGGTCCGTGGACTGCGTCGTTCTCGACCTGCGTCTGCCGGACATGACGGGCTTCGAAGTCCTGCACCAACTTCGCGCGGACGATGCGCTATCCGACGTGCCGGTCATCGTGTTCACGGGCCGCGAATTGTCGGCCGAAGAGGACGCGCAGCTGCACACCATCGCACGCAGCATCGTTGTCAAAGGGGTCGAGTCGCCCGAACGCCTGCTCGACGAAACGGCCCTCTTCCTGCACCGCGTCGTCACGGACCTGCCGGCCGAAAAGCAGCGCATGCTGGAACGGCTGAACAGTTCCGACGCCGATCTGCTCGGCCGGACCGTGCTGCTCGTCGACGACGACTCGCGCAACATCTTTGCACTCAGCAGCGTTCTCGAACGCCGCGGCATGCACGTGCTCACCGCAACGAACGGCCGCGAAGCGATCGACCTTGTCGAATCCACGCCGAACGTCGCGATCGTTCTCATGGACATCATGATGCCGGGTATGGACGGCTATCAAACGATCGAAGCGATCCGACAGCTGCCTGCCTTCCGCCGCCTACCCATCATCGCGCTGACCGCAAAGGCCATGAAGGGCGACCGCGAGAAGTGCCTGGAAGCGGGCGCATCCGACTACTTGGCCAAACCGGTCAACACGGAGCAATTGTTGTCTGCGCTCCGCATGTGGCTCCACCGGTGAGCCCGCTATGACCGAACAAGACAAGGTGAATATCCTTCTCGTCGACGACCAGCCCGGCAAGCTGCTGTCGTACGAGGTGATATTGAGGGACCTTGATCAGAATTTGATCAAGGCGTCTTCCGCCCGTGAGGCGTTCACGCATCTGCTGAAGAACGAGATCGCCATCGTTCTTATAGATGTTGTCATGCCGGAGATGGACGGTTTCGAACTCGCGGCGATGATCCGCGAGCATCCGCGCTTCAAGGAAACGGCGATCATCTTCATCTCGGCGGTTCAGCTTTCCGATCAGGACCGCATGCGCGGCTATGAGATGGGCGCGGTCGACTACGTTTCCGTTCCCGTCGTGCCCGAGGTGCTGCAGGCCAAGGTGCGCGTGTTCTCGGAACTCTACCGGAAGACGCGCCAACTCGAGCTTCTGAACCGAGAACTCGAAACGCGCGTCAAGGATCGAACGCAGGCGCTTGAGCAATCGAACGCCCGGCTTGTCGAAAGCGAGCGCAGGCGGGGCTTCGCCCTTTCCGCGGGCAAGATGGGATCGTGGATGTGGGACATCGAAGAAGCCACGATCTCCCTCGACGCAAGCCAGTACGAGATATTCGGTCTTGACCCCGGACCTGCCGCAATTCCGGCGGCGCAGGGCGAAAGCGGCCTCCGCGGGATGGTAGACGAAAATGATCTGCACACCATACGGGGGGCCTACGATGCGCTCTCGCAAGGAGGCGGTACGCACCAAATTGAACTGCGAATACACCGGCCGGACGGTGAGACGCGCTGGTGCCTTGTGTCGGCGACGGCGGACCGCGACGCCGAAGGCCGCGTCGCGCGCATCGCCGGCGTCACGCTGGACATCACCGAACGCAAGCGCGCCGAGCAAACGCAGATGCTGCTCGCCAAGGAAGTCGATCATCGCGCGCGCAACACGTTGGCGGTGGTGCAGGCCGTTCTGCGCATGACGCACGCACGCACCCTGCCCGATTATGTCGCCGCCGTCGAAGGCCGTATCAGCGCGCTCGCGCGCGCGCATGGTCTGTTGTCGGCTTCGCGCTGGCAGGGCGCCGACCTCGCGCGTCTCATCAACGACGAACTCGCGCCGTACAAGACGACGGGCGAGCGCCGCTTTTCGATCACCGGACCGACGCTGTTGCTCGCGCCGGGCACGGCTCAAGCGACGGCGGTGGTATTGCACGAACTTGCCACCAACGCCGTCAAGTATGGAGCGCTTTCACGCCCCGAAGGATCGCTCGCCGTCAATTGGTCCAAGCAGGGCGATCGCTTGGTGCTGAACTGGTCCGAGACGGGCCTATCGAACGTCAAGGCGCCGACGTCACGCGGTTTCGGCACGACGGTCATCAAAGCGAGCGTTGAGGATCAGTTGCGCGGGAAGCTCGCGCTCGACTGGCGTCCGGAAGGCATGCATTGCACGATCGAAATCCCCGATCAGGCAGACGGGTCGGTCGTTTCCGCGAGCGTACGCGACAACGCTAAGCCACGCCTTGTGGAACGCGCGATTGCTGCGCGGGCGCTGCTCGTCGAAGATGAAGCCCTCGTCGGCCTCATGATGCAGGCCGCGCTGACCGAAGCCGGCTATCAGGTCATCGGGCCGTTCGCATCGGTCAACGATGCGCTGACGGCGATCGAATCCGACAGGCCCGATTGCGCCGTCCTCGACATTAATCTGCTCGACGGCACGGTCTATCCGTTGGCCAGCGCGCTCTCGACCGCCGGCATTCCGTTCGTGTTCGCGACAGGATACGACGTTCGCAATATCGACCAACGCTTCAGTCACGTGGCGGTGTTGCAGAAGCCGGCCGATCCCTCGAGTCTCCTTGCGCATTTGCCGCCACCGCGTGTCGCAGCAAAGATCCCGGTTGGGACTCTGCGCGGCACCGCATAGAACACGCGCGTTCTGTCACAGCGCTTCATGCATAGAGCCGCGCAAGTCTGCGCGGCGAGACGCCAAGGAAATAGAGCGTCAGTAGACTCAAATTCCTAAGCGGTCGCCGGATGTAGCCGTCGCGGCGATAGCGCGCCGCGGATGTCTTCGCCACGACAGGCAACTCGACCAGGCGCTTCTTGCCGATACGTCGCACGATGTCGACGTCCTCCATGAGCGGAAGCTCACGATAGCCACCGAGGGCGTGGTACATCTCGCGCGAGATCAACAGTCCCTGATCGCCGTAAGGCAGGCCAAAGGTTCGCGCCCGCCAATTGGCAAGTGCCTCGATCCGCCGAGCCATGGACACAGCGTCGTCGAGGGCGAAGCTGAAGTATGCAGCCTTCCTCGCACCTTCAGCCCGCATGAAGGACCTTCCCGCCGAACTCCACGACGGAGCAAGCATCGTGTCGGCGTGAAGAAACAAAAGCCACGGCCCGAACGCCCGCTTCGCACCCGTCGCGAGTTGAACGCCGCGCCCGCGCGGTGCCGTCACGACTGTAGCACCTGCGGCGGCCGCACGTGCGCACGTGTCGTCGTCCGATCCGCCGTCGACGACGATGATCTCGACCTGCATCGTCTGCCGCGCTTCTGCGAGCGCGCCGATCGCTTCGCCGATGTTCGCGGCGGCGTTCAATGTCGGGATAACGATGCTGAGATCGATCTCATTGCCGGCCGCGGGTAGAACGCCCTCTGTGACCGCCCGCTCGTAGTCTTCCGACCGGTCGATGTCCCACAGCGGTTCGAACACCTGAAGCGACAAACCGGCGGCCGCCGCCTTCGCGCGCGTTCCCGCGAAGACGCTCGATGTGCTCCACGCGATGCCGTCGAACAACGTCGGCGCCGGTCGTCGCAGCGCCAGCAGAAAATAGCCGCCGTCCTCAACCGGAATCGCCGCCGCGTCGGAAACCGCGAGCGCGTCGACGCAACGTCGCACGTGCGCCGCCGTGATGACGGCGCAGTCTGTTCCCATCAGCACCACCGATCCCGCCGTCGCCATAGCCTCGACGGCATGATGCATCCGCTCGCCCAAGTCCGCGCCGGCCTGCGCGTGAAGCGCAACGCCATAGCGCCGCTGCAGCTCCGCAAAAAACGGATGCGCGCAGTCCGGCATGCACCAGAGGGCGACCGGCCCGACATCGGCCTCGATCGCAACGCGAACAGCGTACTCCGTAAGTTGCCGTTGAAGAGCCGCCGCGCCCGCCTCACCGAGCCGCGGGATAAGGCGCGTCTTCGCGTATCCCGGGATGGGCGCTTTGGCGAAGATCGCGACACTGGCCGGCATTTTCACGCTCGCGAAGACGTCAAGGCGGCGACCTTCCTTCATATGGGTTTATCGGGCAAGCTGCCGCCGACACGCGCACAGGTGCACGAGTAAACCATGGATGCCACGACCGCCGGCGCCGCCCAAGGCGCCCGCAAATTCGACAACCCGCTGATCACCGCAAACGGCGAACGCCGCGCGACGGTCGAACTGCGCCGGCTTGAGACGCTGTGGTTCAACACCGGCACGCTCTGCAACATCGAATGCGCGAATTGCTACATCGAGTCCTCGCCGCTCAACGATCGCCTGACCTATCTGACGGCGGCCGATCTCACCGGCGTCTTGGATGAGGCCGCGCGCATTGGCGAGACGCCGCGCCTCATCGGCTTCACCGGCGGCGAGCCGTTTATGAACCCGGCGATGTTCGACATGCTCGACATCGTCCTGCGCCGTGGCCATGAGGTCCTTGTTCTAACGAACGCCATGCGTCCGATGATGCGCCCCCGGGTCCAGGCAGCGCTCAAAGACGTGCGCGCCCGCTTCGGCGATCGCCTGTCCCTGCGCGTCAGCATCGATCACTGGCGCGCCGATCTGCACGACGAAGAGCGCGGGCCCAAGAGTTTCGACATCGCCATGCGCGGGCTGAAGTGGCTCGCGGCCAACGGCTTCCGCATCAGCGTCGCGGGCCGCCGCCGTTGGGGCGATGAGGACGCCGACATGCGCCGCGGCTACGCCGCGCTCTTCGCCCGCCACGGCATATCCATCGACACGCAAAATCCCGAAGCACTTCTGCTCTTCCCCGAGATGGACGAAACCGCGACTGTCCCCGAAATCTCAGAAGGCTGCTGGAGCATCCTCGGTAAACATCCCGACAGCATGATGTGCGCGACCAGCCGGATGGTCATCAAACGCAAAGACGACGCCGGGCCAAGCATCGTCGCCTGCACGCTCCTGCCCTACGACGCGCGCTTCGACACCGGCCCCAGCCTGGCCGATGCCCTAGCTCCGGTCCCGCTAAACCACCCCCACTGCGCCAAGTTCTGCGTCCTCGGCGGCGGGTCGTGCACGGCTTAACCGTCAGGTCATTCATCTTGACTGTTTGAGGGGCCCCTGATCGAATCGCATCCTCGGAAGCGTCGGGGAATTTCCTTTGGCTATGCGGCCTTCAGCGATGGCCTTGCTCAGGATTTGTGCGGTCGTCTTTGCGGCGGCGCAACTCTGGTTCGCGCACGCTGAGCCCACGAAAGAAGCGGCAACCGTGCCGCCGGTTTCGACCAGCGCCCTCGATCCCAGCTACGCACTCGGCAGCGGCGACAAACTGCGCGTCATCGTCTTCGGCGAAGACGACCTGGGCGGCGAGTTCGTGATCGACGATTCCGGCTTCGTGCGCCTGCCGTTGATCGGCCAGATCACCGCCGCCGGCCGCACGGTGCGCCAGTTGGAAGAAGACATCGCGACGAGACTGGGCACGCAGTATCTGAAGGACCCGCGCGTCAGCATCGAGATCCTGACCTTCCGCCCGTTCTACATCATCGGGGAAGTGAACAAGCCGGGCGAATATCCGTTCGTCGTCAACATGAGCGTGCTGAACGCCGTGGCGATGGCGGGCGGCTACACCTACCGCGCCAACGAAAGCTCGGTGTACATCCGCCGCAAAGGCGCGCCCGACGAAGAAAAATTCCCGGCCGACGACTCGACCAAGCTGAAGCCCGGCGACATCGTCAACATCGTGGAACGCTGGTTCTAAGCCGCTTTCGACCGCGCCAGCAGATTACCCGACACCGCCTCACGGCCCACCAGCAGTAAGAAGCGCGGGACGATCTCGGCATAGCGGCGGAACAACCGCTTCGGCTCTGACGCCAATCGGAACAGCCACTCGAGCGACAGCGACGTCACGAACGCCGGCGCAATCGGCTTCAAGCCCGCGACAAAGTCGAAGCCCGCGCCGATCGCCACCACCGGCGTCTTCGGGAAACGCGCCGACAGACGCACCGTCATCTGCTCTTGCTTCGGCGTGCTCAAGCCCACCCAAATAATCATCGGACCGTCGGCCGCGAAACCGTTGCACACGCGGTTCAAGTCTTCATCGCTCATCGCGCCGAAGGGCGGATTGTAGGCCTGAACCTGCACGCTCGGATTCCGCTCGCGCAGACGCTCGATCATCTTGTCGGTCACGGCCTGCGTCGCGCCGAAAAACACATGACGCACATCGGATGAAACGTCGCTATCGACGACGTCCCACACCAGCTCGCGCCCCGTCACGCGGCCCGCCAAGAAGCCACGCAAACGCGCAATCCAAACGACCGGCTGACCGTCGAGCGTATTCATGCTCGCGCCGTTCAGAATGTCGCGCAGCTTCGCATCGTCTTGCGACGCCACGACGCCATGCGCACCGGTCACGCAGACATAACCGCCCGTGCCGCTCTTCGCCGACCCCAAGAGCCAGCGCGCCGCGCCGGCCCTGTCGAGACAAGAGAAGCGCACGCCGCAAATCACTGTGCGCGGATGCTCGCTCGCATGGATCGCCGTCATCGTTTAGCCCACCAGTTTGAGACGGCGCGTGCCGTTCTTCGCTTCGACCTGTTCCGCAATCCAGGCATAGGTCTTTTCCATCCCGTCACGCAGCGACTTCGACGGCGCCCAACCCAACGTCTCGCGGATAAGACGATTGTCGGAATTCCGGCCGCGCACGCCCGTGGGTCCCGGGATATGACGGATGCTCAAACGCTTGCCCGCAATGTCCATCACGAGAGCGGCAAGCTGATTGATCGACACCATCTCTTCCGACCCGATGTTGAACGGCCCGGTGTGCGGCGAGCGCGTCAAACGCAGCACGCCTTCGATGCATTCGTCGATATAGAGGAACGAGCGCGTTTGCAGCCCATCGCCCCACATCTCGATTTCGCCGCCCACTTTGGCTTCCGCCACCTTGCGGCAGATCGCGGCCGGCGACTTTTCCTTGCCGCCCGTCCACGTGCCTTCCGGCCCGAAGATATTGTGGAAACGCGCGACGCGGCATTCCATGCCATGGTTGCGGCCATAGGCGAGATAGAGGCGCTCGCTGAACAACTTCTCCCAACCGTATTCGCTGTCCGGCGCCGCCGGATAAGCCGACGACTCGGCGCAGTTCGGATTGTTCGGATCTTCCTGATTATAGGCCGGGTACATGCAAGCCGACGACGAATAGAACACGCGCTTCACGTTCCGGCGGCGGCACGCCTCGACCATGTTCAGATTGATCGTGGCCGAGTTGTGCATGACGTCAGCGTCGTGCTCACCCGTAAAGATGTAACCCGCGCCACCCATGTCGGCGGCAAGCTGATACACCTCGTCGAAACGGCGATCGGTAACCTCGCGGCAAATGACCGGATCGCGCAGGTCGCCGATCAAGAAATCGTCCGCCGCCGTCTCACCGAATTCCGGAAACTTCAGGTCGACGCCGCGAACCCAAAAGCCTTCGGCCTTCAGGCGCTTCACAAGATGGCTGCCGATAAAGCCGCCGGCGCCGCAAACGAGAGCTGTTTTCATGGGTTAGTTCCTTGGGGGGAGGTTGATCAGTGGGCGTTTCGCTGCCGAAGAACTTCGACGACGGTGAGCATGAGAATGCGCAAATCGAGAAGGATGCCGGCGTTCTTCGCGTACCAAATGTCGAACTCGACGCGCCGGCGCATAAGGTCCGGCGACGACGTCTCGCCGCGATAGCCGTTCACCTGAGCCCAACCGGTAATGCCGGGCTTCACGTGCTGGCGAATGTCGTAATTGTCGATGAACATCGTGTAGTGATGATCGTGCGCCACGGCGTGCGGCCGCGGACCGACCAGGGACATCTCACCGCGCAGCACGTTGAACAGCTGCGGCAACTCGTCGATGCTCGCCTTGCGCAGCCACCGGCCCAGCCACGTCACGCGGCGGTCGTTCGCTTGCGCCTGCTTCACCTCGTCGCCGTTCTCGGCGACGGTCATCGTGCGGAATTTGAAAATCTCAAACGGCACGCCGCGATGGCCAAGCCGCGTCTGCTTGAACAGCGCCGGGCCGTGCGACGAGATACGAACCGCAATCGCGACAAACAACAGAAACGGCGCGAAGAAGATCAAAGCCGCCGTCGCCAACACGATATCCATCGCCCGCTTCACCGCGCGCTGCGCAACGTTCAGCGGCGCCTTTTGCAGCTCGATCGCGTGCAGACTGCCGATGCTGCGGATCGGGAAATGCAAAAGCTGCTCCAGAGCCGGCGCCGGAATAATGCGAACCGCGCGCGGCACGACCTGCAGCGCCGTCGCGATATCGCGCAACCGCTGATCGTCGAACCCGCCGGCAGCGATGCAAATCTCGCCGTTGTCGGCAGTCCGCGCCAAACCCAGAACGCGCGCCATCGAGCTCGTCAACTCGCGCTGCCATTCGCGCGGCCCGATATGCGTGGCGAAGCGCACGATGCGCGGCTCGGCATAACCGGCACCGCTCAACTCGGAGCGCAGAGCTTCCAACGTCGGATCGCCCTCGGCGCCGACGACGATAACCTGATGGGCTATCAGCCGGCCCGGCTTGTAATGCTTGACCAAGAGATGCGTGACGAGCGTGCGCGTCGCAGCAATGGCGAAGTAGCCGAACACCAGGAATGTGAGCAACGAACCGCGCGACAACGCCTCGCCCGCTTTCAATGAGAAGGCAAAGAACGTCACGCATAAGATCGCGCCGATCCAAACGAGCGTCACGTCACGGAAGGCCTCAGGCCCGTCCAACTGCCGAAAGCGCTGGTTGGCTTCGATGGCGCTCATCGCGCCTGAATAGAAAACCGCGGCAAGCATGCCGACCGCGAGCAGCACAAGCGGGTTCGCCGGCAACCCCAGCGCCAACTCATGATAGGCAATGCCGGCCACCAAGCTCGCCGTAACGATCGCAATCGATTCAGCGAGCGTAATGATCAGCCGTGCGCCCTTGGCCTGCAGCGCACCGGCCGGCCGGCGGAAGCGGCTGCTGTCGAACGCCAACACGCCGGGCGGCAAAATACGCTCTGCGACGGGCTCGTGCACAGGGGCATCGTTTTCGCGCACGCTCTCCGCGACACCGAGCAACCGGTCGTCTTCGTAAACTCGTTCCATGGGATTCGTGTCGTTCATCCGACTTAGCGCGTCCCCACGGCTTGCAGAACCAGACCACGCAACTTGCCCACGATGCCCGTCGGCGCAGCGAGCGCACGCTGACCTGCGGTCGACGATGCCATGCGCGGACGCGCGCCATAAAGGTAGTCGTGATAGGCGTAGCGCGGATCTTCTTTCATGCGGGTCAGGGCGACGCCCAGCACCGGCGTCTTCGTCGACTTCAGCGAACGCAACGCAGCGGTCAGCGCATCACGCGGCGTCTTGCCCGCATGCGTCACGAACAATGCCGCGTCGCTCAACTGCGAAATCAACAGCGTGTCGTGCACCGGCACCAGCGGCGCGGAGTCGATGACGACAAGATCAAACTTGCCGCGCAGCGTCGCAATCAGGTGGCGCAGCGCATCCGACGTCATCAGGTCCGAGGGATTCCCAGGTGTCGTCGAGCCGGGAAGCACGAACGCCTGCGAGCGGCCATCGGCGACAATGCATTGCTCAAGCGACAAGCGACGGTCCAACACGTCGGCGATGCCTCCGATAGGAGAGGCCAGCCGCATCGTGCTCGCTACCGAAGGCCGACGGAAATCGGCATCGACGATGATGACCTTGCGTCCATGACGCGCCGCGAGGCGCGCAAGGCTGACGGCGGTGACCGTCTTACCTTCGCCGGGCACGGCCGACGTCACGAGCAGCACTTTCGGCGCCCGCTCGGCATTCGAGAGCGAAAGGCCGAGATAGAGACCGCGTATGGACTCTGCGAACGAAGATGACGGCTCGTAGACCACCATGTCGGCGGCGCTGTGCGTCGAGTTTTGATCTGCAACCTCAGGAACGGTGGCCAACACCGGCAAGCCCAAGTATTTGTCGACGTGTTCCGTCGTGCGCAGGCTGGGATCGACCGCTTCGGCGGCAAACGCGATCAGGAAGCCCAGAATGAGCGCGGCCGGAATGGCGATCGAGATCACGGTCCCAAAACGCGGGCTCGCAACCGTCGGCACCATGGCGCGCGAGATGACGCGCACGTCGGCGGCGGCGATGCCCTCCTGCCCCTGCACTTCCTTCAGGCGCGACAGCAAACCTTCATAGATCGAGCGGCTGGACGACGCGATCGACTCCAGCGCCTTCAATTTGACGGACGCGCCGCCCTGGTTCTGAAACTTCGATTGCAGCTGCTCCAAGCTTCCCTGCAGCGACTGCACGTTGGCGCGGCCGATGGCGACGTCGCTGGCCAGACCGTCGATCACGCGCGAAACCTCCGCGCCGATCTTGCGGCGCGTGTCCTGCCGCTGCGATTGAATGTCGACCATCTTCGGATGCTGCGGCAGATACCGCGACGCCAGCTGCGCCTCTTGGCGCGCCAAGTCCGCTTCCTGCGCGCGCAACTGCGCGATCAGCGGCGACGCGACGACCTGCGTTGCCTCGACCGCGCGGCCGCGGCGTTGCAGTTCGGCGACGCGCTCATAAAGGGCTTCCTTTTGCGCCAAGTCGGCCTTCGCGTTGATGACCTGAACGTTCACACTCACCGTCTGCTGATCGACGATGGACCCGCCGCCGGTCGGCCCGACGTCGACGATGCTGTTCTCCGCCTTGTACGCTTGAACCGCGGCTTCGTCGGTTTGAACCTGCCCCGCCATCTCGCGCACGCGATTGGAGAGCCACGTCGTCGCCTTACGCGTCGCATCGAACTTCGTGTTGAGCTGATCTTCGACGTACGCGTCCGCAACCGCATTCGTCAGCCGCGCCGACTTGTCGGCGTCGACCGAGGCGACGCTGATCGTCATGGACGTCGAGAGACCGACCTGATTCACGCTCAAGGACTTGAGCAGCCGGTTGATCGCCACTTCACGGCCCTTATCGGTCCCGCGATTGCCGAGCCGCAACTCGGTGGTTGTTTCGGCCGAGGCTGTCGATCCGAAGAGTCCCCAAACGCCCGACGCCAACGCCGTGTTGAATTCCGGATCGCGATCAAGCGCGAGCTTGTCGACGACCTTCACCGCCAACTCCCGCGACGTCACGACCTGGATCTGGTTCTGCACCGAGGCGGTGTCCGCCGGCAGACCGCTGAGCACCGCGTTCACGTCGGCGACGGCGTTCTTGCGCTGGTCCAGCATCATGACGGCCGTGGCGGAGTAGGTCTGTGTGACGAAGGCCAGCGAGACCAACGTCACCGCGAGAACAGTCACCACCGTGCTGACGATGATCGCCTTGCGCGCGCGCAGTATGCGCAGCAAGCCGGCTAAGTCGGTCGACGAGGGCTCGTTCGGGAACGGCAATTCCGGGCCACGCTCGAAGTCGTCCGTCTCGATCAAAGGCTGTCTTACACGTACATTCATGACTTAGTCCTCACGCACGCGGTAGCGCGCGAAACTCGTTTCAAAACTGAACCCTGAGGCCGATGTTGAATCGATCCTCGGAAAAATCTTCGCCGGCCACGTTCGAGTCGCGCTCAAGCCGCTCATAGCCGGCGTTCGCGCTCAAATTCCGGTCGATCAAATAAATGGCGCCGAGGCGGCCCTCGATGGACTCGTCCTCACGCGGGATGCCGACGAATTCGCTGTCGATGCGCGCCAGGCTCGCTTGGATGATCACGTTGCGGCGCAGCTCATGATCGACGCCGATGCCGATCGAACGGTCGGACGCCACGGAGGCGCCGGCGACGGTTGTGTCGTTCAGAACGCGCGCTGCGTCGAAGCGAACCGTCGTCAACGGTGTCGCCGACCATTTCAGCGTCGCTCCATAGTTAAAGCCTGAGAAGTCGCGCAAGGGTGTCTCAAATTGACGTTCAAGGTGGCCGATGAAAGCCTCACCCTGCAAAAACTCCACCAGGGCGAATTCCATGCCGACGTTAATGTTCAGGCCGTTGGAATCCCGGTTAACGCCGGTCCGATCAAAGGTTCTGTCGAAGTCCCGCGTGTCATAAGCGGCCTCGACGAACCCTAAGTAACCTTCCGCGACTTCAAGTGACACACGCCCGCGCACACGGAACTCATCGCGGTCGCGATCGCGGTTATCTAAGAATCCGCCGCCGTTAAGACGTGTTGCGTCATACGAATAACGATTGTGTTCGAGCGCCAAGAGCATGCGCAGGTGATTGGGCTGCACCGATATGCTGCCACCCGCATGGAACAGCGAATAACGCACCAGTTCCGCGATGTTACCCGGCGAGTTCGGCGACGACCGCCCTTCATGCCCGACCGAGTCGTATACCTCGGCGAACACAGCACTGCCGCGCTGGATATCGAGCCGGCCTTTCGCGCCGATCTCCCAGTCCGTCACGTTCTCGCTGCTGTAATCCGCATAGCGTTGCGCGCTGAGCCGGCCGTAGAACTCGACCAGATGCTGCGACCACTCGGAAACGATCTTAATGGCGGGCGAAGCCTGAAGCGTCACGTCGCTCTTCGTCGCGCCCGTGGTTTGAAACACGTTGTCGCTGACGATAAGCGCGGTATCCAACGTCGGAAACGCGCGAAACGCGCCGAGCGGAACGCCCTTCGCGTCATAGTCCGGACGCGGACGTTCCATCACCGGAATGGTGTTCGCGTAAGCGACGCCGACCAGCGCAGCAATCGCGCCCGCAGTCGCCGCGCCGCGGCCGATCTGTTGAGATGAGCCGAGCAGCGCCGTTGCTGCCGCGCGCACGAAATCGAAGGCGCGCGCAACGATGATGCGCGAACTGATCGCCAATAAGTCCGCTGCAGCGTGGCGTTCCCAAGCCACCCAGCGGACGAAACGCGCGTCCATTATTCCCCCAGTACACGGCACCCAACAGCCGCGGCCTCAAGACATCGAGGCACACCCAATAAGCGAATTATCGCGCAGAAATTCCCTGCTTCCACAATTAGGGTTGCCAAACCTCCGGTTGAGAGATGCGCAAGAGCAACAGTCCACCCGCCCGCAGAACAGCTATTGATCAGCGATTATAGTTACCTACTAAGGGTTGAGGCGCGGCGATGCCGATGGGTATCACGCCTGATACACGAACCGATCAAAAGACCTTCGCCTCACTGGCGATTGATCCGCCCGATGAGCACTTTGCGCAGACGCTCCGGCAGCATGCGCGAAAGCGACCGGACTTTTGGGATCACCCAGCCTGCAAGCTTCAACGCCAAACGACCCCTCGTCGTGAACGGCAAGCTCATCGTCTCGATGCGCTTGGTGTGGTCGCTCCATTCGAGTTTGTAGCGGATCGCAGGCGGCATCAGTTCCACCCCGTCAAGACCGCGCGCGTAACAGCTCTCGATCAGCAGCCCCAAATGCATGCGCCCGGGACTGTATTGTTCGAACGCCGGATCCATCGCCGACATATACGCATAGTATTTTCCGCGATATTCGAAGCCGAAATGCGACGACATGCAGGTCGTGTCCGCATTGAAGGCAAAGCCGACCAGGCCAATTCCATCCGTGTACGGCAATTGTGCGACAATCGTTTTAAACTCTGGCACGCGAAAAGCGGGACTGGTTCGCCCATTGCGGTGCAGCCAACTCACGCGTGACTCGAATGTCTGGCGCAGCAGCGGTTCCAGCGTTTCACGGCTGTCGGCGACCACATGCTCGATGCGGTGAAGCGATTCCAACTTATTTCGCCGGTTGCGCAGGTTCATGCGCGTCTTCGAGTTCACGGTTTTTACGAAGGATTCGAACGTGGGATACGGCCGCAGATCGGCAACCACCGAGTCCTGGGACCCAGTGGCCTGCGCGCCGTGCTGCAGGAGAGCCGTGTGCAAGTGAGACCCCACGACGACCGCTTCGATTTGCAGAGCATCCGCGCGGCCACGCAACGCATCGATAATCGCCGCCACCCCCGGTGCGATGTTCTCCTCGCGGCCAAAGGCAACCCCGGCGAACTGGCCGAACGGATCGTCGAGACTGCAGGCCACCCAAACGCCGTTCGTTCGCTGCAGCGACAAGGGCCAAAGACCTACGAGTTCCTGGCCCTCCCAAACCGTGGCGACCAGCACCTTGAACCGGTTCCCGCTCGCCGCCGTGCGCACGCGCGCAACATGCATGTTCCAGATGAACGATTGGAAGAACGGCGCGTCGTGATCGCGCCCCACATTCAAGGCTTCCCATTGGGCGGCGAGCGCCGGCAACTGCGCGATGTCGGTGACGAAGTCGACGCGCAGCCGGCTGGCGCCGGGGTCAGCCGTCACCTGCGCAGCTCATAGGCAGGGATCGGCCGCACGCCGTTGGGCGCCGCCGGATCGACCGCAAAGTCCACGCGCATGACCTTGCGATGCTTGCTCTCCCCGCCGCTGTATTTATAAGCCGCCGCTACGCCCAATTTCGCCCAATAGGCCGGTCCCGTCGCACGCTGCGAAAGCCGCTGTTTGCCTGTCCAACGGCGCAGTACGCCGTTCGCGTAGTTCACGTAGAAACTGCGCCGGTCGCGCGGGGTGAAGTGTTCGGTGGTGAACGAAACGTTGACCGTGTCGCCATTGACGACCCGGTGAGGCGCGTTCAGCGGCCAGTGCAACATCTCGCCGCCGCGCAGGTCAAACGTCGCCGCTTCCGCGTCGAACGCCTCGTCATAGGGCAACGAAATCTCATGCGCCTCGCCCAGCGCAATGCGCTCCAGGTCCGGCTGCGCCAAGAACGGCGGCTGATTGGGGTAGACGTAAACGCGCTTCTGGCCGCGCACCTGCCAGAGCGTCTGCCCCGGAATATCGCAGTGATAATACACTTGAATCTTCGGCGAGGAGATGAGGATCGACATCTTCCGGAACCCGGTCTTCATGCCCGGCACCGTGCCTTCCATCTCCGCGTAAATGTCGTTCAGCAACGCGCGATAGGCCGGGTCAACCTTGTCCGGATACAGCAGCAGAATCCAAATCCGGCCCTTCTTAACGGCCTCCAACGCCTCGCGGCCCGACAGGCCTTTGATCTCGCCTTCGCGAAGGCTGCGCAGGTTGTGTGATTCGACGTCCATCGTGTTGACGTAGTAGTCGCGTCGTTCAAGATTTTCCAACAGATGCGCGAGCGCGTCATCCGAAAACAGCTTGTGATCGCTCAACGCATGGCGAAAGCGCAGCGGCTCCTTGCCGAACGCGGCGATCGGCGCCGTGTCCCAATGGACGATTGGCGATTTGTCGCCAGTTGCCATTCTGCCAAATCTCCCGAACGCCGTAATTTTTTGAGGCAATCCGCTTGTGGATGCAAGGATCGGGACAGCGCCGCGTTGGCACCGCCCTTGAACGTTCAGCGGTTCGATCGGGTCGCAAGCCCCAACACCGGACGCAAGCGTGCCGCAATGACACAACTCTCGCAGGCAAGGCGCGCCGTTAATATCGGCGTTGACGAAGTTCGCCTATTATATCCCAAAGGGAACTTCATGACCTTCCGTGCCGTCCGCCTCAACATCACGCTGCTGCTCGTGGCGCTCTACATGCTGCTCGAAGCGGGGTTCATGCTCATCCGCGTGCCGCCGGGTTCCGTCAGTGCCGTGCCGATGGCCGAGATCCTGATCCTCTTCTTCTTCCTGACGGTCGTCGCCGACATCAATCTCATCGCGCCGTTCTTCCGCGCCGCGCCCGCCATTCCGTTCGTGATTTGGTGGTTGGTCGGCGGCACGCAGCTGATCATCGGCTTCGGCGAGCACGGCTTCTGGGCCATGCGCGACGCCACGAGCTTGATCGAGTCGCTGTTCCTCTGGATCGGCTTCGTCGTCGCCGCCTCACCCGGCGCCGTCACGACGATCATCGCCTGGTTCCACCGCATCCTGATCCTCGCGGTTCTGATCGCGCTCACCTACCCGTTCCGCGAGATCCTCTTGAGCTTCTCGCCGGTGATCACCTCGGCGAACTTGAAGGAGATCCCGCTCTTCTTCACGTATCAGCTGACGCCGATGACGGCGATGCTGGGTGCGATCAGGTTTCTGATCATCGACAAGCGCATCATGGGCGTGCGCACCCACTGGCTCGCGGGTCTCATCATCATCTTTGTCGCCGCGCTCTGGCAGGCGCGCGCCATCTATCTCCAGATCTTCTTCCTGCTCACCTACGTGGGTCTGACGAAGCGCGGAAGCGCTACGCGCCTGCTCGCCCCCTTCGGAACGGCCATCCTGCTCTTCGCCATCATCGTGACATTGGGCGTGCCGATCCCGGGCCGCCTCAGCGGCGAGGTCTCGCTCAGCTTCTATTTCGAACATTTCCTGGCGATCTTGGGCGACAAAGGCGCTTCGGACAGCGAAGCCATCCAAGGCGCAGCCGGCGGCGTCGGCCAGCGCTTCGTCTGGTGGCAGGCGATCTGGGATCAAGTCACAAGCTCGATCGCGACCGCCCTCTTCGGCCTCGGCTACGGCATCTCGCTCGTGGGCTTGGCGAAGGACTACCACATCGACGCAATCGTGCGCGAACCGCACAACTCGCTCGTGTCCGCCCTAGGACGCACAGGCTTCGTGGGCCTCATCGCCTATAGCTGGATGCATGCAGCGCTCGCCATCACCGGCGTACGGACCTACCTGTCGTACAGGGCAAAGGGCATGGTCGGCACCGAACAGTTCCTCTATTTGCTCGGCGCGATGTTCGGCATGTTCTGGATCGTGGCCATGGCCGAAGACGCGTTCGAGAAACCGTTCATCGCGGTCCCCTACTACTTCTTCTACGGCGTGATCTTGAACCTGTGGTACCGCGACACGCACGCGCGCAAGGAAAGCGAAAGCCTTCACGCCAAAGCTAACCGTGTGCCTTCGCCCTCTTTCGTAGCGCAAGCGTCAAATAAGCCGTGAACAACGCGCGCAGGACCAGCAATGCGTAAAGCGCACCGACGATGCCCCAAACATTGACGGTGTAGATGGCGAAAACCATCGAGGTGGCGCTGAGAACGACCTGGGGAATGAACACCAAGCGCGCCGCGTCCAGCGCCCTTAAGCCCGCGATCATCACGAAGCCGATGTGCGCCAGCACGCTATACGTCCCGAAGGCCAGGATAAGGGCCCGCTGATCGGCGAACGAATTTCCGTATACGAACTGCATGACGGGATCGGCGAAGATCATGAGCGTCCCGATCACGGCGGCGATGCCGGCCACCCCGATCAGCGAAACGTTCGTGACATACCGCATGAGCGCGGGCGTCCCGCCCTCCATCAGCCTGTTCGTCGCCGCGGAGGGCACGAAATTCTCCAACGATTGATGCAGGACGTTGATGACCTGCACGATCGTCTGCACGGCGCGCGCGGCGCCCAACGCCGCCGGCCCCAACACGGCGCCGATCACCAACATCACGAAGCTGTTGTCCGAAAACACGGCCGCGAGCGAACTTCCGAGCAGCCAAGTTGCGGTTTTCCGATGCGACCGCGTAACCGCCGCGATCGGCTCCCACGACAGGTCGATCCGCGAGAGGTCAGGAATCCACAGCACGATCGCAGCCAGGCTTGTCACGATCATGATCAGCCAGACGAGATCAATCGTCAGACTGCCCAAATACGCGAACGTCAAGATAGCTGCAAAACGAGCGCCGTAAGCGATCACGTCCGACACGAGGGCCAGAAGCGGACGCTCCGTCACGTAAAAGAACCGCCGCGAAAGGTCCTGAAACTGGTTCGCAATGGTGACCGCCGCGACCAGCACAAAGTCGACGCCCGTCCCCTCCCCCAAAACAAGAAAAGCAACGAGGGCCAGCATCACAACGACGGCCGAATAGGCCGACTGATGAAGCAACATGGCCGCCAGATAACTGGAGCGGGAAATACGGCCGCGCTGATCGAAATGACTCATCATCGGCGCAAAAATCGCCGACGCCTGTGGCACGCCGAGGAACTGGATGCCGATCAGCACCATTGAGAACACGCCGAAGGCATGCAGGCCCAACGACCGGACAAGGATAATTCCTGTCAAGGCGTTAACGCCGCTGATCAGCGCTTGATCGACGAACGACCAGCGAACGCGCGACGGCAGCCGCTCCAGCGGCGCGGCGATCCGTCCGGCCAGCGTGCGGCCACTGTCTCGACCGTCAGTCACCGATGACTCTACGAGAGCTGCGGCTGGCTGCGCCGTCAGACATGTTAAGATCAACCCCGCTGTTGCGCGCCGGTTATAGCGCCCGAAGTTTACTCGGCAGGAGTGAATGAGACGCTACGCCAGGTTTACTAAGCCTTGATATGATGCAGGTCGCGCACATCCCGATGCGCTAGTCTTGACGTCTCTTAAGGACCGGCGCCGTTCCGGAAATCGAGCCCCACACGTGAACGTCCAAGCTGAGGCACACCTGCAAGCGCTGCCCGGCGAAGATTTGCGCGTGGAGTTCAAGACCGATTGGGCCGACCTCGCGCCGCTCGCCGAACGCTGGGAGACGCTCAATCGCCGCGAGAGCGATCACGACTCCCCGTTCTTCCAATCCTACGCCTGGAACCATCACGTCGCCGCCGTGCGCGCGCGTTGCTCGCCCGACCACTACAAGTTGCTGGTCGCCACCGTATGGCGCGGCGACCAACTCATCGGGTTATGGCCGCTGGCGCTGAAACGCAGCGCAGGACTCTGGATGGCTTGCAGCCTCGACGATCCGTTCGGACAACTGGCCGGCGTCGCCTTTCAGAACACGGCCGATATCGCGTCAGGCGTGACCGCCATCCTCGCCGCGCTGCGCACCCGCGCCGACGGACTGCAGATCGAGAGCGTCATCGCCGGCTCGCCCCTGCACGCCGCTCTGGTCAAAGGAGGCGCGACAGTCACCTCGAACCAGCAGGCGGTCTTCATCGACCTCCGCCCTTTCCCGACATTTCAAGCCTTTGAACAAACTATCAAAGGCTCAAACCGCAAGGTCCTGAGAAAGCGCGCCGAAAAATTGCGCCAAGCGCACGACGTCGAACACATCGCGGTCGACGACCGCGCACAAATGGCACCGCTGCTGAACGAGGTCTACAACGCGCGCCTACAGTGGGTGCAAACCAACGGCCGGACCAGCCCCGCATTCCGCGACGACGCGTTCAAGGTGCTTCTCGCCAATCTCGTGCACGCCGAGGGCGTCGATCTGATCGGCTTTGCACTGGCGACCAAAGCGGCCTCGATCGCCGCACAAGTCGGCTTCGCCTACGCCGGAAAATTCTATGCCTATATGTCGTCCAAGAATCCCGACTTCGACGAGTTCAGTCCCGGCCGCCAGCTCTATAGGATGGTCATCGACGCCTGCTTCAGCCGCGGCATGAAGGTCCTGGAACTGATGCCGCCGGTGAGCAACGACAAGCTGGAATGGAACGGCCAGCTCAAACAGGTCGAAACGCTCGTCATCCCGTTCAGCATGAAGGGCCGCATCGGCCTGCATCTCGTGCATTGGCTGTTCCCCGCAGCGCAGCGTCTCTCGCGCAAACTGCCCGAGTTCCTGCGCAAGCCGCTCATCCGCCGGCTCAATCGCACGTGAATCTATGAGCGGACGCGCATCCGCTCTTTCGCAAGATCCAACGCGCCGCGTCCATAGCCGCTCACCAACTTGAGCAAGCGACGCGCACGCCAACGAACCGTCCGGCTCATCGAAACCGATCGCAGCCAGTTCGCTTTCGCCAGCGATTGCTCGTCCGAAGCGCGCTTCTCCGGATCGTCATAGAACGCGCCGATCTTCTCCGCACCCATGCCCTCGGTCGAAAGCCAGCGCGGAATATAGGTGCTGCACAGCCGGTCGACGTCGACGACGACCTTGTTGGCGCCGGTCCCAGCCGCCGGGCACGAACTGGAAAACGCATCGCCGACGAGAACGACACCGGCTTGGCGATACCCCGACGTGTCATAGAGATCGACCGGCCTGACCTTGATGGCACTGGTGATCTCGAAATCGTCCAGGATCGGTCGCAGGCCTGGCATGGCCGCGAAGCTCACGGCCTGCGGCGCTTCGCGAAACTTGGCGAGCCAGGGATCGCGCGCCTCGTAATAAACGAACAGATTGGCCCGCATCGCATCACCGATCGGAAACAGCGTGAGATACGCGATCGGATCGCTCGGCCGGTCCGGGAAGTAGGTAAGTGCCGGAAAGTCGAACTTCGCCTTGCCGGCCGGCTTCATATCGAAACCGATGCTAATCGAATGGCACGCGCTCAAGACATGGCGCTCGATGCCCAGCGACTTGCGCAACGCATGGTTGGGCCCAGTCGCCAGAACGACGAGGCGCGCCGAAATTTCGCTGCCGTCGGAAAGCGTCACGGTCTGCCGGTCGGACGACGTCGTGATCGAAGCGACTTTCCCCACCAAGAATCGCGCCGGCGGAATCTCAGCGCGAAACCGGTTCACCAGCGCGTCGTAGAAAATGCCGTACTGCTCGTTCGCTCGCTTCTGCACAAAGCGGCCCAGGCGCGCGATCCACAACTGATCGAACAACGTGGCCGACGGCAGCACGACATCGGCGAGCCCCGCCCGGCGCAAAACCCCAACCTGCGACGAGTCGAGTTTCTCGCAGCGGAAATCCCAGGGGTAGATGGGATCGGGATCGACGATGACGAAGTCGCGCCCCGCCCGTTGCAGCATTGTCGCCGCCATCGAGCCTGCAAGCCCGCCGCCGACGATCGCAATATCGGTCTGCCGCATGTCCGTCCCCAGCGCGCTTTAAGCCGGCGCCCGCTTCATTGCGGCACAATGAGCTTCATAATTCGTTGCAAAAACCGTCGTTTCCGTGCGCGCGGCCAAACGGCGCAGAATGGCTTCCAGCGTACCCCACAGGTTCAATTCCTCAAGCTCCCACGAATGACCCCACAGATGGAACGTGCCGCCCGCCCGCGCGCACAGATCGATCAGGCGTTCAACCCTGTGCTCGATGTCGCCGGCCGTCAGCGCCGCCCACAACAACGACGCGCGCTCAACGTCGGGTCCCCCACGCAGAAAGCCTTTCAGATAGACCGACTTCCGGTGCGGATAGAACTGAATTGTCGTCGGCATTTCGAACGCGTCGCGACCCGGCGTCGGGCAGAGATTGACGACGGTGCGCGCATACTCGAACCCCGCCCGTTTAACGATTTCTTTAATCTGCGGCGAATACCGGCCGCGCACATAACAGAACCCGGGGACAGGACGGCCCGTCAAATTCTCAAGCCACTGCTTGTTCTGCGTGATCTGCCGCGCCGCCTCGCCCTCCGGCAAGTCCGTCAGCACGACGTGGTCGATGCTGTGACCGCCAACCTCGAACGTGCCCGACAGCCTACGAACCTCATCCTCGCCCAAGACGGGGCGGCCTTCCGAATTCCGGTTAGGAATATAGAAAGTGCCCGCAACGCCATACTTCGCCAGCAATTCCGCGACTTTGGCGTCGGCCGGATATCCGTCATCCCACGACGTCGTGACGACGAGCTTGCCTGGTTTCATGTCCATCGAATGACCGTGACCGAGAACGCTTTGAATACCGTACCGCAGGTGACAGTGTGAGCCATTCCTCCTTTACCAGGTCTTGATTTCACACCGTGCGCATTCTGCTCGTTCACAACTATTACCAGCAGCGCGGCGGCGAAGACGTCGTGGTCGAGCAGGAATTGGCCCTCCTCCGGCAGAAGGGCCACACCGCGGAACTCTTCTCCGTGCACAACGATTCCATTCAGGGCCTGGGCCAAAAGGCGATCACCGGCGCGCTCGTGGTTTACAATCCCTGGGCCAAGGCTGCACTCGCCGAGAAACTGCGCGAATTTCGACCTGACGTCGTCCACGTCCACAACTTCTTCCCGAAACTGTCGCCGTCGGTCTTCGACGCGTGCCGCAGAGCGGGCATCCCCAGCGTCATGACGCTGCACAACTTCCGCATTCTGTGCCCAACCTCGATCCTCTTTCACAACGGTGAGATCTGTGAGCGCAGCCTGAAACACTCCGCGATCTGGGCCCTGCCCCAACGCGTCTACAAATCGTCGCTGATGGCGACCCTCCCTCTCGTCGCCATGGTCGACATCCACAAATGGCTCGGCACCTGGAAGCGAAAGGTCGACGTCTTCATCGCCCTCACCGAGTTCGCCAAAGCCAAATTCGTCGAAGGCGGCCTCGACCCCGGCCACATCATCGTCAAAGGCAACGCCGTCGCCGATCCCTTGAACGGCGCGACACCAAACACGGCCAAGCGCCACGGCGCACTCTTCGTTGGCCGTCTCAGCGAAGAAAAAGGCATCGCCTCACTGCTCACCGCATGGAAGGGCATGAACTATCCGCTGCGCATCGCCGGCGACGGTCCGTTGCGCCCGTTGGTCGAAGCCGCGCAAGCCGAGAACATCATCTATATCGGCTCGCAAAGTCGCGATCAGGTCTACGCCGAAATGCAACGCGCCGCGTTCATGATCCTGCCGTCGGTCTGCTACGAAATGTTCCCCATGACGCTCGCCGAAGCCTACGGCAACGGCCTACCGGTTCTGGCAAGCGATCTCGGCGGTTTGAAAAGTCTGCTCGACGACGGCGTCACCGGCCTCGCCTTCAAACCCGCTGATCCAGCGGACATACGCGCAAAGGCGCGCTGGGCGATGGAACACCCCGACAAGCTGGCCGACATGGGCAAAGCCGCGCGCGCCAAATACGAAGCGCAGTACACGGCCGATCGCAACTACGCGAACCTGATGCAGATCTACGAGCGCGCGCTCGCGAAGAAAATAACCGCCTAGAGGTGGATCTCTGGAATACGCACGACGTCGCCGGGCAGGATCGCAATGTCCGCCGTCACGTCGTACTCCGTCTCCACCGTATCGCTCGCACGCCGAATGAACACGCGGCCCCTGTTCGCACGATAAGTATGCCCGCCGGCCAAAGCGACCGCCGCGAACAACGACATGCCCGGCCGATAGGCAAACTCTCCCGGTTTAGCGATCTCGCCAAGCACATAAAAAGGCCCGAACGAAACGACGTCCACCGAAACGCGCGCCTTCTTGAACAAACCCGCCTTGCCGTAAGCCTGGGCGATGGTCCCGGCGGCTTCCTTCGTCGTCTCGCCTTTGATCACGACCGGCTCAAGAGCGGGTATCGAGATCGTGCCGGTGTCGTCGATCACGTATTCCATGCTCTCCGCCGCGAGATCGAACACGCTGACGCGCACGCGGTCGCCGGCGGTCAGGCGATACGCCGCCGCCGATATGTTGTTGCTCGTCAGCGCACGCTCGGTCGGGTCCTTCGGTGGAACGCTGACCATCTGTTCGGCGCAAGCATTGAGACCGACGCCGAACGCCAACACAGCAATGACGCGCGCGAAAAATCGGAAGTGGTTCATGTTCAAGCCCCGTTCGCACGCACGATAGTTCGCCTCACTTAAGCGTATCTTAACGACGCAGGGCTTGGATGAAGGCTGATAATCCGCTCCATGCGAGAGCCGACCATTGTCGCGTCGAAGTTCCATCCGCGGGGTCTTACTGCCCGCAGCGGCGCTACTGGCATGGGCCGGCGGCGGCAGCCACGCCGCGCA
>JAWXBY010000115.1:0-40529 GCA_034440355.1 Alphaproteobacteria bacterium
GACGGCGGCCATGTAGAGACCGCGGAGGCCTAAGAACTCGGTCTCCTTCGATTGCAGCATCTGCGTGTAGTAGCGCTGTGCTGTTTCGTCGTCGCCTTCGAGCTGCGAGGCCTGTGCGGCGAGCAGGAGGGCGAGCGGCGGTTCGCCGACGAGGGAGATCGCTTTGCGCGTTTGGCGGCGGGCTTCTTCGTCGTCACCGGCTGCGACGGCGACGAGGCCGCGCGTGAGGGCTGCGAAGCCTTTGCGGCGGCGGCCCATCGCGCGCCAGCGGAAGAACTCGGCGGGCGCGTCGATGAAGGTCGTGATGATGCGGTAGGCGGTGATGGTGAGGATCGAGAGCGCGATGACGAGGACGGTCGCGACCGACAAATACATGCGCGTTTCGCTGTCGCCCAACTGGATGACGACGGTGCCTTCCAAGTCGGCAATCACGGTTGCCGCGAAGGCGAGGCCCGCGATGATGATGAACAGCCAGAGAGCTCTAATCATGGCTGTTCCCTATGGCGCCGGCAGTTGCGGCACGGGGTCTGACGATTTTTCCGTCGCCGGGCCTGACAGCGCTTCGATGGCGCGCGTGTTCAGTTCGGCGAGCACGACTTCCAACCGGATGCGTGCGCTTGCGTCGGTGAGCCAGGGTTTTAGCGGCCCTTGCGCGGCGCCTTGGATGGCGTTCAGTTCGCGCACGGCGGCGCCGAGGTCGCCTGACTTCAGTCGCACTTCGGCGCGCGCGAGGCGGCCTTCGGTGGAGTTGTCGCCGGTCTCGCCGACTTTGCGCGAGGAGATCAGCGACGTGAAGTTCGCCCACCAGCGGTCCCACATGCCTTCGCTCTTGGCGATGCGTTCGAGGTCCATCGCGCGATCGGCGAGGTTACCGAAGGAGCCCATCAATGTGCCCGCGGTCGGTAGGCCTTTTGCGGCGAGCGGCGCGATGGCGGCGAGGCGCGAGTCGGTGGGCGAGAGCGCGGCCACGACGTCGAACTCGGTCTTGAACGGGGCCGAGCCTTGCGAGGCGCGCATCAGGTTGGCGATGGCCGAGGCGAGCGAGGCGCGGCGGGCCATTTCGAGGAGGTCGGAATTTTCGATGCGCTCAAGACGACCTGAGAACGCGTCGATCTTGGTGCCGAGGTCGGTCAGGCTTGTCGTGAGCGTGCCGATCGAGGTTTGCGCGGCCTTCACGTCGTCGGGCGCGGTGCCGACTTTGCCTTCGAGTGCGGCGAGGCGCGTGCCGAGGTCGTCGATGAGTTTGCTTGCGGCGTCGGTCGTTGCGGGGACCGGGATGGCGCTGCCGGGCGTGGTGCCTGCCCCGGGGACGCCGAAGGCGGTGGCGGCGAGGCCGCTGGCGACGCTGCCCGCGGTCATCGCGACCTCGGCGTTGCGCAAGCGGGTTTCGAGTTTGCTCACGCGGTCTTTGAGCGCGGCGAACTCGACGCCTTTTTCTTGGCCGAGGCGCGCTTCGACCGCGCTTAATCTCGAGGTGATGTCGGTGGTGAGATGCGTTGCGCCTTCGTCGCCCTCCGGCCAGAAGCGGGCGAGGAGGGCGCCGAAGAAGGCTGCGACCAGCAGCAGGACCAGAATGCCGAGACCGTCGCGCCAGTCCTCGATCAAGCCGTGTCGGACGCGGCGGTCCGCAGGCTTGGTCGCGCCGTTTCCGGGCGTTGAGGGGGCGATGTCGTTCATTCGGCCGGTCTCATTTGCGTGGTTGGGCCGCAAGCTACTGGGGCGGGCCTTGAGCCACAAGGCGGGGTCCGGTCAGACCTGTTTCAAGAGGTCGAGCAAAGCTGCGGCGTTCGGGTGCACTGCAACCAGAACCTTGCGAAAGCGCAAGGGCGCCAAGGCGTTGGCGACGGCGTCGCTGAGGGCGAGAGCCGCTATTTTCTCGCACGGCGTCATGAGACCCGCGGCGCGTATCAAGGTTACGAAACGGTCCGCCGTGCGGGGCGAAAAGAATGTCGCGGCGTCGATGCCGCCCGCGGTCAGTTCGGCGGTGAAGGGAGCCGAGAGAGCGTCGGCGGGGCGCGCGTCATACAGCTGTTCGGTGTGGACGGCGAAGCCTGCGGGCGTGAGCGCGCTTTTCAGGTCGCCGGCCGTTGCCGTTCCGGTGATGTGCAGCAACGTGCCTTGGGCCGGGTTCAGCTGTTCGCGGACGGTTTGCGCAAACGTTTCGACGCCTTCGCCGGTGCTTTCGCTGACGCGCGTGAAACCTAAGACCCTTGCCTCCGCGCCGGTCGCTCGGCCGACGGCGAGGATGCGGATCGTGCGGTCAGTTGTTCGCCGCGCTGCGGCGCGTGCACCGTTGGCGCTGGTGAAGAGCAGTGCTTGCGCGCCGGTGAGATCGAGCGCGGGGCCGTCAGCGAATACGATGTCGATCAAGGGTTCGATCAGCGTCGTGTGGCCGAGCGCGTGTATTTGCGCCGCGAGTGCTTCGGCGTCGCCCCGGGGTCTGGTGATGAGGACGCGCATGGTCAGACTTCGAAGAATTGGCGGCCGGCTTTGGCGGCAAGTTCGCGACCGGCGTCGGTGCCGACGTGGTCGGCTTCGGCGGCTGTCGCGATCGCGGCTTGCCGTGCGACGTCGATGCGTGTGCGGCCGTCGGGGGTGAGAACGCAGCCGTTGAATGTGATGCTGGCATCGCCATGTTCGGCGAGTCCTGCGATCGGCGTGCGGCATGAGCCGTCGAGGATGGCGAGGAAGGCGCGCTCCAACGTCACGGCGATGTCGGTTTCGCGGTCGTTGGCCGGCGCGAAGAGGTCGCGCACCGTGGTGTTGCTCTCCAGGATCTCGACGCCGATGGCGCCTTGTGCGACGGCGGGCAGCATTTCTTGCGCCGTAAAGATGTGGCTGGCGTGCGCTTCGGCGTTGAGGCGCTTGAGGCCTGCGAAGGCCAGGATCGTCGCGTCGGCTTCGCCGTTGGCAAGTTTCTTCAGACGCGTTTCGACGTTGCCGCGGAAGCCCACGATGTCGAGGTCGGGCCGCGCATGCAGCAGCATCGCTTTGCGGCGAACGGAGCTGGTGCCGACGCGGGCGCCTTGCGGCAGATCGTTCAGAGACTTGGCGGCTTTGGCGACGAGGACGTCGCGCGGATCTTCGCGCGGCAGATGGCACGCCAGCATCATGCCGTAGGGCAGGAGGCCGGGCAGATCCTTGAGCGAATGGACGGCGGCGTCGATCGAGCCCGCGATCAGCGCTTCTTCCAATTCCTTTGCGAACAGGCCCTTGCCGCCGATATCGGCGAGCGGGCGGTCTTGGACGCGATCGCCTGTCGTCTTGATGGCGACGATCTCGGTGCGCGCTTCGGCTTCATCGGCGCTCCACCGGTGAACACGAGCGAGCGCGGCGATAACCATGCGCGTTTGCGTGAGCGCGAGCGGGGAGCCGCGGGTGCCGATGCGCAGACGAGTTTGCACGCTTGAAGGGCCTGGTGTTACGGGGTGGTGGCGGACGCTATCGACCTTCGTGGCCGCACGCCACATATAGGCGTGTGACGGATTTCTTGGAAACGGGATTTGGCTCAAGACCTTACAGTGCTGGGCATCGAGACGAGCTGCGATGAGACGGCTGCGGCGGTCGTGCGCGGCCGCGCGCCCGGCCCGGGCGTCATGCTGTCCAACGTGGTCGCGAGCCAAATCGCCGCACATAAGCCCTACGGCGGCGTCGTGCCGGAGATTGCCGCGCGCGCGCATGTCGAGATCTTGGAAGAGGTGGTTGAGCGCGCGCTGGCGGATGCCGGCGTCACGATCGCCGATCTCGACGGGATCGCGGCGACGGCTGGGCCTGGTTTGATTGGCGGCGTGGCGGTCGGGCTGACTGCGGCCAAGGCGCTGGCGCTTGCGTCAGGCAAGCCGCTTATCGCGCTCAATCATTTGGAGGCGCATGCGCTGACGGCGCGGCTGACGCATGGCGTGCCGTTTCCGTTCTTGCTGCTGCTGGTGTCGGGCGGCCATTGCCAGCTTTTGATCTGCGAGGGCGTCGGGCGTTTTACGCGCATGGGGACGACGATCGACGACGCCGCCGGCGAGGCGTTCGACAAGACGGCCAAGTTGTTGGGGCTTGGGTTTCCCGGCGGGCCGGCGATCGAAGAGGCCGCGAAGACAGGCAACGCGAAGCGCTACCGCTTTCCGCGACCGCTGGCCGACGCCGACGGGTTCGACTTTTCGTTCTCGGGGCTCAAGACCGCTGTGCGGCGGATCGCCGATTCCGTGGATTATGACGATCAGATCGTCAGCGACATTGCGGCGAGCTTCCAAGCGGCGGTCACGGAGGTTCTCGCCGGGCGGTCGCGCAAGGCGATGCGCGCTGTGCGGGAGATGGATTTGAACATCAACCACCTGGTTGTCGCGGGTGGCGTCGCAGCGAATGAAACGCTCAACCGTTTATTGTGCGCTGCAGCGGCGGATGAGGGGTTCGAGTTCGTGGTTCCGCCGATGAAGCTTTGCACCGACAACGGCGCGATGGTTGCGTGGGCGGGACTTGAGCGGCTTCAGTTGGGATTGACCGATACGTTGGCGGCGGTGGCGCGGGCGCGATGGCCGTTGGATCGCCGGTCCGAGGGTGTCGCCCGCGCGAAGGCCTAAAGGCGTTCTCTTCTAATGCCTTGATCTCAAAAAGAAACGAGCGGCTCGGGGTTACCGGCCGCTCGTTTCTTTGGGGAGCTGGGTAGAAGCCAAGGCTTAGATCCAGTTCAGGGTGTTGAGCAGGAACACCAGGCCGTACGCGCCGAGGACAAAGCCGGCCAGCGTCGTGGAAATCTGGGTCACCAGGTTGTTGCGGTTCGTCATTTGGGTCTCTCCTTTGATCTCGTTCGGTGGCTCTCGCCGCCTGATGAAACCTATATACGGGAGCCCTGATCTGAAATCAATGAATGAAATCGTTTTTGTTCACTCATCACTCACAGTGCGACGTCCTGCCGCAGTCTGTTAACCTTTGATGGCTCAAATGCTGACGAGGGTCTCGGATTTCTGCTCGTCCGGGGTCTTGCGCGGCTGGTCGCGGCCGGCGCCGCCATCGGCCAGGCCGTTCAAGACCAGGTGGACGACCCCTTCGAGCTCACGCTCAAGCTTCTCATAGGGCAGCTTGGAGTGGAGTTGGGGGTAGCGGAATTTCATGGTGGCGGATTGGATCATTTCCGCGGTGAAGACGACGTCTTCTATGGCGAACTCGCCCGAGGCGTTGCCGGCGGCCAGGATTTCCGACAGCAAAGCGCGGTGCAGCGCCAGGATGCGGTTGGCGAATTGTGGGCGGTCCATCATCACGACGCGGGCCATTTCATAGACCTGCTTGTCGTATTCCAGCTGTTCGTAGGTCAGACGCATGTCCGCGAACATGAAGTCGCGCAGACGCTCCTTGGCGCTGCGGCCAGGGCGTTTCAGCACATCTCTTAGCTTTGCGATTGCTTGTTCGCCGGCTTCGCCTGCGATCGCCTCGGCAATGTCCAGTTTCCCTGGGAAGTACCGATAGAGGTTGCCGGGGGACATGCTACAGTCCGCGGCGATCTCGGCCATCGTGGTTTTGGCGTAGCCGTAGTGTACGAAGCGCTTCTTCGCAGCTAGTAGGATGTTTCCTCGGACTGTGTCTTTGCACAACATTTGTTCGCGTAATCTAGCCGCTCCGGGTAAATATTCAACAAAACATTCACGTGGTGTCGTTCACGTCTTGGCGAATCAGGCGGAACCGTGGGGAAAAGCCACATAGCGGTAGCCGGCGGCGGGGCCTGGGGCACCGCTCTTGCTCAGGCCTTTGCCGGCTCGGTTGATCGGGTCACGTTGTGGGCGCGCGAAGGCGACGTGGTTAATCAGATCAATGCGCGCCATGAGAACCACACCTTCTTACCGGGCGTGACGTTGTCGCCGTCGATCGTAGCCACGGCGGCGATGCGCGATGTGGCGAGCGCCGATCTCATTCTTCTGGTGTGCCCAGCGCAGCACTTGCGGACTGTGGTTCGCGGTTTGCGGGCCGAGGTTTCGACAGGCGCGCGGGCTTTGATTTGCGCGAAGGGGATCGAACGGCCGAGCGGCAAGCTCATGACAGAGGTCGCGCGCGAGGAAGCGGGCGACCTGCGCTTCGGTATGTTGTCGGGTCCCAGCTTTGCCGGCGAGGTGGGGCGTGGGCTGCCGTGCGCGGTGACGGTTGCGTTCGACGACGCGGCGACGGCGGACGAGATTGCGCGGATGCTGAGTTCGCCGACGTTCAGACCTTATGCTTCGACCGACGTGACCGGCGTTGCGATCGGCGGGGCGGTGAAGAACGTACTCGCGATCGCGTGCGGTGTCGTCGAGGGGCGTGGGTTCGGCGAGAGCGCGCGGGCGGCCTTAACCACGCGCGGGTTTGCGGAGATGACGCGGTTCGGGCTCGCGCTCGGCGCACGGCTCGAGACGATGGGCGGGTTGAGCGGGCTGGGTGATTTGATGCTGACGGCGTCGAGCCGGCAGTCGCGGAATTTTTCGCTGGGCGTCCGCTTGGCGCAGGGCGGCCACGCCGACGACGGCGGGCCGTTGGCCGAGGGCGCGGCGACGGCGGAGGCATTGGTGACGCGTGCGCGGGCCGCTAATGTCGAGATGCCGATCGCGCAGGCGGTGGCCGATATCGTCGCGGGCCGCGTTGCGGTCGACGCGGCGATCGGCGCGTTGCTGTCGCGGCCTTTGAAGAGCGAGCACTAGAGCCCATGCTGTTTGCCTTGATCTGTACGGACAAACCGAATTCGACGCCGGTGCGGCTTGAGGCGCGGTCGCGCCATCTCGCCTACATTCAGTCGCGCATAGCGCATGTGAAGATCGCGGGGCCGTTCGTGTCGGAGGACGGGGCGACGATGCTGGGCAGCATGCTCATTCTCGACCTTCCCGATATCGAAGCGGCGCGCGCGTTTGCGGCGGCCGATCCTTATGCGCAGGCGGGTTTGTTCTCCAGCGTCGATATTCGTCCGTGGAAGTGGACGGTTGGCGCGCCGAAGGAGTGAGGGGCATGGCCTATTGGCTGTTGAAGACGGAGCCTGAGACGTTCGGTTGGGATCATCAGGTGGCGCGCGGCAAGAAAGGCGAGCCGTGGAGCGGGGTCCGCAATTTCACGGCGCGCGATAATTTGCGGGCGATGAAGAAGGGCGAACTCGCGTTCTTCTATCACACCGGTAAAGAGAAGGCCGTCGTCGGTGTCGTGAAGGTGATCAAGGAAGCCTATCCCGACACCACGGCCGACGAACCGTTTTGGTCGATGGTCGACGTCGAAGCGGTGGCGCCGTTTCCGACACCCGTGACGCTCGCGCAAGTAAAGGCGGAGCCGAAGCTTACAGCGATGGCGCTTGCGAAATACGCGCGTCTCTCGGTGCAGCCGGTGACCGACGCGGAGTGGAAGCTCGTGTGCAAGATGGGCGGGTATAAGGGCTGATGAAGCACGCGGGTCCGGACGCGTTCGCGATGCTAGAGCCGTTGCTCAGGGATTTGCGGGCGTTGCCCGGGTTGAGCGAGCGCTCGCTCGGCGTGTTCTACAGGCGCAGCAAAGCGTTCTTGCATTTTCACGAAGATGACGGCGGCTTGTTTGCCGATTTTCGCTTTGCCGATCGCGGTGATTTCGAGCGTGTTCGTGTGTCCACGGCGGCAGAGCGGAAACGGTTCTTGGCGCTGGTGCGCAACGGTCTTCAATGACGCGTGTCGTTTGCCGATCGGCCGATGTCGAGGAAGGGCAAGCTCGTGGCTTTGTCGTTGGCGAGGATGCGGCGCAGATTGATCTCATTCTCGTGCGACGTGACGGCGAGCTGTTGGGCTATGTGAATTCCTGTCCGCATCAGGGTGTGCCGCTGGAGACGTTCCCCGACAAGTTTTTGACGTTGGACGGGTCGCAATTCATCTGCTCCGCCCATGGCGCGCGATTTCGCGTTGAGGACGGTTTCTGCGTGAGCGGGCCGTGCGAGGGCAAAAGCTTGCGCGCTCTCACCACCAGCGTTGTCGACGGTAACGTGGTGATCGACTAAGCCGCGCGCATGAAGGCGTTGTAGTCCGCGATCAAGCCCTTCGTTGCCGCTTCGACGATGCGTTTGCCTTTTTCGGGGGTGGCTTGGCTGGGGTCGGAGCCGATGCGGCCGTCGGGGAATTGGCGGCGGTAGTCGTCGGCGTCGCGGATCGAGCCGTTGAGCGCGATCTTTGGGTGCATGTCGACTTTCTTCTGCGCATCGGGGTAGGCGAAGTAGGTGACGGCGACCTCGGATGCGGTCGCGTGGCTGCCTTCGCCGACAGGAAAGAGTTCGCGGCAGAGGTCGCCGACACCGGGCAGCTCCCACCAATTGCGCAGGAAGAGGCGGATGGGCCTGCGGTTCGAGCCGGCGCGGCCGAAGGAGAACTCCGAGTAGATTTCGCTGAAGGCTGAGTTGATCGGCGCGATGTTGCCGCCGTGGCCGTTGAACCAATAGATGCGGTCGAAGCCGTGGCGCGTCAGGGACGATGTCCAGTCGTACATCGCAGCGATCATGGTCGAGGGGCGCAGTGTGATGGTGCCGGGGAAGCCCAGATGGTGCTGGGCTGAGCCGACGTTGAAGGTTGGGCCGACCAGGATGCCGCTTTCGTCGCCGGCGGTTTTGGCGATGAACTCGGGGCAGATGGCGTCGGTGCCGAGGAGGCCGTTGGGGCCGTGCTGTTCGGTCGAGCCGATGGGTACGATGAGGCCGGTCGAGGACTTCAGATATTCTTCGATTTCGGGCCAGGCCGCTTGGTGGAGTTGCATTCGTCGTGCCTCTGGAGTTTCGCGCGTCGCCGGGGCTAGGGTTAGCGCTTCACGCTATCGATGCAAAGAGTTCAGGAAATGACAGGCAAAACCAAGGCTTCGCAGGGTCCGCTGCATGGCATCCGGATCATCGATCTGACGCAGTTCGTGCTGGGGCCTTATGCGACGCAGACGCTGGGCGATCTGGGTGCGGACGTGATCAAGGTCGAGGAGCCGTCAGGCGACCGGCAGCGCAATCAGGGCAAGGCGCCGAAGTCGCAGAACATGGGGCCGCTTTATGTTGCGCTCAATCGCAACAAGCGGTCGGTGGCGATCGATCTCAAGAGCGACGAGGGGAAGGCCGCGCTGCGCACGCTGATCGCGACGGGGGATGTGTTCATTCACAACATGCGCCCTGAAGCGGTGAAGCGGTTGGGCTTCGGCTATGACGATGTGGCGGCGATCAAGGCAGACATCGTTTATGTCGAGGCGGTCGGGTATGGATCGGGTGGGCCTTACAGCGGGCGGCAGGCGTTCGACGATTTGATCCAGGGGGCGTCGGGGGCTTGCGATTTGCTGCGGCTCTACGACGGCAATGAAGAGCTGCGGCCGTTTCCGTCGATCATCGCGGATAAGACATGCGGGTTGTTTGCCGTGATCGCGACGCTGGCTGCGCTACAGCATCGCGCGCGCACCGGCGAAGGACAGTTCGTCGAAGTGCCAATGCTTGAGACGTTCACCGGGTTCATTCAGGCGGAGCATATTTGGGGCAAGACCTATCCGGACGTGCCGGGGAAGTTCGGGCATCCGACGACGATCACGCCGCATCGCAAGCCCTACAAGACGAAGGACGGTTATCTCGTCGTGCTGCCGGCGAGCCGCGAAGGGTCGGTGAAGTTTCTGGAACTCGGCGGTATTCCGGACGCCTATAACAGCGAGCGGTTCCTGTCGGCGGCGGACGGGAAGGCGCGCGTCGAGGCCTATTATCAGATGATGCGCGATGCCGCGGCGACGCGGACGACCGAGGAATGGATGCAGCTTTGCGCCGAGCATCACGTACCGGCGATGCGCGCGAACGAGATGACGACGTTGTTCGAGGATCCGCATTTCAAGGCGGTCGATTTCTTCGAAGAGCGCGAGATCAAGAGCGAGGGGCGCTATCGCACCATGCGGCCGGGCCTGAAGTTCGCGAAGACGCCGTGCTCCATCCGGCTGGAACCGCCGACGGTGGGGGAGCATACGGATGAGATTTTGACGGAGTTGAAGGCGCAAACGTAGTGCTTGCCGGGCTGTCCGTGCGCCGCGCATAGTCTCACGAAAAATACGCCACCCAGGAGACGTCTTATGTCCGATCAGCTGCTGCCGGTTCCGGCCGAGTGGGCGAGCCGCGCGTTTGTCGATAACGGGAAGTATCTCGATCTCTACAAGGCTTCGGTTTCGGATCCGGTTGCGTTTTGGCGCGAGCAGGGGAAGCGGGTCGATTGGATCAAGCCTTATTCCAAGGTGAAGAATGTTTCGTTCGACGCGAAAGATCTCTTCATTCGCTGGTACGAGGACGGGGCGCTGAATGTTTCGGCGAATTGCATCGACCGGCATTTGGCGAAGCGTGGCGATCAGACGGCGATCATTTGGGAAGGCGATGACCCCAAGGACTCAAAGCATATCACCTATCGCCAGCTTCACGACGAGGTTTGCCGGTTCGCGAACGTTCTAAAGGCGAACGGGGTCAAGAAGGGTGACCGGGTTACGATTTATCTGCCGATGATTCCGGAGGCGGCTTACGCGATGCTCGCGTGTTCGCGGATCGGGGCGGTGCATTCGGTGGTGTTCGGTGGGTTTTCGCCGGATAGTCTGGCGGGGCGGATTCTCGACTGTAAGTCGGATGTCGTGATCACGGCTGACGAGGGGTTGCGGGGCGGCAAGACCGTACCGTTGAAGCAGAATACCGATTTGGCGATGACGCAGTGTCCGAATGTGAAGCGCGTCGTCGTCGTGCGGCGCACGGGGCACAAGGTGCTGATGCACGCGCCACGCGACGTTTGGTATCACGAAGAGGCGGCGAAAGTTTCGGCCGAGTGCGCGCCGGAGGCGATGAATGCGGAGGATCCGCTGTTCATCCTCTACACGTCGGGATCGACGGGGAAGCCGAAGGGCGTGCTGCACACGACGGGCGGGTATCTCGTGTTCGCGTCGATGACGCATCAGTATGTGTTCGATTATCACGATGGCGACGTCTACTGGTGTACGGCCGACGTCGGTTGGGTGACGGGGCACAGCTACATCGTCTACGGGCCGCTGGCGAACGGGGCCACGACCTTGATGTTCGAGGGCGTGCCGAATTACCCGACGGTGTCGCGGTTCTGGGAAGTCATCGATAAGCACAAGGTCAATATCTTCTACACGGCGCCGACGGCCATACGCGCGTTGATGCGCGATGGCGAAGCGCCGGTGAAGAAGACGAGCCGGGCTTCGTTGCGGTTGCTGGGCTCAGTCGGTGAGCCGATCAATCCTGAGGCTTGGCTTTGGTATCACCGCGTTGTGGGCGATGGGCGTTGTCCGATCGTCGATACGTGGTGGCAGACGGAGACGGGCGGCATTCTGATCACGCCGCTGCCGGGGGCGACGGCGTTGAAGCCGGGGGCGGCGACGCGGCCGTTCTTTGGGGTCGTGCCGCAGGTGGTCGATGCGGAGGGCAAGGTTCTGGAGGGGGAGACGACGGGCAATTTGGTCATCGCGGATTCTTGGCCGGGCCAGATGCGCACTGTTTATGGCGACCACGCGCGGTTCATCGAGACGTACTTCAAGACCTATCCGGGCAAGTATTTTACCGGCGACGGGTGCCGGCGGGATAAGGACGGGTATTACTGGATCACGGGCCGCGTCGATGACGTGATCAACGTGTCCGGACATCGGCTGGGTACGGCCGAAGTTGAGTCCGCGCTGGTGGCGCATCATCAGGTGGCGGAGGCGGCGGTCGTCGGATATCCGCACGATATCAAGGGGCAGGGGATCTACGCCTATGTGACGCTGATCGCCGGGGCCGCGCCGAGCGAGGCGCTGCGCAAGGAGCTGGCGCAGTGGGTCGGCAAGGAGATCGGGGCGATCGCGCGGCCCGACGTCATCCAATGGGCGCCGGGTTTGCCCAAGACGCGGTCGGGCAAGATCATGCGGCGCATCCTGCGCAAGATCGCGGAGGGGGATACGTCAAATCTTGGTGATACGACAACGCTCGCGGATCCCGCGGTCGTGCAGGAGTTGGTGGCGAACGCGCGCAAGTGAGCGTAGAAGGCTTCCCGCTTCACGCGAGGGAGACTGCGATGGCCAAGGTGCAGAAACAGATCGTGCCTTATCTGACGGTCAGCAACGGCGTTGCTGCAATCGCCTTTTACAAGAAGGGGTTCGGCGCGACCGAGATCATGCGCATGCCGGCTGAAGACAAGAAGCGTCTGATGCACGCGCAGCTCGAGATCAACGGACACGCCGTCTATCTGTCGGACGATTTTCCGGAATTTTCCAGCGGCGACACTGGCGGCGGCCGGACGCCGGAGAAACTGGGTGGGTCGCCGGTCGGAATGTTTATCCAACTCGATGAGCCGAAGGCGGTCGACAAGTGGATGGCGAAAGCCGTGAAGGCTGGCGCGAAGGTGACCATGCCGGCGGCCGATCAGTTCTGGGGCGACCGCTTTGGCGTGATCACCGATCCGTTCGGGCATTCCTGGCAGTTCGGGGCGCCGATCCCAAAGCCGAAGAAGGCGGCCGCGCCGAAGAAAAAAGGCAAAAGTAAGTAAGTTCCAAAGGGCGCCCTCCGCGGCGCCCTTTTTGTTTTCGGCCGGGTTGTGACGGGCGCACGCCTATGTTGTTGGCGGCCTCAGGCGAATCCGGCTTCAATGATGGCTGCTGCTGGAAGGTCACCTGCCCGTGCGCCGTTATGATCTGGTCGTTGTCGGAGCGAGTTTCGCGGGGCTTGCCTGTGCGCGGACTGCCGCCATGCGCGGGCTCAAAGTCGCCGTGGTCGAGCGCAAGCGCGATCCGGGCGAGGCGGTTCGGACCACCGGCATTCTCGTCAAAGAGGCCGCCGAAGAGACGGACATTCCTTCGCACCTGACGCGGTTGATTCGCGGCGTTCGGCTCTATGCGCCGAACGGGAAGTTCACCGACCATTCCGCGCCCGGCTACTACTTCCTGGCAACCGATACGCCGAACCTCATGCGCTGGATGGCGGATGAGGCGAAGCGCGCCGGCGCCGAGCTGATGTTCGGCGCTGGGTTCAAGCGCGGGACGCAGACGAATGAGGGCGTCGACCTGCCCGAGCTTGGCATCAGCGGGCGGCTGCTGATTGGCGCGGATGGCGCGACGTCGACGGTAGCGCGTGTGTTCGGGCTGGAGACGAACCGGCATTTCCTCGGCGGCGTCGAGTTCGAGTTGGAGCCGGATGACGATCTCGACGGCCGGTTCTTGCATTGCTTCCTGGATAGCGTGCTGGCGCCTGGGTACATCGCGTGGGCGGTGCCGGGCGTCGGCGTCACGCAGGTCGGGCTTGCCGCCAGTCGCGGTGTGCGGCCGGATGCGCAGGCGTTTTTGCGCGCTTACACAGCGCGGCTTGGTCTTCGGCCGCCGCGTATTGTCGGGCGTCGGAGTGGTTTGATCCCGGCGGGGGCGACGCTGTCGCGGACGTTCGACGGGCGTGTGATGCTGATCGGCGATGCGGCGGGGCATGTGTCGCCGCTGACCGGCGGCGGGATCGTGCAGACATTGCGGCTCGGGCGGCGGACGGCGCAGCTTGCGGCCGATTGGATTCAAGCCGGGGCTGAGCATCCGGCGAAGGCTCTCGCGCGCGAGACGCCGCGCTTCCGGCGGAAGCTCTTGATGCGGCGGATGTTGGATTTGGCGCCGCCGAATTGGGTTTGGAATTTGGCGTTCGGGACGGCGCCGTTCCGCGCCTTTGCGCAGGGTGTTTATTTCCATCGCCGTGGCGTGGCCGGTGATGAGATGATGGAGCGGCCCGTGGCTGTCAGCGAAAGGATCCGAGATGAGCGTGCCTGAGTTCAACAATCCCGCCGGTGTCGCGGCGCCCGTCGGCGCCTATTCGCATGCGGGCTGGATCAAGGCCGGCTCGGACGTGCTGTTCATCGCGGGTCAGGTCGGCGTCGCGCCGGACGGGATTTTGGGTGAGACGTTTCACGAACAGGCGGATGAGACCTTCGCCAATATCGCGCGCATCTTGAGCGGGAATGGGCTCAAGCCGATGCATCTCGTGAAGCTGAACGTGTTCGTCGTCTACGGGCAGCCGGTGAATGTGGTGCGCGAGGCGCGGCGGAAGCACTTTGGCGACATTCGCCCGGCTTCCACCTTCATCTATGTGCCGCAGCTCGTTGAGCCGAAGTATCTGATCGAGGTCGAGGGCGTCGCTGCACGCTGACGCCCCGTCCGCTTACATCTGCGCGGGCGTCGAGCTGCCGATCGTACGCTCGTGGATTTCGAACACCGCGAGGCAAATCTCAGCGGCGATGCGCAACCCCAAAACGCCGAAGACGACGCCGATCACCGAGGTGATCATCGTCCAGAGGCCGTAGAAGAAGCCGGTCGTGAACAGGCCGAAGAAGCCCGTGAAGAAGAAGATCACGCCGCCCAGGACGATCAGAACCAGGCCGATCCAATAGAGCGGTTTGATGATCGTCGGTGCGATTTTCTTGTCGAACGAGAAAAGATCGCCGAATTCCATTTTGAACCTCACCTTTGCGGTTGCGACCGGCGCCGCCCGCTTCGGCATGAAGCGGTAGCGTGTGCGGCCGATGCGCCCGCTTTGCCTTAATTCTTTAATGCCTAAAGCGTTTTCGATGCGTAAACGCAATGCATGATCGTGGGCTCGACGTGGCTGCGATGTCGCATCGCGGCCTTGGGCCTTAAGAGATTGGGAATGAATGCCGCGCGAGGCCTGTCGAGAAATCAACTGGCGGGGGCAGGGGCGGCATGCTTATAAGGGCGCAAATCCGTCGCGCCGCCGCCCATTTCGTCGAGTGCCGCCCATGCTTCGCGCCTTCGGCCTGCGAGAGAACTGCCTTCGCCGCAACCTGACGTGCTCTGGCGAGTCGTTGGATCCCATCACCGTGCCGCAGGAGTCCCTTTGGATCGACCTTTTCGATCCGACGCCCCAGGAGCGCGAAGCGGTCAAGGCGCTGTTCGGGTTCGATCCGCCGACCAAAGAGGACATGGAGGAGATCGAGATTTCGAGCCGCCTCTATCAAGAGGACGGGGCGATCTTCATGACGGCCCTGGTGCTGTCGCGGACCGAGTCGGGCGATCCGGAATGCCTCGGCGTCAGTTTCATCTTGGCGGGAGAGCGGCTGCTGACGGTGCGGTATTCGGAGCCGCAGCCCTTCAACACCTTCGCCAACCGGGCGGAGCGGCAGATCAATGTTTGGCCGCGCGGCGACATCATCATGGCGGGCCTGCTTGAGGCGATCATCGACCGCACCGCGGACGTGCTCGAGAAAGTGGGCAGCGAGGTCGATGCGGTCTCGAAACAAGTGTTCAGCACCAACGGCGACGATCCCTCACGCGACTATCAGAAGATCCTGCTGAAGCTCGGCGGCCGCAACGACTTGGCGTCGAAGGCGCGCGAGAGCTTGATCAGCATGGGGCGGATGCTGGCCTTCCTGTCGCAGGCGATCGATCTCAAATCGACGAAGGACATGAAGGGGCACATCAAGGTGATGACGCGCGACGTGCAATCGCTCGCCGATCACACGACGTATCTCTCGAACAAGATCACCTTCCTGCTCGACGCGGTTCTCGGCGTCGTAAATATCGGGCAGAGCCGCATCATCCGTATTCTGTCGGTCGCCGCGACGGTGTTCCTGCCGCCGACCTTGCTTGCCAGCATTTGGGGCATGAACTTCAAGTTCATGCCCGAGCTCGAGTGGCACTACGGGTATGTGATGGCGTGGGCGTCGATCGTGCTGTCGGCGATCGTGCCGTATCTCATCTTCCGCTGGCGCAAGTGGCTGTGAGCGAGCGGACTGGCGGCGTCGATCTCACATCGTCTTCGAATGCCTTGCTGGGGATCGCCCTCAAGGTGGGGGCGACGTTCGCCTTTACGCTGATGGCTGCGATCGCTCGTCATCTGGGCGACACGATTCCCGTGGGACAAATGGTGTTCTTTCGCTCGGCGTTCGCATTCGTGCCGATCGGCGTCTTCATGCTGTTCGCCGGCGCAGGCGTGCGGACGTTGATGACGAAGAACCCGCTGATGCATGCGCGGCGTGCGTTTACGGGCGTGCTGGCGATGTTCACTTATTTCGCGGCGTTGACGTATCTGCCGCTGGCCGATGTGACGGCGATTTCGTTCGCCTCGCCGCTGATTGTCGTGGCGCTGGCGGCCGTGCTGTTGGGTGAAGCGGTGCGGCTTTACCGGTGGAGCGCGGTCGTCGTCGGGTTCGTCGGCGTCTTGATCATGGTCTCGCCGCATCTTGGCGACGGATTTGATCAGGGCACGGCGGGGGTCGGCATCGGGCTTGCGGTCGCCAATGCGGTTCTTGTCGCCTTCACGATGATCTTCATTCGCATGATGTCGGGGATCGAGCCGGCGCTGACCATCACGTTCTATTTTCAGCTGACGTGCACGCTGGTCAGCGCGATGACGTTGCCGTTTGCCTGGGCATCGCCGACGTTCGAGCAGTTCGTTCTGTTGGTCCTGCTTGGGATTCTGGGCGGGATCGGGCAGCTGTTGATGACGAACGGGTACCGGTTCGCGCAGGCCTCGACGCTCGCCAATTTCGATTATGCGGCGATGATCTGGGCTTTGTTGTTCGGTTGGCTGTTCTTTGCCGAGTTGCCGGTCGCGGCCGTCTATGTCGGCGCGGTTGTCGTGATCGGATCGGGGCTGTTCATCGCCTGGCGCGAGCGGGAGCTTGGGCTGAAACGTTCTGTCGAGAGCGCGGTGAAGCCGGTTTAGAGCTTTTGCCCGTAGAGGGCTTTGCCGTCGCCGTCGCTGTAGAAATCGACCAGCGTGCCCATGCGGGTGAAGCCTAGCGCCTCGTAGAGTTTATGCGCCGCCGCGTAGTCGGCGCGCGTCGAGGTGTCGATGAACATGTGGGTTGCGTTCAAGGCGCGGGCGGCGGTCATGCTTTCGGCAAGGAGCTTGCGGCCGAGGCCTTTGCCTTGGGTCGTGGGCGAGACGGCGATCCAGTAGAGGTCGAACCGGTTGGCGGTGCCGTCGATCGGGCCAAAGCAGGCGAAGCCTTCGAGTTCGCCGCCGTTATCGGCGAAGAGGAAGTGGTAGCCGGTGGCGGCGCAGCCCCGGTCGAGGGCGGCTTCGACGATCTCAACGGCCCAGCCAACTTCGATGTCGGAGAAAACGCCCGTTTCGGCGACCAGACGGCGGACGGCGCCGCGATCCGTGGGTTGCGGCGTCGTGCGGTAGGCTGTCACGCCGCCATCGCGGCGTCGGTGATCATGCGGATGGCTTCGTGCGGCGCGATCTTGGCGCGGGCGGCGGCGGCCATGAAACCTGCGTCGAGCGAGAGGTCGGGGTTGGCGTTCACGTCGACGACGAAGGGCATGCCGCCAGCGTCGACGCGGAAGTCGATGCGGGCCCAGCCGCGCATGTCGAATCCCGACCAGACCTTGCGGCTGATTTCTTCAAGTGCCTGCAACAGCGGACCGTCGACGGACGGGAAATCATAGCGGCGGTTGGTGTTGCGGTACTCGAAGCTCTGATCGTCCCACTTCGCCTTGTAGTCGATGATTTTGTGCATGTCCTTGGTGTAGTTCTCGAACATGATCTCGGCGATGGGCAGCGTGCGCGGGCCGGCGTTGGTTTCGATCATCGAGACGTTGAACTCGCGGCCGTCGATGAATTCTTCGATCATCCAGTCGATCTTGTGCTCGTTCTCCAACGCTGCGGCGATTTCGATCGCGGCCGTCGTGCCTTGGACGACGTTTGCCTGCGACATGCCGTAGGAGGCGTGTTCATGCTGCGCCTTGACGATCCAGGTGCCTGGTTGGCTTGCCTCCATCGTCTTAGGTACGCCCCAACGGGGTGAGGGCACGTTCAGAAGTTCCAAGATCTTCTTCGCCAATACCTTGTCGTTCGAGAGTTCGATCGCGTGGGCGGGACAGCCGGTGTAGGGCACGCGCAACTCTTCGAGATAGATGGGGGGCACGTGGATCAAGCGGCTTGTGCCTGAGACCGACTCCACCAAATTGAAAACGCAGGTCGGTTTCTCGACGTCGATCAAGGCCTTAAAGGCCGTCGGCTGATAGTCGAAATGGCGGATGACGTTCGATAGCCCCAAGCGGTCGTAGTGCTTGGCGAGTTCGCGCGCGGTCGAGATGGTTGCCAGATTGTCGTCGGGCTCAACCTCTTTGAGTTCCGGGACGACAATCATGACATGCGACGTGTTTTGCATCGGCCTCGCCTCGTTTCGAGCCGCGCCGAACCCGCCACTCATTGATCCACTGGGCCGAATGGCCTCCGTGGCTATTGCGCGGCGACACGCAGCCGCGGTTTGTCGCGACCAAGTGTGCCCTCCGGGTCCGGATAGCGGTAGATCTTCCCTTCGAAGTTTCTGAGCAGCAGGTCGTCACCGTCACGACCGGCAACCGCGTCGGGGCCCAACAGGATCTTCCCGCCGCCGCCCGGCGCATCGACGACGAACATCGGACAGGCATAGCCCGTCGTGTGTCCGCGCAGGGCTTGAATAATCTCGATCCCCTTGTGCACCGGCGTACGGAAGTGACCGGAGCCTTTGATGGGATCGCACTGATAGAGGTAGTAGGGCTTGATGCGCATGGTCAAAAGCCCATGCATCAGCCGTTTCATCACCTCAGTGTCGTCGTTTACGTCTTTGAGCAGCACCGTCTGCGAGCCGAGAGGGATGCCGGCGTCGGCCAAACGGTTTGCCGCTTCGCGCGTTTCGGGCGTGATCTCGGTCGGATGGGTGTAGTGGACACTCATCCACAGGGGGTGATGCTTCCTGAGCATCTTCACGAGGTCGCGCGTGACGCGCATCGGCAGAACGGCCGGGATTTTAGTCCCGATGCGCACGAACTCGATGTGTTTGATCTTGCGCAGACGCGTTAACAGCCAGTCTAGCTTGTCGTCGCCGATCGAGAGCGGATCGCCGCCCGAGAGCAGGACGTCGCGGACTTCAGTGTGCGTTTCGAGATAAGCGAGCGCCTTCTCCCACTGCGAGGTCGAGAAATTGTACTCGCCGCCCGGATTGCCGACCATGCGCGAGCGCGTGCAATAGCGGCAATAGGTCGAGCAGAAGCCGGTCGTGAGGAACAAAACGCGATCGGGATAGCGATGAACGAGTCCCGGCGCGACGGTGTCGTGGTCTTCGCCCAACGGATCGTCTTCTTCGCCGGGCAAGCGGACGTATTCGTCGTTGACCATGATGTGCGTGCGGCGGAGCGGCTCGGACGCATCGGCGTAGGCCATCAACGACGCATAATAAGGTGTGATGCCGACGGGCAGCGAGCCTTTATGGCGCAAAGCCGCGGATCTTTCGTCCTGCGAGAGGTCGAACATCCGCTCAAGCTGTTCGAGCGTGCGGACGCGGCTGCGGGCTTGCCAGCGCCAGTCGTTCCAGTCGTCGGCCGTCGTGCCGGGGAAGTTGCGCTTGTAGAACTCGCGCGACTCCGCACTGACAGGGAAGCGATTGGCTTTTCGAGCGGGTTGTCCTTGGGGGGCAAGGACGGGAGGGATCGCGGAAGGCGAAGGCGGGATGATGCGAGTCGTCTGAGTGCCGGCATCGTGCTCGGCGGTCGGACTTCGTTCAGCCAGCTTACGTCTCGTCGGCGATCTCAAGTGCGCTGCCGTGTTGGCGCCCTTTACGAAGGTGTGCACTGTCATCGGTTAGGTCTGACGCCCCTCAAGAGTTTGTCCGACTGCATTTCCCCGAAAAGTCCGCGCGCAGCCCGCGCTTTCCCCAACGATGCGAATCATGCAGCACGATTCGTGAAGCGTCAAATAGATCAGCCGAGTAAACGATGGATTAGCGAAGGACGAGCGGATGGTCGTCGGTGTATTCGGCATGCATGTTTGTGAAGTAATCGCAGATTGACATGCATAGTGTGAATCTAATCGTGCAGTTCTTCTCGAAGCGAATACCCGTAATCGCGGTGCTGCGCCAAAGGGCTCTCGCGTCTGATATTCACTTTATTCCGCGCGCGAGTGTGTCGATTGCGAATCGGTTTGCTCTTAACACTTGCGATCGTCGTGTGAACAGTGCGTGCGTACAGCATTCGCACTCAACGATGATTTGAGTCGAATATCGATTATTCCGTAGACGGACGATTGAAAAATTTTCGGAAAACGTCTTCGTTGAGCGGTCCGACGAGTTTGTAGACGAAAAAAATGCGCGTTCGCTTCGAATCGAGTCGCGTTTCGATCGTTGCGATGCGTTCTGAGCGCGCGAACGCGCTCGTGACGTCGGTCGACTCCGTTCTGCGCGTGACGAAGATCACGTTTGAGGCCTCTTCGGCACGCAAAGCGTATGCTGCTTCGTACTCATTGCCGGCGTGAAGCTTCGGCCACATGCGCAATGGCTGCGTGCGTGCGCGCGTATAGTAGAAGAGCGAGGCCATATCCTCGCGATCGTCGCTCAAGATCGCCGCAACATCGTTCGATGCAGCCAAGCTTACGATTTGTGCGCCCGCATCGGGCCATCCGCGCAGGCGTTTGACGGAATTCTCTTGTCCAACAGCGCTGACGAACGCCGGCGACACGGCGAGAAGTGCGACGACGATGCCGATCGCGACGTTCAAACCGGTGTTTGCGAGCAACAGACGTGTGCGTTGTTGTCGCAGGGCCCATGCGCAGACGAGAATCGTCAGCGCCACGAACGCCGGCGCTGCCCAGTTCGCGTTTGCGCGCGAGATGAACGCCTGAACGGCGACGATGGCGATGATCGGCAGCGATAGCGCGAGCAGCAGCGTGTCGGGATGATCGTAGCTGCGTCCGCGCCAGCCTTTGATCAGGCCCCAAACGATCAATCCGGCTGCGATCGGGCCGATGATACCGATCTGCGCGCCGAGAAACGAGAAGAAGCTCTTGAAGTTGAAGAGGTTCGCCGCGTTCCAATTGGCGTTCGATGCGGTGTGGCTGACGGTTGCGAAGCTGTTGAACGCGTTCCACAGCACGTTCGGCGCGAAGATTGCGATGGCGGCGAGGGCTGCAACCAATCCGGCGCGACTGAAGATGAACGAGCGGCCTGCCGGCGTCGGCAGGTAGGCGAGTGCGATACCTAACAAAAAATACAGCATCGCGTATTTCGACAGAAGGCCGAGGCCGATCGCGACGCCGAGCAGCACCGCCCATTTCAGATTCATCGAGCGGCGGAGTTCGGCGAGCGCGCACAGCGACAGCGCCCAGAAGAACAAGAGCGGTACATCGGTCGTGATCAACAGCGACGAGAAACTTGTACCCGGCATGACCGCGTAGGTGAGCGCGGACCAGAAGGCGATGCGCTCATCATAGAGAGCGCGTGCCGCGACGTAGATCGCAAACGCGCTGGCGGCGTGGAAGAGCGGTGCGCTGATGCGGATGCAGGCTTCGGCGTCGCCGCACATCGCGGTCGAGGCGCCGATGATCCAGGCGATCATGGGCGGCTTCGAGAAGTAGCCGAAGGCCGGCGTCAGGCTCCACGACCAGTATTGCGCTTCGTCGGGGCCGAGGTTCAGCGGTGTTGCAATGAGGATCGCGATGCGCGCCGCGGTGAGAAGGACGACGGCCGCCGCTAACAATGTCAGCGGCGGCGCGTCGGTCAAACGCTTCATCAGCGGCTTCACGGTCCGGTTTTGCGCAACCGGTAGAGCGTCAGCGATACCTGCCGGCCGTTCGAGTAGTTGAGGCCTTTGACGTTGCCGATCGGTTCGGCGACGAAGTTCTGCTGCGTCAGGCGCTGATGGAACTCGGCGTCCATGCGGCTTTCGACCATGGCGACGGAGTTCGGCGTCTTGGTCAGGAAATCGGCGGCGTCGACCGCGCTTTGCGCCAGCGTGATCTTGGTGCCGACTTGGAAGACGATCGACGGTTCGTGGAAGCCGACGATGGCGACCGCCTGCGGCAACGCGCCGGAGCGGGCGATCAATTCGGCTGCGCGCTGGCTGACCGTCACCTGTTCGAGGCGCGGCATAACGGCCGCGAACACGATAGCTGCGAACATGGCGCCGGCCGCTATGGCTGCGGCGGAGGCATTCTCACCTTCGCCGCGGAGCAGGAACAGCACGGCGATGCCTGCCGCACCCAATACCGGAATCGCGAGAGCCCAGAGCAACACACTGTCGCCGTCGCCGTAGGCGCCGGGCAGATAGAAGAGTGCGCCGCCGGTGAGGGCGATGGTGATCATCAGCCAGAACACGGCGCCGATCTTCACCGGCATGTTGTCGAGGAAGCTGCGGCTTTCGCGGACGCCGGCCATCACGGCTGCGCCGCAGAGAAGCGCCAACGCCGGATAGACCGGCAGCGGGTAGTGCGGCAGCTTCGTCGGCGCGAGTTCGAGGATGATCCAGGCCGGGATGATCCAGGCGAGCAGGAAGCGCACCGCGCCTTCGCGCGAGCGCGCAATGGCGTAGACGATACCCGGGGCCAAGAACAGCCAGCCGGGCCAGAAGCCGACGAGCAGCGAGACGAGGTAGTAGCCGGGCGGACCCCAGTGGCTTTCCTGCGAACTCAGCGCCTTGCCGAGGAAATCCTGACCGATCGCTTCGGTGAAGTATTCGCCCTTGGTGACGAGACCGATGGCGACGAGCCACGGCACGTTGATCAGAATGATGATGCCGAGGGCGAAGATCGGCCGCATCGACATGATCCAGCCCCATCGGCGTTCCCATATGGAGACCGCGATCACGGTCAGGCCGACGAAGAAGAGAATCATCGGTCCCTTGACCAGGATGCCGATGCCGATGGCGAGCCCCATGAGCGCCGAGTAGCGGACCTTGGGCTGCGGTGCGCCTTGCCGCGCGGCCAAGAAGAACTCGGCTATCAGAAGCTGAGCCGCGGCGACGCAGGCGAATAGGACGGCGTCGGTCTTGGCGATGTGGGACTCACCTATGACCAAGAGCGACGAGGCAAGGATGCCGGCGCTTATGAGCCCGACCTCCTCATCAAAGAGCTTTCGTCCTAGGCCAAAGACAAAGAGGACGGCGAAGATGCCGGCGAGCACCGAGGGTATGCGGTAGGCCCAGATGTCGTTGTGCGGTTCGCCGGTCAGCCAACCGGCTGTGACCGCCTGCATCCAATAGATGCCGATCGGCTTTTTGTTGCGGGCCTCATCCTGGAAGCGGATTTCGATGAAGTCGCCCGTCTCGATCATCTGCTTGGTCGCTTGCGTAAAGCGCGACTCGTCGCGATCGAGGGGCGGGACCGACGCGATGCCGGGTACGAACATCAAGAGGCACAACGTGACCAGCACGATGCGCGGGTGCGCGAGCGCCAAGGACCAGGGGCTCGACGAATCATAGGCGGCGGCGGAGCGGCGTGTCGTCATGGCTCAAGGGTTAACCATCGAAAGGGCACTCGGCGCAATGCCCGCAGGGGCACATGCGTCGACCAGACAATGGCTATCGCATTGCACGGGCGGTTTCGTCTACTGGAAGGGGCGGGACCACGGGGCCCTGGCGGGGGCTCGATTGCACTTGTATAAGCCCCGCGGACTTTAAGGAGTGTCGCGTGACGGGTTCGCCCGAAGTCTCGGTCGTCGTGCCGGTGAAGGATGAGGTCGAGAACGCGGTTCCGCTTCTCAACGAGATCGTTGCCGCGTTGCGCGGTAAGGCGTCGTTCGAAGTCTTGTTCATCGACGATGGGAGTTCGGACGGAACTGTCGGCGCACTTGTCGCCGCGCGGGCGACGACGCCCGAGCTGCGTGTCCTGCGCCACGCGAAGAACTCCGGTCAAAGCCGCGCCGTGCGATCGGGCGTGATCGCCGCGCGCGGCACGCTGATCGCGACGCTGGACGGCGACGGGCAGAACGATCCGGCCGACATTCCGAACCTGCTTGCGGTATGGCGGCGCGAAGTCTCGGGCACGCCGGAACTTGGGCTTGTCGCCGGGCAGCGGCGCAAGCGCGAAGACGGGTTTATGAAGCGGATGGCTTCGCGTGTCGGCAATGGGACGCGGCAGTGGTTGCTGCAGGATAAGACGCGCGATACGGGCTGCGGCCTAAAACTGTTCTCGCGCGCGGCGTTTCTTGCGCTGCCCTATTTCGATCATATCCATCGCTTCATTCCGGCGCTGATGCTGCGCGAGGGCTATCGCATTGCGCATGTGGACGTGAACCATCGGCCGCGCGAGCATGGGCGTTCGAAATACGGAACGTTGGACCGGCTGATGGTTTCGATTTCGGATTTGCTGGGTGTCAGGTGGCTTCGGCGCCGGGCGCGCAACCCCTTGCGCGTTGACGAGGTTTGAGGCGGCGATGTTCGACTGGCTGACGTGGGAGCATATTTGGATTCTGATCGGCTTTGGCGGTCAGGCGCTTTTCATGTCGCGCTTCGTCGTCCAGTGGTGGGCGAGCGAGAAAGCCGGGCGCAGCGTGGTTCCCGTGGCGTTTTGGTACTTCAGCGTCGGCGGCGGGATCGTTCTCCTTATATATGCGATCTATCAGCGAGATCCGGTCTTTATCTCGGGTCAGGCGTTGGGTTTGATTGTATACGCCCGCAACCTGTACCTCATATTCGCTGAACGTTCCTCTGCCGGACGCGAAGACGGCGGCAGCCCCCCTGCCACAAAATAGCCACGGATTCTCCGGACCTTGGCCGTGCTTACCGGGGCTGGTAAGCTTGGATCATCATCCGCCCGTGGGGCGCTCAACCGGAAGTCATGAGGATTCTATGGGTAGGTCGTTGTCGGCGCTGAACGTCATTCCGCTCTTGGTGTTCCCGCTGCTTGTTTACAATTTCGTCGTGTTCACCGTTGCGCCGCGTGGGCTTGAGACCGGCCCGTGGATGCACGATGCGATCTTCTCGGTCAGCATGTTTTCCGGCGACGTTTGGGGCGTGTCCTTTGCCGACATCTTCATGGGGATGAGCCTGCTGCTGCTGTTCGTCGAAGTTGTGAAGGCGACGCGCACGGATGCGATGTCGATCGTCAATCACGGGCTGTCGATGCTGCTCACCGTCGTGTGCATCATACAGTTCCTGACAGTGCAGGGTTTCTCGAATTCGGTGTTCTTCATGCTGACGCTGATGTCGTGCCTCGACGTCGTCGCCGGCTTTACAGTCACGATCGTGGCGGCCAAACGCGACTTCGGCGGATCGCCGGGCATCGTCGGCACGCACTGATCCGACTTCGCGACTGTTGATCGAGATGGCGCGTCCCTTCGCAGGGCGCGCCATTTTCTTTACATGAACAGGAAGAAGACGAAGGTCACGACGACGGCGCCGTCGAAAAACTTGCGCCACATCGGATCGACGTAGCGGCGACGGCGGCGCGGCCGCATTTCGGTCTTGAGCACGAGCTGCGCGAAACGCATTTCACCCAAAGTCGGCGTGGCCATGCGAGTGATCCCTCTTTGGGCGGCGTCGTGCCCAAACGGGACACGCGCGGCCTCTCAGAGGTCGATGTCGCAAAGGGTGTGCCCGGCTTGTTGTGCCGTTAACTACGCCAGCGCAGGGTCGTTTCGGGGACCGGGTTTGTGAACGGACGCTTCGCGGCGGCGGAGTCGGCCCATTCTTTCTTGAGCTTGTGATACCAGATCGCCGGCACGTCGGCGTCTTGGATCAACATGAGGCGCGGGTTGAACTTCAGGCCCTCCTGCTGAAGCGTGACCATGTTGCGGTCTTGGCCCAGAAAGACGCGCGCGATGTGCTGGGCGATCGGCTTAAACGGCGCGATCCAGCCGATGTTCCAGAAGAAGGTCTGCGTGACCTCCGTCTCGTTTTCGGTCAGCGGCGTGCAGGTCGTGAGGCCCACGACTTCGTTGCGGCCGGCCTTGATGTGTTCGACGCGCGTGCCGGGCAGTTCGAAGGTGATTTCGGTCGTGATGTCGCCGCCGAGGAGCTTGTAGAGCGTCGAGTTGCTCGACGGCTTGTGCGAGACCATCGTGAAGCCCAGATGCGAGGGCGCGTATTTCTTGGCCTTGGCGTGAATCGACTTCTTCGAACGCCACCACCAGGCTTTGTGTACGAAGGGGCCGTGGGCCGGGTCCATCAGGCCGATGACGGCGTGGTCGATGGCGCAAGGAAACAGCTGACTTTCGATCAAGGTCGGCATCGCTGCCGGCGTCAGCGGGAGTTCGGGGGCGGGCGTTGCCGGTTCGCGCGTCTGCGCGTCTTCGGCCATGTAGATCCAGATCAGGCCGTTGCGCTCGACCAGCGGATATTTGCGCACGCTGATCTTCGACGGTTCGACGCCTTCTTCGCCGACGAGCGAGGGAATGTGCGAACACTGGCCCGACGGTTTGAAGCGCCAGCCGTGGTAGGGGCACTCGACGGTGCCTTCCAGAATCTTGCCTTTCGACAGCGGTACGCCGCGGTGGGGGCAGAGGTCGCGCAATGCGAAAGCTTCGCCGCTTTCGGTGCGGCCGAAGACGATGGGTTCGCCGAGCAGCGTCTTGTGTTGCAGGCGGCCGACCTTCAGCGCGCGGCTGTGCAGCGCGAAATACCAGATATTTCGCAGGAAAAGCGGTGTCTTGACGTCTTGAAGGCCCATGATGCGCGGGCACAATGCCAAAGCGCGCTGCTTCCTGCAAAGGCGGCAAATCGCGCTACAGTGAACGGCGTCGACGCGTCCTCAGGAACAGCCATGACACAGCCCGATCTTGCCCATTTGACCTATGACCTTCGCGATCACGTGGCGGTCGTGACTTTGAACCGGCCGGAGGTGCGCAATGCGCTTAACGCGCGGGCTTATGCGGATCTTGAGACCGTGTTCCGGCATGTCCAGAGCGACAACGAGGTGCGCGCGGTCGTGATAACCGGCGCCGATCCGGCTTTCTGCTCCGGCGAAGACGTCAAGCAGATGATGACGGGGCCGCAACGCGAGCAATCGCAGGCTCGGCTGACGTCGGTTCGCCCGCGTCTGACGCCGGCGGCGGCAGCCGTGATCGATTGCGACCGGCCGATCATCGCGGCGGTGAACGGCGTCGCGGTCGGGTGGGGGATGGAACTCAGTCTGTTCGCCGACATTCGCATTGCGTCGGAGCGCGCGCAGTTCGGCGAGATTTTCATCAAGCGCGGGCTGGTGACCGATGCGGGCGGGATGATGATTTTGCCGCGTTTGGTGGGACCGGCGAAGGCGGCGGAGCTGTTGTTCACCGGCGACGTGATCGATGCGCGCGAGGCGGAGCGCATCGGACTTGTGACGAAGGTCGTTTCACATGGCGAGCTGATGGAGACGGCGCTCGGCTTGGCGGCGCGGATCGCGGCCAATCCGCCGCTGGCGCTGCGGTATATGAAGGAAGGTCTGCGCCGCGCGTCCGCGCGCGACGTGCATGAGTTCGGCAGTTGGGTGTCGGGTGCGCTGGGGCGGTTGTTCCAGACCGAGGATCATCGCGAAGGCGTCGCGAGCTTTCTCGAGAAGCGCGCGCCGCAGTTCAAGGGGCGCTAGAGGATGGCTTTGTTTTTCGATCAAGCTTGGTTCGATGCGCAGCTCAAGGCTGTCGGCGCGACGCGCGACGAGGTCGCCAAGCAACTCAAACTATCAAGCGAGCAAGTCGCCGAGCTTTGGAAGGATCAGCGCGAATTGCGCGCGGCCGAGGTCGCGGCGTTGGCGCGGCTGCTTCATGTCGGCGCGGCGGAAGTCGCCAAGCGTGCTGGGATCTCGACGCCTGTGCCGGAGGAGAGCAGTGACGTTTCGCAACGGCTTTCGGAGATGAACGAAAGGTTGACGCGGATCGAGCGGATGATCGTCGAACTCAAGACCTTGATCCTGACGCCGCGATCCTAGAGCGACGTGACCGCGACCTTCGGCAGTTGGTAAGCCAGCGCGTCGATGGCGGCGTAGGCTTTGGCGGCGTCGCGGCTGTCGGGTTCGGCTTGTTCGTATTGCGCGAGGACTTGGGTCACGAAGGTGGCGACGGGCAGGCGCGCATGAACGACGGCGGGGCTTGCGGGAGCGTCGGAAGAACGGCGCGCCGGCCGCAACTCCTCAACCGCCGGCCGCGCTCCCCAAGCCTCAGAACGGGAGGTGGCTGCGGCCGGCGCTATTCGACGCGTGCCGTAATACGCCGTACGCGTCGAAATGGGACAGTTTGTGCTTACGCTCAGCATCGCCCTGCGGAACTACGCAGCGGACATGCCATTCTTGGTGCGACTTTCTTAAGGGTAACCGCGCGTCCGCCATACCAAGCTGGCGCTCATGTCAGGGCCATTTTCGCTTTTCTTAAATGTTGCGCCGCTACAGTCCGTGTTGCGCTAGCGAGAAAAAGGGCGAAGTCCCTCCGCACGCTTACTTAGTGGGGCACCCCCTTGAACGTGTTCAGCCGTCGCCAAGCAGCACCGCTGCAGAAACTTGCTGAACTCAGCGAAGGCGAGAGATTGCGTCTCGCGCTCGCGGCTTCGGGAGACGTGGTCTACGAGTGGACGCCGAGCGATGGGCGGATCTTGTGGTCGAGCGATCCGAGCGCGCATCTGGGTCAAGGCGATCTGTCGATTTACGAGAGCGACAAGGGCTATCACGGGCTGATCGAGGATTCGGCGGCCGAAGCGCGGCTTCGTCTCGTGTTGTCGCCGCCGGCGGAAGGGCATCCGTTCCATTTCGAGTATGCGCTGAAGTCTCCGGGTGCGCCGGTTTGGGTTGAAGATTGCGGCGTGTGTCTGCCGGGTCCGAGCGGACAGGCGGAGCGCGTCATCGGCACCGTGCGCAACATCACGGAACGCAAGCTGCGCGAGGAAACGCTCGCGTGGGCGGCGAGCTATGATGAGATGACGGGGCATCTCAACCGTTTGCGTTTGCGCGAGCAGTTGGCGCAGCATCTCGAACAAGTTCCGACGGCCGAGCGCAAGCCGGCAGCGTATTTCGTCGCCGCCATCGACGACTTGGCGGTGATCAACGAGACCTACGGCTTCGATACCGCCGACGAAGTGATCGTCGCGATCGGGCGCCGCTTGGCGGAGGTTGCTGGGCCGAACTCCGTGATCGGGCGCACGGCCGGCAACAAATTCGGTTTGATCGTACCGGGCTGCACGGCGACGCAGATTTCCGAACGCGCGGCCGCGTTCCGTACGGCGGCGCGCTCGCGTGTGATCCCGTCGCGCAATGGGGCGGTTTCAGTCACAGTTTCGGTGGGCGCCATCGCGCTGCCGCAGGACGCGCGCAATAGCCAGGAAGCGATGGCGCGCGCGGAAGAAGCGCTCGACCGCGCCAAGGCGCATGGGCGCGACAACTTTGCCGCGTATGCCCACTCGCCGCAACGCGAGTCGCTGCGCAAGCGAACGGTTCAGATCGGCGATCAGATCGTGACCGCTATGGCGGAGAACCGTATCGTGCTCGCCTATCAGGCGATCGTCGACGCGAAGACCAATCAAGCGAACATGCATGAGTGTCTGGTGCGCATCGCGCGGCCGGACGGGCAGATCATCGGGGCCGGCGACTTCGTTCCCGTCGCCGAGCAGTTGGGTTTGATCCGTCAACTCGACCGGCGCGTGTTGGAGCTCACCGTCGCGGCGCTGATGAAGCATCGCGGAGCGTGCTTGTCGCTCAACGTGTCGGGCATGACGGCGAGCGATCGGCCGACGCTGGAAGCCTTCGTCTCCTACATCGAGGCGCATGCCGACGTGGCGCCGCGCATGATCGTGGAATTGACCGAGACGGCCGCGCTGATCGACATCGAAGAAAGCATGCGCTTCGTCAGCCGCGTTCGCGCGCTCGGGGCGAAGGTTGCGATCGACGATTTCGGCGCCGGCTATACGTCGTTCCGCAATCTGCAGTCGCTGAAGGTCGACATGGTGAAGGTCGACGGCACGTTCGTCAAAGGTTTGGCCGACAGCCGCGACAATCAGATCTTCGTGCGTACGCTGGTCGACCTCGCCAAGAACTTCAATTTGTCGACCGTCGCCGAGTGGGTCTCGGATGCGCGTGAGGCGGACATTCTGCGCGCTTTCGGCGTCGACTATCTGCAGGGCTTCTATTTCGGCAAGCCCGAGATCAAAGAGCCTTGGACGGCGTAAGCGCCGAGACATCACGCCGCACAAGCGACAGGTGCGTTTCGCGCCGCCGCGGCCTACATCCTGGGCGACCAGGAGCGTTACATGACGGCCCAGTTTCAGCAGCGATCGATCTTGGCCGGACTTCAGCGCGGGGCGTTGGGCCGGTGTCCGCATTGTGGCGACGGGCGGTTGTTTTCGTCTTACCTCAAGGTCGCGCCGACGTGTTCGGCTTGCGGGCATGAGATCGGGCTTTATCGCGCCGATGACGGGCCGGCTTATTTCACGATCCTGATCGTCGGGCATCTGGTCGTTGCGCCGCTGCTGTTTCTCGAGTTCGTGCGGACATGGCCGGTGATTTGGGTGATGGCGATCCTTATTCCGACGATCGTCATCCTGGCGCTGGTTCTGCTGCCGCGGGTGAAGGGCGCTTTTGTCGGCGTGCAATGGGCCGTCGGCGACCGTTCCGGACGCTTACCCTGACGTCACTCAGTACGGGCAGCGCGGCGTCTCGATGCCTGCGGGCAGAAGGGTCGACGCGTCGCCGCAGGCGGTGCGCAATTGCGCCTGCGTGAGGCCGATGACGTTTCTCATGTCGACGCCTTGCAGCTGCGCGCCGATCATCTTGGCGCCGGTGAAGTTCGCGCCGTCGAGCTTGCCGCCCGCGAACCACGCCCAGTTAAACCAGGCATTTGAGAAATCCGCGTTGCGCATGTCGGCGCCCTGAAGCTGCGAGCCCGAGAAGTTCGTGTAGGTGAAGGTGCCGTTCGACAGGTTCGCGTTGTTGAGCTGGGTGCCGCCCATGTTCGCGCCGTCGAATTTCGCGCCCGACAAGTTCGCCTCGATCATGTTGGCGAGCTGGAAGAAGCCGTTGCGCAGGTCGGCGCCCGACAGATCGCAGCGCACGCATTCGGGAATCTGCTTGGTGTTCTTGGCGCGCGCGATGTCTTTCTTGTTCGCGGCCTCGGCGCCGCCGGCGAGAGTTGCGGCCACAAGCATGACGGCAATGGTGACGCGTGTACGAATTCGGAATGCCATGGCGCTCGCCCGCTGTTTCTGCGGCTCTCTTTGGCAGCCGAAGGTGTCTAGATCAAGTCGGGGATGAGAAGGCCGAAGGAGGCAAACAGCAGGGCAGCAACGCATCCGGCCCCAAGCACCAACCAAAGATGAACGGCGTAGGCTGCGGGCCGTTGCGCCTTTTCGGCACCAAACAGTAGCGTCACGGCACCCCAAACGAGCAGTGCGATGCCTGCCCAAGGCAAAATGAACGCCGAAAGACTTGTTCCCGGCAAACCAATCATCAGCAGCAACGGCGATCCGGCGGCTGCGGCGAAGGACCAGGCGAACGTCGTCAGCGCTGCGCTCAACGTGACGGCGGCGAGGCCGAGTGGAACGCCGGGCCGGTGCCAAAAGCCGGACCACGCCTGCGTGCCATAGCGCAGGGCGCGTGTCAGGCCGACGAAGCTCCATGTCAGCGCCGACGCGATCATGAATGCGAGCGTGCCTGCGAGCGCGACGCTGGTGGGCGCTGCGGCGGGGTTGCCGTGTTCGGTGAGCGCCGCGATTTCTCGTGCGACGGCCGGCGCGCGGATGATGCTGGTGACGAACGCGGGCGGTTGCTTATGACGCGTGCATGAGGCGTCCGGGGCGTTCGACGGCTTGGCGAGGAAGGCGCGGATCATCGGTGCGCCACAGGTTTTGTCGCTGCGGACGCCGTGGCCATGGAAGGGGAGTTCGACGTAGTGCGCGCCGAGTTGTTCGGCCACGCTCTTCGATGTTTCCGCCGGCGTGATCGGATCCCACGACGCGCCGAGCACGAGCGTTGGTACGGTGGTGCGTTCCGGCATGGGCATCGGTGCGCGGGCCTTGGCGTTCCAATTGCCGCAGATGTCGAAGTGACGGACGATCAGCGTCATGTGATCGCGTACGAGGGGCCATTGGGCGGACGCTTGCTCATACGAGTCGCGTGAGTCGAAAGGGAAGCGTTCGTAGCATTCGACGGCGGCGTATTCGCCGTGGGTGATGCTGTTGGCGCGGCCGCGGAATTGATCGACCAGAAGCGCGAAGACTTCGCCGTCGCGCGCGGCCACGCGGTCGATCACGTAGGGGATCAGCGGATAGGCGTCGCGGTCGTAGAGAAGTTGGTGGATCACGGCGAGAAATGCCGACGGGCCGATCTTCACCTTATCGATCCAGTCGGCGGTCGCATCGAGGGATGGCACGACCAGCGGTTCGCGGATCAGGTCGGCCAATGCCTTCTGGAACGACGCCTCGACATCGCCGAAGCGTGCATGGCATGCGGTGTTGGCGGTGCAGGCGGCGGATAGTTTGCCGAGCGAAGCCATCATGTTGGCCACGACGTTGCTGGCGGGCGGCGCGTCCAACGCGTAGACGGAGTCGAGGACCAGTGCGTCGATGCGATCGGCGTGGTCGCGCAGATAAGCGAGGCCCACGGCCGTTCCGTAGGAGATGCCGTAGACCTTCCACTTCTCGAAACCCAGCGCTTTGCGCAGCGCTTCCATGTCGGCGACGGTCGCGTCGGTGCTGTACTTCGTGAGGTCCACACCGTCGGCGATCAGGCGGTCGTGGCAGCGTTTGTGGGCGAGGACGAGGTCTGCGGTTTCGGCGTCGGGTGAGAGGCCGCGGACGCTGGCCGTAAAAATGGCGTCACCGAGTTCGGGGCAGAGCGTCGGCCGCGAATGTTGGACGCCACGCTGGTCGAAGAGGACCAGCGTGCGCGGGCCCAGCGGTTCTTCCAAACGATAACGATAGGCATCGACATCGCCTCCACCCGGTCCGCCGTGCAGCATGACAAGCGGGTCGGCGGGCTTGTTCGTTTTGGGCTCGACGACGGCGACCGCGAGTTCGATCTGGCGGCCGCGCGACTTTGCGTAGTCTTCCGGCACGCGAAGCCAGCCGCAGCGGACGCGTGCGCGCTCTTCTTGCGTCAGCGTGCCGACGTTTCGGCAGTCGGCGGCGCTGAGCTTAAGGGGAGCTGCATGCGCGTTAGAGACGAATATGGTGAACGCGGCGAGCGTCAGAGCAGCGACCCGAAGCCATCGCTCCATGTGTGACGCTCCCGAGGTTCGTTTAGCTCTGCTTGCGGGTGGCGATGTCGTCGAGCTGGCGGCGCATGATTTCGAGTTGCGCCTTCAGGTCGGCGATTTCTTCGTCGCGCGGCTGGGCCGGTTCTGCCAAGTCGTCGACTCCGTTTGCCGGCGGGCCGCCGCCTTCTTCGCGCGCCTTCATCAAGGCGCCGAACGGCGTGAACATGCGCATCGCGCGTTCGAACATCTGCATGTTCTGGCGGGCGATGGATTCAAATTCCTTCAGCATGCCCTTGCCGCCGAAGGTGGACTGCACCTGCTCGCGGATGCGTTCGTGATTGCGCGAGAACGAATCCATGCTGAGGTTCAGATAGCCGGGCACCAAGGCCTGCATGCTGTCACCGTAGAAGCGGATCAGCTGACGCAGGAATTGGATGGGCAGCAGTTGCTGTCCGCCTTTGCCTTCTTCTTCGAAGATGATCTGCGTCAGGACCGAGCGCGTGATGTCGTCGCCGGACTTCGCGTCGTAGACGTTGAATTCCTGACCGCGCTTTACCATGTCGGCCAAGTGGTCCAGCGTGACGTAGCTTGACGTCGCCGTGTTGTAGAGGCGGCGGTTCGCGTATTTCTTGATCGTAATCGGTTCGTTGGTCGGGGTCGTCATCGATGCCCTCGGTGTTCGGCTTATGCTGCGCCGCATCCGCATCCATATTGCGCAGCATTCTAGGCGACTTCGGGGTGCATTCCTATCGCAGATGCGTTAAGGCGAGGTGGCCCCCGTCGCTTTTCACGGGGCGTTCACTTTTGTCCTAAATATGGCTCAACCGCTTGGCCGCAAGGTCTTGGCCGTGCCATTGTCAGTGTTAACGGACGCTCATTCCCTGCCCCTTCAGGAGACCTCTTCCATGACCGACGTCGCTATTGTTGCAGCTGCACGCACCGCCGTGGGCTCGTTCAACGGATCCTTCGCCAACCTGCCCGCGCATGACCTCGGCAAGGTTGCCATCAAGGAAGTTCTCAAGCGCGCGAAGGTCGACGCGAAGGAAGTCAGCGAGGTTATCCTCGGACAGATTTTGACCGCGGCGCAGGGGCAGAACCCGGCGCGCCAGGCGTCGATCAACTCGGGCGTTCCGGTCGAGGTTCCGGCGTGGATCGTTAATCAGCTTTGCGGTTCCGGACTGCGTGCGGTCGCGCTCGGCCATCAGGCGATCCTCAACGGCGACTCGTCGATCGTGGTCGCGGGCGGTCAGGAATCGATGTCGATGGCGCCGCATGCCGCGTATCTGCGGGCCGGGCAGAAGATGGGGCCGCTCGAGTTCATCGACACAATGATCAAGGACGGTCTGATGGATGCGTTCAACGGCTATCACATGGGCAACACGGCCGAGAACGTCGCCAAGGAATGGCAGATTACGCGCGAGCAGCAGGACCGGTTCGCGGTCGCCTCGCAGAACAAAGCCGAAGCGGCGCGCAAGGCCGGGCGCTTCAAGGACGAGATCGTGGCGGTCACGATCAAGGAGAAGAAGGGCGAGAAGATCGTCGACACCGACGAGTTCATTCGCGACGGCGTGACCTATGACGCGATCAAGGATCTGCGCGCGGCGTTCTTGAAGGACGGCGGCACTGTCACCGCGGCGAACGCCAGCGGCATCAATGACGGCGCGGCGGCCGTCGTTCTCATGTCGCTCAAGGAAGCGGACAAGCGTGGGTTGAAGCCGCTCGCGATTATCAAGTCGTGGGCACAGGCGGGCGTCGATCCGAAGATCATGGGCACGGGGCCGATCCCCTCGTCGCGCGCGGCGTTGAAGAAGGCTGGGTGGTCGGCGAGCGATCTCGACCTCGTCGAAGCCAATGAAGCGTTCGCGGCGCAGGCTTGTGCGGTCAACAAGGACATGGGCTGGGATACGGCCAAGGTGAACGTCAACGGCGGCGCGATTGCGATCGGGCATCCGATCGGCGCTTCAGGCGCGCGCGTTCTGGTGACGTTGCTGCACGAGATGCAGAAGCGCGACGCGAAGAAGGGGCTTGCTACGCTATGCATCGGCGGCGGCATGGGCATTGCCATGTGCCTGGAACGCTAAGAGGCAACTTTTGGCGTCATGAGAAAACTCGTTGCTCTGCTTTCGATCGCTGCGTCGTCGCTCTTGCCGGCCGCGGCGACCGCCGATTCCACCATGCCGGACGGCGTGTTCGCCTGCCAGGTTCTGACGGTCGATCGGCTGACCGGTACCGGCAGCGATCGGTTCGCGCCGTCGGTGCTCGGCACCTTCTCGTTCGACGGCCTCGGTCGTTACACCCGCCTGGGCAAGACCGGTTTCGTCAATGTCCTGGGCGCCGAGATTAAGTTCGTCAGCGGCGAAGCCGAGGGCATCGTGGCGGTCATGAAACTGGATCCGCGCGGGCGAACCTATCTGCATATCGACGGCGAGGTGACGGTTGCGCCTGCGGGCGATCCGAAGCAGGCCGATTTTGTGTGCTATCAACAATGAGACAAGGACCGGCTCTTGAACCGCCGGCGCAACGGAGGAACGAATGTCACGGGTAGCGATTGTTACGGGCGGCACGCGCGGCATCGGCGAGGCGGTTTCCGTCGCGCTGAAGAAGGCCGGCTACAAAGTCGCCGCGACCTATATGGGCAACGACGAGCGCGCGAAGGGCTGCGCGGACAAGCACGGCATCGCGTGCTTCAAGTGGGACGTCGCCGATTACGATCAGTGCATGAAGGGCGTTGCCGAAGTGGTGGCGAAGCTCGGGCCTGTCGACATTCTCGTGAACAATGCCGGCATCACGCGCGACGCGACGCTGAAGAAGCAGACGCGGGCGCAGTGGGATGAGGTGATGGACACCAATCTCGGCGGCTGCTTCAACATGTGCAAAGCGGTGTGGGACGGGATGCTGGACCGCGGGTTCGGACGCATCGTCAATATCGGTTCGATCAACGGACAAGCCGGGCAGTACGGCCAGGTGAACTACGCCGCGGCGAAGTCAGGCATTCACGGCTTCACGAAGGCCTTGGCGCAAGAAGGCGCGCCGAAGGGCATTACGGTCAACGCGATCGCGCCCGGCTACATCGACACCGACATGGTCGCCGCCGTGCCGCCGAACGTGCTTGAGAAGATCGTCGCGAAGATTCCGGTCGGGCGTCTGGGCAAAGCCGAAGAGATCGCGCGCGGCGTGATGTTCCTGGTGTCGGACGACGGCGGCTTCGTCACCGGCTCGACGATGTCGATCAACGGCGGCCAGCATATGTATTGAGGCGGTTTGCGCCTGGCAGCTTGAACGGCGCCGGAAGGATCCGGCGCCGTTTTTGTTTGTGAGAGTTAGGAAAGTCGTGGGTGGTCCGCCTTTGCGCCTTCGCGGACCATGACACGGGGGGAGTGCGTTTTCGTAAGAGCTAACGTGAGGCTGTTCGCGGCCCAACGCGGCCTCGCCGAAACGGTGTGATCTATCGGTGTCGTTTGCGGCAGTCTGTCGTGGCAGGAATGCCGCAATGGACGGGTCATCGCCTGCGCTTTCGAAATCGACGCGCGACGCTCAGTAACCTGTGATTAACGCAGGGGAATCTGGGCGTTCGTCGAACCACATTGTTGCCATCATCCAAGGCCATAGACGCTCTTCGGGATTCGCGGGGTGTGGCTTGTTCGTGGGCGGCCTGAAAAGGGCCGGGGCCTGCGCGTCCCGTATTTGGAGCGTCGCCGTTGCGGACTATCGCGCGTCTGATCATCGTTGCCTTCGTCGCGCTGACCAGCGCGGGGGCCATGGTGTCGCGTGCGAATGACCGGCAGTTGGCGCCCGTCGCGCACTATGCGTCGGAGTTCTCGGGTATCGGATTTGTGCTCGACCTGTCGAGCGAATTGCCGAAGGTCAAGTTCGACCGGACCGACGAGATCCTTGTGCTGCGGTGGCAACCGGCGGCGGGCGGTGACCGGATCTTGTTGCGCGACGACGGCGAGATCGTGCTCAGGCTTTCGGGCCTCGGCGGCGTCACGTTGTTCACGCCGGAGAACCGGCGCGGCGTCCCGATGGCGCCGAACGGACCTGCTCAGCCACTGATGTGTCAGTCGCCGCCGATCGGCGCGGTGCGCGACATCGCCGGGCGCATCATGATGCAGCTGCGCGCGGAGATCGGGCGCGAGGTGCTGTTCGAGGCCAATTGGAACGCGGCCAGCAGCAATGCGGTCGCGCGCTGCGTGTTGTTCGACGCGATCCGCAATGCAGGCACCGCGCTCTTTGCGGTGGTGCGCACGGGGCCGGGCCGCGCGGGCGTCTCGAACTATCTCAAGCGGGCGCGTTTCGCGCCCGGCTATCCCGGCATCTCGATGCAAGGCGACATGTTGATCGTCAGCTTTTCCGTCGAGCAGGGCTTGGGCGGACGGCCGTCGTCGTTCGCCATTCGCAAACAGTTGAGCCAGATCTTCCGTTAAGCCGGACGCCAGCCGGGCGGAGCCATTTCGAAGCCTTCGAACGTGAAGGCCGGGGCGACCGTGCAGCCGACGAGGGTGTAGGCGCCGAGGGGTTTTGCGCTTTGCCAGACGTGCTTCGGCACGATGACTTGCGGGCGCTCGCCCTTGGCGAGGTTCGCGCCCAGCAGTTGCTTTTGTGTTGTGCGGCCGTCGGCGGAAAGCGCGAGTTCGAGCGGGTCGCCGGCGTAGAAGTGCCAGGCCTCTGCCGCGTCGACGCGGTGCCAGTGCGAGCGTTCGCCCTGCTTTAAAAGGTAGTAGATTGCGGTTGAGGCGCCGCGGGCGCCGTCGTCGTCGCGGAAGGTTTCGCGGAAGTGGCCGCCTTCAGGATGCGGCTCTAGATTCAGCGCGCGGATGATTTCGTCGGCGGTCATTTGGTTGGCTTGTCGCGGACGATGACCATGGGGCCGAAGGGGACGGCTTTATCTTCGCGGTTTTGCGAGGGGACCCAGAGGCTTGAGACGCTGCCGTCGAAGTAGAGCGCATCGGTGCAGTCGAGGGCGTCGCGGAAGAGGCGCGCGAATTTGCCGAACGAGACCGGGTTTTCGCTGATCACGAAGAACGCTTTCTGCGACCCGCGAATGCCGACGCCGTTGCGGATGAGGCGCGAGGGGCCGTCGTCTTGGATCGAGGGATGCATCGCGCCGTTGATGAGCAGCATCGGGCCGGACTGCGTGGCGGAGTCCGCGTTCTTGCGCTTCAGGAACGCGTCCGTCGTTTCGATGCCGACGTTGCCGGGCCTAAGGAAGAAGACGCCATTCGGCTTCATGTGGAAGTTGCCGGGGCCGTCTTTGGTCGAGATGCGGCCGATCTCGCGGCCGTCGATTTTCAAGAGGCCGACGGGCGAGCCGTCGAAGTGGAACATGCCGGCGTTCATGGCGAAGCGGACGGTCTTGGTGTCGTTCTTTTCCGCGTAGATGTGGAAGGCGCGGTAGGGCATGCCGCTGCTGTCGGCCCAGGCGAGCGCGATGTCTTGGGTCTTCGTGTCGACCGCGCAGACGGTGAAGCGGCTGCCGTCGAAGGTTTGTTCGAGGCAGGGCGCGTTCGCGTCGGCGCTCGCGGTGTTCGCCGAAAGGAACGCGAACGTCAGAGCCAACAATGCTCGCATCGTTGCTACTTGAAGACGTCTTTGCGGCGGCGGGTTTCGGCGAAGACGTCGACCACGTCGGCGTCTTCCATGCCGAGCGATTTGCGCAGTTCGGGGCTCGTCGGCCGCAGGAACGGGTTCGTTTCGCGCTCCAAGCCGATCGTTGACGGGATCGTCGCTCTGCCGGCGGTGCGCAGGCTTTCGACTTCGACCATGCGCTTCTTCAGCGCGGCGTTGGTCGGTTCGAGCGTGACGGCGAATTTGCCGTTCGAGAGTGTGTATTCGTGGCCGCAGAAGACGCGCGTGTCGGGCGGCAGGGCCGCGAGCTTGGAGAGGCTCGACCACATTTGCGCGGGTGTGCCTTCGAAGAGGCGGCCGCAGCCCATGGCGAACATCGTGTCGCCGGTGAAGACGGCTTTGTCGGCTTCGAACCAGAAGGCGATGTGGCCTTTGGTGTGCGCGGGGATGTCGAAGATTTTTGCCTTCGCCGGGCCCAGCGCCCAGATGTCGCCTTCGCCGACGTCTTCGTCGATGCCGGGGATGCGATCGCGGTCCGCGCGCGGGCCGACGACGCGGGCCTTGTGTTTCTCTTTCAGATCGAGATTGCCACCGGTGTGGTCGAAGTGGTGATGAGTGTTCAGGATATGCGTCAGCTTCAGCCTGTGTTTTTCGAGCGCCGCGTTCACCGGCGCCGCCTCCGACGGATCGACCACCGCGACCAGGTTCGTTGTGGGCTCGTGCACCAGGTAGGCGTAGTTGTCGCTGAGGCAGGGGACGAGGTGGATGTTCAGCATGGCGCTCAGCTCGAGATGTTGTAGGCGGCCAGTGCCGCCATGTTGACGATATCGCTCATCGTGGCGCCGAGGGGCGCGATCTGCACCGACTTCGACATGCCGACAAGCAGCGGGCCGATGACGGTGGCGCCGCCGATCACTTCCGTCATCGTGGTCGCGATCGAGGCGGAGTGGATGGCGGGCATGATGAGGACGTTCGCCGGTTCCTTCAAGCGGCTGAAGGGATAGCGCGCGAGGCGGAGTTCCGCGTCGAGGGCGATATCAGCGTTCATTTCGCCGTCGTATTGGAAATCGACGTTGCGCTTGTCGAGAATATCGACGGCTTCGCGCACCCGCTGCGAACGTTCGCCCCACGGTTGGCCGAAGGTCGAATACGCGAGGAGGGCGACATGTGGTTCGTAGCCGAAACGGCGGACGACGGCCGCGGTCTGCACGGTGATGTCGGCGAGAACGTCGGGTTCCGGCATCTCATGCACGTTGGTGTCGGCGACGAAGACCGTGCGGCCGCCGTGCAGGATGATCGAGACGCCCATCAGGCGTTCGCCCGGCTTCGGATCTAGGACGTGGCGCACGTCGGCGAGTGCCACCGAGTAGTGACGCGTCACGCCCGTCACCATCGCATCGGCGTGGCCGGCAGCGACGACGGAGGCGGCGAAGATGTTGCGGTCCTGCGTTACCTGACGCAGGCAGTCGCGATGCAGTGCGCCGCGGCGCTGCCAGCGTTTGTAGAGCGCGTCGGCATACTCGGCCGTGCGCGGGCTTTCGCGGGCGAATTGGACTTCGAGTTCGCGGAATTCTTCGATGCCGGCGTGGCGCGCGGTTTCCTTGATGCGTTCCGGATCGCCGACGAGGATGGCTTTACCGAGGCCGGACGCTTGGTAGGAGAGGGCGGCGCGGATGACGGCTTCCTCTTCGCCCTCGGCAAAGACGACGCGCTTGGGCTGCATACGCACGCGGGCGACGACGCGCTGGACGATCGAGGCGACAGGGTCGAGGCGCGAGGCGAGTTCGTTGGCGTAGCGGTCGAGGTCGGCGATCGGTTTGCGGGCGACGCCGGAGTCCATCGCCGCCTTGGCGACGGCGACGGGCACGCGCGAGATCAAACGCGGATCGAACGGCACGGGGATGATGTAGTCGGAACCGAATTTCGGCCTTGCGCCAAGGTAGGCGGCGGCGACTTCGTCCGGCACGTCCTCGCGCGCGAGTTCGGCGAGCGCGTTTACGGCGGCGATCTTCATCTCGTCGTTGATCGTGCGGGCGCGCACGTCGAGCGCGCCGCGGAAGATGTAGGGAAACCCTAAGACGTTGTTGACCTGGTTCGCGTAGTCGGAGCGGCCGGTCGCAATGATCGCGTCGCTGCGCACGGCGC
>JAWXBY010000116.1:0-9274 GCA_034440355.1 Alphaproteobacteria bacterium
CGGCGCGCGCCGACGATGCCAACACGGTCCCGGCCGATCAGCCGACCGAGGTCAACGGCTTTGAGATCGCCTGCTCCGGCGTCGGCGACGAAGCGCGCACGGACCCGCGCTGGCCCGCCTTCGCCGTGAAGATCGAGTTCGCCAATCGCGACGCCGAGTACCTCAGCGACATCGACGTCTCGGTCGCGGACGCCGCCGGTAAGGCGCTGTTCCATGTCCGCTGCGAAACGCCGTGGCTGCTCGCCAAGCTGCCGGCGGGCAAATACACGGTCGCCGGCACTTACGAAGGCATCACCAAGACAGCCAAACTGACGGCCCCGGCAACCGGCCAAGCCCGCGTTGTCGTCCGTTTCCCTGAGATCGCCGGCGACCAATAACCGCCCTTGCAGCCCCGTCCGCGCGCATGAGACGTTGGTGCCATATCGGCACCAACGTTAGGCATCGCGCGTCATGACCTCCGTATCCATCAAGACCAAAGCCGGCCTCGTCGAAGGCACCTGCGACCCGAAATTCTCCGGCGTCCTCGACGCGTTCGTCACCAACTTCGAAGCTCGCGGCGAAGTGGGCGCCAGCTGCGCCGTCAACCTCGGCGGCAAAACGTTGATAGACTTGTGGGGCGGCAAAAAAGCGCCCGGCGGCGACCCCTGGGGCCGCGACACGGTCTCAGTCATCTTCTCCTCGACCAAGGGCGCCATGGCGCTTTGCGCACACATGCTCGCCGATCGCGGCAAGCTCGACCTCGACGCACCCATCACGAAATACTGGCCGGAGTTCGGACAGAACGGAAAGGAAGGCGCGACCGTCTCGATGACGCTCGACCACTCCGTCGGCGTGCCGCACGTGCGCGCGGTGCCGAAGGCCGGCGCGTTCTACGACTACGACCACATGGTCGACCTCGTCGCCAAGGAAGCGCCGTTCTGGGTCCCCGGCACCCGCAACGGCTATCACGCCGTCACAATGTCCTGGACCGTCGGCGAACTCGTCCACCGCGCCGCAAAGAAACGCATGGGCCAATTCTTCCAGGACGAAGTCGCAAAGCCCTTGGGCCTCGAATTCTGGATCGGCCTGCCGGAACAGCAGGAACACCGCATCGCACCGATGCTCCAGGCGATGCCGACCCCCGAGATGATGGAATCCCGCTTCTTCAAAAGGGCGATGAGCGATCCGTCGTCGGCCTCGCACTGCTTCGCGCGCGACTTCACGGCCTTCAACCCCAACACGCGCGAGGGCAGGGCGGCCGAGATCGGCGCCGGCAACGGCGTCACCAACGCCCGCAACCTGGCGGGCATGTACGCAGCCCTCGCCAACGGCGGCACGCTGAACGGCGTCCGCTTCGTCGGCGCCGACACGCTCGCGCGCATGGGCCGCGTGTCGATGGCGACGCACGAAGACGGCACGCTGATGATCCCGACCCGCTTCGCGCTCGGCTACATGAAGTCGATGGACAACCGCTATCTTCCGGGCACCGATGCCGCGAGTTGCCTGGTCTCCGACGCCGCCTTCGGCCACGTCGGCGCCGGCGGCTCCTTCGGCTTCGCCGACCCGGAAGCCAAACTGAGCTTCGGCTACACGATGAACCAAATGGGCCTAGGCCTCCTGCTCAACGACCGCGGCCAAAGCCTAGTCGACGAAACCTACAAAGCCCTCGGCTACCGCTCAAACGCCAGCGGTGTGTGGGCTGCCTAGCTCCACGCTGGTCACGCGAACTCGGACGCGGGCGGACGAGTCTTCGCATGCTCTGCGCCCGTGAAGAATGCGAACGCGTTGGACGCCACCCCAGCGGCCATCGCTGTCGCGAGCATCAAGAACAATGCGTCCGCCATCGCCGATAAGACAAGCGCAACGCCCGGGATCATTCCGGGTCTCATGATCAGGCCCTGCACGAGCGCACCTATCAGCGAGAAGGGAAAGACGGTCAACGCGGCTGCGAAGAAAATGCGCCAGCTGTTGTGTGTCGTGAATTTCCACGACATCGCAAACGTCATGCGGGCCTCGTCGATCGCCGCAGCAGGGAAGGCTAGGCTAAGCCGGCCAAGCGCCAAGCTTCCTGCGATGCCCAGCACCCCTGCGCCCACCGTCAACGCGATGGCCATACCGAACGGGGCATCCAGGCTTCGTGCCGAAATGATGGCGACAGCGACGACCAGCACTGTATAGCCGCCGACAAGCGCCAACGATCGGCCAAAATAGAGCGCCGCAAGCCTGTGCCACCCGTTCGGGACATGTCCAGGGGCTTCCTGCAACAGAATGACCCGATGCCAACTCACCGCGAACATAGCCGCGCTGATATAGCCCACACAAAGCGCAATAAGCGATGCGGCGGTCGACGGCACGATGCGAAGCTCCAGCGCCGCCAACGACAATGCGACCTGCACGCCAAACGCTAGAGCCATCCAAAGTGCGGCCGCTCTGAAGAACGCGCCTATGTTGTTGAACACTTGCCCGTATGTCTTCGCCACCGTGGGCAAGACCGGCAATGGCGCTCGCCTTTTCTCCGCCGACATCGCGTCAGCTGAAGTGCGAAGCGGGCGGCCGGTCTTTCGCGGCCGGTGTTACGAAGAACACGAACGCGCTCGAGTAATAGCCGGCGGCGACGGCAACGCCGACGGCCGTAACGACATAAGACATGCAGGTCGCGAGATGGAGCATGGTCACGTCCTGCTGCATCGCGGCCGTCTCCCCGATCAGCGAAAGCGCCAGGTTCAGCGCATAGAAGGGAAGACTAACCAGCAACATCCCGCCGAAGAGCCGCCAACCGTTCCCTTCCGTCTGATGCCACGAACGCTCAAGCGACCAATTCCGGTCGTCGACGGCTGCAGCCGGAAACGCAAGACCGGTCCGCAGCAAGACGAACATCGTCAGTATCGCGATGCCCAGCGGAACGAGCTGCAACACACCTGACAGAGCAGGATGCCGCGCCAACGGACCGGCAACCATCAGAAGCAGAGGCACGAAGAGCACGATAAACACGAACACGATGCCGAATAAGAGCAACACGCGACCCAGGTACCGCGCCGTTTGCGCACCATGGAATGGAAGTACACCGCCCGGCTCCTCGCCTAAGATCACAAACCGGTGCCACGTCACCGCGATAGCGCCGGCCGCCACGAAAGTGACGAGCGCGGGAAACGCTGCAAGTGTCCAATCCTGGGCCGATGGTGGCAACGCCGCGAATCGAAGCGCAAGCGCCTCGTCGCTCTGCAACAATGCGATCAACGAAAAGAAGCTGCCCAGCCAGGTAACAATCTGTATCGCAACCCAGCCGCCTGCAGCGCGGAGAAAGGCCGAAGGCCGCTGCGTCACCAATCCAAATGCATTGATCGCCGCTTTCGCCGAGGGAAATGGCCGAACAACCTCGTCAGCCTCGCTCATACGCCGCTCTCGCTGTCACGCAACGCCTCGGCGAACTGCACATACGCAAGCGAAAAGAAGCCGGCCACGGTGGCGTAGCTCATCATCTCGACGGCGACACCCGCAAGAACGAGCCCCATCGCCCACTCCGCCGCGGCGATCTTGGGAACTTCAAGCAGCTTCTCCAAAATATTGCCGGCGATAGAAAAGGGCAGAGCGGCAAGGAACGAGCCGATGAGCAGCTTCACCGTGTTGCTTCTGGTGATCATCCACGCGCGCGCCAAGGTCATCGTGCGGTCGCCGACAGCAATCGCGGGCAGCACGATGCTGAAACGCACCGCGATCGCCATCGCCGCGATAACGCCGACCGTTATGAACGCGCCGATAAGAAACGAGCGCCCGCCGTCCGGCCCCAAGGCGTCGCGCGCAACAATGCCGCCGATCGCTGCTAGCGTGAAAAACGGAATGAACGGAATGCCGAACGCGAGGAGGAGCCGGCCGAGATAGCTGAAGATCGCACCAACCCCTATCGGAAATGGGCTCGCCGGCACGTCGCCGAGGATGATCCGGCGGTGCCATCCCACAACCATCGAAATAGTCCCAGGTATCGACACGAGGGCCAACGGGAGCATCATCAACAACCCCACGGCCCGCTCGTCCCACGTCGCGACCTCTGCAGCGAAAGCTGGAAACTCGCGCATCGCATCTACAAACGCGATCTGGGTTCCGAACCAAACCGCAAGTCCAAGTGCGAACCAGCCCGCCACCAACACGACAAATGTCCCGAAATACCGGCCGAGAGCAGCATAGGTGCCGCCCAAACACGCGCCGAAATCCAGTGTAACCCGCCCGTCCATGCTTATCCCCTCCCGGCAGCACCCTCGCCTAAAGGAGCGCAAACTAGATGAGACAAGCAACAGAGAAATAACAATCGAATGTGACGAAAGCGTTGGACGGGCGCAGTTAAGGGTACGTGCGCACGCGTTGCCCTTCTGAGTCAGCTGAAATAGCCCGCGGGCTCTCGCGCACTCGGCCGCCCGCTGGTGAAATGCAGATAGGCGAACGAAAGGAACGCCGCGCAGACCAGGCTTCCCATCACGTCGACGACGGTGGCGAGATATTCCAATGCCGATCGCGCGAACGATTCATCGGCAGGCCCGGCGATCAATTCGTTCAGCCACAGCGTCGTCATGGTGAATGGCAAATCGCAGGCCAAATAGCCGAGGAAGAACCGCCACCAATGACCGGCCGTGAGCCGCCACGCGGCACGGAACGTCAGCTCCTTGTCCCCGACCGCGACCGCCGAAAACGCGAGCAGAGACCGCGCCAAGGCAGCCACGACCAGCGTCGTTCCAATGTAGACGACGGCGTCGGTCCCCGAGACGTCCTCCTCCACGACACGGTTGCGCATCATCCACACGATCGCCGCCACGGACACGGCCACCGGCACCAACACAAAGACGAGAACCCGCCAAGTGTACGCGGCGAGGATGTCGGTTCGTTCCGGGAAAACACGGTTCAGCGGCTCACCGAGAATTATCCACCGGTGCCAGGCAATGCTCATGCAAATCGAAGCCGCAACGAGCACGACGAATTCGGCCAGGCCGCCGAGCAACGTTGACAGGGGCACGCGGTCGAGGTCCGGTCACCCTTCAAGACTCCACTCAAGAACCTCCGGCACAACGACGGCGACAACGGCGCCGACGGCAGACCAAATCACAACGAAATAGACGAACCGATCCAATCGCGCGGCCAGTGCCCGATAAGCGGCCCACACGGCGTTGAGGGCATCGAACTTAAGTTTGTCTGACCTCATTCGATAGGAAGCCTTCGCCTACGCCAAATGCTTGTACGCGTAGGACAAGAAACTCGCCTGCACGACCGCGGTCACGACGAAGAGCAGCAGCGACAGCGTCAGCATGGCCAGCAGCGAGGGCACGCTTGCCGACATCGACGGCAGTGCGTCGATCAGCCCGTTGAGCACGATATTGGCGACGAACACAGGGCCCGAGGCGAGCAGGCTGCCGGCGAGGATGCGCCACGAATTCCCCCGCGACAGCTGCCACGCGCGCCTCATCGTGACGTGATAATCGCCCACCGCGCCCGCCGGCAGTATCAGACTCAGACGTCCGACCGTCAGCAGCGCCGCGAGAACACCGCCCGCAATGCTCGCGACCGTCAGCCACCGACCAATGTCGTCGGGTATCGGCAGGCTGCGGCTCAACGCCACTGGCAGCATGCCGCACACGAGGCCGACCGCAACGCCGATCATCCCCAACAGCAGGCTGCGCGCAAAATAAAGCATGGCCGCACGCGTCGCCCGCGGCCGTGTTGCGCCTGGCGGCACGCCCTGCACGATCATGCGGTGCCAACGCACGATGATGACGAAGAGTCCGAAGAGGATTACCAGCGTCGCAAGAGACGTGTACGCCGCCACCCGCTCGCCGGCCGGCAACTCCAGAAACTCACTGCCCCGCCGCTCGTCGGCGAGCAGCAATTGCACGGCACCGAAACTCAGGCCGACAGCGACGGCGGCGGCCGTCGCCGTCCCGCGCGACAGTACGGCGAGCGCTTCCGAATGCTCTTTCACCGACCGATAGGTCGCCCGCACGGTGGCCCAAACGGGCAATTTCGTCGTGGTCATTCCGCCGCCGCCAAATCAGTGCCAATACTGACAGCGAACCGGATAAGAGAACATGACGGTCGCTTCTCGCGTGGCGCGGATATCCCGTCCATCCCCTAAACTTTTGTAAGGCGGGTGACGATTTTGTGCCTTTCACCGCCTTGCCAACGCCCCATTTCTTGAGTTGAAACAGCCGCTTGAGGGCAGGGGCCGGAAGCGATGCCCCGTGAACACCTGATCGCTTCAAGAGGGTTTGAGAATGCGCAAGATCTTGCTGCCGTCCATGGCGCTCGCCGTGGCGGCGTTGACGTTGACCCCGGCCGCCGACGCTCAACCCACCCGCGTCGTCCCCACGTCCACCCAGCAGCTGCAGCTGTCCTTCGCCGACGTCGTGAAGAAGACTGCACCCGCCGTCGTGAACATCTATTCCAAGCGCAAGGTCCGCAATCCGCTCCTCGACGATCCGTTCTTCGGCCGCTTCTTCGGGGAACGCATGGGCCGCGACCGCACGACCAGCGCGTTGGGTTCCGGCGTCATCGTGCGCGCCGACGGCATCGTCGTCACCAACCATCACGTCGTCGATGACGCTGACGAGATCGTCGTGGCGCTTGCCGACCGCCGCGAGTTCGAGGCGAAGGTCCTCCTCGCCGACGAACGCACCGACATCGCGGTCCTGCGCATCAACACGGGCGGTAAGCCGTTGCCCACGCTGGCCTTCCACGACAGCGACGATGCCGAGGTCGGCGACATCGTCCTGGCGATCGGTAATCCCTTCGGCGTTGGTCAAACGGTGACCAGCGGCATCATCTCCGCCCTCGCGCGCACGCAGGCGGGCATCTCCGACTTCGGCTTCTTCATCCAGACCGACGCAGCCATCAACCCCGGCAACTCCGGCGGCGCGCTGGTGACGGTCAACGGCCAACTCATCGGAATCAACTCCGCGATCTACTCGCGCTCGGGCGGCAGCATCGGCATCGGCTTCGCAATCCCCGCCAACATGGTCAAAACCGTGGTCAACACAGCGATCGGTGGCGCAAAGTCGGTCGCAAGACCCTGGCTCGGGTTCAGTGGGCAGACGGTCACATCCGACATCGCGGGCTCTATCGGCCTCGACCGTCCTGTGGGTCTGCTCGTCAGCGAAGTCTCGCCCGGCAGCCCCGCCGCCCTAGCCGGCATCAAGAGCGGCGACGTCGTGACCAAGGTCGACGACTTCGAAATCAACGACCCGCAATCGCTGAACTTCCGCGTCGCGACCAAGGGCGTCGGCAACAGCGTCAACGTCACCTACCTGCGTGACGGCGCCGCACGCACGTCCGCGATTCGCCTCATCAAGGCGCCGGAAACAACGCCCCGCGACATCTCGGAAATCGACGGCAAGAACCCGCTGCAAGGCGTCAAGGTCGCAAACCTCTCGCCGGCCTATGCGGAAGAACTGCAGATCGACGCGACCAGCGGCGTCATGATCACCGAGATGGACCGACGCTCCTTCGCGGCGCGCCTCGGGTTCCGCCCCGGCGACATCATTGTCTCCGTCAACGGCCGCAAGATCACGACCGTCGACTCGCTCAAATCGGCGCTGAACGCCAAGGCCGCCGCGTGGGCCGTGACGGTGAATCGCAACGGCCAGACGCTGAAGCTATCCATCCGCCTCTGAGGGGTCGCACCCGCGCATGCGCTTGGCGTAAGCTGGCGCCATGAGCAATCTCTTCGAAGCCGCTGGTATGGACGAAGGCGCGGGCCCGCGCCCGCTCGCCGATCGCCTACGCCCAAAATCCTTGAAAGACGTCATCGGCCAAGATCACATCTTAGGCCCGGAAGCCCCCGTCGGCCGCATGCTGGCCGCCAAGCGCCTATCGTCGCTCATCCTCTGGGGCCCGCCCGGCACCGGCAAAACGACGATCGCGCGCCTGCTGAGCCAGGGCCTCAACCTGCATTTCGAACAGCTCTCGGCGATCTTCTCGGGCGTCGCCGAACTGCGCAAAGTCTTCGACATGGCGCGCGCCCGCCGTGCGCAGGGCAAGTCGACTCTGCTCTTCGTCGACGAAATCCACCGCTTCAACCGTGCACAGCAGGACTCGTTCCTGCCGGTGATGGAAGACGGCACCGTCATCCTCGTCGGCGCGACAACGGAAAACCCTAGCTTCGAACTCAACGCCGCCGTCCTCTCCCGCGCGCAAGTCCTGGTCCTGAACCGTCTCACCGCCGATCACCTAGAACAACTTCTGCAACGCGCCGAGAACCACACCGGCGACAAGCTCCCGCTCGAACCCGACGCCCGCGACGCGCTGAAGGCAATGGCCGACGGCGACGGCCGCTTCATCCTCAACCTGGTCGAAGAAATCTACGCGCTGAAAGCGATCAAACCGCTCTCCACCGCCGACCTCGCGCGCACGGTGCTGAAACGCGCGCCGATCTACGACAAGGGCAGGGAAGGCCACTACAATCTCATCAGCGCCCTTCACAAATCAGTCCGCGGCTCCGACCCCGACGCAGCATTGTACTGGTTGGCCCGCATGCTGGCCGGCGGCGAAGACCCGCTCTACATCGCAAGGCGGGTCGTGCGCATGGCCGTCGAAGACATCGGCCTCGCCGACCCAAACGCCTTGGTGCAAACACTCGCCGCCAAAGAAGCCTTCGACTTCATGGGCTCCCCCGAAGGCGAACTCGCCATTGCGCAAGCCGTCCTCTACGTCGCCATCGCCCCGAAATCGAACGCCGCCTACACAGCCTTCGGCGGCGCGAAGGAAGCCGCAAACCGCACCGGCTCGCTAAGCCCGCCGATGCACATCCTTAACGCCCCAACGCGCCTGATGAAAGACCTCGGGTACGGCAAAGGCTACGTCTACGATCCCGACACGCCCCAAGGCTTCTCCGGCCAAAACTACTTCCCCGACGACATGCCCCGCGAGCAATACTACCACCCCACCGACTACGGCCTCGAAGAAAAGATCAAAGCCCGCCTCGACCACTGGGCCAAGTTGCGCGCGAAGAAGCAAAAGTGAAAATCCGCAAGACCGCCCGCGCCGTCCTCCTCGACCCAACCAACCGCGTTCTCCTCTTCGAGTTCGTCGTGCCCGCGGGATACTTCGCCGACGGCCCGCGGCAGTTCTGGGCAACACCCGGCGGCGAGATCGATCCCGGTGAAGACGTCCTCGCCGCCGTCGCGCGCGAAGTGCGCGAAGAGACCGGCATCCGACATTTCGAGATCGGCCCGGAGCTCTGGTACGGCTCCAACCAAATCAACTTCAAGGGCGTCGACCAGAAGACGCTGGAACGCTTCTTCGCCGTCCGCAGCCCCAC
>JAWXBY010000117.1:0-18388 GCA_034440355.1 Alphaproteobacteria bacterium
CGCGCACGGTCTGCACCAAGATGGCCGCATCGAGCAGCGTGTCGTTGTTCTTCACGTAGTAGAGGTCATAGGCGAGCTTCTTCTTCGCGTCTTCCATCGACGCGCCGTACGAATAGTTCACCTGCGCCCAGCCGGTGATGCCGGGGCGCACGCGATGGCGCAGGTCGTAGAAGGGAATTTCCTTGCGGATTTGATCGACGAAAAATGGCCGCTCGGGGCGCGGCCCGATGAAGCTCATGTCGCCCATCAGGACGTTGATGATCTGCGGCAGTTCGTCGATGCGGGTCTTGCGGATGAAGTGGCCGACGCGGGTGATGCGGGCGTCGCCTTGGGCGGCCCAACGCGGAACGCCGTCTTTTTCGGCGTCTTCGCACATGCTGCGCAGCTTCAAGACTTTGAAGACGTGCCCGTCGAGGCCGACGCGTTCCTGCGAGAAGAAGATCGAGCCGCGGCTGTCCAATTTGATGGCGAGCGCCGCAATAGCGAGGACGGGGAAGAACAGGATCGTGAAGACGATGCTGACAACGATGTCGACGACGCGCTTGGCGGCGCGACGCCAGACGCTCATCCGAAACCCTTCGGCAAAGGCCAGCCAGCCAGCGCCGACTTGGTCGATGTCGATCTGACCCGCCTCGCGTTCCCAAAAGGAGAGATAGTCCGTCACCTGGATACCCTGCAGGCGGCAGCGCAGGAGTTCGTCGACGGGAAGCCCGCGACGGTCGTCGGTCGCGACCACGATCTCTTCGGCGTGCAGCGATTCAGCCATTCGCGCGTAGGGCGCGGGGCGCGCAAACGGCCGAGCGCGGGCGACGATGTTGCCCAGCGAAATCGTGTTGTTTCCACCCGACGCGCGGCCCTGCGCGAGGCGACCGACGCAGCGGAGGTGGCTTGCACCTTCTTTACTAACGAAGCTTGAGACGGCTTCGGCCAGCGGGCCTTGGCCTAGGATCACGACGCGGCGCTTGAGCAAGTCGAAATTGCCCGACCAAAAGAGCAGCACGCGCAGTGCGAAAATGACGGTGAAGAACAGAAGGACGGCGAGCGTCAGAATGCCGATGTACCAACCGAACGGAAGGTCGGCGGCCGATTTTAGGACGCCGACGACAACGACGGTCGGCAGCAGAACCATCTGCGAGGCGAGGACGAAGCGCTGCGAGAACGCGCGGAAGTCTAGAAACGCGTCGCGATTGTAGAGGCCGGCGGCCGAAACGATCAGCAGGAACGCGCCGACGACAAGGAAAGCCTCGTAAACTTCGAGGTCGACGACGTCGTCGAAATAACAGGATTCGCATCTGCCGATAAAACCGAAGGCCCAAAGCGCCAGCATGAACAGGGCGCCTTCGACAAGTGCGAGTACGATTGTCGGTAGTCCGACGTAGTGCCGGAGTATTCTCATGCCTGCCCCCAACGCGGCACTCTCGCGTCCCCAGAACGCGAACCCCTTGCCGCCCAATTCCCCAATTGGCAACCGAACTGAACCATCAATCGCGAACGGTGCCTAGAGCGGTTGATCGTTTCCGCAGCGGCGATTCACCAAAGGTCAGGCGTTGGTGACTCGCGGTCACAGGCGTCGCTCTAATGGTGGTGAGCGGCACGCCGCAACCAGCAATATTTTGGCTTAATGTATTGATTTTGCTGCGATATTTGTCTTTGCCGGCTCGCGCCGTCATTGCGACCGCATCTGCCTGCGGGTTTTCATTCGGATTGTGTTTGGTGATAACCCAAGCAACAAGGAAAGCGACGCTGTGATACGGGCGTCACAACGGGCGGGGGAGTGATCTTGGCTGCACTTCGCGTGCTGACGTTCACCACGCTCTATCCCAATGCCGAGAAACCCAACCACGGGGTGTTTGTCGAAAACCGCTTGCGGCAGACGGCGGCGCGGCACGATCTGGCGTCGACGGTGGTCGCGCCGGTGCCGTTCTTTCCGTTCACAGCCGACGTGTTCGGCGCCTACGCACGGTTTGCCCGCGTGCCCGAGAACGAGGTGCGCCATGGGGTTCAGGTTCATCACCCGCGTTATCTGTCGATCCCAAAGGTTGGGATGAACGTCGCGGCCTCCCTGCTCTATCGCGGCGGGTTGACGGCGTGCCGGTTGCATCAGCTGGACAAGACGACGATCGACGTGATCGACGCGCATTACTTCTATCCGGACGGCGTTGCGGCGGCGTGGCTCGCCAAGGCGCTTGGCCTTCCGTTCGTGGTGACGTCGCGGGGCACGGATCTGAACGTGCTGCCGAACTTTCCGCAGGTGCGCCGGCAGATTCTGTGGGCCGCCGAACAGGCTGCGGCGGTGATTACCGTGTCGGGGGCTTTGCGCGAGCGGGCGATCGAGGTCGGCATAAACGCCAACAAAATAGCGGTGCTGCGCAACGGCGTCGATCTTGATCAATTCACGCCGCAGGATCGCGAGGCGGCGCGGCGGCAGTTCGGTGCTTCGGGTTTTACGCTCGTTTCGGTCGGCAATCTTGTGCCCCTGAAAGGGCACGATCTCACCATCGAGGCGGTGGCTGCGATACCGGATGGCATGTTGCTGATCGCGGGTGGCGGGCCGTTACGCGAGGCGCTGATCGCGCGCGCGGCGGCGCTGGGCGTTGCGGACCGCGTGAAGCTGTTGGGCGAGGTGCCGCATGCGCAGCTTTCGCGGCTGTACTCGGCGGCCGACGTTTCCGTGCTGATGTCGGAGCGCGAGGGTTGGGCCAACGTGCTGCTGGAGTCGATGGCGTGCGGGACGGCCGTGGTGGCCACGCGCGTCGGCGGGAACGCCGAGGCGATCACGGCGCCTGCGGCCGGGTCGCTGCTGCCCGAGCGGTCGTCGCGGGCGTTGCTCGAGGCGTTGCGGGCGTTCCGGCAGAACCCGAACGACCGGGCGGCGACGCGGCGGCATGCCGAGGCGTTCGGCTGGGGTGCCGTTGCGGCGGGCAATTTCGCGTTGCTGCGGGCGGCGTCTACCGGCGAGACCGGGCGGCGTGCGGCATCCGAGATCGTCGGCCAGGCGATGCAAGACGCCTAACGGGCGACTTACGATAAGTTGTCACCCGGCCTTGAGGCACATCCACGGGCGGCAAAATGCAGGTTATGCGCAAAAAAAGGCGGTTGTGCTGCCACCGATTGGTGGTCAGGGCCGTTTAGCCTTTGTTAAGTGGCTGGGTGTGACGATTCGTTCCCCCTGCGAATCCACGTTTGCGAGACCCCTGCATGGCCGATATGGCGCTGCGATCGAAGTTGGTTCTCACCGAGCGCGCACTTGCGCCGGCGCAGGACGAGGTCTTGCCGTTGAGCTGGAGCGTGGCGGTGCTGCTGACGCTCGCCGCGGCGTCGTGGGGCGTCATCTACCTGATGGTATCCCTCTTCCTATAACGCGAGCGCCGCGTCTTTTGCCGGCGGTTGGGTCTTCGACAGCGTGATCGGCGCGCGTGCGTTAGCGCGCACGCTCAAGAACGCGTCGAAGACGAAGAGCAACCACAAGACCTGCCAGTTGTCGCGCGAGCCGCGCAGGTGCTGATCGACCCAGGTATCGATCTGCCTCATGTCGAAGAGGCCGCAATCCTGAAGCCTGGCGCTTGAGGTGAGGCCCAGCGTCATGTCGCGCAGAGGGCCGCGCAGCCACTCCGACACCGGAATCGAGAAGCCGCGCTTGGGCTGATAGAGCAGCGCGTTCGGCAGGTGGGCTTCCATGCCCTTCTTCAGGATCGCTTTGCCCTCACCGCCGTCGACCTTGGTCTTGGTGTCCAGCGAGAAGGCCCAGGCGACGAAGTCGTGGTCGAGGAAGGGCGGGCGCGTTTCGAGCGAGTTCGCCATCGCCGCGCGGTCGACCTTCACCAGGATGTCGCCGGGCAAGTACGTCATGAGGTCGGCGTATTGCGCGCGCTGGAGCGGCGAGAAGGCATGCGCTTCGCGGAAGCGGGAGCGGACGACTTCGGACGGGTCGTAGCCGGCGAGGCGGCTCTTCAGGTCACCGCTGAGCAGGGCCGTGCGCTGTTCCTCCGACACCATCGCGACCATGCGGGCGAAGGCCATGTCCTCGTCGCCGGAGAGTTCGAGGAGCGTCGTCTTGGCGCGGAAGGGGCGCGGGGCCCAGTCGAGTTTCGGGTAGGCTCGCGCGAGTGGGGCCATTACCGACTTCCGCAGGCCTTCGGGCAGATATTGGCGGATGGCGTTTTCGGCGAGGTGGAAGCGATAGCGGCGGTAGCCGGCCAGCGTTTCGTCGCCGCCATCGCCCGTGAGGCAGACTTTGAGCGTGCGTGCGGCTTCGCGGCAGACGGCGAATGTGGGGATCGCCGAGTCGTCGCCGAAGGGTTCGTCGTAGATGTTCGGCAGCTTCGGCAGCAGCTGCGTGAGATTGCGCGGGTCGACGTCGCGGATTTCGTGGCGCGTCTTGTAGCGCTCGGCGACGGTGCGGGCGAATCCGGCTTCGTCGCTGTTCTCCGCGCCGACGGTGATCGAATAGGTGGCGACAGGGGCGGAGGCGATCTGCGCCATCATGGCGACGACGCTGGACGAATCTACGCCGCCTGAGAGGAAGGCGCCGACTTCGACGTCGGCGACCATTTGATAGCGCACGGCTTGCTTCAGGCGGTCGGCTAGTTCTTCGGGCGTGGTCGAGCGTTGTTCGGTGCCTGCGGCTTCGAGCACATTCCAGTATTGGCGCAGCGCCGGCTGGCCGCCGCGCTTGAAGAGCAGTGTGTGCGCGGGCGGCAGTTTGCGGATGCTGCTGTAGATCGTCTTCGGATCGGGCACGTAGCCGTAGGTGAAGAAGTCGGCGACGGCTTCAGGATCGATCGTCAGGTCGACGCCGGGAAGGGTGAGGATTGCCTTGATCTCGGACCCGAACGCGAATGTTCCGTCGGCAAGCGTCGCGTAGTGCATCGGCTTTTCGCCCATGCGGTCGCGCGCCAGGAAGAGCGTTTCCTGTTTGTGGTCCCAGAGCGCGAAGGCGAATTGGCCGCGCAGTTTCTCGACGACCTTGGGGCCCCATTCGCGCCAACCTTCGATGATGGCCTCGGTGTCGGAGGCTGTGGCGAAGCTGTGCCCCTTCGACCCCAGTTCCGCCCGCAGTTCCTTGTAGTTGAAGATCTCGCCGTTGAAGGTGATCGTGATGCTGCCGTCCTTGGCGTGCATCGGCTGATTGCCGGAGGCCAGGTCGATGATGGCGAGCTTGCGATGACCGAAGGCGACACCGGGCGCAGCGAAGAAGCCGTCGCCGTCGGGGCCGCGATGGGCGAGCGCGGTCGTCGCGCGGCGGATCCATTCGGGGTCGAAATTACGCTGTCCCCGCGTGTCGAATAGGCCTGCAATGCCGCACACGGAAGAGCCCCCGAGGGTTGAGAGCGGCGACCATACGAAATGGCGGTGCGGGCCTTCAATAGATTTGAGAATCGACTATGGTGCGCCCCGCTCATGGCCCGCATTCTGTTTCTTGCCCATCGGTATCCTTACCCCCCGAACAAGGGCGAGAAGATCCGCGCCTTTCATATCGCCGAGCACCTGCTGAAGGCGCATGAGGTGGCACTGGGCTTTGCGATGACGCCGGGCGATGCGGAACCGGATTTGAGCTGGGCCAAGAAATTCAGCGATTTCTATTGCGGGCGCATTTCGACGGCGGACAGGCTGTTTCGCACAGGCGTGTCGTTCCTTACCGGCGAGCCGCTGAGCGTGGGCGCGTTTCGCCATGGCGGACTGGGCGCATGGGTCACGCGGCATGTCGCGGCGAAGAAGCCGGATATCACCTTCGCGTTCTCGTCGGCCGCGGCGCAGTACGCGCCGCGGGGGATTCCCGTCCTCATGGATTTCGTCGACGTCGATTCCGAGAAGTGGCGGCAGTACGGCGAGACCCAGGGCGCGTCGCGCGCGTGGTTCTATCGGATGGAGGCGCGGCGCCTGCTCTCGTTCGATCGGGCCCAAGCGTCGCGGGCGGCGGCTTCCATCTTCGTTTCGGAAGAAGAGAAGCGGATTTTCGACCGGCTTTCACCGGAGACCCTGACGACGCATGTCGCGATCGCCAACGGGGTCGATGTCGGTTTCTTCGATCCGGCAAAGGTGCGGCCGCGCGAGAAGACAGCGCCGACGATCGTGTTTGTCGGCGTGATGGACTATTGGCCCAACGTCGATGCGGTCACGTGGTTTGCGCAGGAGATTTTTCCGCTCGTTCGGCGCGCGCATCCGGACGTACGATTTCAGATTGTGGGCGCAAAGCCCGCGGCCAGCGTGTTGGCCCTGAAGGCTCTGTCCGGTGTTGACGTCACCGGATCCGTCGACGACGTACGGCCGTACGTCGCGGCGGCCGATGTCGTGGTCGCGCCGTTGCGGATCGCGCGTGGGATTCAGAACAAGGTGCTTGAAGGCATGGCCATGGCGCGGCCGGTGGTGACGACGCCTGGGGCGCTTGAGGGGATCAATGCAGAAAATGGGCGAGACCTGCTGACCGGAATAGCGGCGGAGGAGATTGCTGCTGCGGTTGAGAGCGTGCTTGGCGAGCGCGCGGCGCCGACAATGGGGGACGCCGCGCGTGCGTTCGTGCTCAAGAACCATGAGTGGCGCGCGAATCTGCGCAAGCTGGACGCTTTGATCGATCAAACGCTCAAGGCCTCATGATGCGGATCGTCAGTGACGCACATGCAGCTAAACGGACTCTGCGCAGCGGCGCGTGACGGATTTGTCTGGTTGGATTAGCTGCGGCGCTTTCGCGCCTTCCAGAGGCGGCGAAGAGAGGGCCCCTCACTGACACGCCACGCCGCGTGCGGACCGCCCTTCTTGCCGTCACTTGGCGAGCGGCTCTGTAAACCGCTTCCGAGCAGCCAGAATATGCACAGCACCAGCACGATCAGATACGGCCAGGCATTTGCACCGGTGTTCGTCAGCAGTTCGTTCATCGTCACACCAAGGCGGTTTTCGTCTTCTCCACACAAAGCATAACTTGCTTTCGTGTAAGGCGGGCGACGGCGGGTATCTCACTCGCCTGTTGAGGCTTGGCCTGGTGCGGTCGTGCAACGGCCCCCCGACAGCGACGCAACTTGTTGAGTCGATTGGCGTTCCGCCATCGTTTACTCATTTACGATGTTGCGTTGGGCATTGGAACCTAGAGACGTTCTAGAGTTTGAGCGACGCTGTCGCGCTCCTGCATCAGTCGGGCGGTCAGCCGAGGCTGCGGCTGATGAACTGCGAGACAAAGTTCGCCACCGGGATCGGAAGACGCCGCCATACTTCTATGAGTTTGGCGTAGCGCGGATTGGTTGGATTGACGTTCGGCAACGTGTCGCGTTTCAGAAGCAGATATTGATGCGCGATCGGACGCGGCTCAAAGCCCCAGTTCTTCTTGAATGAGAAAGGGCCGGTGCCGATCTTGCTGCGGCCGAAATCGAAAATCTTGGCGCCGCGCGCGACCGCGTGGCGCATCAGCTTCCAGTACATGAGGTCGTTGGTGCCGGTGGTGCGCGCCGCGGGATCGCTGCCGGTGTAGTAGGGATAGACCCGGTCGCCGAAATAGTAGGACAGGACGCTTGAGAGCGGCTTGTCGTCTTGCCAGACAGTCAGCACGTCGGCGTTGTTCGGGAATGTGTCGAGGATCGCCTTGAAATAACGCTTCGGAAATACCGGTGTTCCGTGATCGCGCACCGTGCGCGCGAAGAGGGCGAAGAAGGTGTCGACGTCCTTGTCGGTGGTTACACGGAACGGGCCTTCGATCGCCTTGCGCACGACGGCGCGTTGCTTGCGCGGGATTTGGAGCAAGTTCTTCGCTTCGTCGGCGTCCATTTCGCGTTCGAAGCCGGCGTAGAGATCGTCTTTGGTCTGCCAGCCTTCGGCGCCTTGGGTGTCGCGCAGTTCGACGTAGGACGCGCCGGTTGCTCGGCCGATGCGGCCACCTTCGTTGATCAGCGCCACGCGCGTCGGTTCGTCGACGGCGAGCGGGCCGCCGCCGACGCAGAAGGCGTTCGAGATCAGGGCGTGGCCGAAGAGGCGGCTCTTGAGTTCGACGAGCGGGATGACGCCTCTGACGACGCCGCCTTCGGTCGCCATCGTGAAGTGCGATTTGTGGCCGTAGGCCTGCTTCATCACGTCGGCCCAGCCGGCGAGGTGGAATACGGTGGCGGCCGCGTGCGTCGCGACGAAGGCGTCCCAGCGCGCCGCGGCGGCCGGGGTCAGGATCTCAAATTCGAGCATCAGATGGCCGGGTTGGCGGCGAAGACGCGGTCGATACGATCCCAGCGGAAATCCTGCAAGAGGCGTTTGAGGCGCGGCACGGTGCGCGTCAGATTCAAGTAGTGGCGGAAGCGGGACTTCAGGCTGACGCCTTCGGGGCGCGGCTGGTCGGGATCGACCTCCCACGGGTGCAGGTAGAAGATCGCCGATTGGTGCTCGGTCTCGTTGATGTGCGCGATGGCGCGACGGAAGGCTGCGTAGGGCGCAACGCGGAAGTAGCCGCCGCCGCCGCATGGGATGTTGCGGCCGGCGAGACGCACCGTCGAAATCGGGTACTCCCAGAGGCGCGACGTTCCCTTCGGCCGGTAGGCAAAGCGCGGCGCGTCGGGGTTCGAGTAGTTGTCGTGGGCGACCGGATAGACGCTGGACGAATAGTCATAGCCTTCTTCCTCGAGCACCTGAAACGCCCAGGGCGTCGTCGGACCCACGGAGAATGTCGCGGCGCGGTAGCCTTTGATGAGCGTGCCGGTGGCGTTTTCCAAAATCTTCTTTGTCTGACGAATGTCGGCGCGGAACTGGTCGGGCGTTTGCTGATCGACGCGGTGATGGGCGTAGCCGTGGCTGGCGAGTTCGTGGCCCTCGGCGACGACGCGACGGACGATTGAGGGGTAACGCTCTGCGACCCAACCCAGCGTAAAGAACGTTGCGTGCGTGCTGCGTTCGGCCAAGAGGTCGAGGATCAGGTTGGTGTTGCGCTCAACGCGGGATTCGTAGCCGTCCCATCGGGCGCGGTCGCATACGTCCGCGAAGGCCTGGACCTGGAAGTAATCTTCCACGTCGAAGGACATCGCGTTCGATCGCGTGCAGTGATGTGAGCCCTTATCCGTCATGTTCCGTCGCGCATGCGCCCGGGCGATTGTCGCCCAAGAATATACTTAACTGCAACGATCAGTATGCTTGGACGAGACCGAAGCGCAGCACGCTCGTTTGCGAATCGCCCGTTGTCTCGCGATCGTTCAGAGCCCAGATGAGGCTGCCGTTGAAGGTCAGGTCGGTGTTGTAGAGGTAGATGAAGCCAACTTCGGCCCGATATTGCTGAAGTGGGTCGGCCCCCAGTGGCGGCTCATAGTCGTTGAAGAAAGTGACACTGGCATTGCTAGTTAGACTGCGCGACAGCGTTTCGCGCCAATCGACCGCAATGGCGTACTGCTTTTCGGTCGTGCCCAATCCAACAAAGTTGCGCTCGGAATGCGTGCCGTTCAGCGAAAATGCCGCCAGACCACGCGTGTAAGTCATTGTGCTCGATAGTCGCTTGTCGCGGACGATCTCGTTGGCAAGGGTCAGATCGGTCACAAACGGTTCGGGCGCCGGCTGGAGGCTCAAGTTCCCTTCCGCGTCAAACAAGTCGTCCAACGACCGCAAGCTCTGCAATTGCGCGGGGACAAGAATGTCGACGTACTGCGCGTTGAGGCGAACGCGCGGGGAGAGAACAAGGTTCGCAGCCCCCGACCAACTTGTCCCCTCAAAGCGCTCGCCGAACTCAAGCTGAATGGACGAATTGCCGCTCGTCGAATAACGGCCCCCAACCGACCAGCGCGGTCCGCGAACCGTGGTGATGCTGGGATCCTCGATGCGCTCGTAACCGTAGCGGCCGATGGCAGTAAACGTACCCGTCAGGTGAAGCAGAACATGGCCAACCGCATTTTCAAGTTTGAAGCCGTCCTCTGTTTCCAGATGTTCGGCGGTGCCAATCAGTTCATAGTTTGAGTGACGTTCACCGGTTGTGACGCGGCCCGTCAAAGACTTTGCGACAACGCCATTGATAGGCACCAAAAGAGGCCCAGCGATAGGCTCATCGAAGGCTACCTCGGCGTATGTCGCCCGGACAGCAAGGTCTGCAAGATCGAACATATTCAGCGTTAGCAACGGGCCGACGGCATATGAGGTCTGTTGCGAGTTGAATTGGCCCGTCGTCAAGCCCGTGCCTGAGGTTTCGTCCGGCGCCAAGAACACTTCCTGACGATTGGCGCGGGCGTCGACAAACAGTCGATCGTGCAGGATCGTGAGGCGTCCCACGGCCGCGCCATCGCCGTTGATGTCGTCAAACTCGTTGGTGGCCCAATATTCGTTGTAGTAGGCGGTGCCGCTGGCGAGAAACTGGATGCGCGAGGACGTATATTGTGTATCGAGGCGTAGGCCCACGATTGTGATCGCGTCGGCATCGCGATCCGCAGCCTCCGCGCGGACGTTGTCGGTAAAGATCTGCTCGAGGAGCAGCGATGGCGTGAAGCGAAAGACGTCGGCCAGGGCGCCTGTCGCCGCCGCACCGATGCCTATGGTGACTGCGGCGGCGGCGAGCGCGGGCGACAGATGCCTTGGCATCTTCAAGCGCGCAGCTCTTGCTCCCCAGCGCATTCGTCCCCCAACTCCGGACTCAAATTCCCGCTTCGGGAATCATCAATTGAAGATCAGCCCCAACGACTTCTCATCAATCGGACCGGCGATGCGATCGAGCGTGCCTAGCGCCTTGTTGATCTGGTTCCTGCTGGTCCGGTTCGATGCGACGACGAAGGCGATGTGACCGGCAACGCGGGCGAGAACCGCGGCGCCGCTGCTGGACAGGATCGGACCTGCGTCGACGATCACGAACGAATTTGAGCTTGCCGTCAGCGAAGCCATCAAGTGGTCCAGACGCGTGTCCGACAACAGCTCCGGTGCGTTGCTGCGTCCGCTGCCCGACAGAATGGCGTGCACGTTGCCCAAGCCCGTCGACTTGACGATGCGGCTTTGGTCCATCGACTGGTCTTCGAGATAGTCGAGTAGCCCCGGGCCGCCGCTGGAACCGCCCAACCAGGACGAGCTGCCGAGGGCCGGATTGTCAAAGTTTGCGTCGATCAGCGTGAGCTGGATGTGCGGGTCGAGCGCGAAGTTCGCCGCCAGATGGTGGGCGACGTAGCTCTTGCCTTCGCCGCGCGCGGCGCTGGTGACCAGCAGCACACGCGGGTTGCGGCCCGTGACCTCGCCCGACGCGGCGCGCGCCAGGAAGTGCCATTTGATCAGACGAAATTCGTCGTTGGTGTCGTCGCCGTCCGAGAAAGACCGCACTGCGACCGCAGTGTTATCGCCGCTGGAGGCCCTGTAGCTCGCCAAAAGTGACATTGTTCTTCCCCCTACTGCAGCAGCCCGCCGAGTTGACCGAGGTCAACACCGAACAGGCGATAGATTTCATCACGCAGCGGCGCGAACCAACCCGCTGTCGCGGAGATCACATAGGCTGCAAAGAATATTCCGACGATCGAGCCCGCGAGCATCATCGTGTCGACCGCACCTGATACCCGCGAGACGATGCCGCGCTGATCGGCGAGCGTCGCGATGACGGGCAGACCCAGCGTCTGCTCGGCTTCGCCTGCGCTCACGAAGGCGCCGCGCATCAGACCCAAACCGTAGGCCATCGCACCGCCGGTCACGACCGCGAGGAGCGCACCCAAGATCAGGAACGTTGGGCGATCGGGGCTGGTCGGCGCGATCGGCAGCGTCGCCGCTTCAATCACGCGGAATTGGTCGACGCCCGACGAGATGTCGGCAGCGGCGGTGATCTTCGCGCTTTCGCGGCGGCGGATGAGCTGCTCGTAGTTTTCTTTGACAATGGCGTATTCGCGGTTCAGGCCTTCGAGCGTCTGCTCGGCGACCGGGGCGAGCGTCGCTTCGGCTTCGATCGCCTGCACGGCCGCCATCGCGTCGCGCACGCGGCGGTCGGCGTCCATGGCGGCGAAGTTGGCGCGGAGAAGCTGCATTTGAGCTCCGCTGGGCTCGCGCGAGGGCGCGGCTACGGGCGTCGCCGCTGGACCGACCGCGGTCGGCGTCGTCTGCGTCGGTGCGCCGGCGGCCGCGTTTACCGCGGATGACGGCGGCACTTGACCCGGAAGCGCGGTGAAAGGCGCCGCCACGGCCGAGCCCATGCTCTCGCCCAAGCCGTATTGCTCCGTCAGGAGTTTGATTTCGCGCTTGGTCGCGACGACGTCGGGATGCTGATCAGTGAATACGAGCAGGAGCTGGCTCAGTTGCGCCTGCAGCGCCGTCAGGCGATCAATCGCCGCCGGGAACGTTTGGTCGGTCGCGTAGAGCGCGGCGGTCGCGTCGGCGCCAGGCTTTCCGGCCGCCTCGATCTGAGTCTTTAAACGATCGCGGTTCGACAGCGCAACTTGGCGAGCGATCTGCGCATCGCGCAAGACGGCCAACGCCGCATCCCGGCGCTGCTGATGGGTCGTGGTCCCCAGCACCATCGCGTTCTCCATGCGGTGCGCGGTGATCTTCGCTTCGAGCTCGCGAAGTTGCAGCTCGTACGCCTCGATCTGCGCGTCGAGGAATTTGCGCGCGTCGTCGTAGCCCTTTTGGGCCAGACCCATCTTCGACTCGATCATAACTGCGAGCAGCCCCTGCAGAACGTTGCGTGCGCGGGCGGCGTCGGTGTCGGTGTATGCGAGGTCGAACAGATTCTTCGTATCTTCCTGTTCAGCAATCGTGACGCCGTTGCGGATCATCGAACGCGCCTTGTTGCGCTTGTCGTCCGTCGACAAATCGAAGCCGAGGTCGGGGACCTCAAGAAGGCGATCGATGTTGTTCGTGTTGAGAACCGTCGTCTGGAGGACTTTGAGAAGGTCTTCGCGCGATTCAGCGTCTTCTTCAGACGCGATACCGCGCAGCAGCGGACGGAGCACCACTTCGCTGTTGATGTACATGCGGGAGCGGGACTCAAACTGGTCCGGCATCGCCATGACCACCGTGGCGATGGTTGCGACCAGCAGGGCGGCGACTACGACGCCGAGCCACCTGTTTGGCATCGCGCGTTGCAGTTCCAGATACAGTCCTGAAAAAACACTGTTCTGCATGTTCTTGGCCCCCCCAAAGGCCTCGAAAGTCTCTCGCTATTCCAAATTCCCAATCGATCCGAACGCTCTTCCCCTGCGTCAGAACCAACGTTCAGGAATGCGAATAACGTCCCCAGGCGCGAGCTCGACGTTTGCCGTCGTGTCGCCGTCTTTCATCAAATCTGCTACGCGAACGCGGAATTCCTTCGTGCGCCCCCCACTCATACGGACGAGGCGCGCGTCGTTGCCATTGGCGAATTGCGTCAGGCCGCCAACTTCGATCATGACGTCGAGCAACGTTAGACCGGCGCGGTAGTTGACCGAGCGCGGTTGCACGGCTTCACCGACAACGCTCACTCTGCCCTGCCCACCACCTGTCGGCGCGACCGTTTGCACGATCACGGTGACGACCGGTTCGCGAACGAAGCCCTTCAGGCCGGTTTCAATATCTGCTGCGACTTGGCTTGGTGTCTTGCCGGCCGCTTGAACGTCTTGAAGCAGGGGCATCGAGAAGCGGCCATCGGGTCTGACAGGCACGAGCACGGAGAGTTCGGCGCTGCGCCACACGAAGACCTGAACGGAGTCGCCTGGCCCTATGACATATTCGGGTGCGCTGCTGTAAACTTCGGGCGCCTTCGGACCGACCGGCGCCTTGTCCAACCAGAACGCGCATCCCGACAGCCCAAACGCAGCCACGGCGACGATCGCAAAAATTCGAAGCATGCCCCTATTCCCCCACCTAGACGGACGGTGCCCACCACCGGAGTATCCGTTTTGCAGCGTTCCAAGCCCCAGCGAACGCTACGAAACGGAACTCGATCCGTCGAAGTCTCCCAATCAAGGAAACTAGTACCAACAATCCCTCACACACGAAATCTCAGTTGCCACTTTAACAACATTTGATGTGCACCGTGATACGCGGAAGTCACACTATCATTAACGGCGCAGCTTAACTTTACGCTAGATGTTGGGTCTTCGACGACTAGGTACGCCAAGATGTGTTCTGACCGCCCCTTGCGTGTGCCTAACCAATCACAGCGAGCGGCATCTACGCATCACAATCTAACGGCGAGTATTGATACACTTGGCCATCGGTCTCGCCGATGGCGGGAAGCGTGTTTCGCGCCAGCCGACGCAAGATCTTGAGTGTTTAAACCCTTGGTTGGCGATATGTGAGACGCGGGTCAATGGTCCCGAGATGGTTGAATTTGGCGTCGCGCATGGATCAGGTTGAAGCGGACATCTGGGAGGCGCCGAAGCGGCGGTTGGCCGCGCTTTTCGCGCACCTGGGGCAGATTCCCGCGCTGGGCGAGTGCCGAAATGTCAGCATTTCGGGACCGATTCACGTGTCCGCCCACGCGCGCTTGTTCTTGTGCCGGGTGCCACAGAACTCTGAACCCTTCCTTGCGAAGTGCTTCTTTGAGAGCGGCACCGAGCGCGCCGATATCGAGGAGGCACGGCTTCAGTACGAAGCGTTGGTGCAACTCAACGAGACACGCGGCGCCAACAACAGCTTCAACCTGGTGCAACCATTCCATCTCTTCGGCGACGACGGCGTCATCGTGCAATCGTGGATCGACGGCAAGAGTCTCGACCGCGCGCTTGGCGATACGGCGTTTTCGATCGATCAGTTGACGAGCAGCGTTGCAGGGGCCGGAACTTGGCTCGGGCACTTTCATCGCTTCGGCAACGACGGTCAGACCGGGACGGTGAGCGGCACGTTAATGGATGAGATCGAGGGCGGGGCAAAAGGCGCGCGCGTACTGACCGCGGCAGTCCAGCTGCTGCGTCGGTCGATCGTGGGGCAAGGCAAAACCGGCCAGCCCGTGACGACGATCCACTGCGACTACAAGCCCGCCAACGTCATCGCCGCGAAGGACGGCGTTTGCGCGATCGACTTTCAACTCTCGACACGTGCCAGCATCTATTTCGATCTAGGGCATTTCCTTAACTCTCTGGCGATCGACTTGATGAAGTCGCGGCGATTAGGCGTGATGTTGCGGGCGCGGCAGCTGGAGAGTGCCTTCGTCGCGGGCTATGAGCGTGTGGCAGGCCCCATCGATCCGCTGATCCTTGCTTACTACCTCGTCTACGACTTAAGCCGTTACATGGTTCAACATGGCGACGCACGGGCCGGTGTTGCCGGCCGCGGCAAATGGTGGGCGATGGAACACTTGCTCAAACTTCGCCTCGCACGGTTTCGCGCGGCTGAGCGCCGCGGCGCGGCATGAGCCAGGGCAACGAACAGCCGCCAGCGGAGAAGAGTACGGCCTATCGAGTTGCGGCGGGCACCGCGCTCTTCATCACAATGCGCTGGTGCTTTCGCCTTATCGGCCTGGTTTCGACGGTCATTTTGGCGCGTGTTCTGGTGCCCGAAGACTTCGGTATCTTCGCCATTGCAGCGAGTTACATCACGCTGGTTGAAGGGCTGACTGATCTCAGCGTGCGGAGTTCCGTCGTTCGACACGGTGGCGAGGATCGCGCCTTCTTGGACACCGTCTTCACGGTGCAGCTTCTGCGCGGGGTACTGATTTGCGCCTTCATCTTGGCCACGAGTCTGATCGTGCCGACGCTGGTAAACGACGATCGGATCGGACCGGTCATCTGGTGCCTAGCGCTCAACACCTTGTGGAGCAGCGTGTTGAGTCCGCGCATGGCGTTGTTCGAGCGCGAACTCGACTTTCGACGCGAGTTGCTGATGCAGTTCGTCGGCAAGGTACTGAGCACGCTTGCCGCCATCGCGGTCGCGCTGATCTACCAAAGCTACTGGGCATTGATAGTGGGCAGTCTGGTCGGATCGCTCTCGCGGGTCACCATTAGCTACTATCTTGCGCCGTTCTGGCCGCGGCTTGGGCTTCAACAGTGGCGCAAGCTCTTCAGTTTCGCCGGATGGGTGAGCGCGGCGACGACCGTCGACACGCTGGGTCACCAGTTCGACAGCATCATCATCGGCGGTTTCCTGGACGTCCGGTCGGCCGGTATCTATCGCGTCGGCTCCGAGTTCGCGGCATTGCCGCTCGGCGAGTTCTTGCCGGTCCTGTCGCGGACGCTGTTTCCCGGATTGCTCAAGTTCAAAGACGACATTCCGAAGCTCAGGCAGAACACGCTCGATGCGGTTGAGATGATTTGCACGCTGGCGCTGCCGATCGCCGTCGGCTTCGCCTTCGTAGCGCCCGAGGTCGTGCGGATCTTGTACGGCGACAAGTGGATTGCGGCGATTCCCATCGTTCAAGCTGTGTCCCTATGCGTCGGGATCGAGGCCTTGGGTGGTTCGGTTTCGACATCGGTCGCGATGGCGCGCGATCATACGAAATTCCTGTTCCGCCGGTCGGTCGCGTACAGCCTTGCGCGCCTGCCCGCCTTCATCGTCGGCGCGTGGCTGTTTGGGATCACCGGCGCCTTGTTCGGCTATCTAGTGGGCTCGTTGCTGCTTGCCGGCGCGAATCTCACGATCTTGCGCACGCTGCTCGAGACGAGTTATGGCGCAATCGGGATGCGCGTCTGGCGCTCAGCGGCCGCCGCCGCAGTCATGGCTGCCGTTTTGTGGCTTGTGCCGACGCATTACGGCGAGAGCGACGGAGTGGCGAACGACGCCTTGAACATCATGATCAAAATGGCACTGGGGGCAGCCACGTACACGATTGTCAGGCTCGCGATCTGGCAAGTCTCAGGCACGGCCGAATTCAGCGAGCGGAGCCTGCAGCGGGTTTGGTCGGCGGTGACGGCGCGGCTGCCCTTGCGCTTGGGCAGCAAAGCGGGCCGGGATTAGCCCCTGCGCGAGGCAACGCGTGTCAGCACGTCTTTGACCTTCTCGAATTGTGCGGCTCGTTCCAGGCCTTCGCTTGCCGCAGGCAGCAACGGCGCGATGCCGCCCAAACGCTTCTGAGAGATCCACACTTCGACCTGCTTTGCGATCTTCGCGGGATCGTCGGTGACGAGGCCCGCGGCGCGATCGCGCACGATCTGTGCGACGACGCTGTCTTCGAGGGCGATGCCAAGGATTGGGCGGCGTGCGCCCAGATAGTCGAAGATCTTGCCGGCGATGGTGCCGAATTCTTTGGGGTCGCACCACTGCATGTGCAGAAGGACGTCGGCGTGCAACTGGTACTCAAGCGCTTTCGTGTAGGGAACGGGCGCGCGCACGCGGACGAGATTCGTCACGCCATGGCGCTCGGCGATTTCGTTGATCGCCTTGTCCTGCGTGCCGATGAACTCGACGGCCACCTGATCGGCGGTCACGCGCAAACGCTTCAATGCGTCGAACAGGGCCGATGGGTCGCGATAGCCGGCGTAGATGTGGCCCGTGAACACGATGCGCAGCGGCCCTGCTTTTTCCGGCGCGACGGGCGGCGGCAGCGGAAAGTCGGCAGCCACGAAGCCGTTCATGGCAACCGTCACCGGCCGCGCGTAACGATCGACCAAACGCTGGCGCCAGCCGGGCGACACGGTCACGATCTCCGTCGCGCGGGAGAGCACGCGCTGGTCCCAGATGCGTTCCAGCGCGCGCCGCGCGCGCGAGTATTCGTAGTAGGGATTGTCGGTCCAAAGATCGCGAAGCTCAGCCACCCACGGCACTTTCGCCTTGCGCGAGAGCTGGTCGGCGACGATCAGCGTCGTTGCGGGCGGGGCGGTGGCATAGATCACGTCCGGGCGCCAGTCTGCGATGAGTTTCATGCCGGCGGCGACGGCGTGCTTGCGCCAGCCAGCGCGGCTGTCTGGCCAATCGACGACGTCGCGGTAGGCGTTGCGAAGAGACTCTTTCAGTGCAGACTTTTGCGGTGCAGGCTTCGCCATGGCTTCGCCGGCGGGCTTTGCAGGGACCGCGCCTTGGCCGGCGACGTTCCGCGCGCTGAACATCGTGCGCAGGCTTTCGATCTGATGCCCCGCGCGCTCCCACCGCGTATACGTGATCACATCGCGCCGCCCGCCAAAGGCAAGCGACTTGTCTTCATCGGTGGCGTCCGCCGTCAGGACGCGCACATCAAGGCCGTGATCGATCAAGTGCTGGACAAGCTTGCTGGCGCGAATGGAGGCCATCGTCGAGAACGGCGCGAACCAGTACGAGACGAACAAGACGCGCGGCGCACGCGAGCCGTTGGTCATTCAGGCAGCTTTCTCTTCGGCACAGGAGTCGATGAGAAATTTGCAGGCCCAGTTCAGGTACTGATAGCGGCCGTATTCGCCGTCGACCGGGAACGAGCCCTTCACGCCGCCCGCCATGTTCGGATCGCCGTGTACGTTTACCGCGCGACGGACGAATTTGTTCAGTCGCAAGCCGGCGTCGCGGTAGCGCGCATCGTTCGTCAGGCGGGACAGAAGGAACAGGCTGTGCGCGATTTGGGTGCTTCCCGTCAGGCAAACGTAGTCGGCGCCCGGGCGCC
>JAWXBY010000118.1:0-16961 GCA_034440355.1 Alphaproteobacteria bacterium
CGGCCAATGCTGGAGCACGCGCGTTCTCCACCAAGCGCTGCGCACGCGCCTCAACGGCTGCAAGCGGCTCTGCGTGATCGACCTCCACACTGGCTTCGGCGACTATGGTGCGGGCATGGTCATCAGCTACGACCTGGATGGCGACCCGCGCCTTGAACGCGTGCGCAAATGGTTCGACGGCGCAATCTACATGCCGGGCGCCGACGCAGACACGCCGGCGCATCCCGAAAGCCCTTACGCGTTCATCGCGCGCCTCGTGCCGGGCCTGTCGGTCACGGCGTCGATCCTGGAATACGGCACCTTTCCGCCGTCCGAAACACGAGACCTGTTCACGACCGGTCTCTACTATCAGCTCTACGGAGATCCGCAGTCGGCCGAGGGCATCGCCATCCGCAAACGCGTCCGCCGTTTCTGCTATCCGGAAGAGGACGGCTGGAAGCGTGGCGTGTGGGCACGCGGGCATGAAGTCGTCGATCGCACGCTGCGCGGTCTCGACGCTTGGGCTCGAAGCGGCGAGCCTTAGTGCGATATGAAGAAACGAAGGGGATGAGATAATGTTGGTGTTGCGCAAGACAGGATTGATTGCGGCGCTGGTCGCCATGTGCGCGGCGTGGCTGATCGCGTGCGACGATCGCAACGCACAGGCCGCGCAGCTATTGCCGTTCAACACATTCTTCGCCCCGGCGGAAGTCGGCGGGCCGCTCATGAGCCCGGACGGCAAATGGGTGAGTTACGTCGCGCGCTATCAGGACGCCTTCAACATCTTCGTGGCCCCATCCGACAATCCGAAGGCCGGCCGTCCCCTCACCAAAGAGCGGGGCCGCGGCATCCAGTGGTACACGGTCTCGGGCGCCGTCAACTACAACTGGACCCCCGACAGCCGTCACATCGTTTACGTCAAGGACAACGACGGCGACGAACTAAACCGTATCTACAGCGTCAGCGTCGCCACCGGTGCGGTGAAGTCGCTGACGCCCGGTGAAAAGGTGCGCGCGAACCTGATCGGCGTGTCGACATCGCGGCCGGACTGGATTCTAGCTGCCGTCGACACGCGCTTTCTGCACGGCGGGCACACGCTGCTGATCGGCGCCGACATCTTCGAAATCAACGTCGCGACAGCGGAGCGCAAGCTCATTCTGGAGAACGTGCCGTACGCGTTCCTCATCGCCGACAACGATCTGAAGGTCCGTTTGGCCGGAGCGCTGACGAAGGAGCAGGGCGTCGATCTCGTGAAGATCGGCCCGGACGGCAAGGCCTCGCCGTTCTACAAAATCGGCCCCAACGACATGAGCGGGCTCGCCGCGACAGGCGAAACGAAGTCGCTGCGCGTCAGCGCCGACAACAAGAGCGTGACGTTCCTCGACGATGTGGGTCGCGATACGGTTGCGGTCGTCAGCTTCGATCTCGAAACGGGTCAGAAGCGTCTCGTCGCCGCGGATCCGCGCGTCGACATTCGCGATGTCTTCTACAATCCGAAGACGAACGCGGTCGACGCGTACGGCTCGATGTGGACGCGCCTCGAGTGGCACGCACTGAACGATACGGTGAAGACCGACTTCGAGTTCCTGAAGAAATTCAATCCCGACGCCGACATCCGCGTACCCTCGCGCTCCGCGGACGGACGGTATTGGCTTGTCGATTACATGCAGTCCGACAAGCCGACCACGTACTACCGGTATGACTCGCAGGCCAAGGCGATGACGAAACTGTTCGTCACGACGCCGGCGCTGGACAATCTGAAGCTCTCGAAGATGTTTCCCTACGTCGTGAAATCGCGCGACGGGCGCTTTGATCTCGTGGGCTATTACATGTTGCCGTTGTCGGCCGATCCGGAACAGGACGGCAAGGCGACGAAGCCCGTGCCGATGGTGGTCGTCATCCACGGCGGGCCGTCGGACGAGCGTCCGATTTATGCCTACGCGCCGTTCGTGCAGTGGCTCACCAATCGCGGCTATGGCGTGCTCTATGTGAACTTCCGTGGGTCCGCGGGCTTCGGCGAGGCGTTCCGCAACGGCATGCGTTACGAGTGGGGCGGCAAGATGCACGATGACGTGCTCGACCAAATGGATTGGGCCACGAAGCAGGGCATCGCCGATCCGAAAAAATTCGCGGCCATCGGCGGCAGCTATGGCGGCTATGCGACGCTGATCGCGATGACGAAGACGCCGGATCGCTTCGCCTGCGGCATCTCGATGGTCGGTCCCTCGGACCTCACCGTGCCGATGCCGCACTGGAGCGATGAGTTTATGGCCAACACCTTGGGCGATCCGAATACGCCGGAAGGCAAGGCGATGCTGCGCGATCGTTCACCGGTCTATTTCGCCCATCAAGCCAAGAACCCGGTCCTGATCGGACAGGGCGACAAGGACACGCGGGTGCCGACGTCGCAATCGGACAAGATCGTCGACGCGCTGAAGAAGGCGGGTGCGAAGCCCGTGTATCTGCTCTATCCCGACGAAGGCCACGGGTTCTTGCGGCCGGAGAACAACGCCTCGTTCTGGGCGATCTCGGAAGTCTTCCTGTCGAAATGCCTGGGCGGGCAGGCGGAGCCGCTGACACCCGCCATACTCAAGAACTCAAGCGTCATCGTGAGAGAAGGCGCCGATCAAATCCCGGGTCTCGAAGCAGCCTTGGCGGGGCGCGGGAAGTAACCTACGCGTCCTCGCCGCCGACGCCATAACTGACGCGCAGCATGCCGCCTTTGGCTTGAACGCGGCGGATCGCGATCGGTCCGATCTGAGCCAATGCGGCGACATGCGTGCCGCCGCACGGCACCTCGTCGCCGCAAATTTTCACGCGACGAACGCTTGCCGGGTCGCCGAGCACGGCAAGCGGCAAATCCCGCGCGACAAGCTCATCCAGCTTGGCGCTGAGCGCCGCGGTGAACGCCGGGATGTCGTCGACCGCGCCTGCGAATTCGACCCGCGCCTCGCGCGGCCAATGATGCCCGGCCTTACCCACAATCTGCGGCGCGACCATCGCGCCGGCATCGGCGATCAGATGACCGGCGCTATGCAGGCGGGCGTGCAAGAGCCGGCGCGCTGCGTCGACTTCCAACATCACCGTCGCGCCGACCGTCAGCCCGTCGAAACTCGCAACCACATGATCGACCTCATCGCCTTCCGCATGACGTACGTCGACGACCGGCTGTCCGCCGATCGTGCCGGCATCGGCGCGCTGCCCGCCGCCTTGCGGATGAAACACCGTGCGCGACAGCCGCACGATCTTCCGCTCGCCGTCGGTAAGCGCCGTGAGGGTCGCTTCCGCACGGAGGTCGCCGGACCACAAATAGAGTTTCTCGGTCGCCATGATGCTTAGGATACCTTGCGCGAATGGTTCGTCCAGTACGGCTCGCGCAGCTCGCGTTTCAAGACCTTTCCGCTCGGGTTGCGAGGCAATTCGCTGACAAACACGAATTGGCGCGGAACTTTGTAGCCTCCCAAGTTCTGACGGCAGAAGAGCATCAGCGCATCGGTGTCCCGGCTCGCATCGGGTTTTGCGACGATGAGCGCGAGCGGGGTCTCGCCATACTTGCCATCCGGAACGCCGATGACGGCGGCGTCCGCAACGGACGCGTGCCGGAAGAGAACGTTTTCGATCTCGCGCGGATAGATGTTCTCGCCGCCGCTGACGATCATGTCCTTCACGCGGTCCTGGATGAAGACGAAACCCTCGTCGTCCATGATCCCGGCATCGCCCGTTCGCAGCCACCCGTCGGCCAGAGTCGCGGCCGTGGCCTCGGGCATATTCCAATAGCCCTGCATGATTTGCGGACCGCGCGCGACGATCTCGCCAAGTTCACCCGTCGGCAAAAAGCGCCCGTCGGGATCCATGATCCTGATTTCTGTGCCCGCGACGGGCTTGCCGGCGGAGAGCAAGAGGTCGGGACGCCCGGCGAGCGCACGGCGATGATCGTCGGCGTTGAGGAAGGTGAGGACCGCCGACGCCTCGGTCTGACCGTAGCCCTGGAAGAAATCGCATTTGAAGCACGCGATGGCGCGTCGCAGCGTCGTCTCCGAAATGGGCGAGGCTCCATAGACGATTGTCCGAAGATCGTCGAAGCGGCGCTCCGCCAGATCCGGGATGACGGTCAGGCACGCCTGCAGCATCGCCGGCACGACGTTCACAGCCGTGATGCGCTCGCGCTCCAGCGTGTCGACGAAGCGCTTGGGGTCGAAGTCGTCCTCGATCACCATCGTGGCGCCCGCAACACCGCCGCCGACGACGAACGACGCGCCGCCCGCATGAAACATCGGCATCACGACGAGAATGCGCTCGCCCGGCCGGGCCAGCGGCCCCAGCGCGGCCAGCGACTGGTAGCCGTTTGTGATCACCGAAGCGTGGGTCAGCACGGCGCCTTTGGGTCGCCCCGTCGTGCCGCTCGTGTACATCTGATAGAGCGCTGCACCGTTCGTCAGCGCGCATGTCGGATTATCTCGCGGCCGCCCGACCGTCAGCGCCGCGAGGGATTGCCAACCGGCCGCACCTTGTCCATCGGCCGCAATCCAATGCCGCACACGCGGCAAGGAGCCACGGACGGCCTCGAGTGCGTCGGCGTATTGGCTTTGCGCCAGCACGACCGTCGCGCCGCTATCCTCGAGGATAAATTGCCACTCCTGCGCCGCAAGCCGGAAGTTCAGCGGCACCGGCACCACGCCCACTTTCGACGCGGCAAAGAACATCACCGCCATGTCGAGCGCATTCTTAGAGAGATAACCGAAGCGGTCGCCGGCTTTCAGTCCCAGGTACAGGAACGTGTGCGCAAGTTCGTTCGCCGCCGCGTTCGCCTCGGCGTAGCTCAGGGATCGCGCATGCTGGATGCCGAAGACGGTCTGTCCCCGTGCCGTCGCATGATACTCAAGATACTGATGCAGAAGCATCGGCCGTTGGCCCTCGTTCAGCTCACAATGTGCAGGCGTTGCGCACCGTCGAGGCGCAGCACGGCGCCGTTGATCATCGGGTTCTCGCAGATGTGTTTGACGAGCGCGGCGAATTCCTCCGGTGCGCCCGCACGCTTTGGAAACGGCTGCAGCATCAGGTTCCGCTCGCGCATCTCGGGCGGCATGGTCTCCAGCATGGGTGTCGCGAAACTTCCCGCCGCGATGCAGGCGACACGGATGCCCGCGGGGCCAAGATCGCGCGCCGCCGGCAGGGTCATCGCCTCCGTCGCGCCCTTCGCGGCGGCGTAGGCGATCATGCCCACGGGGCCGTCGGCCGCGACGATGGAAGAGGTATTGACGATAACGCCGCGTTCGCCGTCGTCGAGTGCGGGCGCCGCGGTCATACGCCCTGCGCAGAGGCGCATGACGTTGAACGTTCCGAACGCATGCACCGACATGATGTGTTCGAATGCCTCGCGCGAATGAGGTCCCCGTCGCGACGACACGCGTGCACCGGCTCCCGGCACACCGGCGCAATTGACGAGAATGCGCGGCGCGCCGTGAGCCTGTTCGGCGCCGTCCAAGGCGCGCCCAACGGCGGCTTCATCGCGAACATCGGTCGGCTCGAACCGCCCACCGCACGCGCTCGCCGTTTCCGTGCCGCGCGTCGCATCTAGATCGAGGATGGTCACCTTCGCGCCCGCCTCGGCGAGAATGCGCGCACATGCCGCGCCAAGGCCGGACGCGCCGCCCGTGATGATCGCGCTCGCGCCCGCGACTCGCATCAGCGGATGAAGCGGCGGATATAGTCCTCGCCGAGACCGACCTTGATGAAATGCTCCTTCACGATCTTGAGGCGCGAGAACACGTCCTCGATGCCGGTCACGTTGCCTTCCGGATCGACGAAGGTGATCGTGCCCGTGGTGTGGAAGTAGGTGATCATCTCTTCCACGTCCTCCGGTACGACCAGCGTGTGGGTGTCACCCGGCGGTTCGAAGATATAGCTGCCGGCTTCCGCCACCCAATCGTGCTCCAGATAGTACCAACGCCCCTTGAGCACGAACCCGTGCACGGGCGAGGCGTGGCGATGGCGATTGAAGACGCCTGCGCGGCGAATGCGCAGAAGATGCGTCCAGTATCCCTCGCTGATGTTGAAACACAGCGGTCGCGACCACACGCCTTCCTTCAGCGGCACCCAGAGACGGTCGTCATCCGGCATCACGTCCTTGATGAAGATGTCGGGCAGCGCCTCCGGCGGCGGCGGATAGCGATACGGCACCATCTCCGGATCGTTCGATGTCGTCGGCTTCGTGCGCATAGGCGAAATCTCCCTTGTTTATTCTCTGTCGTATCCCGGCGCGACGCGCGGCCATGTCGCCTCGCGCTCCCACAGCCGTGCGAAGCGCAGCACCAAGTCGTCGCGATGACGCGGGCCATTGATCAGCAAACCTGCCGGCAATCCCGCGCGCGTCAGCCCGGCCGGTACGGATGCCGACGGGTTCCAGCAGACGCTGCCGATCGACGTGTACGGCTCGGCATTGGTGCGGCTCGCATCGCGCCCCTCGATCACCTCCGGCAACGGACCCTCGGCCGCGTAGGCTTCGCAGCAAGCGGTCGGCGTGATGAGAAAATCGACGCGCGCAAACAACGCCGCGACCTCCCGTTCGAGCGTCTTCAGCACATTCAAATATGCGATCTCATCATGCGCGCTCAGCGTGCCGAACCGCTCGATGAACGAGCGCGGGCCTGGGCTGATGCGCCGCTCCGGATCAGGCCAAAATCCCGCCGCTTCGAACTGCGCGCGCAGAATCCGCGCCGCGAGTGCATTCCATTCGATATAGGCGTTCGTGACGGTGAAGGGCTCCGCCTCCAATTCGACGCCCGCCGCCTTGCACATGCGCCGCGCCTTGTCTTCGCAGATCGCGCGCATCTCGTCGGTGACCGGCGCAAACCCCATATCGGCCGAGAACGCCGCGCGCCGTCCTTTGAGGTCGAGCGTCTCGATCGCATGTTCATAGCTGGTCCCGGCGGCCGGCAACGACATACGGTCGCGATCGTGCGGTCCGGCGACCACGTCGAGGAAGCGCGCGGTGTCCGCGACCGTCATGGTCAACGCACCGAACGTCGCCGTGTCCTTGAACCCATCCGCGCGCGGAATGCGCCCGAGGCTCGCCTTCAATCCGACCAATCCCGTGAACCCTGCCGGACAGCGAATAGAGCCAAACCCGTCGCTGCCCGTGCAGAACGGCACAAGTCCTGCCGCGACCGCGGCCGACGACCCGCCGCTGGATCCGGCAGGCGTGCGATCGAGCTTCCACGGATTGCGCGTCGTGCCGTGCGCGATCGTGTGCGTCACGCCGTCGAGCCCGAACTCCGACATCGCGACCTTACCGATGGGAATGGCCCCGGCCGCGCGCAGCCGCGTGATGTGGATCGCGTCTGCTGTCTCAGGCAGCGCTTCCTTCAACAGCAGCGACCCCTGACGCGTCGGCATCCCTTTGACGATTTCGTTATCCTTGGCCCCGAACGGCACGCCGGCGAGCGGACCCGGATCCTCGCCCCGTTCGATTGCCGCGTCGACTGCATGCGCGGCAGCAAAGGCCTGGCCCGGGTCGACGTGAACAAACGCATTGACCCGCTCGTCATGCTTCTCGATCGCCGCGAACGCGGAGGCGACCGCCTCCTTCGCCGACAGCTTCCGCGCTCGTATGGCGGCAGCAAGTTCGATAGCCGATTTCATACTGTCAAAAATCGCGCCGGGGAAAGCGCGCTCCCTAGCTCGCGTAGTGTTTCAAATCCGGGTGAAGGCGTCCTGGCCGTAATCGCGGTCGCCGCAAACTGCGAGAGCCCGGGGGCGGTCTGGACGCCGTAGCCGCCTTGGCCGGCGAGCCAGAAGAACCCGTCTGTGCGCGGATCAAATCCGGCGACAGGCGAGCGATCCGGCGCAAACACACGCAGGCCCGCCCATTTGTGGCTGACGCGGCGAACCTGGACGGTGGTGGCACGCTCGAACTTGTCGACCGCGTAGGCGACGTCGATCTCGTCCGGTTGCGCGTCGCACGGTTCACTCGGCGTTTCGTCGGCTGGGGAGATAAGGATCCGGCCCGCGTCCGGCTTGAAATAGAATTCTTCGTCCACGTCCATGATCAGCGGCCAATCGGCGGTCGCGCTGTGGCCGGGCACATCAACAAGGATCGCCGTTCGGCGTTTCGCTTCAATGCCGATCGGCCCCAGGCCCGCGAGGGCGGCAATCTCGTCGGCCCACGCACCGGCGGCGTTGACGACAACGGGCGCGCTGAATTCACCCGCAGCTGTCGTCGCGCGCCATCGGCCATGCTGGTGCGCGAGGGCGGTGACGCGCGCATTGCAGACGAGCATCCCGTCGCGCTTGCGTAGCGAGCGCACGTAGGCCTGAAACAGAGCATCGACGTCGAGATCGCCGCCGCGGCTGTCGACAAGCGCGGCAGTGACATACCCAAGACGCAGAATCGGCAACCGGCTTTCGACCGCTTGACCGGTGACGCACGTGACGCCGCCGCCCAGCGATTGGCGGAGATCGGCGAGCGCAGGCAGTTGATCTTCGCGTGCGACGAAGATCCAATCGCGGCGCCGGATCAGAGGCGCATCGGTGAAACCGTCCGGCGGAGCGTAGAAAAAGCCTTCCCCAGCGGTGGTCAGCGCGCGGATGGCCTCGTTGCCGTAGCCCGCGGCATAGAACGCCGCCGACCGTCCCGTCGAATGCAGGGCCGGCCGCTCCTCCGCCTCAAGAACGATCGTGCGCCCATGCGCCGCGAGCGCCGACGCAACCGACGCTCCGGCGATGCCGCCGCCGATAACCAGAAACTCTGCCGTGCCGCTCATCGCCCTGTCAGGATCCACATATAAAGTGGCCAGTATTGGCGGCGGCTCTCGCGCGTCTCCTTCACACCCATCGCGTAATAGCCGATCTGGTGGAAATAAGTGATGCGCGCGCGGATGAAAGCCTCTTCCTGCTCGTGCCCGAGCTCGCGAAAAATTTGCGTCAGGCGCGCGATACGCTCGTCGTCGATTTTGCGGACGCGCGTCGCGACCTCGTCGTCGATCTGCGCCCAGTGCCGGATCGCCGAATCGTAGACCGGAGAATGCGGCTCGCTGTCGACCCAGGTCGCCATAAACGTGTCGAACCGTTCGAAGGCTTCCGCCTCGGGCGTGGCGTCGATGGCCTCGATAGGTTTCACCGCAATGCCCTCCCACGTCGTGACCAGTGCCGACAGCAGCGCTGCCCGGGTCTCGAAGTGCTGCAGGAAATCGTCCGCGTCGACCCCAAGCGTTGCGGCGAGGGCCTCCGGGCGAACGCCGTCGACGCCGGTGTGAATCAACGCGTCTTGCGCCGCCGCAAGCCATTGCTCGCGGGTCGTGCTGGTTCGGCGTGACGGCGCTGGTCGCGCGGCGTCGGACATGCGGGGTGCCCGTTCAAAACATACAGTACTGTATACTATGAAACGCGCGCATGCAAAAACGGCCGCCGCGTCGATGGACGCGGCGGCCGGCGCGAAGGTCGGTAGAGGAGGACCTACTTCTCTTCGTCGGAGTAGCGCAGTTTCAGGTTCAGACCGATGGTGCGGGGACGCAGCACGCTGTTCACATCGGCGAAGCCGCCATCGTAGAAGGTGAACGTCGAAGCGCGCTCGTCGAAGACGTTGTTGACGAAGGCCTGAAGTTCCCACGCCTCGCCGCGCACACCGGTGCGCAGGTTCAGGAATGTCGACTGGCCGCTGGTGAAGTCGCCGGGGCCGAAGAAGCCGGTCGGCGGCGTGTTCGGCACGTCGCCGAACGAGCTGCCGCGGATCGAGAAGTCGCCGCGAATGTAGCCTTCAAGGTCGGTCGCCAGCGGGAAGCGCTGCTCGATCGAGGCGTTGAAGAGATACTCCGGCGAACTGGGCAGGCGCATGCCGTCGATGGGGACCAGCACGCCCGGATCATCGACGATCACGCCGCCATCAAACTCAGCGTTGACGAGTGAGCCGCCGAACGTGATGTCGAGGTTATCGGTCGGGCGAATATAGATGTCGGCTTCGATGCCGTAAGCGTGCGCATCCGCACCGTTGACGGTGATGAAGCTGATCGACGGATTGCCGGGGTCGAGAAGATTTTGAATCGCCCGGTCGATCTGGATGTTGGCCCAATCTATGTAGAAAAGGGCGGTGTTCACGGTGACGATTCCGCCGAACAAACCCGTCTTCGCGCCGATTTCATAGTTCCAGATTTCGTCCGGGTCGAAGCTACGCTCGAACGTCGGGTCCGCGCCTAGCGAGTAGTCGACATTCGAGCCGCCGGCGCGGAAGCCCTTGGCGATCGAAGCGTAGAGTAGCGTGTCGGTGTCGACCTTCCAGTCGAGTGCGACTTTCGGGACGACGCTGCTGAACTCGCCGGACGAGGTCAGAGGTCCGCTGAAGATGTCGACGAACGTCGACTCCTGCTCTTCGTAGCGAAGGCCGGCGGTGAGTGTCCACGACGGGACGAACTCCCAATACGTCTGGCCGAAGACCGACCATTGCGTAAGCTCGTCGCTGACGAACGGCGTGCCGCTGATCAAGTCGATGTCCCGGCTTGCGTCGCGATAATAGAAACCGACAATCCAATTGAACGGGCCGTCGCTGTCCGAGCCTAGGCGCAGCTCTTCGCTCCATGCTTTGGACGCGAAGGTGGCGGCGGTGTTCTCCGAATCCGTCGTACCAAGGCCCGTGATGGACGTCAGCGTGCCGAAGCCGAGATTGAAATTGAGTTCAAGAATGCCTTCCTCGACCGTGCTTTCGCTACCAAAGTCCGTCGAGCCGCCAAAGTAGGGTCCGAAAATGCCTTGGCTGGTGTTGGGATCGAAATTGGTGCCGAACAGCGCATTGGCGGTCGCGATATGGTGCGGCGAGGTCGTGCCGTTGATGCCTTGCTTCGTGTCTTCGGTCTTGAGCGTCAACTTGGCGTCGAAGCTGTCGCTTGGCGTGAAGCCGATGATAACGCGGCCGCCGCGGACTTCTTCGGTATTGGCGTTTTCGGCGACCAATTGGGCCGGAGCGCCGTTGCCCGGGTCGAAGAGGTCATAAAGCGCCGGCGCTACATCGACAGCGTCGATGTAGCCGTCGCGGTCGTGATTGTAGAACACGCCGCGCACCGCCAGCACGTCCTTCACGATGGGAATGTTGACCATCGCGTTGACTTCATAATTCTCAGACGAGCCGTCCTCGACGTCGAACCAGGAGCCGGAGAAAGAGGCTTCCGTTGCGTTCGGATTGGGCGCGTTCGAGATAATGTTGATGACGCCGCCGAACGAACCTTCGCCGTAGAGCGTGCCTTGCGGGCCGCGCAGCACTTCGACACGGCTGATGTCGTAGAGCGCCGAGTCTTGCTCGGCGAACGTGCCGCTCGCTTGGATGCGGCTCGAGGCGATGACACCGTCGTTGTAGATCGCAACCGTGCCGACCGAGCCTACGTTCGAGCCGAGACCGCGGATCTGAACCTGGTTTCCGCCGCGCGAGATGTTCGTCATGGTGAGGCTGGGCACCATGCGCGTGACGTCTTCCAGGCCGTCGGCGTTCACCCTGTCGAGTTCTTCGCCATCCAGCGCCTTAACGCTGATCGGCACGTCCTGAAGACGCTGCTTGCGTTTCTGCGCGGTGACCGTGACCTTCTCGATCGGGCCCGAGCTTGCCTCACCTTCCGCGGGCGGCGGAGGCGGCGCGTCTTGAGCAAGTGCCGCGATAGGCGCGAATGCCACCAAAGCCAAAGCGGTAGAAACCAAAAGCCGACTACGCATTGCCAAACGCCCCCAACTGACGATGTTCAAGGCTGCGGACCACCAGGCCGGCCAGCGCCCATTTTTTCACATTGAAATTCTACCGCGCGGTAGAATTGCGGCAAGCTCAATGCATGCAGTACTGTATGTTTTGACCGTTTCGTGATCAAATTGTCACATGGATTGTGCAGGCGGCTGCTCATCGCTTAAGCAACAAAATGGCTCACCGAATGCCCGCACCGACCGACATGGAAGCAAAGCTGACCGGCCGCTGGCGCGCCCGCGGATATGGCTGGTTGCTCGACGTGGGGCAGGGCGGTTGGGCCATCGAGGACGTCACGGCCATCAGCCGCGCTCCCGCCGACGGCGGCGCAGCCGGCACGTGTGCGGATGCGTTTGAACAAACGCCATCGGGCGAACCGAACGCCATTCGGCTGAAGCATCGCGGCGACGTGACGACATATGTATTCGACCGCTGCCCGCCGAACTTGAAACTGCCTGATCTTGAAGCGGGCAGCGACAACGACGCGCTGCACAACTTCGACGTCTTCGCCCGCACCTTCGCGGAGAACTACGCGTTCTTCGACTTGCGTCACGTGAATTGGGCCGAGAGCTGCGCCAACGTCCGTTCGCGGTTGAACGCGCGCAGCGACAGCGATGCACTGCGAAACGCCATCGCCGACCTCGTCGCGCCCCTCCGCGACGCACACGTCAGTATCGTTGCCGGCGACACGGTAGTCGACGTGACCAGCCCGGTGCGCGAACGCAAACTCGCGCTGCAAAAGGCATTCGCCGTGCCCGCATGGGCACAAGACCGCATGGCCTACACGCAAGGTCTGCAACGCGCTTTCGGCGAGATGTTCTTAGGCGGACGTTTCCGCGCCACCTCGAACATGATGATGATCTACGGCGAGATCGCGCCCGGCATCGGCTACGTCACCATCTTCGGCGAGTTCGGGCACGCCGACACGCCGCGTTCGCGCGCCGCACTCGACCTGCCGCGGCCACGCCTCGAAGCTGCGTCTTTCCTGGCCGACGAGATCGCTGCGATGGAGCGCGCCCTCGACGAAGTCGCCACCGCGCTCGCCTCAACAAAAGCCGTCATCATCGACGCGCGTCTCAACTACGGCGGCTACGACCGCTTGGGTCTCGCCCTCGCCGGTCGCTTCACCAACACACCGCGCGTCGCCTACACCAAGAAGGCATGGACGCCGGCGGGCTTCGTCAACCAGCAATCCATCCACATCGAACCGCGAACACCATCGCTCGCCAACCGTCCCGTCTATCTGCTCACCAGCCGCCAGACGGCGAGCGCTGGCGAAATCCTAGTCCTCGGTTTGATGGCATGCCCGAACGTCACGCGCGTCGGCGAGGCGACGTTGGGCATCCTCTCCGACAATCTCTACAAGCGCTTGCCGAACGGCTGGGAAGTGAGCCTCTCAAACGAAATCTACGAAGCGCCTGACGGCGCTCTCTATGAGGCCGCCGGCATCCCTCCCGACATCGAGACACCCGTCTTCGACCCGGCCGACGTGCGCGGCGGCTTCCGCCACGCGGTCGAGCGCGCCGTCGCCCTCGCAAAAGCGAAAGTGAGTCCGTGATGCGTTTAGTTGCCCTCCTTGCTCTGTGCCTCACCGCGCTCGCTGCCTGCGCCCAGTTCGCTCACAAAACGCAAAACACGCGCACTGCGACGCTGATCCGCGACGAGTGGGGCGTGCCGCACATTTTCGCCGCGAACGAGGAGGCCGGGTTCTACGCGCTCGGCTACGCCACAGCCCAAGACCGCCTGGAGCGCTTCGTCGGCCTGGTTCTCTATTCGCGCGGCCAACTCGCAAGCCTCCTGGGACCGAAATTCCTCGACGGCGACATCCGCAACCGGCACTGGCGCCATCGCGACATGGCGCAAGCGGCCCTGACGCAATTGAGCCCGCCGCTGAGGCGCAACTACGACGCGTTCCTGGCAGGCATGAAAGCCTTTGCGGCCGAACCCGGCGTGAAGCCCGAACTAGCGGCCGCCGCGAAACAGTTGGACGTCGCCGACCTCCTCGCCGTCTCGCGCGCGCTCTTGTTCGCGGGCTATCAGCAGCTTTCCGCGCTGGCGGAATGCGGCGTCGACGGCATGACTTATTCGAACGGCTACCTCCCTTATCGCTCGACGGCGCGGGAACGCGCATCGAACGGCTGGGCGGTCATGCCGTCACGCACCGCAGCAGGCGCTCTGATCCTCGCCTCCGACCCACACGTCGATGTCGAAAGCCCCGCCTACTACGAATTCCATATGCAGGCGGGGGCGCTGCACACGGCCGGCTACGCGATGGGGCCAATGCTGTGGCAAACACACACGGAGCACGTGGCCTGGTCGATGACGACGGGCAACCCCGACTATCTGGATTGCTACGCGGTTCAAACGGACGCGAGTGACCCGCGCGCCTATCTGTTCGACGGCAAACGACAGACGATAGAAGCGCGGACGGAAAAGTTCGACGTCGCCGGTGGACAACCGGTCGAACGAATCCTCGAATACACGCGGCACAACGGACTCTTGTCGCCTGTCGTCGCCCGGCGCGGACAAGTTGCATTTGTCGCCAGTGCCGCCGACATGGACCGCGCCGGCCTTGTGCACGAAGAGATCTATCGCATGAACTTCGCGCGCTCGACCGACGACGTGAAGGCCGCGCTCGCAACCATGTCGATGTTTCCGCAGAACCTGATCATCGGCGACGCCGCCGGGCACATGCTCTATATCCGCGCGGGCCGTGTGCCGGTGCGCCCGGACGGCTACGATTGGACGAAGCCGGTGCCCGGCAACACATCCGCGACGGCGTGGCGCGGCATGCGCACGATCGACGATCTGGTCCAGGTCAAAGATCCGGCGGCCGGCTTCCTGCAAAACAACAACGCGGCGCCCGACGCCATGGCGCCGGGCCTCGACGATCTGGCAAGGCGCTACGCCCCCGACATATTCTTCGACGCGCCCGGCCGCCAAACAACGCGGGGCTTGCGCTCGCTGCAGGTTCTGAGCGCGCGCGACCGCATGACGCTCGACGACGCGATGGGGCTCGCTTTCGACGAAAACTGGGTGACGGTCCCGGATTGGACTGGCGCGCTGAAACTCATTCTCGCAAAGTGGCCTGCGCTGGCGCCGAAGGCATCGCCGGAAAGCATGGCGGCCATCGACCGGCTGCTGGCCTTCGACGGCCAAGCGCACGCAGAGTCACAAGCGGCGGCCGACTTCTATGGCTGGCGCATCGAGGCGGGCAAACGCCTCGCCAAGTTGCCGGATCGTTGGTTCGTCGAGGCGAACTGGGATCACGCGAAGATCACGCGTCCCTTTGCTGTGGCGCTGATCGACGGCCTCGTCGCATCGGTCGACGGCCGCGTGAAGCGCTACGGCAAAGGCGTCATCCGCCTCGGCGACGTGATGCGCGTGAACCGCGGCAAGGTTGAGGCGCCGGTCGGCGGCGTCACGTTGGACTCGGATCTAGCACCGCTCTGCGTCGAACAAGTCCGCGCCGTCTGCGACCGCACCATGCGCGCCTTCGGCGTCGCGCCGCTGGGCGACACCGGCCGCTTCCACGTCGTCCGCGGCAGTCAGTCGATGCGCATCGTGCAGTTCACCAAACCGCTTCAGGCCTATTCGCTCTACGCCTTCGGCCAGAGCGACGATCCCGCCTCGCCGCACTACGCCGATCAGGTGAAGCTGTTCAGCGAAAAGCGCATGAAACGATCCTATTTCTCGCGCGCGGAACTCGAAGGTCACATCACGGCGGAGAAGACGCTGACGATGCCGGCGACGCGCTAAGACGCGTAGCGCTGCCGGTACTCACGATCGAGCATCGACATGATCTTGAGCGAGCGAAAGATCTCGCCGCGCCGCTCGGCGTCGCGCAACACACCCTCATGGACGAAGCCGAGCTTCAGATAGAGATGCTCCGCCCGCACATTGTCTTCGAAAAGATCGAGCCAGAAGCGATGCATACCGTCGTCGACGAACGCCTGCCGCAGCAGCAAAAGGCACGCCGCCCGCCCGCGTCCTGAATCGGCGTGCGCCAGCGCCATGCGCATCAACTCAATCGCCCGGTTCGGCCCCGCATAACCGCGCGTGATCGCAAATCCCTGCACCGCGCCTGAACCGTCCACGAACATCTGATAGCGATAGTTGGCGTCGTTCATGGCCGCGCGATGACGCTCCGCCGGCCAGGCGTTCACGAAGGGCGCATAGTCGGCGCGTGCCTCTTGCGCGCAGATGAACGCGATGTCCGCCTCGACCGCCCGCCTAAAATGCATGTCCCCTCGGCGCTTCGGGAAGGCGGATGGGATGGCGTTGCTCGTAGGCACGCGCCGCGCGCATGACCAACGCGTCGGCGTTGAGCGGGCCGACGATCTGAAGCCCGACCGGCAAACCCTCGCGTGTGAAACCGCAAGGCATCGACGCCGCCGGCTGCCGCGTCATGTTGAAGGGGTAAGTGAACGGCGTCCAATCGATCCAGTGCCGCTGCGTAGCCGGATCGGCAACCTGGCTGTCGGCGGGGAAGGCCGCCATCGGCAGCGACGGCGTCAGCAGCAAATCATATGTGCCAAACAGCGTCTCGAATACTGTGCCGAGCTTCCCGCGCGCGTAATCCGCCTCGGCGTAGTCCATGTGCGGAACCGACTCGCCGTAGGCGATGAACGCCTGCAGACCAGGATCCATCTCGCCGCGCCGTTCGCGGGGCAGGGACCGCGCGGCGAGCGCACATCCGGTGGTCCAAAGCTTGATGAAATCTTCGCGCGGATCGTCGCAAACGTTGTCGACAATATCGACCTGCGCACCCAAAGCCGAGAACGCCTGCGCCGCCTCCGCGACAATGGCCGCGATCTCCGGCGCCACCTTCGCGTAGCCCAGCGTTGGTGAATAGGCGATCCGAAGCCCCTTGAGGCCCGTGCCAAGCGCCGCGTTGTAGTCGACCTCATCCGGCGGCAGTGCAAACCAATCGCGCGCATCCTTCCGCGCGATCACGTTCATCATCAGCGCCGCGTCGCCCACCGTGCGCGTCATCGGCCCCGCATGCGAGAGCGTCCCAAACGTGCTCAGCGGATAGACCGGCACGCGCCCATAGGTCGGCTTCAACCCGAAGATGCCCGTGAACCCTGCGGGCATACGGATCGACCCGCCGCCGTCGGTGCCCAGATGCAGACACCCCATGCCAAGCGCGGCAGCGACCGCTGCACCGCCGCTCGATCCGCCACTGGTCATGCGCACATCCCACGGATTGCGCGTGATGCCGAACAGCGGTGAGTCCGTAACGCCCTTCCAGCCGATCTCCGGCGAC
>JAWXBY010000119.1:0-32608 GCA_034440355.1 Alphaproteobacteria bacterium
CGAGGACTTCGCCCACGCACTGCCGCCCGATAAGGCAACTACCGCCGTGGCCAACAACAACAACTTCGTCTTCTTCACTTGAGTTTCCTCCACCTGATTTCAAAGTTCTGTGTGCGGTTATGCCCCCCGCCCTTAGAACGTGTAGCTCGCCGTCAGCGACGCGAAATCCTGATCCTTCGACTTGTTGTTGATGTGACCACCGAAGAAGTTCGTGTAGCTGGCGCCAACCCGGAGGTTGTTGTTCAGAGTGCCGGTTACCGCGAGATTCACCGATTGGCGATCCTCAAGGAAGTTGCTGTACGGCGCCGGGGTTGAACCCCAGAAGTCGTACGAGTAGGCGATGCGCGGCGTCACAAGCCAGCCCGTGTTGAAGGCGTTGTTGTAGTCCATGCTGGCCAACAGCACCATACCCATGGAGGTGTCGTCCGGACGGCACTGCTTCTGCGTCTTGCCGTCGAGGCCGAGCAGACCACCAAGGCCAAGGTTCGAACCGTTGCAGCCCGTGCCCTGGTACTGTGCGGCGCGGAAGCCATTCACGGCCGACGGCGTGCCCAGCGCGTCGTTGTTTTCTTCAACATCCGGCACGTGAACGAGGCCGAACTCGGTCACGAAGATACCCAGATCGCCGCCGATGGCATCAACCCACCATTCGGACTGCGTGAACGTCGCGGTCGTGCCGAGGTTCATCGTGATCATCTCGTTGTACATCACGCCGCTGATCTTCTGGCCGATGCCCGAGTTCGCCGCACACTGCGGGGTGAGGCCCGCACCGTCCGTTTCACGAATGGTGGTCAAGCCCGCCGCGCCCGACAGAGCCGTCGAAGCCGCACCTGCACCGATCGTGAGCGAACAGCCAAGCCACGCACCCGTAATGGTAAGCGAGTCGGTGTCGACCTGGAACGGCGCCTCAGGACGATACGAGAAATCACCCTGCACGCCCCAACCGAAGATCGTGGTGTTGAAGCTCATGCCGTAGATTTCGATATCTTCCGGATATTCGACGATCAGCCCGAGGTTCGGGTTGGCGGTCAGCGTTTCCGCACCGTTGATCAACTGCAAACCGAAGCCCGCGCCTGCGAGCGATGCCGTCGACTGATACCACGCGAGAGCGCAGTTCAAGCGCATCGCGTTCAGCACGTGGTCATACGAACCGGCCCCGTTCGGCGTCAATTGCAAGCCCGGCAAGCCCGCCTGAACCAGCGCTGCGTTGACAGCCGGATCAAGAAGGTTCTGCTGGTCACCGACGGGACGATTTGCGAGGTCACCGCCAAAGGCCAGGCCATTGATTGCCGCCAATGTGCCCGCCGCCGTCGCGTTCGCCGCTGCCGTGTTACCCGCAATCGCGGCCGTATAGCCGCAACCCGCCGGGAGCAACTGACGTCCGCCGATGCCGCCGCTCGTGGCGGCCGCTGAATCGCCCGTCACAGAGAGACCGAGTTCCGGCGCGCCCTGGACCACTTCGCTGATGAAGGGCAGACGGCTGTGATAGTTCTGGAAGTAGGCGCCGAACTCGGTGCCGCCCAGCCAATCCGCATAATAGCGCGCCGAGACGCCGAACTGACCGTCGTCTTCCGCCTGGATGGTGTCGTCACGATCCACGATGCCGGCCGCTTCCCGCGACATACCTTCGCTGCCCAGCGCGTCGATCAGGCCGAACTTCACCCGTTCGTTGTTCCCGATCGAGTAGAAGCTTTGGTAGCTGATGGTGTTGGCCAGAATGCCGGTCAACGCGTTGTCGTCCGTACAGTCGAGGCGGCCCGCTGTCGAGACGTTCGGGTTGCCCGCGCTGCCGCCCGCGCCGCCGGCCAAGAGGCCCGCACCGGGGAGCAACGTCGCGATGTCTTGCTGAACCTGGTTTGTCGCGGTGTTGCCGTTGGCGAGTGCATTACAGTTTCGGCGCGAACCCGAGAGGGGGCTGCCCGAGAGGAAGCTGACGCGTCCGACGTTGCCGCCAACGCCCGAGCCGTCTTCGACGACGTCGGCGCCGGAGAACGGCGTGCCGGAGGGATCGATTTCAAACGGCTCCCAATCAAGGGCGTAGTAGGCCGCGATCGACACGTCGAAGGGCAGCGAGATCGAGCCCGAAACCGCGTTGACCGGAACGAGCGCTTCTTTGATTTCCGAACCGGGGCGGCGGAAGGCACCGACGTCGATCGGGTTGAAGACGTTGTTGCCGTGCAGAATGAACGTGCTCTCGCCCCAGTTGATCACTTGCTTGCCGACGCGAAGGTTCACGGGCAAGTCGGCGATCACGTAGTCGGCCGATACGAACGCGTCGAGCAGTTCGTAGTTGCGGCCCACGTCGCCGAGCGCGCGGTCGTTCAACTCCGAACGTTCACCCACATCATGATCGTTCATGACCACGTCGTAGAAGCCGACGGCACGGGCGAAGAAGGTGTAGTTTTGATACTTCACTTGGAGGTCGTGGTTGGCCTTGATCGTCGCGCCGATCAGGTCACCCTTGTCGAAGTTCAAGCGACCGTCGTCCGTGTTGACCGAACCGTCGTGGTTGTCGACGTTGGCGGTGTACGTGTTGCGGCCGAAGAGGCCGGGCGCGAGGACAACCGTCGGCGTGTTGACGGCGATGACGCCGCTGGTGCGCGGGTCGACCGGACCGCCATTGCCCTCAGGCAGGAATTCCGTTTCGCGTTCGGCGGTGCGCATCGAAGCGCCCATCGACACCGTCGTGTCGAAAATGATTTGAACGTCACCGAACTTGGTCTCGACCGCTTGGGCAGTCGTTGCACCCAAGAGCGCGACCGCCGCCGCTGACCCCAACAAAGCTACGCGGACGACTTTCGACTTCGACATGAAATTCCTCCTACCCACACCTATTTATTCTTTGGCCAGAAACAGGGAAAAACGCAGGCATATTGATGCCTTGGCCCCCATTCCTAGCTCCCCGCATCAAGACCACACGCAGAAGGTGCTTGAGTCAACGCTTCAATGACAAAACCATCACATACGGACCGTTTGTGAGGCAGAAGCGCAACGGTTTTGGGCACCTTGGGCCGTTGTGCGGTGCACAACCTGTGCGTATATCGGCCCCTACGGCGGGAGCCGGTTTCTGCTAGTTTCCCGAAGACGGGAGTTTCTTGGTGAACCGCGAACCGCTCAAAAGATCAGCACCGGCGACGGCTGAAACGAAGCATGATCACGGTGCGTGCATGGCTGACGCCGTGGCGGCGGCGGAGACGCTTATGAGCGCCTCTGAGGCGCGGTTGACGCCACTGCGCCGGCGGGTGCTGGAGCTGGTTTGCGAGAGTCACAGTCCGGTCGGGGCGTATGACCTGTTGGCGCGTCTGGGCGGGGACCGAAAGGCGGCGCCGCCGACGATCTACCGGGCGCTCGACTTCTTGATGGAGCATGGGTTGATCCACCGGATCAACTCGCTCAACGCCTATGTCGCCTGTTTCGGCCCGCACCGTCCCCATGATGCATGCCTCTTTATCTGCGAACGCTGCCGGACGGTCGAGGAGAGCGATGCGGTCGGGCTGCGGCGGGCGATTGATCGGGAGGCGGCCGACGCGGGGTTCAGCGTGCAGCGGCAGACGATCGAGATCACGGGCGTGTGCCGGGCCTGTGCGGGCGGCGGCGATCAAAGGTCCGTGAAAGCCACCCGTTGATGCATTGAGGTTGGCGGCGGGCGCGACCTAGGGTTCGGCGGGCTTCGAGCGAGGGGTTGATCCATGTCCCGGTTTTTTCTAGCGGCGTGTGCGAGTTTGCTTTTGTTCGGCACGGCCGTGGCGGCGCCGAAAGACGATCCGGCTCTGACCTGGGATCTGCGCGACCTCTTCCCGACGGTTGCGGCTTGGGAGAGCGAGCGCGCGGCGCTTGAGAAAGACGTCGCCGGTATCGCGCGGTTCAAGGGGACCTTGGGGCGCGACGCGAAATCGATGCTGAAGGCGATGGATGCGCTTGGCGCACTCGACAAGCGGTTGGCGCGGATGGCGGTCTACTCGTCGTTGAAGTCGGACGAGGACGTGCGGGCGTCGGCCGAGCAGGCGCGCAATCAAGCAGGCTCGACGCTGCTGTCACGGTTCGGCGAGGCCACGGCTTGGATCAGGCCGGAGGTGCTTTCGATCGGAGCGGCGAAGGTCGAGAGCTTTATCGCGGCCGAGCCCGGCTTGAAGAAGAACGCGTTTTTCCTGCGCGATGTGTTGCGCGGCGCACCGCATACGCTGTCCCCGGAAACCGAAGACGTGATGGCACAGTCGGCCAATCCGCTGGGGCAGCCGGGGCAGGTCTATTCGATTTTCTCGAACGGCGAACTGCCCTACCCGACTGTTACGCTGTCCGACGGCAAGTCGTTGAAGCTGGATCAAGCGGCTTATGAGAAGAACCGGCAGTCGTCGAACCGCGCCGATCGCAAGAAGGTGTTCGATGCGTTCTGGGGTTCGTTCAAAGCGTTCGAGGGGACCCTCGGCGCGAACCTGCAGGCGGCGATGCTGGGCAACGTGTTCAACGCGAAGGCGCGCAAGTACAAGACGGCGCTTGAGCAGTCTTTGTTCGCCGACAACATGCCCGAGCCGGTGGTGCGGACGCTGATCGCGGAGGTCAATCGCGCGTTGCCGACGTTTCATCGATATCTGAAGCTTCGCGCGCGGATGCTGAAGGTCAATGATCTGGCCTACTACGACGTCTATGCGCCGCTGACGTCGATCAAGAACACGTACAACGTCGATGATTCCAAGCGCTTGACGCTGGCGGCGCTGGCGCCGTTCGGGACCGATTACACCGACGTTTTGAAAGAAGGCTTCTCGAAGCGGTGGATGCACGTCTATCCGCAGCCGGGCAAGTCGAGCGGCGCCTATATGAACGGCGCGGCGTATGACGTTCATCCCTATCTGCTGCTCAATCACAACGACGATTACGACTCGCTGTCGGTGTTTGCGCATGAGTGGGGGCATGCGGTGCATACGGTGCTGACGAAGAAGGCGCAGCCCTACGAGTTGTCCAACTATTCGACGTTCACGGCCGAGACCGCCTCGATCACCAACGAGGTGCTGCTGTTCGAGTACATGTTACGCGAGGCCAAGACGCGCGAGGAGAAGATCGCGTTCTTGAACGAGGCGTTGGACCAGATTCGCGGGAGTTATTTCCGGCAGACGATGTTCGCCGAGTTTCTTCTCAACACGCATACGCTGGCCGAGAAGGGTGAGCCCTTGACGGGCGAGCGGATGACGCAAGTCTATTGCGATCTGCTTCGCCGGTATCACGGGGCGGCGAAGGGCGTGATGAAGGTCGATCCGGCCTATTGCGTCGAGTGGGCGTTCATTCCGCATTTCTATCGCGGGTTCTATGTCTACAATTATGCGACGTCGATGGCGGGCGGGGCGTATCTCGCCGATGCGATCGCGAAGCAGGGGGAGCCCGCGCGGAAGAAGTTCGTTGCGCTGCTCAGCGCCGGTGGGTCGGACTATCCGTACAACCTCTACAAGACCGCGGGCGTGGACATGGCGACGCCGGTGCCGTATCGCGCACTGGAGGCGCGGATGAACCGCATTATGGATCAGATGGAGAAGTTGCTGGCCGAGAAGTGATCTCTTAGGCGAACGTGTCGAGGAGCGTTTTCGACATTTCGTCGGCGGTGCGGATCACTTTGGCGGACGCTTCGTAGGCGCGTTGCGCCATCTTCATATCGACGATCTCTGCCGCGAGATCGACGAAAGGGTACTCGCCTTGGAGTTCGGGCGGGCGCGAGACGCGGACCCTGGGGGCGCCGGATTCATCGGTCGTTTGTTCGGCCTCGAGCGGACGGTAGTCCTCGCTCTGGGCGTTGACGATGTTTTGCGCGCGCACGTTCACGCGCGTCTCGGCGGCGCGAAGGCCCGCCAAACCTGTGTTCATGGCGTCTATCATGCGCGGGAGTCTGGCGCGGGCGATCTAACGTCTGCTGACCGGCATTGCTTGCATTTAATTCGAATTGCGGATGTCGCCGGGTTTGCGCCGCATTGACGCCTCGATTTGTGGCGAGCGTCACGGCCATGAGACCCGTTCGATTTCGCCTTTGGTTTGCCCTTGCGATGATGACGGCCGTCGGTGCGTGCGATGCCGCGCCCGACGTCGTGCAGCGCATGACACACGTGCTGGACCGCGCGCGCGTCAACAAGGATTGGAACGACGCGAGGCTTGGCTTCGGCTTGAGGCTGGCGGCGGCGGCCGAAGAACGGGCGACGCATTCGGTCATCTATGACGCGGCCTATGAGCGGATCAGTTATCCCAACGGCGATGTCGATGCGAGCCGCGGCGTGTGCGCGGACGAAATCGTGCGGGCGTATCGCCTGCTGGGCATCGACTTGCAGCGTCTTGTCCATGAGGACATGCGCAAGGCGTTTCACGTTTACCCGAAGCGGTGGGGACTGAAGGCCCCTGATACGAATATCGATCATCGTCGGGTGCCGAACCTCGCCACCTTCTTCAAGCGGCACGGGACCTCGATTAAGCCGACGCTTGAGGGGCGGGACTACAAGCCGGGTGATGTCGTTGCCTGGGCGCTCGCCGACGGGCGGCCGCATATCGGGCTTGTGACCGAACGGTGGTCGAGCGACGGGCAGCGTCCGCTGGTTCTGCACAATATCGGCGCGGGGCCGCAGATCGAGGACATGCTGTTCGGGCTGACCGTTACCGGGCATTACCGGTACGACGGTTAGATGAAGGGGTTCGGCGCGCCTTTGGCGACGAGGTAGCGCACGGCTTCGGCCAGCGATCTTGAGTCGACCAATGCATTGTGCGCGACGCCTTGCGACGTTGCGCCGACATGCGCCGAAAGATTGCCGGAGTGGACGCCGGCGAGCGGGATGCCGACCTTGAGGAGCCACTCTTTCAAGTTCGTCGTCGGCAGGTTCGGCCAGAGTTTCGGCTTCCCCAAACGTTGGGCGTTGGCAGCGATGATGCGGTCGTCGCGGCCGTAGGCGTGCAGCGGGCGCGGGCCCACGAGTTCCACGAAGCGCGTGACGCCGGTGGCGAAGTCTACGCCCTCTGCGGCCAGGCGTTCGTTGGTGATGCCGGTCAAGTCGACGAGGTATTCCGACAGCACCGGGTTCAGCACCGGACGGATGAGGACCGAGAAGGCGCGGCGTTCTTGGAGGGTTGCCGCGTCGAGAATCACGGCGCCGATTTGGATGATCTCTTTGTGTTCCCCGGGGCCGCCCCAGGCGCGCGCTATCGAGCCCGGCCACGCGGTGAACTCGGTGTCGAAGACGACGACTTCCGCGGGTGGTCTGGCCATGAACCTTGCTGCGATTGCGAAGCGGCGAGTTCGTTCGCACGGGTTGCCGCTGGGGACAAGGGTTGCGTTCGGTGAAAAGCCGACGCATGAAGCGGACGCAAATGTGATTTGCGATTAGTATCCGGCCTGCATCCTGTCCGGCCGTTGTACGCGCACCCACGGTCCCTTTGTCGTTCGAGACACCATGACAGCTCCGCTTGAATCGGATCCGCAGGGATTCTCCCGCTTCGCCGAACTCTTCTACGCCGGCGCCGCCTCCGAAGATTTGAAGATCTTTTCGCAAGACGCGCTGGCCGGGATCGCCCGGCTGTTCTGGCGCGCGGCGCAGGAGCGGCCTTCGAAATCTTCCTTCGTGCGGGCGTTCAACCCAACAGCCGATCACGACGGGTTCACCGCGCCGGTGACGCTTTTGGTCACGATCAACGAGGACAAGCCGTTCCTGGTCGATTCGGTCTTGAGCGAGATCAACGATCGCGGGTTGCAGGTTCGAGCGGTCTTCCATCCGATCATCCGGGTCAAGCGCGACGGCGTCGGACGCCTGCGCGAACTGGTCGACGGCAAGGCGGTGGGCGCGACCGCTGACAGCATGATCTGCGTCGCGTTCTCGCGCATCTCGGATCAGGCGGCGCTGAACGACATCGAGGCGGGCGTGACGCGCGTGCTGCGCAATGTCGCGATTTCGGTGGCCGATTGGCCGACGATGATCATGCGGCTGGACGAGTCCATCGCCGAGCTTTGGCAACATCCGCCGCAGGCGCCGCGCGAGGAGATCGACGAGAGTCTGGCGTTCCTGAAGTGGTTGAAGGAGCATCACTTCACCTTCTTGGGCTCGCGCGATTACACCTTCGAAGCCAAGAACGGCGACGGGCAGTTGGTGCCCGTGCCGGAGTCGGGCTTGGGCCTGTTGCGCGATCCCGAGCGGCGGGTCATCCGGCGCGGCGGCGACCGCGCGGCGCTGACGCGCGAGGTGCGCGCGTTCCTGATGCAGCCGTCGCCTCTGATCGTCACGAAGTCGATCGAACGGTCGCCCGTGCACCGGCGCGTGCAAGAAGATTATATCGGCATCAAGCGGTTCGACCCGTCGGGCAAGTTGGTCGGCGAGCGGCGGTTCGTCGGGCTGTTCACGTCGACCGCCTATAGCGAAAGCCCGCGCGACATTCCGTTCCTGCGCCGCAAGGTGAAGAACGTGATGGAGCGCGCCGGATTCGCCAAAGGCAGCCACAACGCCAAGGCGTTGGCGGTGGTGCTTGAGACGTTTCAGCGCGACGAGCTGTTTCAGATTTCCGAAGAGGATCTTCTGCGCATAGCGCCGACGCTGGCGCATTTCGGCGACCGGCCGCATACGAAGGCTTTCGTCCGCTTCGACACGTTCGACAGGTTCGCGTCGGCGTTGATCTATTTCCCGGCCGACAAGTTTCGCGGCGGGTTGATGCGCACGCTGGGTCAGATTTTGAAGGAGGCGCTGGGCGGGCAGATCACGGGCGCCTATCCGCGCACCGAAGAAGGCCAGATGACGCGCGTCCTTTATACGATCGCGTTTCCCGACGGGCGGCGGCCGGCGTTCGACGAAGACGCGCTTCAGGTGAAGGTCGAGCGCGCCGTGCGTTTGTGGAGCGACGACTTCGCGGATGCGCTTGCCGCGGGCCTCGCGCCGGATCGGGCGAATTCCATCTTCGCGCAATACGGCATGGCGTTCAGCGAAGGTTATCGCGAGGCTTACGGGCCGACCGAGGCCATTCTCGATATCGACAAGCTGGAAGAGGTGGCGGAGGCGGGGCCGGGTTCGCTGGCGCTGCGGTCATCGAGCGGGTCGAGCCGCGCGGACGGCGTGATCCGGTTCAAGATTTATCATGCGGGCGGGGTGATCGAGCTTTCCGATCTTCTGCCCGTGCTCGAGAATTTCGGGCTGCGCGCGATCGAAGAGATCAATTATCCGGTCAAGAGCGAGCGTGGCGTTCTCACGATCCACGATCTGGAACTGCGCGGCGCGTTGAACCCCGAACGCGAGCGCGTGATGCGCCTGTTCGAGGAAGGGTTCCTGACGGTTTGGAACGGGCGGGCGGAGAGCGACGGGTTCAATAAGCTGACCTTGCTGGCCGAGCTGGGGTGGCGCGACGTCGCGTTGCTGCGATCGGTCGGCAAGTATCTGCGGCAAGCGGCGTTTGCGGCGAGCCAGGCGTTGATGGAAGAGGCGCTGGCGCGCAATCCGCGGATCGCGGCGGCGCTGGCGCGGCTTTTCCATGCGCGCTTTGACCCGAAAGCTGGCGATCGCGATGAGGCGCAGGCGCGCATCAATGCGGAGATCGACGATGCGCTGGCCAAGGTGCCGAGCCTTGACGACGACCGCATCATCCGACGCTTCCGCAATGTCGTGCAGTCGATGTTGCGCACGAATTTCTATCAGGCCGGGCCCGATGGAGCGTTGCGGTCCTCGATCGCGTTCAAGATCGACTCAGCCAAAATCGAAGAGCTGCCGTTGCCGCGGCCGATGGTCGAGATTTTCCTGTGTTCGCCTGAGGTCGAGGGCATTCATTTGCGCTTCGGCAAAGTGGCGCGCGGCGGGTTGCGCTGGTCGGACCGGCGCGAAGATTTCCGGACCGAGGTGTTGAGCCTCGTGAAGGCGCAGCAGGTGAAGAACGCGGTCATCGTGCCGGTCGGTTCGAAGGGCGGGTTTTATCCGAAGAAGTTGCCGCCGGCTTCGAACCGCGAGGCTTGGATGGCGGGCGGGATCGCCGCCTATAGGACGTTCATCGCGTCGCTGCTGGATGTGACCGACAATATCGCGGCGGACGGCAAGATCGTGCCGCCGAAGGATGTCGTGCGGCATGACGGCGACGACCCTTATCTCGTCGTCGCGGCGGATAAGGGGACGGCGACGTTCTCCGATATCGCGAACGGTATTTCGAAGGATTACGGGTTCTGGCTGGACGACGCGTTCGCAAGCGGCGGATCCGTCGGCTACGACCACAAGAAGATGGGCATCACCGCGCGTGGCGCTTGGGAAGCGGTGAAGCGGCACTTCCGGGAGATCGGCACCGACATTCAGACGTCGCCGTTCACGGTCGTGGGCGTCGGCGATATGTCGGGCGACGTGTTCGGCAACGGGATGCTGCTGTCGCACGCGACGCGGTTGGTCGCGGCATTCGACCATCGCGACATTTTTCTCGATCCGGATCCCGATCCGGCGGCGAGTTTCGCCGAGCGTCAGCGCATCTTCGATCTGCCGCGTTCGTCGTGGGCGGACTACGACCAGTCGAAAATTTCGAAGGGCGGCGGCGTCTACTCGCGATCGATGAAGAAGATCCCGTTGTCGCCGGAAGTGCGGGCGCTGACGGGCATCACGGCCGAGTATGCCGAGCCCTCGGAGGTGATGAAGGCGCTGCTGAAGGCGCAGGTCGATCTGTTGTGGTTCGGCGGTATCGGCACGTTCGTGAAGTCTTCGGCCGAGAACAACGCGGATGCGGGCGACAAGGCGAACGACGCGGTGCGCATCGACGGGCGGGATGTCGGCGCAAAGGTCGTGGGCGAAGGCGCGAATTTGGGCTTCACGCAGGCCGGGCGCATCGAATACGCGCGCGGCGGCGGGCGCATCAACACGGACGCCATCGACAATTCGGCCGGCGTCGACACGTCTGACCATGAGGTGAACCTGAAGATCCTGCTCAACGTCGGCACGACGACGGGCGAGATCAAAGCCGGCGAGCGCGATGCGTTGCTGGCGCGCATGACGGACGACGTTGCCGCGTTGGTTCTTGCCGACAACTACAATCAGACGCTGGCGCTGAGCGTCGCGCAAAGCGGCGGGTATTGGGAATCGGACGCCTATGGCCGCTTCATGCGGGCACTGGAGCGCGACGGACGGTTGAACCGCACCGTTGAGGGCTTGCCGTCGAACGACAGTTTGCGCGAGCGGGCGAACCGGCAGGAAGGTTTGACGCGACCGGAACTAGCGGTGCTTCTGGCCTATGCCAAGCTTCAGGTGTTCGACGAGTTGAACTCTTCGCCGTTGCCGGATGATCCGTTCTTCGTCGCGACGCTGAAGGACTACTTCCCGCGCGAGGCCGGGGACCGCTTTCCGAAGGCCATGGCCGCGCACCGGTTGAAGCGCGAGATCGTGGCGACGTGCTTGTCGAACGACATCATCAATCGCGGCGGGCCGGTGTTCATGCACCGGCTGAAAGAAGCGAGCGCCGCGGAGTCGCCGGCGTTGGCGCGCGCTTACACGATTGCGCTGCATGCGTTCGGCATCGACAAGCTGGCAGCGCGCATCAATGCGCTCGACAACAAGATACCGGCGGCCGTTCAGGTCGGCATGCATACGAAGCTGGCGCTCCATCTCATGCGTCAAACGCTGTGGTTCCACCGGCACATTCCGGCGAGCGTGTCGATTGCCGAGGCGATCGCGCCTTATGGGGCATGCGTCGATAAACTGCGCGGGACCTTTGCGAATTTGGTGTCCGAGGCCGAGAGCAAAGTGATCGAAGCGACCATCTCGGAGCTGCGCAGCGCGGGCGTGCCGGAGGAATTGGCGGACGACGTGGGCGCCCTGCCCGCGGTCGGCGCGACGCCGGATATCGCGCGGCTGTCGACGGAAACGAAGAAGCCGCTGGACATGGTGGCGGGGGCCTATTTCGCGGCGTCGAGGACGATCGGCGTCGACCGGTTGCGGTTGGCGGCCGAACGCATGAACTTGCCGGAGCATTGGGACAGGTTGGCGGTGCGGCGGTTGATCGACGATCTGGCTGTGCATCAGCGGGCGTTGGCGTCGCAGGCATTGGCGAACGGCACGCAGGGCGACGATCGTCAGGCGGGCACGGCCGCCGTCGAAACGTGGGCGCAGGCGCATGGCGAGCAGGTGGAGCGCGTGAACGTGCTGATCACCGATCTCGAACGGTCGGGCACGTTCACTGTCGCGCGGCTGACGCTGGCTGCGAGTCAGATCCGCGATTTGATGGGCTAGCTATTTGTCCTGTTGCTGGAACGACATCGAGCCGGTGTCGTTCGGGCCTTTGTCGTAGCTGACGAACCAGGCGGCGAACGGGCGCACGAGACGCACGGCGATCGCCTTGTCGTCCGCGCGCGCAACCTCGATCACGGCAGGACGTTCGTCACGCTCGGAGGCTATCGTTCCTTCCACCATGCCCATGAGCTTGCGGAACGACTGCTCGACGAAGCAGATGGGAACGGCGACGCGCGCCGGTGACGCGGTGGGAACCGCGAAAGGCGTTTCGCTTTCCTCGCGCGCGTCCTTGTCGTGGAACAGTAAGCGCTTCAGGCCCGGCGGCAGTTCGCCCTTGGCCTCGAGAGCGCACGCGAGTACGCCGCTTCCGTCCTTCACGCCGCGATAGCGCACGACGGCCCGCAGGCCCGCAACCGAGGCATAAGCGTTCTCGGCGCGGTAGGGCAGCGCCGGCTCGACCGGCGTTTCGTCGACGCCGCTGACGATGACGTTGCCCGGTTTGGTCTTGCGACTCAGCGATAGTTTGAGCGAGCGATCGAAAGCGCCGTGCGCGCCATCGTCGGCCATGCACAGAACGCCTTTGTTCTCTTCCTGTGCGTAGCGGTCGATGGCGCAGTAGATCGTCCGCCCGCGGAGCGACGCCTTGCGTAGGCGCGCGCCCTCCGCCAGCGCGCGCTTCGAACCGAAGAAGCCCGAGGCCCTGGTCGAGTTGGCCGCCAACGATGGCCAACGGCACCTTACGCTCATCCTCCCAGTAGACGATGTCGCCGGGCTTGACCTCGACTTGCGTGCCCGGCGGCGCGGACGCAACGAGGTCGCTTGACGCCGGCTCGATCATAAGAAGATCGTCGTCCGCTATCGCGGGCGACGCGGTCGCGATCAATGCGACGAGAACGGCCGACAGTCTTTTCATGGCTTCCCCAAGAGCAGATCGGTGTCACTGAGGCTCTATTCTTCCCTGAGGGCGACCGCCTGTCGATAGCGGTTCTACTGCATTTGCCGTCAAGTCAGCTTCAATACGACCGCGCCGAGGGCCACGATCAGGGCGCCGATGATGCGGCGGGGGCCTGCTGTTTCGCCGAAGAAGAGGATGCCGATCAGCGACGCGAAGACCACGGAGGTTTCGCGGAAGGCGCTGACGCCGGCGATGGACGCGAACGTCATCGCCCAGAGGACCAGGCCGTAGCTGACGTAGGAGAGGACGCCGCCGATGATGGCGCGGCGCCAGTTGACGCGTGCGTAGGGGATGATGGCGCTCGCGCCGCGGTTGGCTACGGCCATGATCATCGTCGCTGCTCCAACCGCGGCGAAGACCCAACCGTTGTAGGCGAGCGCGCTGCCCGAGACGCGGACGCCGATGCCGTCGGAGACGCTGTAGAGCGCGATCGTCACGGCGACGATGGCGGCGATGATCGTACCGCGGCGGTGGGCGCCGGGGCTCATGCCGACGGTGAGGATGCCCAAGCTGATGAGACCGATGCCGAAGACGGCCACGGGTGTCGGGATCTCAGCCACCGTCACCGCCGCGAGGCCGGTGATCATCAGCGGCGGGAGGCCGCGCGCGATGGTGTAGACGTGGCTGAGCTCGCCGAGTTCGTAGGCGCGCGCGAGGTAGAAGACATAAGGGATGTGGAGCACGGCGGTGAGTGCGATCCACCATGCGGCTTCGATGTTCATTGCAGGTGCGAAGATGGTCGAGATCAGGCCGATGGCGCCTGCGACCGAGAAGAGCAGCGCCGCGTCGAGCAGGCGGTCGTTGCCCCCCTTCAGCCCGGCGTTCCAGCCCGCGTGCATCACGGCGGCAACTAGTGCCGCGGCGACGGCTTCCCAAGGCATCAGCATTTGGCGGGCGGTTTCAGATCGCGATCAATTTCGTGTCGGGCATCAGGATCAGCCCGCGTCGGCAGCGTCAAGGCACTCGCGTGTCGCGGTGGTTCGTGCGTAAGCTTGCGTACCGCGCCATTTCACTATTCGGGTTCAGATGAGCGATTCAGTACCGGACGCGAAGCCTTCTCTGCGCGAGCGGTGGACAACGCCGCATGAAGGCGTCTCGGCGAGCGGTGAAGCTTGCGCTTCGCCGTTGGGGCAGTGGGCGTGGGCTTGGTTCGAGGGGGCGCGCAATCCGCATGTTCTGCTGATCACGATTTATATTTTTGCGCCGTACTTCGCGCAGTATCTGGTCGGCAATCCGGTGAAGGGGCAGGCGTTGTGGGCGGACCTCAACACCGCGGCCGGCGTGATCATCGCCGTTACCGCGCCGTTTCTTGGCGCGATCGCCGATGCGGGCGGACGGCGTAAGCCTTGGCTGTTCGCTTTCTCCGTTGCGCTTGGGCTGACGGCTTCGGCTTTGTGGTTTGCGTTGCCCGGTGAGCAGGGGCTTTCGTTCTTCGCGCTGTGCGTTTTGCTGGTTGCGACGTTTGCAGCGTTCGACTTCACCGCGGTGTTTCACAACGCCATGCTGCCGACGTTGGTGCCGGAGAAGAAGATCGGCGCGCTGTCGGGGTTGGCGCTGGCGCTTGGGAATTTTTCCGGCGTGATCCTGCTTGTGTTCATGCTGATTTTCTTCGTGCTGCCGGGCGTCGTCGATTGGCCGTTCGTGCCGGCGACGCCGTGGTTCGGGATCGATCAGGCGGCGCATGAACCGGAGCGGATGGTCGGGCCTCTATTCGCCGTGTGGTTTGCGATCTTGGGGCTGCCGTTGTTTTTCTTCACACCGGATCAACCGCGCGTCATTCTGGGGCCAGCCGAGGCTGTGCGGCGCGGGACGGCGGCGCTGCTTAAAACCGTGCGCGGGCTGGAGCACTACCGGAACGTGGGGCTCTATCTGCTGGGACGGATGATCTACAACGACGGCAACAACGCCATTCTGATTTTCGGCGGGATCTACGCGGCGACGACGTTTTCGTGGGGGCCTCTCGACATGCTCGTCTACGGCGTGATCTTGAGCGTCTTCGCGACGTTCGGCGGTGTGTTCGGCGGATGGCTGGACCATACGTTCGGTTCGCAGCGCGGGATTCTGATTTCGGTTGCGGGCACGATGGTCGGGCTGGTGCTGTCGTTGTCGATGCGGCCGGATACGATTTTGTTCTTCATTCCGTACGATACGGCGCTGCCCGCGGTACATGGGTTGCCGTTCTTCAAGTCGTGGCCGGAGATCATCTATGTGATCATCGTGATCATCATCGCGATCTTCATCACGGCGTCCTATGCCAACAGCCGCACGATGCTGGCGCGCATCGCCCCACCGTCCAAGATGACGGAGTTCTTCGGCCTCTATGCGCTGTCGGGCACGGCGACCGCGTTCCTCGCGCCGTTCGTCGTGGCGCGGGCGACGGAGTGGTCGCAGAACCAGGCCATCGGATTGGCATCGGTGCTGCTGCTGCTGGGCACGGGGTTCGTGATCATGCTGTTCGTGAAGAACGAGCGCGCGGTCGCGGTGGATTGATCGACCCTTCTTGTCCGTCATGGCCGGGCTTAACCCGGCCACCTAGTCGTCGAGCGTCTGCGCGACGTGGAGACTCGATCGTGTTCGCACCGGCGGCCTTGAAGAGAGTTTCTAGCGCGCGCCGACGCGCGCACTGGGTGGCCGGGTCAAGCCCGGCCATGACGAGGTGAAGAGTTTAGTGCCGGAAGTGGCGCATGCCGGTTAGGACCATTGCAAGGCCGCGTTCGTCGGCGGCGGCTATTACTTCTTCGTCTCGGATGGAGCCGCCGGGTTGGATGACGGCTGTGGCGCCGGCTTCGGCGGCAGCGATGAGGCCGTCGGCGAAGGGGAAGAAGGCGTCGGACGCTACGACTGAGCCCTTTGCCAGCGATTCCGTTAGGCCCGCTGCTTTCGCAGCCTCTTGCGCTTTCCAGGCGGCGATGCGGGCGGAGTCGATGCGGCTCATTTGGCCGGCGCCGATGCCGGCGGTGGCGCCGCCCTTGGCGTAGACGATGGTGTTCGACTTCACGTGTTTCGCGACGCGGAAGGCGAAGATGAGGTCGGTGATTTCTTGGTCGGTCGGTTTGCGTTTGGTGACGACCTTGAGGTCCTTCGGTGCGATGCGGCCGTTGTCGCGTGTTTGCAGGAGGAAGCCGCCGGCGACGCTGCGCAATGTTGCGCCGGCCGTTGCGGGATCGGGGAGGCCGCCCGCGAGGAGCAGACGCAGGTTCTTCTTCGCGCTCAGGATTTTCTTCGCGTCTTCGTCGGCGTCGGGGGCGATGATGACTTCGGTGAAGATTTTTGCGAGCTGCTCGGCGGTGGCGCCGTCGAGTTTGCGGTTGCAGGCGACGATGCCGCCGAAGGCGCTGACCGGGTCGCAGCGCAGCGCCAACGCATAGGCTTCGGCGAGCGATGGCGCCGTGGCGACGCCGCAGGGGTTGGCGTGTTTGATGATGGCGACGGCGGCGGTTTTTGTGTCGAACTCGGCGACGCATTCGTAGGCTGCGTCGGTGTCGTTGATGTTGTTGTAGGAGAGTTCTTTGCCGCCGATTTGTTGGGCCGTCGCGACGCCGTAGCGTTTTTCGCCGGTGACGTAGAACGCGGCCGATTGATGCGGGTTCTCGCCGTAGCGCAGGCTTTGCTTCAGTTTGCCGCCGATGGCGAAGCGACGCGGTGGGGTGCGCTCTTCCGGCTTCTTCGCGGCGCTGAGTTCACCGTCGAACCAAGTGGCGATGGCGGCGTCGTAGGCTGCCGTGCGGGCGTAGGCTTTGGCGGCGAGGGCTTTGCGCGTCGCCATCGAGAGCGTGCCGCAGCTGGCTTCGAGTTCGGTGAGCACCGTGGCGTAGTCTTCGACGTCGACGATGACCGCGACGTAGCCGTGGTTCTTCGAGGCGGCGCGGATCATCGCGGGGCCGCCGATGTCGATGTTTTCGACGGTCTCTTCGAAGTCGGCTTTGCGGGCGACGGTTTCTTCGAACGGGTAGAGATTGCAGACAAGAAGGTCGATGCCTTCGATGCCGTGTTCTTTCATCGCCTTCGCGTGCGCCGGATCGTCGCGCAGCGCGAGCAGGCCGCCGTGGACGCGCGGGTGAAGCGTCTTCACGCGGCCGTCCATCATTTCCGGGAACCCGGTGACGGTTGCGACGTCGGTGACTTTGAGGCCCGCGTCGGCGATCGCTTTCGATGTGCCGCCGGTCGAGATCAGGTCGACGCCGAGCTTAGAAAGCGCGCGGGCGAAATCGACCAGGCCGGTCTTGTCGGAAACGGACAGGAGCGCCCGGCGGACCGGACGCGCATCAACTGACGACATGGGAGAGCCTCACCCTTTAAGATTGGCGAGGCGCGAAATAGCACGGCCATCCCCCCACCGGAAGATGAGGGAATGTCTCAATTCACAGGCGGGTCGGGTTCGAAACCGGCGATTTTCTTGATCGCCCATTTGACAGCGGCGGGTTCGGGGCCGGTTTCGCCGGCGATGATGATCTGGTGGGTTTTGCGGATGGCATCGCCCGCGGCCAGGTAGACGCTGTCGGTGATTTCGAGTTGCGCGTCGGAGCCCAGGCGCCAGGTGGCGCCGCTGGGCAGGGTCAGCACCGCGGCGCGGCCGTCGGCCATGCGCGTGACCTTCACCGTCGGGTGCAAGTGGAAGCGGATGACGAAGCGGCGCGCGGTGGTCGCGGCGTCACGCGGGGTGAGTTTGTCTTCGCCGCGGATGTCGCTGCCGTCGTGGGAGACGAACCAGCGGCGTTCGTGGATCAGGCCGAAGGGCGCCGCGTAGGCGTCGTGGCTGGCGTCGATGTGGATGCCGTCTTCGCTTTCGCGGCGCTTGGCGTCGACGCGCGTCGGGCCTTCGATGAGGCGCGTGCCGAGAAGCTTGGCGCTCCACTTGCCGGCGACGATGTGGGCGGACGGCGTGTCGGCGACCGATAGTGTCGAGTGCGCGGCGGTGGCGCGCATCGCCTGCACCCACTCGGGGCCTTTCAACAATGACGCGCCGCAGTTGACGATGATGCGTTCGCCGGCGGCGCTGAGTTCGAAGGAGAGGCAGCCGGCGTGCGCGGTCGACGACAGGCGCGCGGGCGGGGCGATACCGGTGTCGGCGATGAGCTGCGTCTGGCCGCAGTCGATGCGGTGATAGCCCGAGTTCTGCGCGTGCAGCGGCGTCTTGTTGCGGCCGGTGTCGTAAGTGAGCAGCGTTTGCGCCCAGCCTTCCGCGCCTTCGGTGCCGCCGTTGAACAGCGCCAAGCGGCCGTCGCCGTGCAGCATGAAGCGGATCATCGGCATCATGCGGTCGAGCGCGCGCCGGATGGTGACGGGAATGATGAGGTCGCGCTGCGTCATCGCGTCCATCAGCGCGAGGAGGTCGCTGGCGATCGCGAGCACGTTTTCCGGATTGCGTGAGACGTGGCCGCCGTCTTGCAGGATTTGTTCGCCGAGTTCGTTCGCGAGGATGTGCAGGCCCTTGTTCATGCGCCAATCGCCGTCGGGCAGGCAGACGCCCGATTGCACGAGGCCGATGGCGGCGGTCATGCGCGGCATGCCGGGGGCGGCTGTGCGCGCTGTCTTCGACAGATGTCTTGCTTGGCGCGCCATCGAGAGCAGCACGCGCGAGCGGAAGAGGACGTCGGCGTGGAGCAGGATCAGGCGGCCGAAGCTGGACCACGTGATCAAGCGCCGGGCGAGGACGTGCGGGCGCCAGGCGAGTTCGTGCCAGCTGCCGTAACTCCTGACCCAATGGGCGATGAGTTGGCGCAGGTGTTCTTGCACCGGCTCTGACCCGCCGGCGTCGAAGTGGCGGAGCCAGTGGAACGAGTGCAGGCTTTCCGACCAGAGTTCGCTGGGCGGTTTGATGAAGAACGGTGAGCCGTCGCGCGCGGTCGCGTCGCCGCCGGGCAAGCGGAAGCGGCCCATGATGAGGAGTTCGGCTTCCGCCATGCTCTTTCGGTAGAAGCAGCGCGGGTTGACGAGGATGCGGTCGGGTGCGGGGCCGTTCAGGCCGCGCTGCCAGTATTGGCTGCGGTAGAGTTGGCGCGCGGCGAATGTGCCGGCGGCTTCGCCTGCGCCGGCGATCAGCGCGCCGGTGTGGGCGCGCATGTTCGGTTTGTGCGCGGGTGCTGCCTCAGCCGCCGCGGAGCTTTGCGATGTTGTCCCGATAACGGTCTGGCCCGCCTGCGAAGGCTGCCGTTCCGGCGACGAGGACGTCGGCTCCTGCTTCAATCGCGAGGGCTGCGGTTTGCCCATTGATACCTCCATCGACTTCCAGCTCGATGGCTCGCCCCGATCGATCAATCATCGCACGCACGTCCCGCATCTTCGCGCGCTGCGAATCGATGAAGCTTTGCCCCCCGAAACCCGGGTTGACCGTCATCACGAGAATCAGGTCGATGTCGCCCAAGATATGCTCGATTGAGGAAATGGAAGAACCCGGATTTAGCGAAACACCCGCTTTTTTGCCGAAACTCTTGATCAATTGGATCGTGCGGTGGACGTGGGGGCCCGCTTCCGGGTGAACGGTGATGATGTCGGCGCCCGCGTCGGCGAATTCCTTGATGAAGGGATCGACTGGCGAAATCATCAGGTGCACGTCGAGCGGCAGCTTGGTGTGAGGGCGGAGCGCCTTCACCATTTGCGGGCCGATCGAGATGTTGGGCACGAAATGGCCGTCCATCACGTCGACGTGGATGTAATCGGCGCCGGCGTCGGTCATGGCGCGGACTTCTTCGCCGAGCCTCGCGAAATCGGAGGCGAGGATGGAAGGCGCGATCTTCGTCTTTTTCGTCATGGTGCGGCTTTAGCGATTCAGTGGGTTCCACGCAATCAACGTCAGGCGGTTCTCCGCAAGCGGCACGCGTAGAAGCCGTCCAGGCCGCCGGATTCCGCCCAATGGCTGGGCAATGTGCGCAGGTCGCCCACCTCGGTCCGGAACTGGGACTCGCCGTGCAATTCGCGCAGGGACAGTGGGTGCCGGGTGAAGGCGGGGTTGGCGTTCAGGAAGGCTTGCGCGACGTCTTCGGCTTCTTCGCGGGCGAGCGAGCAGACGCAGTAGAGGAGCGTGCCGCCGGGTTTGACCATTTGCGCGGCGGCGTCGAGGAGGCGGCGCTGCAAGTCGGCTTGCGCCATCACGTCCGAAAAATCTTTGCGCCAGAGGACGTCGGGGTGGCGGCGGACGGTGCCGCTGGCCGTGCAGGGCGCGTCGAGGAGGACGGCGTCGGCTTGTTCTTTCGGACGCCAGGTGAGGGCGTCGCCGACTTGGATGTCGGCTTTGAGATTCAGGCGTTCGAGATTCGTGCGCACGCGCTTCATGCGTTCGAAAGCGAGGTCGACGGCGATGACGTCGGCGCCGAGGCTTGCGAGTTGCGCGGTCTTGCCGCCCGGCGCGGCGCAGAGGTCGATGACCGTTTTGCCTTTTAGCGAGCCGAGCAACGTCGCGGGGATCGCGGCGGCGGCGTCTTGGATCCACCAAGCGCCGTCGTTGTAGCCGGGGAGGTCTTCGATGCGGCCGCCCGCGGTGCGGCGGAGCGAGCCTGTCGGCAGCCGCGTGGCTTCGAGGCGGTCGGCCCAGAGCGCGGGATCGCCTTTGACGGTGATGTCGAGCGGCGGTTCGGTGATGTGCGCGTGGCCGATGGCGCGCGCCGTCTCTTCGCCGTAGGTCGCGGCCCATGCGTCCCACGCCCAGACCGGTGTGTTGAGGCGATCGGCGTCGGTTGAGGCGAGGAGCGTTTTGCCTTCGGCGGCGATTTTGCGGGCGACGGCGTTGATGAGGCCTTTGAAGTGTTTCGCGCGGTGGTCGCGGTCGGCGAGCGTCACGGCTGACGAGACGGCTGCGTGCGGGGCGACGTCGAGGAAGAGAAGTTCGGCGGCGGCGATGCGCAGGATCAACTCGGCGGGGCCGGAGCGCACCGGCAGCGGTTCGCGCAGGAAGTTCGCGACGATGTGGTCGAGTTGGCCGAGGCGGCGCAGGACCATCATCACGATGGTGCGCGCGAAGGCGGCGTCGCGCGGTTCTAGATTTGCTTTGCCGACCGAGCCTTCGAGGGCTTCGGCCAGCGGGCGTCCGTTGAAGAAGATGGCGCTGAGCGCGGCGAGGGCCGCTTTGCGCGCGCCTAGGCCTTGGGTGTCGGGCGGCGGCTTGCGGCCGGGCGCGGGCTTCAACCCCACGGGCCCCGGCGCGGCGCTTCTTGCGCGGCGCCGTACATGCCTTGCGCCATGCCTTGCAGCCTGGCGACGCGGTTGGCGGTCGACGGATGGGTCGAGAAGAGGTTGTCCATGCCGTGGCCCGACAGCGGGTTGATGATGAACATGTGCGCGGTCGCGGGGTTGCGTTCAGCTTCCGGGTTGTCGATGCGCTGCGCCGTGCTCTGGATGTTTTCGAGCGCGCGGGCGAGCCAGAGGGGTTGGCCTGCGATCTCCGCGCCGACGCGGTCGGCTTCATACTCGCGCGTGCGGCTGATCGCCATCTGCACGAGCAGGGCCGCCATGGGCGCCAGGAACATGATCGCGATCGAGCCGATGATGCCGAGCGGGTTGTTGCGGTTGTCGCCGGTTGCGCCGGCGAACATCGCGAAGTTGGCGAGCATCGAGATCGCGCCGGCGATCGTCGCCGTCACGGTCATGATCAGCGTGTCGCGGTTTTTGATGTGCGCGAGTTCGTGGGCGAGGACGCCCGCGAGTTCTTCGCGCGAGAGGCGCTGCATGATGCCCGTCGTGACGGCCACGGCGCCGTGCGCGGGATCGCGGCCGGTGGCGAAGGCGTTCGGTTGCTCGTTCTGCATGATGTAGACTTTGGGCATCGGGATCTGTGCGCGGCGCGCGAGTTCGCTGACCAAGCCGAACAGCTCCGGATCGTCGCGCTCACCGATTTCCTGCGCGCCGTACATGTTCAGGACCATCTTGTCCGAATTCCAGTAGGCGAAGGCATTCATGCCCAGCGCCACCACGAACGCGATGACCATGCCGGTCGGGCCGCCGATCAGCCAGCCGATGCCCACAAACAGGCTCGTCATCGCGGCCAGTAAGAGGGCGGTTTTCGTCCAGTTCATCGACACATGCCTCGGGAGGGGTTGGACCGGCGAAGATGTAGGTACGAAACGTGTCCGCATCAAGGAATCTTGGGCTCGTCGGGCGCCGGTTTTGGTTCGGTTTCCGCGGGCGGTGGCGCGGGCTCTTCGGCTTTCTTTTCGTTCATGTTCTCGGCCTTCCACTGCATCGCCATGGAAATGCGCGAGCGGCCCGAGGGATGATCGAAAAAGATGAATTCTTCGAGCGGGGTCGGGCTGATTTTCCGGTACTCCGACAGCTTCAGCGCGATGGTAGCGAAACCGTCGGGCTCGCGGGCGGCATTCAGGCCGTAGATGTCGGCTTCGGCCTCGTTCGAGCGGATGATCGTATTCTGGACCGGCGTCGCGAAGAGCCCGTAGACCGCGAAGAGCAACATCGCGATCGGCAAGCCCGCCGGGTCGGTGATGTCGCGCACGCCCCACAGGCCGCCGAAAGCCCGGTGGAGGGCGTGGAAGCCCCACTGCACGAAGGCGAAGCCGACGCCCGCCAGCAAGCTGAAATAGACGATGAGTTCGAAGACGTGGCCGAGGACGTAGTGGCCGATTTCGTGGCCCATGACCGACTTCACTTCGGCGGGGGTCGAGCGTTCGAGCAAATTGTCGTTCAGCGAAATGCGCGTCGTGCCGAAGATGCCTTGCACGTTGGCGCTGATGCGCTTTGTTTGGCGCGATTGGTCGACGACGTAAACGTTGTCGGCGGGGACGCCGGAGCCGCGGGCCATCGACAGTATCTGCTGCTTCAACTCGCTATCCGCCATGGGCTTGTAGTCGTTGAAGAGCGGTGAGATGTAGACGGGCGCCAGCATGATCGCGATGGTCATGAAGACCGCCGTTGCCGCCGTGCCCCAGATCCACCAGGTGTTCGGCGCGCGGCGCACGATGGCGTAGATGCCGGTGATGAAAAGTCCGGAGAGCACGACGTTCACGGCGAGTCCGATGCCGTACTCGCCGAGCCAGGCGTCGAAGGTTTGGTTCGACATGCCGTATTCGTGTTCGCGCGTGAAGCCTTCGTACATCGTGAGCGGGAAGGTCAGGGCAGCGGTGACGACGATGAACATCGCGGCGTAGAGGAGCGTTTGAAGCCAGCGCCAGGGTATGATGGCCTCGGCCACGCTGCGCATGCTGGCGGAGAGACGCGTGAACAGCAGGATCAACGCGACGACTGCCGCATAGGCCGCATCGACGAGGATCAGCCAATAGCCGCCTTCGAAATAAGCGTCGGATTTGGCGCGGGCTGCATCGGAGAGCGTCGCGAGATAGGCTTCGGTCGCGGCGTCGGGATCGAAGCCCTGCGCGTGTGCGGCCGTTGTCAAAATTGCGAGCGCCAAAAGTCCGAACGCGGTGCGGACGCCAAGCCTGCCCATCATTTCCCCCATGAATTTTCCCGCATCATACCGGCGCCCGACCGGCGGCGTTGCGCGCGGTTGACGCATGCGCGGTTTCGGCGGCATTGATCGTCTTCGCAGGGGCACCTAGGTCACACTCATGAGCCACGATCCCGACGTCGCCGCCCGTATCGCCGAAGCCGGACAACGCGCGCGTGCCGAGGCCGAGGCCCGGCGCGCCGAAGAGGCGAAACGCGCCGCGGCACAGCCGAAGGAAGTCGGCGGGCGCGGCGGGCTTGACCCCACGCGCTACGGCGACTGGGAAATCAAAGGCATCGCCTGCGACTTCTGATTCCAAAGGCTTTTTGGAAACGCATGCAATCTTTGCCGTCACGCCGTCACATCGGCTGATTTGCGCCGTTTCTGCCATCACAGATCCATCACATTGCCGTCACGTGCCGTCACACAAGGGTGGGGGCAGAGCGATCCAGAACAAATATAGAACTATTTGGGCGAGGCGTCGACGCCGCCAAACGCCGCGTTCAGGCCGCGAGTAGGTCGACGGCGGAGGCGACCATTGCTTTCAGTTCGCGTTTCGGTTGGCCGGCGCGGGCGCGGATGGCGATGCTGTGCAGGAGTGCGGCGGCGAGGAGGCTGCGGCCTTCGACGTCGAAGCGGCCCTTGCGCGCTTCTTCGGTGAAGCGGCGGCGGAAGATGTCGTCGGTTGCGGCGATGATGGCGAGCAGCGCGGCGCGCACGTCTTCGTCCTCGGCGGCGGCGACGGGCAAGGTGCAGACGCCGAGGCATCCTTTCGGCACGTCGCCCGACAGATAGAGTGCGAGTGCGCCGTCGAAGAAGGCGGCCAACTCGTCGCGCAGCGGTTTTCGCGCGGTCATCACGGCCTTGGCAGCCGCGAACATTTGCTCGGTAAAAACCTCGACCACGCGCAAATAGAGCGCGCGCTTGTCGCCGAAGGCGGCGGCGAGGCTTGGGCGGGCGACGCCTGTTTCCTCGGCCAGCGCGTCGAGCGAAACGCCGCTTAGGCCCTTGCGCCAAAAGGCCTCGCGCGCGGCGTTCAGCACCTCGGCCTCATCGAAGGCGCGGGGTCGACCGCGGGGGCGCGCGTTATTTTTATGCGGCATCGCAAATAATCCTTGACGGCCGGAAACCGCCTCCTGTATTTCTATGCGGTATCGCATATATTTCAAGGGAGACGATCATGGACCTGTATTTTGCCCCTCTGTCCTGCTCGATGGCCAGCCGCATCGCACTCTATGAAGCGGGGATTGAGGCTGGATATCACCAGGTGACGCTGTCGACGAAGCGGCTTGCCGACGGCAGCGACTATCTGACCGTGAATCCGATGGGCCAGGTGCCGGCGCTGAAGCTGGACGACGGCGACGTGCTGACCGAAGGTCCGGCCGTGCTGCAGTACATCGCCGACTTGAAGCCCGGCGCGCGCTTGGCGCCGCCGGCCGGCACGCGGGCGCGCAACAAGCTGCAGCAATGGCTGAGCTATGTCGGCACGGAAGTGCACAAGGCGGTCTTCGCCACGGTCTTCAATCCGGCAAGTCCGCCTGAGGCGAAGGCGTTCGCGCGCGACGTGCTGTTGCCGGCGCGGTATGAGCGGCTGAGCACGCATTTGAAGGGCCGCGAGTTTCTGCTCGACGAAGGGTTTTCGGTCGCTGACGCCTATCTGGTCACGACGTTGAATTGGGCTGGGCCTGCCGGCGTCGACCTCAGCAAGTGGCCGGTGCTTGCGGCCTATGCGCAACGCCTGTCGGCGCGGCCGTCGGTGGCGCGTGCGGTGAAGGAAGAGCTGGCGCTGAGACCGGCGGCATAGCGCGCCGGTCTCTACACCCGAATCTTGCTCTCCGGGCCTAAGCGCATCATCATGATCGTGTTCGTTGCGCGGGGATGAACATGCGCTGGGTTTGGGTCGTCATCGCCGCTGCGGTGGTTGCTGGGGGCGCATACCTTTACTTGACGCTTCCACCGCCGACTTACGACGCGGGTTTCGACGCCACGGTGCGCAAGCCGGCTTATGCCGCGGCAAGCGCACCGCTCGTCCTGTTCGACGAAGGTCATCGCAACTGTCACACGACGAGCCGGGGCTATCGCCCGTTCGCAGACCTTTTGCGCAACGACGGTTACAAGATCTCGCCGATCGAAGGTGCCATTAATCCGACGCGACTAGCGCAGGCCTCGGTGCTGGTCGTCGCGTGCCCGCGCGGCAGCAACGATGCGAATGACGCGAACGCCTTCAGTGAAGCGGAAATCGGCGCGATCGAGCGGTGGGTGACGGATGGGGGATCGCTTCTGCTGATCACCGACCATTGGCCGTTCGGGGCGGCGTCGGAGGCGTTGGCGTTGCGCCTCGGCGTGCGTATGAGCAAGGGCCTTGTCGAAGATCCGACGAATTTCGAGCCGGGCCGGGGAAACAGCCATCTCGTCTTCTCGCGTCAGAATGGCCTGCTTAGCGATCATCCGATCACGCGCGGACGCGACGCCGGCGAAACCATCAACCGCGTCGTGACGTTCACCGGACAATCGATTTGGGGCACGCCTGAGGCTCATGCTCTCTTGCGCTTGTCCGACGCGGCGACGGACGCGCCACCGACAGCGCCGGTCATCGAAAAAGAGGGCGGCGACGTCAGGGTCTCGATGACGTATGGCGCAGCCGTCTCGGCCAAAGGGCGCGCGCAGGGGCTGGCGTTCGAGATCGGCCAGGGCCGCGTGGTGGTCCTCGGCGAGGCGGGCATGCTCTCGGCTCAGCTCGACCAGCAGGGCCGGCCGGTCGGCATGAATTTTCCCGGATGCGACAACCGCCAACTGACGCTCAACGTCATGCATTGGCTTTCGCGGTTGATCTGAGGCGCTATTCCTCGCCCATTTTTCGCAACAGGGCTTGCATGCTGAACAAGTAATTGTGCTCAAGCGCTTTCAAGGCGGCGTCAATGTCGCCGCGCTTCAGGCACTTGATGATATCGCCGTGTTGGGCCACGGAAAGCGCGATGAGTGTCGTGTCGGACATGTAGAGGTGTTCGTAGCGTTCGATCGCCAGGCGCAGCGTGGCGACCATAGCCGCCAGACGCGCGTTCTTTGATTGGCCGATCAGTGTGTCGTGCCAGAGCGTGTCGAGGTGTCGTGCGCGCTGTGCCGTCCGGGCGCGGGCGAAGGCGGCGTTGATGCGGACGAGGTCCGGGATCACGAGCGAGAGCATGGGGGCGCTGTTGCGCACCGCCATCATTTCGAGCTGCGCGATCAGGGGATAGGTCTCGCGCACGTCGCGGGTCGAGAGTTCGCCCACCGTGAAGCCGCGCCTGACGTCCGAGCGCACGAAACCTTCGCGTTCGAGATGCAGCATCGCTTCGCGGAGCGGCGTGCGGCTGACCTTGAGCTCGCCCGAGAGGCGCAGTTCGTTCAGCTTGTCGCCGCCTTTGAGGTCCCCCTTGACGATGCGGTCGAGGAGTTCGGCGCGCAGGCGCTCACGGATGCGGCCGTGGGTGGCGCGGCCGCCGCGGGGGGCCGGCGGCTTTGCGGATCGCGGTTGTGTGATCGCGGGCTTCATCGAGTCTTTGACTACAATATGTGCACTTTTGTATACAATATTTCCGAGCAGGAGAAGGGGCGCTTGCGATGGAAACGAACAGCGGGAAGACCGCGGACTGGCGGGACAGTCTTTGGTTTGCGGTGGTCGAGCTTTTGCTCTTCGTCGCGGTGTTCGAGGCAGGGTCGTACAAGTATCTGCCGGTGAGCCATACGCCGTGGCTGTTTCTTTTGTGCTGGGCTTTGCTTCGCGTGCGGGGCAAGCGCTGGCGGGACGTCGGTCTTCGTCTGAGCGCGTCGTGGCCGTTCACGATCGTCGTGGGCGCGATTGCGGGCATCGCGTTGTCGCTGCACGAACTTATCGTGCTTGAGCCGCTGGTGCGGCAGTGGACAGGCGGATCGCCAGACCTCAGCTTGATCAAAGAGATCACCGAGAGTTGGCAGAATTTGGTCTTGCTGATCGCGGCGTCGTGGGTTCTGGCCGCGTTCGGCGAAGAGATGGTGTGGCGCGGGTTTGCGATGACGCGTGTCGCCGAGGTGTTGGGCGGCGGGACGAGCGCCTGGCTGGTCAGCCTCATCGGCGTCAGCGTGATTTTTGGGATCGCGCATTCCTATCAGGAGCTGAGCGGCGTCATTATCACCGCGGTGGGCGGCGTGACCTACGGGCTGCTTTATCTGCTGTCGGGGCGAAGCCTCGCCATACCGATCATGGCGCACGGCGTGCAAAACACGTGCGATCTGCTGCTCATCTATTGGGGCGGTATTATTCCGGGGACGTGAGGCGGGTGGGCGCCGGGCCGGGGCCGGGTTCGCCGGAGACAGTGAGGAAGCGCGGGCCTTCCGGCTCGCCCAGCACCACCGCCGTTAGATTTCCGTACCAGGTCGGGCCGGTGTCGACGCCGATTCGGTTCGGCTTCAGTTCGGGCTGCTCCGTCGGTGTGTGGCCGTGGACAACGCGGAAGCCGTGATCTTCGTCGGAATCCAGAAACGCGCGCCGGATCCAGAGCAGGTCCTTTTCTTCCTGCTGGTCGAGAGGACGTCCGGGAAGGATGCCCGCGTGAACGAAGAGATAGTCGCCGGCGCGATGATAGAGCTTGAGCGCGTTGAGCCATGCCAAGCGCTGAGGACCCAGCGCTTTGGCCAGCGCGAGTGGGTCGTATTCGCCAAGACCGGCCGTGATGTCCAACGACGCCAGCGTCTCTTCGCCGCCGTTGCCGAGCCAGCCCGACCAATAGTCCTCGTCGTCGGTTTCCAGGCAGCCAAGCATCCAGTCTTCATGATTGCCCAAGAGGCACACGCTCTCGAAGCCCGGCACGCCACGCGCAATTCTGTCGATCACACCGACGCTATCCGCGCCGCGATCGACGTAGTCGCCGAGATAGACGATGACGGCGGGCTCGTTCGCATGGCGCAGACTGTGGTCGGCGATGATGCGCTCGTGCATCCGTTCGAGGAGATCGTTGCGGCCGTGAATGTCGCCGATGGCGTAATGAATATGCATGAGCCTCTCATGCGCCGGCTTTGGGGGCGCATTGTAGCCGATCGTGCGCCGTGGCGGGCTAGTTCTGAATGTCGATCAGGCGGCGGCAGTTGGCGGCGGCGCAGTTGGAGGGGTTTAGGTCGGCTTCGGGGGCGAAGGTGATGGTGGCGGGTTTGCCGGCTTGCATGGCGGCGAGCCCCTTCGACACCACTGAAGCGGATATGGGTTGGCCGGTGTCGACGGCGAAGAAGTTCAGTTTGTTCTTCGCCTTGTTGTAGCAACGGATGTGGGTGCGGTCGTAGAAGGCCATCACGTCGCGCACGAAGCAGCGGAAGGTTGACGCCTCGCCACGCCGCGTGATGAGCGCCTTTGGACCGGGGACGTCGTCGACGGGTTCCATCTCGCCTTTGGCCAGAATTTTTGCTTCGGCTTTCGGTTTCGGCGCGGCTGGTTTGGGTTGCGGGATCGGTGTTGTCCGCGCGGGCTTTTCGGCGGCGGGCACGAGTGCGCGATCGAGAGCGGCGGGATCGACGACGACGGATGACGATGGCTTTTTCGGGCGGTAGTCGTCGATCGGCTCCATCTCGCCGCGGCGTAGGGGACGCGCCGACGGTTCATCAGACGCAGCGGCAATTGGTACTGCCGTTTGTTCTTTGAGCGCGGGCGGCGTCGGTTTCGGTTGCGGCATTGGCGGCAACGGCGCAGCCATGCGCAGCGGCGCCGGTTGGGGCCTTGCCTCCAAGCGGGGTTTCGGCGCTTCGACCGGCGGCGGTTCGACTTCTTTGACCGCGACCTCTTTGCCTTCGATCAGCGCGGGGTCGATGTCCGGCGTCGGGATTGCCCCACTGTCGAGTTCAATGCCCGGCGCGAAGAGCGGTTGGGTTGAGAACTCGGGCGGTGGAATGTCGACGATGGCTTGCGGCGACAAAGGCTCTGATGCAGGGACCGCAGCGACGGTCGTCTTGTCCGACTTTGGCTTGGCTTCGTCGGCCTTGGGCGGCGGGCTGAGGGGAATGGTGACGACGGACTCAGCCGCCCAGGCAAGCGCTGTCACGGACAGCGCGCCCAATAGCGGTATCGCCAGCACAAACCGGCGCTTCATGACAATAATCCCCACCCCTGCCGCGCCCGGGTCCCCACGCACGCGGCGGATGTATTAGACGCGCTTCCGCTCGCCTGCTCAAGAGAGAAACGAAAGGGGCTGGCATGGTAGAGCCATCCCTGGTTCCCGCAAATCGAGGGGTTCATGGCTAACGCTAAGGACGGCAAGGCATACCGGCTCGTGGCGCTGGGGCGGCTTCCCGCCGCGACGCGCGACACGATGGGCGACACGTTGGGGTCGTTTTCCGGGCTGTCGCTGGAGGCGGGGTCGTGGCGCGCGAGCGGCGAGGGGTGCGCAGGCGTGTTCGTCGCCCTGCCCGATCGCGGGTTCAACGTGCCGGAGGATGGGCGGTTCAGCGATTATCCGACGCGGGTGCATCGCATTGGGTTCGAGTTGCGGGGCGGGAAGTTGTCACTTTCACACCTGGGCACGCGGTTCATGCGCGATGCGAACGGCGCGCTGATGACGGGGCTCGATCCCGGGCCGAATGTCGGCGAGCAGCTGGACGTTCTGGTGCCGTCGCCGAAGAAGGGTCGCGCTGCCGGACGTATCTGCGTCGACAGCGAAGGGATTGCGATCGCGAAGGATGGGCGGCTGTTCGTCAGCGATGAGTTTGCCGCGAACGTCTATTGCTTTTCGCCCGAAGGGGATTTGCAGCACATCATTGCGCCGCCGGAAGCGTTCGTGCCTTACGTCGGGGGCGAGGTGAATTTTTCGTCGGCCGATGGGACGAAGCCGAAGCGCGGGCGGGCGCCGAATGACGGGCTTGAAGGATTGTCGCTGACGCCGGATGGGCGCGAGCTTTATGTGCTGCTGCAAGCGCCGTTGATGCAGGATCGGCGCGGGCCGGCGGAGACGCAGCGATACACGCGGTTGCTTGTCTACGATGTTCCGGCGCGCGGGTGGCCGTCCTCGCCGAAAGCGCATTACGTGGTGCAGCTGCCGCTGTGCGGCGGGCGGCCGGGCGCGGAAGAGGTTGCCGCCGTCGAGGTCAACGCGATTTCGGCGCAGGGCGGTGGGCGGTTCTTTGTTCTTGGGCGCGAGTCGTTTGGGTTCGGCGCGAAGGAGCGCAATGCCGGCAAGCCGATCGTGTTCAAGCAGGTGTTGATAGGGTCGCTTGACGGGGCGAGCGATATCGTCGGATCGAAGTATGAGCGGCGGGCCAAGCCGGTGGCGCCTGACGGCGTTCTAGAGAGCGACATCGCGCCGGTTCGGTTGACGCCGTTTGTCGATATTGCGGATGAGGAAGAGCTCAATCGTGTCGGGCTCTCGTCGAAGCGGGCGACGCGGGAGCGGGCTTTGCTGTCGGCGAAGTGGGAGTCGATGGTGTTGTCGCCGCCGCTCGATCCGAAGAAGCCGCGCGAACGGTTTCTGTTTGTCGGCAACGACAATGATTTTCGCACGCGGAGCGGGTTCATGCCGGACGGTCGGTATGACGGCGGGTTCGAGCACGACAGTATGGTGCTCGCTTTTCGCGTGACGCTGCCGGCCTAGCGTTCACCGTCGGCCCCTCTCCACCCCAGGAGGGTGAGGGGAGAGGGGCGTCCGGTTTAGAACCTGAAGCGCGTGCCCAGCGTTCCGACGAAGACCTCTTCTTGTTCGAACTCGATGCGCGTGGTTTCGCCGGTTTGGCCGGAGCGGTGGGCGACGGGGTGGGTGTCGCTTTCGCCGTATTCGACGCCGAGCGAGATGTCGAGGCCTTTGATGCCTGTCGGCGCGTAGTTCAGGCCGGCGTTGAGTTTGTAGCTGAAGGTCGTGTCGTCCTTGCCGATGCGGACGGCCTGGCTGTCGCTGACGAAGCCGGTGAGATCGAGTCGGTCGAGGCCTTCGGCGTCGAGGAAGTTGACGCGGCCTTCGCCGCCGGCCGACAGGCGGAAGCCGGAGAATTCGCCGGCGTAGCGCAGTTGCTCGTCCCAGAAATTGTCGAGCGGGATTTCGACGCCGCCGCGCACGAACAGATTCGTGCCACGCGTGGCGACGTCCGTTTCATAGCGGAAGTCGGTGTCGAAGCCGTCGACCGTGCCGGTCAGGATGTCCGTCGTGCGCAAGCGGTTGTAGCCGACGCCGACGCCGACGTAGCAATTGTGGCTGTCGTAGTATGACTTTTGGCCGAAGCTGATTGCGCCGCCGCGGAAGTTCGAGTCGTGGGCGTAGCGAATGTTCGTCACGTCGTTGAATGCGGGGTTGGCGAAGAAGACGCCCGCGGGATACGTCGAGAACGGATCGCCGGTGCCGGGGATGCCCATGCCTTCGGTCGTGGTGGTGACGTCGGGGCTTTCGGCGAAGATGCTGTAGTCGTAGCCGAAGAGTTCGGCGCCGGTCATCCAACGCTGATCGCGCGGGTCGCCCAGCAGTTTCACGTTCGGGAGATCGCCGAGTTTGAACTCGTATTCGACGAAGCCGGTGATGACGAGAAGTTCGTCTTCCGTTTCGAGATCGACGACGCCGAGGAAGAGGTCGCCCGCGTCTTCGAGCGAGAGGTAGGGCTTGTCGGGGATCGTCAGGTCGCCGTACGCGACGTCAACGCCGGCGGAGAAGCCGCTGCCGGGGAGCCGGCCGATTTCGCGCTTGCCTTCCTTCGAACAGTCAACGACGGGGGTCGATGCGATGAGGCCACGCGTGGTTTCCAGCGTTTGGATCGTCGTGGCTTGGCTCGCCTTCTCCGTTTCAGCATTGCGGACTTCGTAGTCCATCGAGTCCAGCCAGTGCTGTTCGACACCTCTTGTTTTGAGTTCGCCGCGGCGCGTGTTCAGCGACGCGATGTAGGCGTCGATGCCCGCAATGTTTGCGTGGACCTTTGCGATCTCCGGCGGGATCAGAGCGAGGGCCGCGTCCTTTTGCGCTTGCGAGCAATAGAAGTCTTCGAGCCGCGGGAAGTTGATGGCTTTGGAGATTGGCCGGTTCAGACCCTTCAGCGGATCGACCGGCGGCGCCGGCGGCGGCGGTCGATCCGCTGAAGGGTCTGAACCGGCCAATCTCC
>JAWXBY010000120.1:0-3383 GCA_034440355.1 Alphaproteobacteria bacterium
CGAGGACTTCGCCCACGCACTGCCGCCCGATAAGGCAACTACCGCCGTGGCCAACAACAACAACTTCGTCTTCTTCACTTGAGTTTCCTCCACCTGATTCAAGGTCCTGTTGCGGTTATGCCCCCGCCCCACATGCCTTCGTTGCCATGAATTCTAGGTTGCGCAGTTGTACTCTGAGTTCAGTCCGGTCGCAAATCGGCCCGCTTCGGAGACGAAGCGGGCCGATATTCTTCGCATTCACTAGAACGTGTAACTGGCCGTGATCGAAGCGAAATCCTGATCCTTCGACTTGTTATTAATATGTCCGCCAAAGAAGTTCGTGTAGCTGGCGCCGAGGCGGAAGTTGTTGTTCAGGGTTCCGGTGACACCAAGGTTCAACGACTGGCGATCCTCGAGATAGTTGCCGTACGGCGAAGGCGTCGTGCCTGTGAAATCGTACGAGTAGGCGATGCGCGGCGACACCAAGAAGCCGCTGTCGAAGGCGTTGTTGTAGTCAAGCTGGAACAACGCAACGAGGCCCGCCGAGAAGTCGTTCGGACGGCACTGTTCCGACGTCTTCGGATCGAGGCCGAGCAGGCCGCCGAGCGGGAGATCCGACCCTTGGCAGCCCGTGCCTTGGAAGACAGGCAACGCGCGGTTGAACGTGCCTTCGCTGAGGTAGTCGTCCTCCACGCCCGGCACATAGACCATGCCGATTTCGGTGACGAGCAAGCCCATGTCCGAACCGACCGCGTCGACCCACCATTCCGACGCCGTGAAGGTCGCCGTCGTGCCGATCTGAGCGGTGTACATTTCGTTCTCGATCCAGCCCTTCGTGTACGAGCTTTGACCGGCCGCAAGTCCGAGTCCGCCAGCGGCCATACATTGCGGCTGGATGTAGGACCCGTCAGGCGTGCGCAGCGCAGGCAACACGGCGATCGATGCAACACCGGCGGACGCTTGGAAGGCGCAGTTTTTCCAGGCGGCGGCGATGGTCAGCGAGTCCGTGTCGATCTGGAACGGCGCGCGCGGGCGATAGGTGAAGTCGCCCTGAACGCCCCAACCGAAGATCGTCGAGTTGAAGCTCAAACCCCAGACGTGGATGTCTTCCGGGTATTCGATCAGAAGATCGATGTCGGAGTTGAGACCCAGCGTTTCGGCGCCGTTGACGAGCTGCGATACCGGGCCTGTGCCGAAGTCGATGCTCGCGGTCTGGTAGAAGTTCAGAACGCAGTTCATGACCATGACGTTGTAGACGTTGTCGTACGAACCGCTGGCGCTTTGCACGAGGGTCGCACCCGACAGCGCGTTGACGGTCGCCGCCGTGGTCGCGTTCAGCAAGTCTTGCGGGTCTTCGATCAGCGTGTCGTCCAAGCCAATGCCGTCGGCGTCGGGCGCACCGGCGTCGCCGAAGGCCGCGTTCGTGGCCTGCGTAAACGCTTCACCCGTGAGGCCTGCGGCAATCACGCTTCCCGGAGGGGCGCCGGCGTCAAAGCCGCAACCGCCCGGCCCAAGCTGGCGGCCGGCGATGCCGCTCGGCAACTGCGCCGAACCGCCGGTCACGCCGATCGCAAGGGTCGCCGGGCCGCCGACGCGTTCGCTCAGGAACGGCAGACGGCTGTGATAGTTCTGGAAGTAGGCGCCGAATTCGGTGCCGCCCAGCCATTCCGCGTAGTAGCGCGCGGAGAGGCCGTATTGTCCTTCGTCGTCGACGAGCTGTTCGGCTTCGCCGCCGTGGTCGACTAGGCCGTACGATTCGCGCGACGCGCCTTGCGAAGCGAGGAGCGAGGCGAGGCCCAAGCGCGTGCGTTCGGCCTGACCGATCGTGTAGAACTCGGTGTAGTCGATCGTGTCGGCGAAGATGCCGGTGAAGGCGTCGTCGTCGGTACAGTCAAGCTGACCGGCGTTCGCGACTTGCGCGTCGGGCAGAAGGCCGTTGGTCTGCACTTCGCGCGTGCCGCTGCCGGCGGCCGCCGTACAATTGCGGCGCATGCCGGCGAGCGGGCTCGACGAGAGCAAGCTCACGCGGTCTTCGTTGCCGCCGATGCCGCTGCCCAAGGCCACAACGTCGGCCGTCGAGAAGGGTGTGCCTGACGGGTCGAGTTCGAACGGTTCGAAGTCGAGCGCGTAGTAGGCGCCGAGCGAGACGTCGAAGGGCAGTGAGATCGAGCCCGAAACCGCGTTGACCGGAAGCAGCGCTTCTTTGATTTCCGAGCCGGGGCGGCGGAAGGCGCCGACGTCGATCGGATTGAAGACGTTGTTGCCGCCGAGAATGAACGTGCTTTCACCCCAGTTGATCACCTGCTTACCGACGCGCAGGTTCACCGGCATGTCGGCGACGATGTAGTCGGCCGAGACGAAGAGATCGAGGAGTTCATAGTTGCGGCCGACGTCGCCGAGCGCATCGTCCGTCAGTTCCGAGCGCGCGCCGACGTCGTGGTCGTTCATGACCACGTCGTAGAAGCCGATCGCGCGGGCGAAGACTTTGTAGTTCTGGTAGGTGAGCTGAAGGTCGTGCGAGGCTTTGATGGTCGCGCCGACCAGGTCGCCGTTGTCGAAGTTCAAACGGCCGTCGTCCGTCTGCGAGCTGCCATCATAGTTGTCGGGGTTGGCGGTGTAGTTGAACACGCCGGTGTCGCCGCTGTAGGTCGGCAGGACAAGCCCCGTGAGGCCGGGCACGTTGATGCCCGACGTCCGCGGATCGACCGGGCCGCCGTTGCCTTCAGGCAAGAACTGCGTTTCGCGATCGGCGGTCCGCATCGACGCGCCGACCGACACGGTCGTATCGAAGATGATCTGGACTTCGCCGAACTTTGTCTCGACGGCCTGAGCCGCGCCGATCAACGCGATGGTTGACGTCAATCCCAGCAAAGCCGCGCGCTGGACAAGTCGTTTCGACATTCTGCTTCCCCTCTTTGCCGTAGCGGTCGGCGCGTTCGGCGCCGCCGTCGTCATTCGATTTTCCAGCGCCCCAAAAGAGCACGCGTCACAGGGTTTGGACGGACGCACGCCCTGTTCCTGAGCCTCACGCTCAAGAACGAGGCAAAATGGTTAACCAAGTGTTAATTTCGCGATTCTGGGCACGCTGCGCCACTATGTTTTGCGTGCTGGTTCTTTTGCGCCACAATCTGAATGGCGCACGCAAACGCAAAACGCGGCTATCTGAGATAGCCGCGTTTGCCTGATGCCCGCTTGGCGTGGTGGTTTGTCAGCCGCCGTTGCCAGCTGGCGGTGTCGGTGCGACGTCGGTGGGTGCTGCTTCGGCCGGTGCGGCTTCGGCTGGCGCTGCCGGTGGGGGCGGTGGGGGCGCTTCTTCGATCTCCGCCGGGTTGGCTTTGAGCGTCTGCGTCTGGACGCCGGCTTCGCCGAAGACCAAGAGCGAGCCGCCGTCCTGAAGCACCGCG
>JAWXBY010000121.1:0-27225 GCA_034440355.1 Alphaproteobacteria bacterium
CGCCCGCTCTTAACAACCTCGCCACATTCGCGTGCTCTGTGGCAAAGCCCTCTGCTAGCGTCCTCTCATGAAAAGATTTCTCCTCATCATCGCCGCAATCGTCGGCCTCACCATCGCCTGGCTGACCCTCGGCCGTCAGCTGGTCCTGCTCGTCGACACCTTCGCGACAGAAGGCGAAGCGGTCGCGACCAACGGCCCGTTCATCTATTCGATGGGCTCGCTGCATGTCGGAAACATTCCGCTCGATCTCACAACGCCGGACGGAACGCCGGACACCGCGCGTTTCGAAGCAGAAACGACAGGGCGCGTATCGCTGCATGCGAGCGGCAAGGTCTTTCCACTCGGGACCCGCAACGATGCCGCCGCCGAAATTGCAGACCCTCTCGCGGGCCCCTACGACACGCTGTTCACACCCGATCCAGGGGACACAGTCACCTTCCGCACAGCACACAGCGCGATCGCATGGCCGACGCCGTTCGAACTCAACTTCATGACGGGCAAGTCGCCAAGCTGGCGGCGCAACACCTATTACACGCTCATCTGGCGCAAACCGGACGGCGCAACGCTGACCATTACATGGCGCTACGAACAATGGTTCTACGACGACTGGGCAAGCCCCATGATGATCAGCCCCAGCCGAACCGGCCTCATCCGCGCCGACATCGACGGCGGTTTGTGATCGCCGGCACACCAACCATGTCGTTTCCCCGACACAGCTGAGCGGCGTCGCGCCGCGCATACCTCCCATGCCTTGACTTCAGATTCCCGCGCGCGTACCAAACCCGCCAATCGCGAGGCATGGGGCCGCGCGAATCCTTTGCGAGCCAAAGAACTGATGAACACTGCTGTTCTCATCGTTCCCGCCTCGCGCGGCCGTGTCGGTTATCCGACGCCGCGTTGCGGTGGCATGTCGGCTCGTGAGGGAGCCATGGATTAGCGCGAAAGCCATAAGGCCGATGCGTTTGCCACCCCTCCCGAGCCCGCTCCGGAGGGGTTTTGTTTTGCCCGAAACCCTCTTCGACGAAACGAGCGGACGACCCGGGCAAGACCAAGAGCTGATCCATGTTGAAAACAATGACAACCTATTTCGACCCCGCATCCGACCGGGCAGCACGCCGTGAAATGCTGAAACCCTGGCTCGACGAAGCACGCGCGTTGCTCAAGCTCGCCGCACCGCTGATCGCGATGCAGCTGGCGCAAATCGGCTCGCTCACCGCCGACATCATCATGGTCGGCGAACTCGGCAAGGAAGCGATCGCCGCCGTCGGCATCGGCGCGGTGATGTTCTACTTCACTTGGCTCATCGGTTACGGCCCGGTGATGGCCGTCTCGCCGATCATCGCGCAGATCCTGGGCGCACATCCGAACGACCGCGCGCGCACGCGTGCGGCGGTGCGCATGGGGCTGTGGGCGGTGGCGCTCGTCTCGCTGCCGCTGATGACGTTCCTCATCTGGGCGCGTCCGATCCTGGTCTTGCTGGGCCAAGATCCGAAGATCGCGGCGATGGCGGAGCCGTGGGTGCACGCCATCGCCCTCGGCATTCCCTTCACGCTGGCCTTCGGCGTGCTGCGTGCCTTTGCGACTGCGCTCGGCCGCCAGAACGCAGTGTTGGGAATCTCGGTCGCGACCGTGATCGTCAACATCTTCGCGAACTACACGCTGATCTTCGGCAAGTTCGGCATGCCCGCATTGGGCATCCAGGGCTCCGGTATCGGCACGGCCTTCGCCTATGCCTTCTCGTTCTTCGCGATGCTGGGCGTGGTGCTACTCGCGCCATCGTTCAAGAAGTACCGCTTGCTGCATCGCTTCACGCGGCCCGATTGGGCGAAGTTCAGGGAAGTCTTCCGCCTCGGTGCGCCGATCGGCATGTCGATGATGTTCGAAGCCATGCTGTTCAACACGGCGACGTTGATGATGGGCGTGTTTGGCGCGGCGTCGGTCGCCGCGCACCAGATCGCGCTCAACGTCGGTTCGGTTACCTTCATGGTGCCGCTCGGCATCGGCATCGCAGCGACGGTGCGCGTCGGCCTCTTCGCCGGCGCAAAGAACGCCGAGGGCGTCCGCAGGGCGGGCTACACGGCCATCGCCTTCGGTTCGGGCTTCATGCTGATCTGCGCGGTGGTGATTGCGCTGATCCCTGAAACGCTGGTCGGACTCTATATCTCCACCGGCAACCCCGAGAACGCCGATGTGGTGAAACTCGCGGTCGCGTTCTTGTACTTGGCGGCGGTGTTTCAGCTCTTCGACGCGCTGCAGGTGACGGGCCAAATGGGTCTGCGCGGCTTGAAGGACGCGCAGGCGCCGATGTGGATCGCGGGCCTCAGCTACTGGCTCGTCGGCTTCACGCTGGCCTACGGTCTGGCCTTCGGCGCCGGCATGCAGGGTCTCGGCGTCTGGATCGGCCTCGCCGCCGGCCTTGCGGTTGCGGGCATCGGCATGGTCTGGCGCTTCGAGATACTCTCGCGGCGTACGCTGTAAAAGTAGGGCGGCACTCTCCCGGGTGCCGCCTTTCCTTTATGCCGGAAAGCGGATGAACCGCGCCGGCACGTGCTCGACGAGCCACACTTTGTTCGCGCTGACGTAAAACGCGATCCCTTCCGCCGCCATCGCCGCCGCATCGAGGACAAGCACGGCGGGCTTCCCATGCCGCTGACCGACGGCCCGCGCCGTCACGTCGTCTGCCGACAGATGCACATGATGCCGCGCCATCTTCTTCAAGCCTTCCGCGCGGATCGCATCGATGACGCGTGTCGCAGTGCCGTGATAGAGCAGGGCAGGGGGCGAGGCCGCCTCGTACCCCAACTCAACATCGACCGAATGTCCCTGATTGGCGCGAATGCGCGTACCGCTCTCGTCGAACGAAAACCGCTTCTTGTCATTCTCCGCAACAACACGCTCCAGCGTGGGCCGATCAATCGTATGCCCATGCCGTGCGCACGCGCTGAGCAAAGCGTCAACCGGCGTCCACCCAGCCGCGTCCAACACCACGCCGAACTTGTCCGGCTCATGCCGCAACACGAGGCTGAGAAACTTGCTGGCGCGTTTCAAGTCCATCCTCTCAAGATGCCGCCATCGGGCCGTGACCGCAAAAACGTGAGAAATCGGCCAGTGCGGTGACCCTTCGACGAGCGGCAGACCCACCCGCATTCGGTCGCAGGGCGGATCGGCGGAAGAGGGCGGGTGGGCCTTGTAATTTGGCTGGTCTTCAGGCTATTTCCCGCCCCTCACACGAACGGCCGGGCGGGGCATGCCCAGGCAGTTCGACGAGCAGATCCTCGCGGTCAGCTCAACGCGTTCCAGCATAAGGAGACCGAAATGCCCAAGTTGAAGACAAAATCGGGCGCTAAAAAGCGCTTCAGAATGACGGCCACCGGTAAGGTCAAACATGGCGGCGTGATGAAGCGCCACCGTCTCATCCGGCGCTCATCCAAGCGCAAGCTCCACGCTCGCGGCAGCTTTATCCTCTCGGCGAGTGATACGCCGCGCGTAAAGCTTTGGATGCCCTATAACCGGTAAGGACGAACAACCATGACACGTGCATCACGTGCGGTCCCAAGCCGCGCTCGCCGCAATAAAGTTCTCAAGCAGGCCAAGGGCTTCCGCGGCCGCCGCAAGAACAACATCACGACCGCGAACGCCGCCGTCGATAAAGCGGGCCAACATTCCTACATCGGCCGCAAGCAGAGAAAGCGGAATTTCCGCGCGCTCTGGATCCAACGCATCAACGCCGCCGTGCGCGAGCACGGTCTGACCTACGGCCGATTTATCAACGGCCTCGGGATTGCGGGGATCACGGTGGACCGTAAGATTCTCGCTGACCTCGCCGTGCGCGAGCCCGCGGCCTTCAAGGCCCTGGTCGACCAGGCGGCAAGCGCGGCGAAGGCGTAGGCGTTTCAAGTCTCAACGCTTCGGATCGCGTGAAGCCCTCTGACCCTAGGGGCCGGAGTGCGTAATCATGCGCCCGAAACGGCGCGAAGCGATTCGTTGGAGAATTTGAAATGCAGGACCTCGACTCACTCGAACGCGAAGCCTTAAGCCGCATCGCAGCCGCCGGCGACGAAGCCGCGCTCGAAGCCGCGCGCGTCGAACTCTTGGGCAAAAAGGGCTCGATCAGCGACGCGCTGAAAACGCTCGGCGCCATGAGCCCGGACGACCGCAAGACCAAAGGCCCCATCATCAACGGCATGCGCGACCGCGTGACGGCCGCCCTCGCCGAACGCAAGTCCGCACTCGGCGACGCCGCACTCGAAGCGAAACTGAAAGGCGAACGCGTCGACGTCACGCTCTCGGTGCGGCCAGAGATGCAGGGCCGCATCCATCCGGTGACGCAGATCCTGGATGAGGCGACGGCCATCTTCGCCGACATGGGCTTCGCCATCGCCGAAGGCCCGGACATCGAAACCGACGACAACAACTTCACGAAGCTGAACATCCCGCCGGAACATCCCGCGCGGCAGATGCACGACACGTTCTACATGAAGCCGAAGCCCGACGGCACGCGCCACCTCCTGCGCACGCACACGTCGCCGGTTCAGGTCAGAACGATGCTGACGCAAAAGCCGCCGATCCGCATCATCGTGCCGGGCCGCGTGTACCGCCTCGACAGCGACCAAACGCACACGCCGATGTTCCACCAGATCGAAGGCCTGGTGATCGACGAGAGCTCGCACATGGGCCACCTCAAGTGGATCCTGGAAGAATTCTGCCGCGCGCTCTTCGAAATCCCAAAGGTCGAAATGCGCTTCCGCCCCTCGCACTTCCCCTTCACCGAACCGTCGGCCGAAGTCGACATCCGCTGCGACCGTTCCGGCGGCGAGGTCAAACTCGGCCAGGGCAACGACTGGCTGGAAATCCTGGGCTGCGGCATGGTCCACCCAAAAGTCATCGAAATGTGCGGCCACGACCCGGCGAAGTATCAAGGCTTCGCCTGGGGCATGGGCCTCGACCGCCTCGCGATGCTGAAATACGGCGCCCCCGACCTCCGCGCCTTCTTCGACGCCGACCTGCGCTGGCTGAAGCACTACGGCTTCGCCGCGCTGGACGTGCCCTCGCTCGCGGGAGGTTTGAGCCGATGACCGACGTTCCGGAAAAATACGCACACCTGCAACGTTGGGCCTTCGGCGACAACCCGAAGCTCGCCGACGAACTGCTCGCGCTCGTTCTGATTGGCAAGAAGACGGCGAGCTGCGGAGCGCTTTGGCAATACGAGCAAGAAAATTGGCCGGTTCCGAAGCCCGGAGATCTCGCGATCGTTCTCGACGGCGCGCAAAAACCGCGCTGCGTTATCGAAACCACAAGCGCCGACATCAAGCGTTTCGACCAGGTCGACGCGCAATTCGCACACGATGAAGGCGAGGGTGACCAGAGCTACGCCTTCTGGCGAGGCGCCCATGAGGAATATTTCACCCGCCAAGGCCGCTTCTCGCCCGACATGCTCGTCGTGTGTGAACGCTTCCGCTTGATCGAAGTGCTGACGCCGGCAAAGGAGTCCGTGCAATGAAATTCACGCTCTCCTGGCTCGCCGATCACATCGACACCGATGCGCCCGTGGACAAGATCGCCGACACGCTGACCGCCATCGGCCTCGAAGTCGAATCCGTCGAAGACAAGGCCAAACAACTCGCGCCCTTCACCGTCGCCTACGTCGTCTCGGCCGAGAAACACCCGAACGCCGACAAACTGCGCGTCTGCATCGTCGACACCGGCAAAGAGAAGGTCCAGGTCGTCTGCGGCGCCCCGAACGCACGCACCGGCATGAAGGGCGTCTTCGCGCACGCGGGCGTGACAATCCCCGGCACTGGCGTCGAACTGAAGAAGTCGTCAATCCGCGGCGTCGAATCGAACGGCATGCTCTGCTCCGAACGCGAGATGGGCCTCAGCCAAGAACACGACGGCATTATCGATCTCCCCGAAGACGCGCCCGTTGGTGAGCCCTTCGCGAAATTCATGGGGCTAACCGACCCCGTTATAGAGATCAAACTCACGCCGAACCGCCCGGACTGCACCGGCGTCCGCGGCGTCGCTCGCGACCTCGCCGCGGCAGGCATCGGCCACTTGAAGCCGGATCAACCGGCGAAGATAACGCCGCGCTTCAACAACCCCGTCGCGATCGGCCTGCACTTCGACGAAGCAACGCAAAACGCATGCCCGGTCTTCGCCGGCCGCCTCGTGCGCGGCGTGAAGAACGGCCCGTCGCCCGCCTGGCTGCAGCAACGCCTGAAGTCGGTCGGCCTACGCCCGATCTCGACGCTCGTCGACATCACCAACCTGATGTCGCTCGACCGCGCGCGCCCGCTGCATGTCTACGACGCCGACAAGCTCAGCGGCGAAATCCACGCCCGCCTCGCCAAGAAGGGCGAGAAGCTCATCGCCCTCGACGGCAAGACCTACGAACCTGACGAAGAAATGTGCGTCATCGCCGACGACAACGGCGTGCTGGGCCTCGGCGGCGTCATGGGCGGTGAGACCACCGGCGTCAGCGAAACGACGACCAACGTCTTCATCGAAAGCGCCTACTTCGATCCCGTCCGCACCGCGCGCACCGGCCGCGAACTCGCCATCGTCTCCGACGCGCGCTACCGCTTCGAACGCGGCGTCGATCCGGAGTATGTCGTGCCCGGTCTCGACCTTGCGACCAAGCTGATCGTCGACCTCTGCGGCGGCGAGCCCAGCGACGTCACCGTCGCCGGCCGCGTGCCCGACACCAAGCGCGAGATCACCTTCGATCCCGCCCTTGTCGAAAAACTCTGCGGCGTGAAGATGCACCAAGCCGAAGCGCTGAGCATCCTCGACCGTCTCGGTTTCCGCACGGTGGTCGGCACACGCGTGATCGTCCCCTCATGGCGCCCCGACGTGCACGGTCCCGCCGATCTGGTGGAAGAAGTCGTGCGCATCGCAGGCTTCGACAAAATCCCATCGACGCCGCTGCCGCGCCAATCGACGGTGCCGCTGCCGGTTCTCACGCCGATGCAAAAGCGTGTGCGCGCCGCCAAACGCACCCTCGCCGCACGCGGCCTCTACGAGGCGATGACGTGGTCCTTCGTCTCGAAGGCGCAAGCCGCACTCTTCGGCGGCGTCCCCGATGCGTTGCTGGTCGCCAATCCGATCTCGTCCGACCTCGACGCCATGCGCCCGAGCGTGCTGCCCGGCCTCCTCGCCGCCGCCCAACGCAACGCCGCGCGCGGCTTGAAAGATCTCGGTATGTTCGAAGTCGGCCCGCAGTTCACCGGCCCCGAACCCGGCGAACAGCTTACGGCCGCAACCGGCATCCGCATCGGCACCGGCCCGCGCAGCTGGACGAAAGCCGCGTGGTCGCCCGACGTTTTTCAAGCGAAGGCCGACGTGCTGGCCGTCCTGGAATCCTGCGGCTTCGCCCCCGACAGCGCACAGACGACGACCGACGCACCCGCGTGGTATCACCCCGGCCGCTCCGGCGCATTGCGCTTAGGTCCAAAAAACGTGCTCGCGTTCTTCGGAGAACTGCACCCCCGCATCTTGGCGGCGTTCGATCTCACCGGTCCCGTCGCCGCGTTCGAAGTGATGCTGGAAACGCTGCCCACGCCGAAAGCGAAACCGTCGAAGGCCAGACCCAAACTTGAACTGTCCGAGTTCCAAGCCGTCGAACGCGACTTCGCCTTCGTCGTCGACGCCAAGGTCGCCGCCGCCGAAATCGTGAAGGCGGCGATGTCCGTCGACCGCGTCCTCGTCGAAAGCGTCAACGTCTTCGACGTCTACGAAGGGCAGGGCGTCGACCCCGGCAAGAAGTCGCTGGCTATCACCGTGCGCCTCCAACCGCGCGACCGCACCCTCGCCGAAGCCGACATCGAAACCGTGTCGAGCAAGATCGTCGGCGCGGTGGCCAAGGCCACCGGCGGCAAACTGCGTTAGCGCAATGACCGGACCGGCGACGTTCGAGTGCACCTTCCGCCACGTGGCCTTCGTGATCACGTCGCTTTGCATTCTGTTGCTGGCGATGTTCGCCAGCATCTACGGCGCCTTCGCCTTCTTCGAAGACGGCAACACCAGCCTGGAGGTCTTCCTCTACTCAGTCGGCACGATCGTCGTCCTCATCATCCTGGCCGCCGTCGCAGGCTACGCAACGCACCGCTGGACGATTGAGGCAACCGGCATACGCATCGAAGAAAAGCCGAAGGTGCCCTTCGTCGGCATCACGCGCAAACGCTCGATCGCCTTCGCCGACATCGCCGCCCTGCGCCGCATCGAGAGCGGCTTCGACATGGTGATCGAGATTGCGACGCGCGACGGCAACGCCTACCGCGTGATGGCCCCGCACCAAGGCGTGCCGGCCCTGCAAGCCTTCGCCGCGCAAATCGCAAGCGCCGCCGAAAACGTCGGCCACAAGCCGCTGCCCATGACGGAAGGTTTGAGCTTCTGGAACAGACCGGCGGGCTTCGTGGTTCTCGCCGTCATGCTGCTGTTCACGCTTCTCTTCGCCTTCGCGACCGGCTGGGCCCTCCTCGACGGCGGCCTCGCCCAATCGCGCAGCGCCTTCTACGCGGTCGTGACGCTCGGCCTTCCGTTCGGCGTGATCTATCTGATCTACAAGTCACTCACGCGCCGCAGGCGCGTGCTGAAGCTACTGGCGAAGAACTAGACGGCCGCGTGATCCGGCGTCTCTTACGCCTTCGCGCGCACGAGCTTTCGAACGTTATCGAGCAACGTTGCGAGATGAATAGGCTTCGGCAATGCCTCGTCCGCCCCCAGTTCTTGCGCCAGCGTCAGGTATTCGGCCCGCCCGCTGATAGCCAGGATGCCCAGCTGTGGAAACCGCGTCTTCAGTTCGAGGATCGTCGAGAGCCCTTCTTTTTCGGGCATGATGAGATCGACAATGACGATCTCGCAAGGGTGATGCTCAAGCAGCCTCAGGCCCTCTAAACCATTGGACGCCTCGACGACCTTGAACCCGCCCGACTCCAACTGCGTTCGCAGCGTACGCCGAACGTCATGATCGTCATCGATGAGACAAATTTGCGTCATTCGAAATGATCTCCTGCATCTCAAAGCCATTAACGAATTCTGCAGCGAACCTACAGGAGCGAGTCTCTAGATTTTGCCAATCGACAGTTATCGACTTGGAACACCAACGTGAAGCCACCGGCCGCACTCATGCGGTCGAGGCAAGAAAAAATCCCCCCGCTATCGCGGGGGGATTTCTCATGCGTGAGAGAAGGTGGGCCGCTTACTGCAGTCCGTTCCAGCGCCAGGAGTAGCCGATGTTGACGGTGATCGTGTCGTCGTAGCCCTCCATCGCGCACGGTTCGGTGACCTCGTCCGTGCAGGTATCGCCGTCATAGGCCGTTTCCTCGCCGAAGCTCGTATAAAGCGTCTCGAACTTGATGCTCGACCGGTCGGACAGCGCTTTCTCGATGCCGAGACCGGCGGTCCAGCCGAAGCGCGAGCTGTCGAAGATGAAGCTGTCGGGATCCGGCGCCGGCAGATATTCGTAGGCGAGATCGGCGTCGGCATAAGCGATACCGCCGGTCGCATAGAACAAGGCCTCACCCGTCGCCACGCCCGCGCGCCCGCGCACCGAGCCCATCCAGTTCAGCGAAGAGGAAACGCTGCGATAGGTGGGCGACGTGTCGTCTTCCTCGTTCGTGTAGACCGTGAAGTCGGCCAGCACGCCGTACACGAAGGTGTCGCTCTGCCAGTCATGCCCGACGTGCACGCCGGCGCCCGCACCGAAGCTGGGTACGTCGTAAGTGCCGCCGTTATCGTCATAGACACGATCCCAGATCGTGCCGTGGTGATAGGCGAACTGACCGTCGACGCCGGCGTAGAAGCCGGCCCAATTCGCCGGCGCCAAGGCGCCGGTGCCCATCGTGCGGGGGCCGCCGAAGTAGTAATTGACGCCTGCCGTCACTGCGACGTCTTGCGCCGCGCCGCGGAAGCGGTCGGTGTTGGTGGGCGACGAATCCGTGTCGCCGCCGAAGGCGGAGTAGGTAGCCTCGACCCGGCCGGTGAGGACCGGCGTCAGCGCCTGCTCGATGCCCGTACCGACGACGAAGCCCGACTGCGTGCCGCTGATGTCCCAGAAGTCGCCCTCACTCTCGCGCAAGAGGTCGTAGTCGGCCAAGGCATAGCCCGCGAGTAGGTACATCAGCGTGTTGTCCGCCGCCGCGCCCGCTTTGAACTTCACATTGCCGCCCCAGTTCAGCGCACTCGTGTTGAAGGGGTCGGTGCCGAACTGGCTCGTGGCGTCGTCGCCGCCGAAGAAATTGAAGCTGCCTTCGACGCCGTAGACGAGGCCGTTCGTCTGCCGGTTGAAGCCGCCCTGGATGCCGCCGGTCATGCTGTTCGACAACAGGTCGTAGGTCGACCCGTAGTTTTCGTATTCGAGATCCGTAAGCTGCACCGTCGCCATATGTCCGCCCAGGCTCAAGCCGGCGAACGGACCGGAGAAGTCGTACGGCTGACCTTGGACATATTGTCCGCCGCTCCGCTGCGCACCGAACGCGTAGTTCACGCCGGCTTTCAGCTCGAAGACCGTGTCGTCGATATCGAACGCGTAACCGTTGAGGTTAAGCGGCGACCTGTCCTGGAAGAAGCGCAGCGCTTGCGCTTCCGCCCGCACCGACCAGTTGCCGCCGACGGCGCGCTCGACGCCGAAGCCGCCGGCCACGCCCCACTTCATGTCCCCGAGATCGGGCCAGGTGTCGTCGACGAGGTCGTCGAGTTCGATCCACGACCGGTCGAAGTCGCCGGCCGCGACGCCCAGCGTGTGATAGATGAACGTATCGCCCAAGGCGAAACCGGCGCGCGGACGTAACGTGGCAAGCCAGTTCACTTCGTTCTGGACGACGACGTCCGAGCTATAGCTGTCGGTCCGGTCGATGCTGGTGCCGGCAAAGTCGAGTTCGATGCCCCAGGCGAAGTTCCGGTCTTGCCAGTTGTGCCCGCCTTGAACGCCGTAGACCGCGCCGTCGGGATGAAAGGTGACCGTCGCGTCGTACCAGTCGCCGTCGAAATCCTCAAAGCGCGCCCGGTCCTCGCCCCAACCGGCGGAGACGCCGATGTAGTAGCCCTCCCACTGGCCGGCGGCGGCGGCCGGATACACTGCGGCGGCGGTGGCGACCAGGCTGACGCCCATCAATAGTGTCTTCTTCATTGAAACGAACTTCCCCCTCTGGGCGGTGGTGGTTACGGAGTCGTGAATCACAGCGGCCGACCTTGTCGCGCGTGCCTTAACGAATCATTTCGGGAACCCAACCCTAGGGTCGCGCCGCCTCGTCGTGCCGCGCGCAAGATCCACGCGGTTCCCTTTCGGCGAACGCTGTGCTTTCGCGCGCACACACGTGGCGTCGATCGCGCTAAATACGAGCCGTTGCGTCGCGAAAGGCTCGCCGCTGCCGCCAGCGGTCGACGGGATGATCGACGAGGATGAGAAGCGCCGCCGATAGCGCCAGCGCACCGCCGATGGCAACCCACACCGCAAACGGCGGCTCGAAGGTGAGCACGAGACCGATCACGACGAGGTGGCAGAGATAGAGCGGATAACTCAAATCCCCGATCCAGCGGTCGAGCGCGTAGTCCTTGAACGCGTGGAACAGGAATGGCGCGACAATGGTGACGGCAGCGAACACGATCCACTTCTGCATCGGCCCCGGCACGCCGCTGAGCGGCAGCGCAATCACCATCGCCAGCACGGCCGCGTTCAAGATCCAGCCGAACGCCTTCGGCAAACGTGCGACGAACGGCAACGCCCGGTGTGCCAGCATCCCCAGCACGAAGAGATAGAGCACGGTGGGAAAGAGCCGTCCTGCCCAAAGTCCGTAGTCGACAGGAAGCGCCGCGCCGCCAAATCGCAACGCCAGACTCAAGCACGCAATCGCCAACAGCGAACGCCAACTCCACCGCGCAAGCAACGGCGCCAGCGCATAGAACATCAACTCCATCGACAAGCTCCACGCCTGCGGGACCAGCAGCGCCTGCCACGCCAGCGTTGTGGTCTCGTTGGGAAGCTTGCCCGAAGGATCGACCGCCAGCGAACCATCAGGCCCGATCGTCACCCAGAACAGCATCTCTTGACCCACGATCGCGACATTTTCGAACGCCATGACCAGCGCCGTGGTGGGGTTCGCAAGTGCCGTCGCGAAAATCTCCGGCGACCCGGTGGCGCTCGCGTTCAAGCCCCACAGTGCAACGGCCGCAATCGCCATCATCACGAAATAAGTCGGCATCAACCGCAGCAGGCGGTTCGAATAGAAAAGGCTGACGCGCTTGTACTTTCCCTCAAGTACGAGGGCCATATAGAAGCCCGAGACGATGTAGAACGCCTGCACGGCCGTCGCGGCATGGACGAATTGGTAAGACGCGATCGGCAAATGCCCCAACAGCACCGCCATCGCCAGCGCCACGCGCAACAAGCCCATACATGTCCCCGCAATGCCGATCCGGCCAAGCGGCGTCGACTCTCGCGCCGGTCCGCGCGCTTGTCACGGCCCGGCGGGAACACATTCAGGTGTGGTCAATCCAGCCAGTTATCGCTTCACGCCATAGGCGGCGTATGTGCGCACGATCTCCGGGTCGAGCTTCACGGCGTTTTGGATGTCCGCGTGGCCGGTCGAATTCATCTGCCGCAGCTTCAGCACGCCGCGCATGTAGAGCGCACCCGGCGCATCGGGTTTATATTCCAGCACGCTCTCGTACTCGGCCAGTGCGTCATGCGACCGCCCCAGCAGGAAATAAACGAACGCACGGCTGTCGCGCGCGCTCGCGTTGTCGTGCCGGAGTTCGACGGCGAGATCGCAGTCCGTCAGCGCCAGTTCAAGATCGCGCCGCCACAACGCGCGCGCCCAGCACCGGTTGTTGAGCGCCGCCGACCAGTTGGGCTTCAGCTCCAGCGCCTCGTCGAAGTTGGCGACGGCCTTCCGGTAGTTAGGCCTCTCCGTCTTCAGGTGCGAATGACCGCGGTTGAAATAGTCATGCGCATCGGGCCGCTGCTCCAACGCGCGATCGTAGTCGTCGATCGCATCGTCATGCCGGCCTTTCGCCGCCAGCGCCAACCCGCGTCCGCTCAGCGCATCGGCATAGCCGGGATCCATCTTGATCGCCGTCGAGAAGTCACCGATCGCGCGGTCATAGTCGCTGAGCGCGAGATACGCGCGGCCGCGATGCATATAGACGTTCGGCTGCCGATAGCCGGATCGGATCATGGCCGAGCACGCATCGGCCTTCGCCGCCGGCCGCGCTCGATCGTCTTCCATGCACGTGTCGCGCGGCTCGCTGGCCCACGCAGGCGCCGCAGCAAACAAGGCCACGGCCATCAAAATGAGCTTCATCACGCAATCCCCCAGCGCGCTGAAACAGTGAAAGCGATCCCGATACTGCGCCGAAAGGCGGGCACGGCACAAACCGAATTGAGCCGCCGAATTCGCCTCTCGCGTGCACGCCCGTCGCGGTGTTAGTCCGGGCTAGGGTGCGGGTGGCGCGTCCGCGGGCTTCTCGCCGTCGCGCGGCACGGGCTCGATCGCCGTGATCGTGCAGCGCTCTTCGAACTCCCAGCGATTGCTCGGCATCAATCCGCCGCGCCCGAACACCAGCGTGTCGCCCACCGACAGACACGTCGCCGAACTCGGACGCGTATCGACCCGCGCGAAGATCGCCCACTTCAAATCGCGGCACGGCGCGAAGAACGTCAGCTTAAATTTCCGCCGCGGCGACGTGTAGATATAGGCGTGCGTATCGTCGATCCGCTCCCACCGGTCGATCGACCGCACGAACGCGCACGACGACGGCTTCGAAGCCTCGTCCGCCGCCGACGCAAAGCCCGCGCTCAATACCAACGCCACGCTACCAAGAACGATCGTCCGCATCATCGCAAAGCCTCCATCATCAAGACAGCGATCCTAACCGAAATCGCGCCCGTGCGTCAGGCCTTGCCCGCGTGGCTGAACAGCAGACGCTCGATCTCGTGCACCGGATGTTTGGTCAGATCCTTGTCGACCTCGGCGATGATCTTGGCCTGCAGGCCGCCGGAGAACGTGCGGCGCAGTTCGGCGAGCGTCCGCGGCGGCGCGACGACGACCAGCGCGCTGAACTCGCCCGCCGCATGATGCGCCTCAAGCGCGTGCGCGACATCGTCGGCAAAGCGCTTCTCTTCGATTTCGTGCCAATCCGTCTGCTCCATGCCGCTGCGCCGTCCGTCGCGCGCGTTGATCGCGCGGCCCGGCTTGTCCGCGCCCAGTTGCGCGGTCGTGGGCACGCGGCCCTGGTCCAGCACCTCGATGGTCTTCAGGTTCGGATAAAGCGCATCGCCTTCATTGCGCAGCACCAGCGCCTTACGCCCGTCGCCGACCAGAATCCAAGCCCGATGCGGAAGGTCGATCGAAATCATGAGAGTGCCTCCGGTTGCCGAGTTCATCTCCAACAACGCCAGCCAAGCCGCGCTGGTTGCTCGCGGCGGCTGTTGTATCCGCCGCCGGCGCCGGGGTTACCGCCAAGCTTGCCGACATAAGGGCGGGCGTTAGCAACGGCGGGCTTAGAGAGCTGCGGTGAACGGCCGGTCGTGAATCCACTGCGAGAGGATGAATTTCTCGTTCCGCGTTATGGGCAACGCCGCGTGAAGGCTCATGCGGTCGGGCACGCCGTTGGGATCGACATGTGCGAAATAAACGCCGTCGCCCGCCTTTCCGCGGTGCCGCAGTCGCACATGCGGAAATTCCAGCTCGCCGCCGTCATAGTCGTCGTTGAGATAAAGCAGAAACGTGGCGATGCGATCGCCCTTGTACGCGCCGTTCTGCCCGTAACCCTGGTTGCCCAGGCGCAAAGCGTCGTAATGTGCCTTGATCTCCTCACCCAGCGCATAGTGGAAAATCTGCGGCGGCTCGAAACCCACGCTGGGTATGGTCGTCGTTGCAGCCACGCGTTCGCGCACGACCTGCATCACGACGTCGGCGCTCACGATATCGAACTTGAAGTCGCTGCACGTGCGCGAGTCCAGAACGCTCGATTGCTGTCCGTCGAACATCATGGAACGCTGATACTTGCCCGCCGCGCACGCCAACAACCAATCGCAAACCGCAACCGGCACAAATTGGTCGGCGGCGCGAATGCGCGGCGCCTCGCAAATCACGCGGCGCGCCGCCGGCGAAAGCCAGGTCTTGAGATCGATGCTGTGCCGCAATGCGCTCCACAGCCCATCTTCACCGCCTCGCGCCCGCTGCGCCAGCGCGGCATCGCCCAAGACGAAAAGCTGACCACGCGCGCGCGCCGATCCGCGCGCCGCCGCCTGCTCAAGAAAGTCGAGCGCCTCCGTCCAGTTCTGCGGCATCCAAGCGCCGCCGGCTTTGAGCGTCGCCATCTGCGCCAGGGCTTCCGCGTCCCCGCGGCCGGCAGCCGATGTCAGATATGAAAGGCCCGCTTGTGGATCGAACGGGGCGTTACGTCCGACCAATAACCGGATGCCCAGCGCGCCCGCCGCCGCAGCCGATTCCGCTGCGTCCCGCCGCAGAATTTCGACAGGGCCGTCCTCTCGCCCCGCGGCATCATGCGCGCGGGACGTTTCCCGTCCGTCGGATAGCATTTTGAACCCGCCAACTCGTTTACATTTTGCGAAAGAATACCGTCTTGCCGGCGGGCGAATTTTCACAAAACCGGGAGCAAACTGGCTAACAGCGACCGTCGCGACCCGGCCGGTGCCCGCCCAAGATGCAGGGACACCTCGCGGCTTCGACGTGCTCTCAAGGGCGTTTGCAGAAACCGGCGGCGGGTCGCTGAGCGAACAATGGGCGGACGTCGACAAACGCGGCAACCGCTCATTCAGATTTTATTGCCGATATCGCGTCATTATCGCTGCGGATGACGGAAGGGCGCGGCATGCAAAAGTTGAAGTCCGTATTGCGCGTGATCGGGATGCTCGTGCCGATCGCCTATTGCGGCGGTCTCATTTACTACTTCCTCGATCTCTCTGGATCGGTACATGAAGCCGAGGCGATCGGTCTGGGTCCAACACTGCTAGGCTTGACGGTGGTCGGTTTGCTTTTCTGCATCCCGCTGGTCGTGAAGATCGTCCGGATTTTCATCGGACCCCGTTCGCCCGGATCGGGCGGCGGTGGCCAGGGCGCGTCGACACACGACGGCAAGGACGGATTCGACCCAGACGCGGCTGTCGCCCGCTACCTGGCGCAGCGATCCGCCGAACCCGCTCCCGGATCTCCGACCACACCTCCCGCGCGCGACACTGGCGGGCCGACGGTGCGTCCCAGTTTCGGCCGCAAAATCAGATAAGCTTGCTGAGAGACGCTCCCGTCACGCGCGGTGAGTGGCGGACAGAGAGAGATTCGAACTCTCGATACCCGTGAAGGTATACACGCGTTCCAGGCGTGCGCCTTAAACCACTCGGCCATCTGTCCGCAAACGCCCGAGAGCGCAAGCGCGGGGGACTATAGTCGTGCCGCGCTCCGCCGCAAGGCGAAATGGAACCCGAAAACTGCAGAAATGCGCGCCGCCGCGCGCGTTGAACTGCCGCGTGGGCCCGCCGTAAACCTTGTGGACGGACCAGGCCGTAAGTACGATGCGCGCGGGGAAGTTCTAAGGGGGGCGTCACGCACATGGCCGTGTTCCGTTTCATCGCGTTGGTGCTCATCGTGTTGGGCCTGATGCTCTTGGGCGCCGACGTCGTCACCATGCTGGAGACGGGGGCCGAGCCGCGCCTGCGCTCGATCGAAAACGTCTGGGCCTTGTTCAGCGCCTCAGGGGTCGAGGCCTTCAAGGCCTGGATCACCGAACTCGCCGCAGGACCGGGCGCCGACGGCATCATGGCCATCCTAAGTCTCCCCGCTTTCGCGGTCTTCGGCGCTATCGGCGTGATCCTCGCCGTCATCTTCCGCGAGCGTGATGATTTCGGCGAAGCAAACGCCACGAACTGAAACCCCGAACATACGGGGCCTGCCGGGGGGCAGCATGACGACAGTGAAAAGCGCAGTCGCGATCTGCGCCGTGATGGCTATGGCCGTCGCCTGCGCGAGTCTGACGAAGACAAAGCCGGTGACGAAGGGCAAGGCCGCCTACGGCGAGTATGGCCTCTCACTCGACTGGATGGACAAGACCGTCAAGCCCGGCGACGACTTCTATCTCTACGGCGTCGGCACGTGGGATAGAAACACACCCATCCCCGAAGACCGCTCGTCCTACGGCATCGACACCATCATGGGCGACCAGGTCGAAAACGACCTGCACCAGATCGCCGAAAGCGCCGCCGCCGGCAACGCCGCCGAGGGCACGCCCGAACGCAAGGTCGGCGACTTCTACGCCAGCTACATGGACGAAGCTGCGATCGAAGCGAAGGGTCTCGCACCGCTGCAACCGCGCCTCGACAAGATCGCCGGCATCAAGACAAAGGCCGACCTCGCCGCCGCCTTCGTCGACGGCGTCGAAGGCTTCGGCGTCTCGCCCATCGGCCTCTACGTCAACACCGACGAGAAGAAGCCCGACATCTATTCGGTGCACCTGTATCAGTCGGGCCTCGGCCTTCCGAATCGCGACTACTACCTGAAGCGCGAAAAGGAATACGAAAATTTCCGCGCCGCCTACCGCGCCTATATCGAACAGATGCTGACGCTCGCCGGCGATCGCAACGCGAGGCCCCGCGCGGAATCCATCCTCGTCCTGGAAACGCGCATCGCTCGTGCGCACTGGCCGGCGGAAGACGCGCGCGACGCGGAGAAAACCTACAATCCGATGAGCCTCGAAGACCTGACGCGCGAAGCGCCGGGCATCGACTGGACATCCTTCGCCATCGCCGCCGGCATCGAGGGCGAGCCCACTCTGATCGTCAGCGAGAAGTCGGCGTTCCCGAACCTGGCGCGCATCGCCGCCACGACAAACCTCGATGTGTGGAAGGCTTACCTCACCTTCCACACGCTCGACCAAGCCTCGCCCTTCTTGTCGAAGGCCTTCGACGACGCGAACTTCGCCTTCCGCGGCAAGGTGCTTGGCGGCCGCACCGTGCAGCGCGATCGCTGGAAGCGCGGCGTGCGCTTGCTCGACTCGCAAATCGGCCAAGTCGTGGGCCAAGTCTACGTCGCGCGCCGCTTCCCGCCGTCCGCCCGCGCCGCCGCCCTCGCCCTCGTCATGAACAACAAGCGCGGCCTGCATCAGCTCATCAACGAGGCCGCATGGCTCGACGACGCGACCAAGGCTCAAGCCCGCGTCAAACTCGACACGATGGTGACGAAGGTCGGCTATCCTGACGTCTTCCGCGACTACACCGCGCTCGCCGTCGTGCGCGGCGATGCGCTCGGCAACGTCGCGCGCGGCTCAAGCTTCGAATATCGCCGCAACATCGCAAAGCTCGGGCGTCCCATCGACCGCACCGAATGGTACCTCTCGCCGCAAATCGTCAACGCCTACTACGACGCCGGCAAGAACGAGATCGTCTTCCCGGCTGCGATCCTGCAGCCGCCATATTTCGATCCGTACGCGGACCCGGCCGTGAACTACGGCGCAATCGGCGCCGTCATCGGCCACGAGATCAGCCACGGCTTCGACGACCAAGGCCGCAAGTTCGACGCGACCGGCAAGCTGCAAGATTGGTGGACGAAGAAGGACGCCGATGCCTACACGGCCGAGGCCAACAAACTCATCGCCCAGTTCAACACGTATGAGCCGATCGCCGGCCTCAAGATCAACGGCAAGCTCACGCAGGGCGAAAACATCGCCGACCTCGCGGGCCTCGCCATCGCCTACCGCGCGTACAAGCTGTCGCTGAACGGTAAGCCCGCGCCCGTGCGCGACGGCATGACCGGTGATCAGCGCTTCTTCGTGGCCTACGCGCAAAGCTGGGCCGGCAAGCGGCGCGAAGCGGCGCTGCGTCAGCAGGTGCTGTCGAACCCGCACAGTCCTGAGCGCTATCGCGTCAACGGCATCGTGCGCAATTTCGGCCCCTGGTACGACGCGTTCGGCGTGCAGCCGACGGACAAGCTCTACCTGAAGCCCGAAGATCGCGTTCGTTTGTGGTGACGTAGCCCCGCACGCGTTATAATGCGGGGATGAACGTCGAACTCCTCGCCGTCAGCGTCGGCAAACCGTCGCCGCTCGGCATCTGGCAAGACGAAGAGATCATCAGCGGCATCAAGAAGTCGCCGCTGACCGTCGCGTCGGTCGCGGTTGGCGAAACCAACATCGACGGCGACGGCCAAGCCGACCTCACCGTCCACGGCGGCCCCGACAAGGCGGTCTACATCTACGCCGCCGACCACTGGCCGTGGTGGGAAGCCGAAGCGCAGTTCAAGGGCGAGCCCGCCTCCTTCGGCGAGAACCTCACCATCGAAGGCGCTGACGAACACACCGTACGCATCGGCGATCGCTTCCAATGGGGCAGGGTGCTGCTCGAAGTCAGCCAGCCGCGCGCGCCGTGCTTCAAGTTCACCATGCTCACCGGCCGCCACGATATGGCCGCCCGCATGACGGCCAGCGCGCGCACCGGCTGGTACGTCCGCGTCCTCGAAACCGGCGAAGCCCCGACGCGCGGACCAATCATCCGCATCCACACCGACGAAGCCATGCCGACGATCCGCGACGCCTTCGTCGCCGTCTATCACCCGCGCGTGCGCAGCGACGTCATCGAGCGAGTCCTGGCCGCGCCAAGACTCTCGCCCGATTGGCGCCGCGGCATCCTGCGCCGCCTGAAAGCGGCAGGCGTGATCTAGACGTTCAACTCGTCGCGCGTCCGCGCATCGAGCCGTCCCGTCTGCGGCAGGTCTTCGTCTTTTTGGAACGCCCAAAGCGCGGCGCGCATCATCTGGTTATAGATGCCGTTGATCATGCCCTTGTAATAGCCGAGCCGCGTGAGCTTCTTCTGCGCCTCCAGCACCGCCGGGTTCGACAGGCTCTCCGCCGGTTCGTCCGCGGGCTCGGGCTTCGGCCTCGGCATGACCGTCGACGTCGTCGAGGTGGATGTCGATGTCGAAGTCGACGTCGTCGCGGGCTTCGGCGCCGTGCTGACGACGGCCTTGACCTTGCTCAGCCACTGCAACCGGTCGTTCAACCCGTTCGTGCCGCCGTTGATCTTCTTCGTGACAGCGGTGAAGTCGCCCACGTCGCACGCTGGATTGATGTTCTTCCACGTCCAGAACGAACAGGCGATTTTGATCGCGTTCTCTGGCTTGGCCGCAAGCTCGGGATTGTTCTCGAGATTAAGCCCCGAGATCCGCCCAACTTCCCGATAGGCATCGCGTCCCGTCAGCTGAATGTAGCCGCGACCGCGAAAGCGATACCCGTCGCCGTCGTTCACATTGCCCATGCGCCCGCCATAGACGAAGTTCGCGAGCTTCTCCGGATTGCGTTCGTACTGCTTGGCGATATCCATCGTCGGAAACCGGCCCGGCCAAATCTCCATCAACCGCGCGGCGGAATAATTGAGCCCTTCCTCGCGCGAGGTCAGCCCGTTCGACTCGTGCCCCAACTGCGCCAGGAAATATTGAAGCCGCGTCACCACGTCGATGATGCCGGATTTTTTCAGCGCATCCTCGCCGAAGGTCAAGAACGCCTCGACGTCGGCTTCCGACGCCTTCGGGAAAATGCCTTTGATTTGCGCACGGGTCAGCATCGAAGATCTCCCTCTCCCCGGACGGCGCACGCCGCGCCCCCGAATCACTTCCACACACCGATTCTACCTCTCTTAATGATCGGTTGATGCGAAGCGCCGCGCCTCGAAACGAGTCCCCGTAACGAAGCGCACAAGCGAAGTCGCGCGTGGTCAAACGAAAAGACAACCTGTAGTCTCGCACTGTCGCGCTGCAATGATGTCGGGTGGTTCTTGGAGACTCTGTTCATCCTCCTCGCAGGCTTTGCGTTGTATTTGCTCCTGCGCGTCAACCGCCTGAAGCAAGACATCGAAGCCCTCTATAAGCGCACCGAATTCCTGAACGACGCCGTCCGGCAATTGAAGGGCGAAGCGCCTGCCGCGCCGAAGCCGGAGGCGAAAACCGAACACGTACCTGCGCCAACGCCCGTCCCCGAAAAGCCCGCGCCCGTCGCACAGCCACCGGCGCCGCCGCCAACACCCGCGCCGGCACAACCGTTGCCCCAACCGCCGCGTCCGCACGTTCCCGAGCCCGTCGCAACGGAATGGATCGCGACGAAAGCCACCGCCGCCGAAGCCAAAACCGCACCGGCATCCCCGCCACCGCCGCCGAAGAAGCCGAAGCCCACCATCAGCTGGGAGCAGCAGATCGGCGCGAGGCTGCCGGTATGGATCGGCGGCATCGCACTCGCGCTCTCCGGCATCTTCCTGGTCAAGTACTCCATCGACACCGGCCTCCTCAGTCCCGCCGTCCGCTGCGTCATGGCAGGCATCCTCGGCCTCCTGCTGCTCGGCGGCGCGCAGTGGGTGATCGCGCGCAAGACCGTCGCGAACGGCGAACGCATCGCACAGGCATTGGCAGGCTCCGGCATCGCAGTCCTCTATGGCGCCCTTTTCGCGAGCGGCACCGTCTACGGTTTCTTCTCCCCCACCATCACCTTCGCCGCGATGGCAGCGGTAACGGCGACGGCCGTCCTGCTCTCGCTCCGGCACGGACCGCCGATCGCGATGCTCGGCATGGTCGGCGGCTTCTTGACGCCGATGCTGGTCGGCGCCAGCGATCCGAACCCCGCCGTTCTCTTCGGCTACCTGACCGCGCTGTCGATCGGCCTCTTCGTCGTCATCCGCCGCGAGAGTTGGTGGTGGCTCGCCTGGCCCATCGTCATCGCTTGTTACGCCTGGGTCCTGATCTGGCTCGCCGGCAGCGGCACGCCCGGTGACAGCGTCTGGGTCGGCCTCTTCCTCATTGCCGTTTGCGCGATCACGATCGGCTTCATCAGTCCCCCGCGCGAGGCCGAGAACACGGCCTTCGTCTGGGGCGGCGTCCTCGCGACAAGCGCGGTGGCGGTTGCCTTCATGACCTTCATCGTCATCCGCGGCGACTTCGGCCTCGGCGAGTGGCAGCTCTACGGCTTGCTCGCCATCGGCGCGATCGTCCTCGCCGCCGTGGATCAAGATCGCTACCGCTTCCTGCCGTGGATCACGATCGCCCCCGTCGCAGCGCTGCTCGCCGTGTGGGTCACGCCGCAAACCGAAGTCTTCGTCTTCATCCTCTCCTCGTTCGCCTTCCTGTTCGCAGCCAGCGGCATCTTCATGATCGGCCGCGCCAAGCATCCGCTGGAGTGGGGCGCGCTCGCCTGCGTCTCGATGCTCGGCTTCTATCTCCTCGCCTACGCGCGCCTCTTCGACGTCATCGACGCCGCACGTGTTCTCGCGCCCGGCGAGCCCGTCGGCAGCTGGCCCATCTGGGGCATCGTCGCGACAGCGCTCGCAACGGTCGCAACGCTGGTCGCCGGCCGCATCGCCGAAACGAACCCCGGCGGCCAAGCCAATCGCCAGCTGATGCTAGGCCAGTTCGCGCTCACCGCGATCGCGCTCATGACGACGGGCCTGCTCATCGAGATATCGATCGACGACCTGCCGATCGCGATGGCGGGCCTCCTCGTCGCCGTCACCTTCATGCATGCCCGCGCCGACGTCACCGCGCTCCGCCCCGCAGCCATCGCGCTCACCGCGCTCTTGATCTTTCTAAGCCTCCCGCAGTTCGCACCGCTCATCGTCTACGCCTCGCGCGTCATCACCGGACAACCGCTGCCGATCCTGATCCTGCTGCCGCCGATCATCGCCAGCCCAATCATCTACCTCGGCGCGCCCGCACTGCTGTTGGCCGCCGCATCGTGGTTCGCACGCAGCCGCCGCGACGATGCCTTCGTCCAAACGCTCGAGAGCTTCGTCGTCTTCCTCATCGCCATCATCGCCTACGTCTTCCTCCGCCGCGCCGACATGCCCGTCGAGCAAATCCTGATGACGGTGACGCCCAGCGGCCTCGGCGCGTTCATCTCGCAAGCCCTCCTCGTCTACGGCATGGCCCTCGTCGCCGCGGGCCAGCAGTTCAAGCGCGACACGCTGATCGGCGCCGGCATCGTCGCCGGCATCATCGCCATCGCCCGCGTCGTCCATTTCGACATCCAGCCCGTGCAACTCATGTCGGTCTGGATCCCGATGGCCGCGGGCGTGGTCGATATCGCGATCAAGTCACTGCCCATCGCCACCTCGCCCGTCTTCTATCTCGGCATCCCCGCCGTCCTGCTCCTGTGCTTGCGCGTGATGCTCGGCATCAAGCGCGACGATTGGATCGTCCGCCTCGCCGAGTACGCGGCCGTCGTCCTCATCGGCCTCATGGGCTACTTCCTCATCCGTCACGCCTTCAACCCCGCCGCCGACGTCTTGACCGCCGCAGGTTCGCGCGTCGAAGGCGGTGTGATCTCGCTGGCCCAAATCGTCTACGCCATCGCCCTCGTCGTTGCGGGCCGCTTCTTCGGCCGCGCCACGCTCATCCATTCCGCGATGGTCTCGGCCGCCATATCCATCGCGCGCATCGTCTTCTTCGACATCAAGCTCCCGCTCCTCGCCTACGTCACCGTCCAACTGACGCTCGGCCAAGCCGTCGACCCGTCGCTCACCTCACCCGCAGCTGCAGCGCCGCTCTTCCATCTCGCCTTGCCCGCGCTGCTGCTCGCAGCGTTGGCGTACGTCGCGCGCGAGGACGCAAAAGGCTGGCTCTCGCGCGTCTGCGAATACACCGTCGTCGCCTTTGCGGGCCTCATGACCTATTACCTCGTCCGCCACGCGTTCAACGCGCCGGAGGATGTCTTCGCCGGCGAGGGCACGTATCTGGAGCGCGGTGTCCTCACCAACGCCTTCGTGATTGTCGGCGCCGCCGCATACGTCGCGGGCAGCCGCCTGGGCCGCGAAGCCCTGCGCATCGGGGGCGCGATCGCCGCGACCTTCGCCGCCGCGCGCCTCGGCTTCTTCGACGTCCTCGCCTCGTCGCCGTTGGTCAAGCCGCACGACGTCGGAAGCTGGCCCATCGTCAACGCGCTGCTGTTGCCGTACGCGTTGCCGGTGGTTTGGCTGCTGCTCGCGACGGTCGCGCTCACGCGGCGAGGCTTCAGCCAACTCGTCCCCGCCGTCCACGCCGGCGCGATGCTTCTCTTCTTCGCGCTCGTCACCCTCAACGTGCGCCAGCTCTTCCAGGGCCCCATCCTGAACAACCCCGGCCTCAGCGGCGACAGCGAGGTGTACGCGTATTCGATCGCGTGGTTGATTCTCGGCATCGGCCTGTTGGTCGCGGGCACGTGGCGGCACGACAAGCTCATCCGCTTTGCCTCGCTCGCCGTGATGGTGCTGACGGTGGGCAAGGTGTTCCTCTATGATGCGTCCGAGTTGACGGGCCTCTTCCGCGTGCTGTCGTTCCTGGGGTTGGGCTTGAGCCTGTTGGGCTTAAGCTGGTTCTACACCCGCTACGTCTTCGCGCCGGCGCAAGCCCCCGACAAACCCGCCTAAGGGGAAGGGCATGGGACGCGAGAGCAAAGTCGAATACGCCGACGGCAAAGACCGCGCGCAGGTGAAGGCCCACCTCGACTCTGAGACCCTGGAACTCACCGGCGGCAAGAAGCTGAAACTCCCGCTCGCCAGCGTGAAGAGCGCGATCGTCGACGGCGGCCTCCTGAAGATTGCGGCCGGCGCACAAAAATTCACGCTCGCCCTCGGCGCCAAAGAGGCGGAGGCCTGGCGGAAGAAAATCCTGAACCCGCCCTCGCTCGCCGACAAACTCGGCTTCAAGCCGGACAAGTCGGTCGCCCTCATCGGCGATGTTCCGCCTGAGATCGCCGCCGCCGCCAAGACCGCGAAGGCCGCCGCTGCCGCGGCAAAGCTGCCCAAAACCATCGCCGCCGACATCGCCGCCCTGATGCTCGTGCCCGGCCAAGAGGAACAACTTATCGTCGCAAGCGCCAAGGCGCTCGCCCCCAAATCGGCCCTCTGGCTCGTCTACGAGAAGGGCAGGGCGGTGAACGGCGACCACGTCATCGCCCTCGCGCGCCAGGTGGGGCTGAAGGACACCAAGGTCGCCCGCGTCTCGCAAACGCATGCTGCGCTGCGCTTCATCAAGGGCGGCAAGTGACCGCACGCTTTCGTTGGCCGTTGTGACTTTTGCAGCATTGCGCCGCCCGCGCGCACCGTTAGGTTTGCGCGCATGACACAGTTGAATCGCCGTGCGTTCATCGGCTCGTTGGCCCTGACCGCCGCCTTCGCGGCGGTGACGCGTTCCGGCGCGCTCGCCCAAACGCCGAAGTCGCTCGACCAATGGGCGCAAGACCTGGCCGACCTCAACCGCGATCTGACGACGGGCAAGCTCACGCTCGTCGATTGGCAAGACCGCATCGGCGCGCTCAACACCGGCGTCGAACTCGAAGACCTGCGCCGCTATCTCGACTTCGACCGTCTTACCAAGGCGATGACCTTCCCGACCAAGCTCGCCGAAACCGCCGATCCGCACCTGCCCACGCACATCAACGTCGACGGGATAGAGCGTCCCTGGTTCATCCGCTTCTTCGGCATGAGAAAGGGCGGCGCGATCATCCCGCACGTCCACAACAACATGGTCTCGTCGCATCTGATCGTGGACGGCCAATTCCACGCCCGAACCTTCGACCGCATGGTCGACCTGCCGGACGACGCGCGCGGCGACACGGTTCTCTTGCGCCCCGCGCGCAACGAAACGATGGGCCCCGGCGCGATCGTGACGATGTCGGACGAGCGCGAAAACTCGCACTGGCTAATCGCCGAAGCCGACCGCAGCTTCACCTTCGACGTCGGCCTGGTCGACATAGCGAAGGACCGCGCCTACACGCTGCCCGCCAACAAATACAACATGATCTTCGTCGACCCGACCGGCGAAGAAGACGGCTACGGCCTCATCACCGCCCCCGTCATCACCTTCGAACAAGCCACCGCCAAGTTCGCGGCGTAATGTCATGAGCACCCCATGAAGGTTCGCACGCACTTGACGATGAAAACGACAAACAACGTCGCCATCCCGACAATCAGAATAATCTCGATCCGCACGCCGATGGTCCAATTGCGCGCCGCGAATTTGTAGGGAATGACCGTCTTCCCGTTGACCTCGATCTCATAAGTCGCGAGCCCATCGCGGAATTCCTTATGCGGCCACAAAGGCGGTTCGTGCAGCAGTTTGACGCGCGCGCCGGGATGAAGCGCCGCCGTCAGCGTCCCCCATCCCGTCGCGTAAGCCGGATAGATGAAGATCGTCCGATGCTCGCGCAGCTTGATGCGGACATCGCCTTTGTCGTTGTCCCGGAACCATTCGGCGGTCCCCACCGCTTCGAACAGCACGCCACGCGCCGGCGCCTCCCACTGCGCCCGGCGAATGCCCTCCGTGGCGAGCACGATCAACGTGAACCCGAAGAACAAGATGAAGACGTAGTTCAGCCAACGCGAAGCGCGTCCGCCGTCGTCATCCGTGTTCGAAGTCGTCTCACCCATCCTCGCTCCACCCCTGGTAAAAAACACCGCAATCAAAAACACATGCAATCCCTGCCATCACGCCATCACATCGGCAGTTCTCAGCCATGTCTGCCATCACATATCCATCACGTTGCCATCACAACGCGACCGTCTCGGATAGGCAAAAACACAAAGAACAAAGGTAGAACAATATGCCCAAAAACACAAGGAAATCCCAGGGACCGCCGGCTTCCCGCCTACGCCAAGGCTTCGGCGGGCGGAGTCCGCAATCGGGGCGCCGTAGCTTTAGCGAAGGCGGCCAGCCGGCCCTTTGATCGAAAATCTCAGCCGCACAAGGTGCGCACTAGCCCTGGGACCGCGGGCGTCCCGCCCGCTCTTTTTTTGTCCTGACCACCATCACACGCGCAAACGAACAGCGCAGCCCGCGCCCGCCATCGACACGCGCGCACCGATCATGCCATCCACCAATCGCCGACCAATCCAAGGAGACCCACCCATGCTTCAAGGAAGCTGCCTATGCGGCGCGATCGCCTACGAGTCGGCCGCCCTCTCAAGCCCCATCGGCCTCTGCCACTGCCGCACATGCCAGAAAGCACACGCCAGCGCCTACGCCCCAACAGCGCGCACCCCGCGCGCCACCTTCAAATGGACAAAGGGCGCCGATCTCGTAACAGCCTTCGAAAGCACCCCAGGCAAGAACCGCTGGTTCTGCCCCCGCTGCGGCACCCACCTCATGGCCGAATGGCCCGCGCAGGATCACGTGATCCTACGCATAGGCTCCCTAGACACGCCGCTCGACCAAAAGCCCGTGGTCCACATTTGGATGAGCCATGCGAACCCAATGCTGGAAG
>JAWXBY010000122.1:0-23841 GCA_034440355.1 Alphaproteobacteria bacterium
CGCACTCACCAACGCGCATCTGAACGACCACGCGCGCCAGGAAGAGATGACCGAGTTCGCGTCGTCGAACCTGTTCGTCTACGGCACCTTCGCCGCCATCGGCCCGGCGATCGCCGCGGGCGTTATCGCGCTGGGCGGCATGAGCGCGATATTCTTCTACACCGCCAGCGTCCACGCCGCGTTCGTGATCTTCGTCGTCTATCGGATGGTGGCCCGCGGCCCGCTCGCCCAAAGCGATCGCGAGCCCTTCGAACCCGTGCCGGAGCAACCGGCGCCGCTCCATCTTTCGACGGACGGCGCCGCTGCTAAGCAGACTTAGGTCTTGTCGCGCGCCCGCTGGAACGAGGCGAACACCGACGCCGGATCGTATTTCAGCTGCGGCGCATCTTCGTCGGGCACATCGGGCTTCACCGCCTCGCTCGCTGGACGCAGCGTTGCGCCTTTGGCGTCCGCTGCCGGCGCGCCCTTCGACTTGCGCCCCGAAGCCTTCTCGACCGCAAGGTCCAGCTCAAGCTGCGAGGTCAGCCCCAACGTCACCGGATCGACCGGCTTGATGTTGGCGATGTTCCAATGCGAGCGCGTGCGGATCTGCTGAATGGTGGCCTTCGTCGTGCCGACCAGCTTGCCGATCTCCACATCCGTGAGTTCCGGATGATTGCGCACCAGCCACGCGATCGCGTCCGGACGGTCCTGGCGGCGCGACACCGGCGTATAGCGCGGGCGGCCCTTCGCCTTCGCGGGCGCGACCTCGACCGACGGCTTCGTCATGACCAGGCGCTTGCGCGAATCCGCTTCGGCCGCGGCGATTTCTTCGCGCGTCAGCTGGCCCATCATCACGGGGTCCAGCGGCACGATCTTTTCCGGATGCATGTCGTCCGCCATCGCCTTGATCTCAAGCGGATGCAGCGCGCAGAACTCAGCAATCTGGTCGAACGTCAGCGTCGTAAAATTGAGCAGCCACATGGCGGTCGCCTTGGGCATCAATGGCTTCGACATAGGTAAACCTCTCCTGAGGGCGCCAGCGGGGTAACCGCCAGGCCACGAAATCACCTCGATGTAAGGGAGTTTCAGCCGCCTATATAATCGTTTGGACGCGAGGAGGGAAGATGAATCCCGCTACGAAAATCGGCCGTCTGCTCGATTTCCGGGTATGATTTACCCAACCTTGCTTGCAGCCCGGCCTTGGAGGGTCCGACATGAAACAGGCCATCGTCATCTTCCTTTCGGTTGTTTTGGGTCTGCCGATCGTCGGCACCGGCGTTGCCATCATCGCGAGCGCGATGTCCTCGCGAGATCCGATCGATCGATGCCTCGATCACGGCGGCCGCTGGAATTACGGCGCGAGCAAGTGCGAATGCACGCCCGAAGAACTCTCCAACCCAGCCGTCAAACCGGAATTCGTTGCGTACTGCAACAAGCCGAGCCCTGCGCCGAAAAGCTAAGGCGTCAGCAAGATTTTCCCGATATGGCTGGACCCCGCCATCTTGGCGTGCGCCTCACGCACCTTCGCCAGTGGAAAGACGCTGTCGACCACGGGCTTTACCTTCTTCGCTTCGATCAACGGCCAAACCTCGCGCAGCACCGACTGCGTGATCTCCGCCTTCTCGGCATGCGAACGCGCGCGAAGAGTCGACCCGCTGATGGTCAACCGCTTCAACATCAGCACGATGAGATTGAGCGTCGCCGTTGATCCCTGCTGGAACGCGATGTTGACCAGCCGCCCCTCCATCTTCAGCAACCCGATATTCTTCGCAATATAATCCCCGCCCACCATATCCAGGATCACATCGACGCCCGCGTTTCCCGTCTCCGCGCGCACGACATCGACGAAATCCTCCTCGCGATAATTGATCGCCCGCGCCGCGCCGAACCCAAGGCAAGCATCGCACTTGTCCTTCGACCCCGCCGTCGTGAACACACGATGCCCGCGCGCCGCGAACAGCTGAATGGCCGCCGTCCCAATCCCGCTCGACCCGCCATGCACCAACAACGTCTCGCCCGCCTTCAACCGCGCCCGATCGACGACATTCGTCCAAACCGTGAGATGCACCTCCGGCAACGCCGCCGCATCGATCAGCGAAACCCCACGCGGCACCGGCAAGGTCGATCCCTGATGCGCGATGCAGTACTCGGCATAACCACCGCCAGCGACCAGCGAACAAACCTCATCGCCGACCTTCCAGCGCGTGACACCCGGACCAACAGCAACGACAGTGCCCGAAGCCTCAAGCCCCAACGTCGCGGGCGCCCCGGGCGGCGGAGGATACATCCCCATCACCTGCACCAGGTCTCCGCGATTGATCCCCGTCGCCGCCACCTTGATCAAAATCTCATGCGCCTGCGGATGCGGCACCGCGATCTCTTCGATGACAGGCGCAGCCTGCCCATCCACCTTCCCGGCGAGAACGGCTTTCATAGAGGAGGGCAGGGTGGTCATGTGCGGAGGCCTCTTGCGGGTGCCGCCCAACGGCGGTTCAAATGTCTTAGCGCAAGCACAAGGGACCCCGCCATGGCCTGGGACGACCTCGACCCCAAACCGAAGAAACCCCCACCCGTCGACCTGACCCTGATGTCGATCGAAGACCTGAACCTGCGCATCGAAGAATTCGAAACCGAAATCGCCCGCATGCGCCAAACCATCAAAGCCAAAGAAGCCCAACGCTCCTCAGCCGATGCGCTGTTCAAGAAGAGCTAGGTGAGGACCAATCCGATGGAATGGGTCCGCAACATCGCCGCCTTCAGTATCGCTTTGGCGATGGCAGGGCTACTTCTCTACGGTGTCATGCGCTTTCCCAATAGCCCGATCGAGCGATGTGCAACCGGCTACTGCGGAAAGTGGGGAACGCCCTCGACCGAACAAGAATATCTGGCGCACCGAACGTGGTTGGGGGTCGTAGTCGTCGTTTGGCCGGTCGGGATGATCGCTCTCTTCGCACTCTGGGCGCCGTACTTTTTCCCGAGAAAACCCTAATACGCGATCGCCATCTTCAGCCCGCGCGAATCACGTTGTTCCACTGCCGGAACCTCGCGCCCATCGCCGCGCAAGATATTTCGCGCCGTCAGCACCAGCACGCACGCATCAAACAAGTCGTCCGCTTTCGCACCGCGCCCGCGCAACTGCTGTAACCAACCGTCTAAATTCGTGAAGCCTGCGCGCACCAAAATCTCTTGGCGCGCCCGAAGACCACCGCGCGTGTGCTTCGAATCAAGCGGGCGTCCGCCGTTCAGTCGCGCAAACGCCAACTCCGGATGCGCTTCGACGACGCGCGCCTGATCCGACGGCGCAATCGCGCGGTCTATCTCCTTGATCTTGGGCCGTATGTTCCAGATCTGCTTCGATATCCCGCCGAAGCCCTGCTCCTTGGACCACTGATTCGCCACATTCCAGTCCGATTGTGCGAATCGCAGCGCCCCGCGTGCGATTGTTTTGAAAACGCGCGACGCACAGGGTGAAAGCAGCCGTCGCGCCTCAACTTCACATTGCCGCACGCCGTCTCTCGAAAGTCCGATCGGCATGTCGACGGCGATGACGCGCGCAGTTGAATTCACGTCGTGCCAATTCGGCGCAAACTTAAGTTCCGCCTTGCTTAAATCGGTGTGGGCTTCGACGACTAACCAACCACTGCGACAACCATCGATACCCGCGACGCGTTGCATGCGTTGAGGCATGCGCGTGTTAACTCTCTTTCGCGTGACGCATTGTGCTTTTCGTGTCAGGTTTGGCTCGAAGAATGCAAGCCCTCAAAACTTAAGCTTGAACTGTGCCGGTCGGTGTCGTTCGATTCGCGTCTCTGGGGAACATGCGATCGGGCAGTCGAGCTGAGAGCCTAAGTTAATCCGTCAGCCGCTGAAAATCTGGGAGCCTTGGGATCGCATGAAGAGTTGGATCAAAGGGGAATTCATGGGGTACAACAAGCCCAACGGCGCCGAGCACGCGCAGAACGCGATGACGTTCTCGGGCTCTGAGCTGTTCAAGCGCACGTTCGAGGAAGGCATGGCGATGGTCGAAGAGACCGCGACCTACCTCGACGGCAAGGGCCGCGCCGAATCCAAATTGCTGCCGTCCAAGGCCGCACTCGCCTACGCCGGCGAAAGCATGCGCCTGACGACGCGTCTCATGCAGGTCGCATCCTGGCTGCTCGTGCAACGTGCGGTCGCAGAAGGCGAAATGACCATCGACGAAGCGGGAAAAGAAAAATACCGCCTCGGCGCGCGTGAAATCTGCCGCGGCCGCCGCACGGAAAACGCGGATCTCCTGCCGCCCAAGCTCCTCGACCTCCTGGAGCGCAGCATGCAGCTCTACGAGCGCGTTGAGCGCTTGGACCAACTCCTCTACGGCAAAGAACAAGCGGCGCCAGTGGGCCTCAACGCCCAACTGAACCGCCTCCACGCCGCCTTCGGCAACGCCGCCGAATAACAACCAGTTTTGGGGTGTCTTAAGACACAAGGGCGGTCCGACGGGGCCGCCCTATAATTTTGCGCGCAAAGCGCGGTGTCGAGTCAGCTTCACCACGAAGCCACGAAGCACTCCAAGTTTCACGAAGAAGTAAGAACGGGCGCTTCGCGCCCAAAAACCGCAAATACACACACCACCTCATCGAGAGGCACACTTCGTGTACCTTCGAGTACTTCGCGGCTTTGTGGTGAAGCGGCCGCGTCAGCGAGCCGCCGTTGAAAGCAAACGCGAGACTACTTCTTCGTCGCGGCGCCGATGCCTTCGAATTTCTTCGTGAACTTCGACACGCGGCCCGCGCGGTCGAGGAGCTGCTGCCCGCCGCCGGTCCAGGCCGGGTGCGTCGTCGGGTCGATGTCCAGCGTCATCACGTCGCCCGCCGCGCCCCACGTCGAACGCGAGAGAAACTTCGAGCCGTCGTTCAGCAAAACGGTGATGTAGTGGTAGTTCGGGTGACCGTCTTTCTTCATCGGCTTGATCTCGCAGTTCTGTGGGCAGGCGTCTCAAAGAGCGCGCGGATATAGCCAAAACCCTGCCCCCGCGCAACCCTGCGGATATTTGCCCCCTCGTAAGGCCGGAACGGCGGTGCCATATACGCCGGGCAACCGCGAACCAGGCTGAACCTTTGAGCGAGAATCCGGGCGCCGAACACGCCGCCAGCCTGGCCCGCGAGGCACAAGGCCGCACCCGCGGCCGCGATGTCCGCGTCCTGCGCCGCCTGCTGCCGTTCATGGCCCCCTACAAGGTCTACATAGCCTTCGCGGCCCTGTTCCTGCTGCTGTCGACAGGCGCGACCTTGGTCATCCCCCGGGCCGTCCAGCAGATGATCGACCACGGCTTCTCGAAAGAAAACGCCGACCTCATCGACCAGTACTTCTTCTTCGTCTTTGTCGTCGCCGTTGTGCTGGCCGCGGCGACCGCCATCCGCTTCTACTTCGTGACCTGGATCGGCGAACGCGTCGTCGCCGACATCCGCAAGGCGCTCTACAGCCACATCCTGGGTCTCAGCCCCGCGTTCTTCGAGATTACGCGCACGGGTGAGGTTCTTTCGCGCCTCACGACCGACACGACGTTGATCCAAACGGCGGTCGGCTCCAGCGTTTCGATCGCGCTGCGCAACATCCTCGTCATGATCGGCGCGCTGACGATGTTGTTCGTGACCAGTGCGAAGCTGACCGCGCTCGTTCTCGTCGCCGTCCCGGTGATCGTCGTGCCGCTCATTCTCATGGGCCGCTCCGTGCGCAACCTGTCGCGCGCCGCCCAAGACCGCGTCGCCGACACGTCCGCCTATGCGGCTGAGACGATCAACGCCGTTCAAACCGTGCAGGCCTTCACCCACGAAACGATCGACCGCAGCCGTTTCGCCGCGACGGTCGAAAGCTCGTTTGCGACCGCGATCCGCCGCGTGCGCGCCCGCGCCGCCATGACCGCGCTGGTGATCGTGATGGTGTTCTCATCCATCGTCGCCGTTCTGTGGATGGGCGCACAGGCCGTCTTTGCCGGATCGATGTCGGCCGGCGACCTCGTGCAGTTCATCCTCTACGCCGTGATGTTGGCCTCAGGGCTCGGCGCGCTCTCCGAAGTGTGGGGCGAAGTCCTGCAGGCTGCAGGCGCCGCGGAACGGCTGATGGAACTGCTCGCGACCAAAGCCCAAATCGAACCACCGGCAAACCCGGTGGCGCTGCCGAAGACCGCAAAAGGCACCGTCCGGTTCGAACACGTGACGTTCGAATACCCGATGCGTCCGGGCATCTCGGCGCTCAAGGATTTCACGCTCGACATCAAACCCGGCGAAACCGTCGCACTCGTCGGTCCTTCAGGCGCCGGCAAGACGACGGTCTTCCAACTGCTACAGCGCTTCTTCGATCCGCAATCCGGCCGCATCTTGATCGACGGCGTCGACATCAAGTCCGCCGACCCGACGGACGTACGCGCGCGCCTGGCGCTCGTGCCGCAAGAGACGGTGATCTTCGGCGACAGCGCCTTCGAGAACATCCGCTACGGCCGTCCCGACGCGACGGAGGCGGAAATCAAAGCCGCGACCGCCGCCGCGCAAGCCTCCGAATTCATCGACAAGCTCCCGAAGGGCTACCACACCTTCCTCGGCGAGCGCGGCGTCACGCTCTCGGGCGGCCAGCGCCAACGCGTCGCGATCGCGCGCGCGATCCTGCGCGACGCGCCGATCCTGCTCCTCGACGAAGCAACCAGCGCCCTCGACGCCGAAAGCGAACGCCTGGTGCAGATCGCGCTCGAAAACCTGATGCAGAAGAAGACGACCATCGTCATCGCCCACCGCCTGGCCACGATTCAACGCGCCGACCGCATCATCGTGCTCGAGGACGGCCGCATCGTCGCCGAAGGCACGCACAAGGACCTCGTCGCCGGCGGCGGCCTCTACGCCCGCCTCGCGCGCCTGCAATTCGCCGGTCTCGCCGCCGAGTAACGGGAACCCTGCTCGGTTAACCGCCCGCCGGCCATCGCCGCAGTTGAATAGTGTCGTCTTAGGCGGCTACACGGGCTGACAAACATCGGCGAACGAATGCCGATCGAACCAGGCGGGGGCAGGGGACATGTTTCGGATTCTTGGCGTTCTAGTCGTGCTCGCGCTGCTGATCGGCGGCGTACTCGTCTATCGCATCCTCAACGCTGCCGGAAATTTCAACGAGGTCACGCCGCACTTCGCCGGCAAATGCCAAACCGTAAAGGGCGTCATCGGCGGCGAAGACATGGACCTCGACCGCGCGACCGGCAATCTCTTCATCTCGTCACAAGACCGCCGCCCCTATCCGCAAACCGACGAAACGATGAAGCCGGGCGGCATCTTCCTGGCGAAGTTCGACGATCCGTCGATCGCGCCGCGTCTCCTCACGGCAAACGTGCCGCCGTTCCATCCGCACGGCATCAGCCTTCACGCCGACGCGATGGGCCGCAAAACGCTCGCCGTCGTGAACCACCCGACGCTGAAGAGCAGTGAGATCATGCTGTTCGACGTCACCGAAGACAAAGGCGCCGACGGTTCGACGACGGTCGAACTCTCGCTCCGCCGCACGGTCAAAGACCCGCTGATGCATTCGCTGAACGACGTCACGCTGATCAGCCACGAGGCGTTCTACGCGACCAACGACCACGGCTCGGAAACCGAACTCGGCGAACAACTCGAAACCTGGCTGCTCCTCCCGCGCGCGAACGTCGTCTACTACGACGGCACCGCCGCGAAGACAGCGGCAACCGGCTTCAACTACGCCAACGGCATCAACCGCAACGCCGACGCCTCGGAAATCTACGTCGCCGAAGCCACCGGCCGCTCCCTGCAAACCTTCCGCCGCGATGCCGACACCGGCATGCTCGCCCACATCCACTCGCTCTTCTTAGGCGTCGGCCCCGACAACCTCGACGTCGACAGCGACGGTGCCATCTGGATCGGCGCCCACCCCCGCCTCCTGGATTTCCTGGCCCACGCCGGCGACGAATCCAAACACTCCCCCTCCGCCGTCCTAAAAGTGACCCCAGCCGGCGACGACACAAAATTCGAAACCATCTACGTCAACATGGGCGAACAACTCTCCGGCTCCTCCGTCGCCATCGCAAACAAAGGTCGCCTCGTAATAGGCCCCGTCTTCGACCCAAAATTCCTGAACTGCACGCTGAACTAAAGTTCGTCTTCGGGTTGTTCGGTTGTTCGCCACACACTCATTGTCCGTCAAGCCCGGCCATGACGACTTTGGGATGCAGTGCTTACGGGTTAGATCCCTCGCACCAACACGTCGACGCGATCCGTCACGCCCTGTGCCGGGCCGCCGAACGCCAGCACGTCCACGCGCTCGACCGGCACGCCCTTCGACACCAGATATGTCCGGATCGCGAGCGCCCGCGTCAGCGACAGACGCCGCGCCTGGCTGGAGTCGCCGCCGATCTTGCCGCTGAACGCCGCGAGCTTCACCCGCTCTTGCGACGACAACAGCCGTGCGGCCAGCGCATCGAGCGCGTTATGCGCCTGCGGCGATAGCGAACTGCCCTCTTTCGAGAACCGCACGCGGCTCAAAATGGAAAACCCCGCTGTCGGATCGACGACCTTGCGCGACGCGTTCGGATCGACGGCGACGCCGGTGATCTCGACCGGAAACGTTTCGTCGGTGACCGGCGTGCCGACGATCGTGACCGGCGCCGCAGGCGCTCGCGCCGGCTGCGCGGCGGTCTGCACCGCTTGCGTCGGCGGCGTTTCAACCGGCGCCACGGCTGGCGGCGCAGCGACGGCAAGCTCCGATCCGGGCTTCGGCCGCGGCAACGCAACGCCCGAGGCCGCCGTCAACGCGGCGTCGGCGGGCGTCGCATCCGTGATCGGCTCCATCACGCCGGGCTTTGGCCGCGGACGCGCCTGCGCGAGCGGTCGCATTTCTTCCGGCGTCGGTTTGAACCGCGGCATGGGAACGGGCAGGGCGTTGAAATCGACGGTCACGTTCGAGCCCGCAGGCGCTGGGTCCGCGGCCCACACGGGCGCGGCGCAACACGCAGCGGCAACGAACGCTAAGACCGAACTGACTCGCATGTTCGCGACGATACAAGATCAGCGGCGGAACTTCACGCCGCTCGAAGCACCTTAAGCATACGTCCGTGTAACGGACCGCCGTTGGTGGCCAGGATCGTGCCGTTGGTCAGCATGTCCTGCCCGTCCGAAAGGTCGCTGACGATACCGCCAGCCTCGCGCAGGATGACGATCCCGGCCGCCACGTCCCAGGCCGAGAGCGACCGCTCCCAGAACGCGTCCATCCGCCCCGCCGCAACCCAGGCCAGGTCCAAGGCCGCCGCCCCGAACCGCCGCACGCCCGCAACCTCGGCCATGACGGCGTTGAGTTCGGCCGAAAACTTCTCATGCCCCGGCCGTCCGATATGCGGGATGCCGGTGCCCACCAGGGCGACGTTCAGGTCGCGCCGCGCCGACACGCGCAGCCGCCGGTCGTTGAGCCAAGCCCCGCGGCCTTTCTCGGCCGTGAACATCTCGTCGGTGATCGGGTTGAAGATGAGCCCGGCGACCAACTGCCCCTCGCGCTCCAGCCCGATCGACACGGCGAAATGCGGCACGCCGTGCAGAAAATTCGTCGTCCCGTCCAGCGGGTCGATGTACCAGCAATGCGTTTTGTCGAGCCCTTCGATGGCGCCCGTCTCTTCCATCACAAAGCTGTAATGCGGCCGCGTGCGCAGCAGCTCGTCGCGGATGACGCGCTCGGCCTTCAGGTCGACCTTGGTGACGAAGTCGGCCGGACCTTTGCGCGAGATCTGCAAATTCTCGACCTCGCCGAAGTCGCGCACGATCGCCTTCCCCGCCTTGCGCGCGGCGGCGACCATCACGTTCATCAGCGGAGAGGTAAGGGCCATAACTACTCGGCGCGGCGCAGGTAAGAGGAATCGTCCGTCGACACGACGATCTTCGTGCCCGTCTCGATGAACGGCGGCACCATCACGCGCAACCCGTTCTCAAGCTTCGCGGGCTTGTACGACGACGCAGCCGTCTGGCCCTTCACGACCGGATCGGCCTCGACGATCGTGACGACCACGTTCGTCGGCAGCTTCACACTGATCGGCTTGCCTTCATAGGACTCGACCTTCACTTCCATGCCGTCTTGCAGGAACGCGGCGCGCTCGCCGACGAAGTCCTTCGGGATCTCGATCTGTTCGAACGATTCCTGATCCATAAAGGTCAGCATCTCGCCCGCCTCGAACAGGAACGTGTACGGCTTGAAGTCGAGTTCGATGGACTCAACCGCTTCCGCCGACCGGAACCGTTCGTTCAGCTTGCGCCCGTCGAACAAATTCTTGAGCTCAACCTGATTGTACGCGCCGCCCTTACCCGGCTTCACGGCCTGCGTTTTCACCGCGACCCACAGCGTCCCGTCATGCTCGATGACCGCGCCCGGCGAGATTTCGTTGCCCGAAATTTTCATATGATCTTCCGAAAACAGAAAGGGCGGTTGCCCGCCCTCGAATGGCGCGGAACGTAACAGGCCCATGACCACGCTTCAATGCGGGCGGGCCGCTATTTCGCCAGGGAATCAAAGAGATCGTTAAAGCGCCGCACCGCCGCTTGCGCCCCCTCAGGGTGATCCCAAACCCCGCTCGCGACGGCAAGAAAGTCCGCCCCCGCCTGCACCAGCGGCCCGCCGTTCTCAACCGTGATGCCGCCGATGGCGACGCAAGGCGACTGCATCATCTCCTGCCACCAAGTGAGCAACTCAGGTTCAGCCCGCGTCTTCGCCTCTTTCGTCGACGTTGGAAAGAACGCCCCGAACGCAACGTAATCCGCGCCCGCCTCAGCCGCCTCGATCGCCAAATGCCGCGAGTCGTGACACGTCACGCCGACGATGGCGTCAGGCCCCAGCAACGCACGCGCCTCGGCATAGGACGCATCCTCTTGCCCGACATGCACGCCGTCCGCGCCCAGCTTCTTCGCAAGGTCCGGCCGATCGTTCACAATGAACGCAACACCGGCCCTCTGCGCGATCGGCATCAGCGCCGAACCCGCGCGCAAAACCTCATCGTCCGAAACGTCCTTGAGACGCAGCTGAAGCGAAGCGACGTCGCCGCCCTCCAGAGCCCGCTTCAACACATCGCCAAACGCCGCGTCGATCCGCGGCGGCGTAATCAGATAGAGGCGGCAGCGAATTAGGCCGCCTCCTTCTCAAGCGAAGACGACCACTTGCCGAGCGCCGCCAGCCCGTTCATTCGCGCGCGATGCGCAAACGCCCGCTGCGCCGCGGCGACCTGATCCTTCTTCCCAGCCCAAGCCTTCTGCGGCGCGGCTTGCAAAGCACGGCCATAGGAGAACGTGAGGTGCCAGGGCAGGGGCCCAAGCTTGTTCATGGCGTCGAGGTGCGCCGTCGCGTCTTCATCCGACTGCCCACCCGACAGGAACGCGATCCCCGGCACCAGCGGCGGCACGCAATCCTTGAGCAGCTTCACCGTCTTCTCGGCGACTTCCGCGACCGGCGATTTCTTCGACGACTTCTTCCCCGCGATCGCCATGTTCGGCTTCAACACGATGCCTTCCAGCTTCACGTTCGCGTAGTAGAGCTCCTGGAACGTCTCCTTCAGCACCCACTTCGTCACCTCGAAGCACGTGTCGATGTCGTGGTCGCCGTCCATCAAAACCTCCGGCTCGACGATCGGCACGATGTTCGCCTGCTGGCACAAAGCCGCATAGCGCGCCAACGCATGCGCGTTCGCGTGAATGGCGTTGTGCGAGGGCACGCCCGGCCCGATGTCGATCACCGCGCGCCACTTCGCAAACCGCGCGCCGCGCTCATAATATTTCGGCAAACGCGCCGACAACCCGTCGAGCCCCTTGGTGATCAAATCCTTCGGCGACCCGGGCAGCGGCTCCGTGCCTTCATCGACCTTGATCCCCGGCACCGCGCCCGCGTCGGCCAGAACCTTCACGAGCGGCGTGCCGTCGGCGGCGTTCTGCCAAATCGTCTCGTCATAGAGAATGACGCCCGAGATGAATTCCTTCATCGCCGGCGTGCGGAACATCAGCTCGCGATAATCGCGCCGGTTCGCCTCCGTCGACTCGACGCCGATCGCATCGAAGCGTTTCTTGATCGTGCCCGAACTTTCGTCGGCGGCAAGAATGCCCTTGCCCGGCGCCACCATCTTGCGCGCGACCTTTTCCAATTCCGCGATCGACATATTTCTCTCCCTAGACTTGCGCCAGAGCTTTCACGCCCGGCAGATCTTTTCCCTCAAGCCATTCCAAAAACGCACCGCCCGCCGTCGAGCAATACGTGAACCCGTCCTCGGCACCGGCCTGCGCCAGCGCTGCCAACGTATCGCCGCCACCGGCAACCGAGACCAATTGCCCCACCTTGGTCAGCATCGCCACATGCCGCGCAATCGCGTTAGTCCCGTTGTCGAACGGCGGCGTCTCGAATGCACCCAGCGGCCCGTTCCAAACCACCGTCTTCGCCGTCTCCAACCGCGAGGCGATCAAAGCGATCGTGTCGGAGCCGACGTCCAAAATCATCCCGTCATCCGGCGTCTGCGAAACCGGCAGCGTCTTGGAAGCCGCCATCGCCTTGAATTCTTTCGCAACGACGCCGTCGGTCGGCAGCACGATCGCGCAATCGCGTGCCTTCGCAGCGGCCATGATCTCGCGCGCCTTGTCGAGCAGCGCCGGCTCATGCAGCGACTTCCCGATCGGAAAGCCCTGCGCCTTCAAAAACGTATTCGCCATACCGCCGCCGATAACGAGCGCGTCGACCTTGGCGATCAAATGCTCAAGCACCGCGAGCTTCGACGAAACCTTCGCCCCGCCGACAATGGCCACCACCGGATGCTGCGGTTTCTCCAGAACACGCGTCAGTGCCTCCAACTCCGCCTGCATCCCACGCCCCGCATAAGCAGGCAGCCGATGCGCCAAACCTTCGGTCGTCGCATGCGCGCGATGCGCCGCAGAGAACGCGTCATTCACATAAGCGTCGCCGAGCTTCGCCAGCGCCGCCACAAACCGCGCCTCGTTCTTCTCTTCCTCAGCGTGAAAGCGCGTATTCTCAAGCAGCAGAACATCGCCGTCCTTCAACGCGCCAACAGCCGCCTCGGCCGGCGCACCGATGCAATCATCCGCAAACGCCACAGGCTTGCCCACCGCCGCGGAGAGCGCGGGCAACACCGCGCGCAGCGACATCGCGTCGACGCGCTTCCCATCCGGCCGCCCGAAATGCGACAGCACGACCACCTTCGCGCCGCGGGCGGAAAGGTCACGGATCGTCACCGCCGCCTGATCGATGCGCGCCGTATCGCTCACGGCGCCATCCTTCATCGGCACGTTCAAATCCGCGCGCACCAGAACGCGCTTACCCTTCGCCTCAAGCGCATCGATGGTGCGGAACGCGGGCATCAGATCAGCTTACCCATCGCAACCGCCGTGTCGCTCATGCGGTTCGCAAAGCCCCACTCGTTGTCGTACCAAGCCATGACCCGCGCGAGATTGCCGTCCATGACCTTGGTCTGATCGAGCGCAAAGCTCGCCGACGCCGGATTGTGGTTGAAATCGACCGACACCAGCGGCGCATCGACGATGTCGAGGATGCCCTTAAGCTCCTGACCCGCTGCCCGCTTCATCGCCGTGTTGATCTCATCCACCGACGTCGCCCGCTTGGTGACGACCTTGAAGTCGATCACCGAAACGTTCGGCGTCGGCACGCGCATCGAAACGCCGTCGAGCTTGCCCTTCAACTCCGGCAGGACCAGACCCACGGCCTTCGCCGCGCCCGTCGAGGTCGGGATCATCGACACCGCCGCGGCACGCGCGCGATAGAGATCCTTATGCATCTGATCCAGAGACGGCTGATCGTTGGTGTACGAATGGATGGTCGTCATAAATCCCTTCTCGATGCCGACCGTCTCGTTCAGCACCTTGGCGACCGGCACCAGACAGTTCGTCGTGCACGACGCGTTCGAAACGACGATGTGATCCTTTGTCAGCTTCGCGTGGTTCACCCCGTAAACGACCGTGATGTCCGCCCCGTCCGCAGGCGCCGAAACCAACACGCGCTTCGCCCCCGCCGTCAGATGCGCCGACGCCTTCTCCTTCGATGTGAAGATGCCGGTGCATTCCATCGCGATATCGACGCCCAATTCCTTGTGCGGCAACTGCGCCGGATCTTTGACGGCGGTCACCTTGATCTTGTGCGACCCGATGATCATGCGATCGCCGTCGACCTTCACCTCAACCGGAAACCGCCCATGCACCGAGTCGTAGCGCAGCAAATGTGCGTTCGTCTCGATCGGTCCCAGATCGTTGACCGCGACGATGTCGATATCCTTGCGCCCCGACTCCACGATCGCGCGCAACACCAGACGCCCGATGCGCCCGAACCCGTTGATGGCAACTTTGATAGTCATGTGTTCCGTCCCCGTCCTAGAGGCGCTCGCGCGCCGCGCGGACGACATGGTCCGCCGTGATGTTGAAATGCTTATAGAGCGACTCGTATGGCCCGCTCGCGCCAAAGCTGTTCATGCCGACAAACGCGCCGTCGCGCCCGATCCACCGCGACCACCCCATCGAGGAACCGGCCTCGATGGCGATACGAACCGTCTTCGGGTCGATGATGCGGTCCTGCACGGCAACGCTTTCCTGCGCGAAGAGATCCATGCACGGCATCGAAACGACCGCCGCACCTATCCCCTGCGTCTCCAGCTTCTTCTGCGCTTCCATCGCGATCGAAACCTCGGATCCCGTCGCGATCAGCGTCACATGCTGCTTCGCCGTCGGCGACGGGGACAGGATATAGGCGCCCTTCGCCGATTTGTTCTCCTCCGAGTGCTTCAGCCGCACCTGAGGCAAATTCTGCCGCGACAACGCGATAATGCTGGGCGATTGCGTCATGCGTAGCGCGACTTCCCAACACTCCGCCGTCTCGACTGCGTCGGCCGGCCGGAACACGAACAGGTTCGGGATCGCGCGCAACGACGCCAGATGCTCCACCGGCTGATGCGTCGGCCCGTCTTCGCCAAGCCCGATGGAATCATGCGTCATCACATGAATGACGCGCTGATGCATCAACGCGGCCAAACGGATCGAAGGCCGGCAATAATCCGCAAACACCAAGAACGTGCCGGAGTACGGAAGAACGCCGCCATGCAGCGCCATCCCGTTCATCGCCGCAGCCATCCCGTGCTCGCGAATGCCGTAGTGAATAAAGCGCCCGCGGAAATCGCCCGCTTCGATCGCCTCCATCCCCTTCGTGCGCGTGTTGTTCGATCCGGTGAGATCGGCCGACCCGCCGATCGCTTCCGGCACATGTGCGTTGATCACCTCAAGCGCCATCTCCGACGCCTTGCGCGTCGCGACGGTGACGGGCTTCTCGGTCAACGCCTTGCGATAAGCGGTCAACGCCGTCCACAGCGACGCATTGATCGCGCCTTCCTGCGCCTTCTCGAACGAACCCTTCACGTCGGCGTCCGCACCCGTGAAGCGTTTGAACCAAGACTCATACTCGCTGTGCGAACGCTCGCCCGCCGCAAGCCAAGCCCCGCGAATATCCGCCGGCACCTCAAACAATCCGTGCTTCCACCCCAGCGCCACTTTCGCCGCCGCCGCTTCGTCCGGCCCCAGCGGCGAACCATGCGCACCCGACGTGCCCTGCTTCTTCGGCGCGCCATACCCGATGATGGTGCGGCAAGCGATCATCGACGGACGATCGGATGCCTGCGCCGCTTCCAACGCCGCGGCAACCGCCACCGGATCGTGCCCGTCGACGCGCGTCGCCGACCAACCCGCCGCCTCGAACCGCGCGACTTGATCGCCCGACTCCGACAACGCCAACGGCCCGTCGATCGAAATCCCGTTGTCGTCGAACAGCACGATCAGCTTCGACAACTTCAAATGCCCCGCCAGCGAAATCGCCTCGTGGCTCACGCCTTCCATCAGATCGCCGTCCGAGGCGATGACATACGTACGGTGATCGACCAGATCGCTGCCGAAGCGCGCCTCGACGATCCGTTCGGCCAGCGCCATGCCGACCGCCGTAGCAATACCTTGGCCCAGCGGCCCGGTGGTCGTCTCGACGCCGGCGCCGTGCCCAAACTCCGGATGCCCCGCACAAGGCGAACCCAGCTGCCGGAACCGCTTGATGTCGTCCAGCGTGATGTCCTTGTACCCGGTCAGATGCAGCAGCGAATAAAGCAGCATCGACCCATGCCCCGCCGACAGCACAAAGCGGTCGCGATCGGGCCACCGCGGATTGCGCGGATCGAACTTCAGGAACTTCGTGAACAAGACGGTGGCGACATCCGCCATGCCCATCGGCATGCCGGGATGGCCGGACTTCGCTGCTTCGACCGCATCGATCGAGAGCGCGCGAATGGCGTTGGCCATGTCGCGATGGGGAATGGAAGAGGTGTGGGCGCTCGCCATGTATCCGTGTCTCTGTGGCCAAAGCCGCAAGGCACGCCCGCCCGGGGAGCGGGCGAGTGCCATGACCTTGAAGCGCTTCAGGCCGGAAAAGCGGGCGGACCATGCCCGCCACAAACCCCCGCCGTCAACCCCGCAAACCCGCACGTTTCTGCGGCATTTGGGGAAGAAGAGTTGCAATGATTTGAAACGTACGGTGAGCGGTTGAGAGCGACTGTGCTTCAGGGCCAAGATCATCGGGCACGAAGGGGAACGCATCCGCATGTCACGCCGTGTTCTGGCGCTGTTGCTCGCGACTTTGGCGGCGGCGTGCGCGACGCCCCGCGAAGCGCCTCTACCCATGGCGAACAACAGCGACCGTTGCGCGGACCTTGAGAAGCGCGCAGAAACGGAGGAGCGCGCGCGCGAGCGTCTTGCCGCAGCCCTTCTGGCGTGCCGCCTCGACTCCGTGATCGACGCAGCCGAGGCCACGCGCATCTTAGGTGCCAGTCCGGCCGCACTCGATGTTCGCGGCGACAATGTGGTATTTCTGGCCCGCGCATCCGCATCCGAAGTCAAGATGACCGGTACGCTCACTGCGCCGATGGAGCGTATCGCGAAGACCGACCTCTGGGCCGCGCGCTTCCGTTTCCAATTCATCGACTACGCGATGCTGAAGTTTTTGCCCTTCGCCGACGGGAAGCAATTGGCCGGATCCAAGGCGATCAACTGGCGCGGACCGAAGGCGCCCGAACAGCCCGCGCTCAAACGCGACCTCAAAGGCACGATGGTCAAGCGCACGCTATGGAGCGAGGCGCTGCAGGAAACCCGCAAGATCGACATCTACCTGCCGCCGTCCTACAGCCGGCGGCGTCCATCCCGCACTCTACATGGGCGATGGTGAGTTCCTTGAAGGCTGGGCCCGCTACATCGAGCCGATGATCGACAGCGGTGCGATCCCGGCGATCGTCATCGTCGGCGCGCGATCCGGCCAAGCCGGCATCGTCGAGGACCGTTCGGCGCTGGGCGTAGAGTTGCGCGCCGCCGACTATCTGCCTGGCTTCAAGAACGCGGGGGACCGCTTCGACCGCCACATGCGCTTCTTCGCCCAAGAGCTCGTGCCCTACGCCGAAAAGGAATTCGCGCTCGCCCGCGACCGTTCGAAGCGCACTTTGCAGGGCCAATCGAACAGCGCCGTCTTCGCGCGCGAAGCGGCCCTTCGCCACGGCGACCTGTTCTCAACCGCGCTGGCATTCTCGGGCGGTTGGAAATTGTCCGAACACTTCGGTTTACCGGACGCGCAGCGTGCCCGCTTCATCTTCGGCGCCGGCCTCTACGAAGGTGGCTTCTTCGTCGGCACCCAATCGGCCGCGCGCGCCCTGCGCGACAGAGCGTTCAACGTCCTCGAGGAATATCTCTACGCCGGTCACGACCCGGACGCCTGGGCGTTTCTTCTCGTCAAATACCTACCACGCGCATTCCCGAAAGTGCCCGACACCGGGCAAAGCAAGCCACCGCTACCGCGGTATGATCGCGTCCTACTGCTGGAGCAAACCGCCGAGACCTCCGCCAACGTCGGCGTTGGTGATTTCGACGGCGACGGCAATCTCGACCTCGTCCTCGCCAAGGGCCGCCACTGGCCGCTGGCCGATCGAATTTTGCTCGGCGACGGAAAGGGACGTTTCGACAAGTCATATGATCTCGGCCCCACGCCCGACCGCTCATACTCCGCAAACGTCGTCGATCTCGACGCGGACGGCGACCTCGACATCGTCGTCGGCAACGACGCCCCCGACCCAAAGCGCATCTATCTGAACGACGGCAAGGGCCGCTTCGACATGCGCGAATTCGGCCGCCCCGAATGGCCGACGCGAAACACGACCGTCGCCGACATCAACGGCGACGGCCGCCCGGACATCCTCGTCGCCAACCGAGGCCCCACCGCCAACCGGCTGTGCCTCAACGAAGGCAAGGGCCGCTTCACCGCCGATTGCATTGCCGTTGCGTCCGAGCCGGCGACGCGCATAACGCCCGCCGACATGAACGGCGACGGTCTCGTCGATCTCGCCGTGCCGCATCGCGACGGCGGACAGAGCCACGTCTATCTCAACCAAGGCAGCGCAACGTTCTCACCCGCATTGCGCATCCCCTTCGGTCCACCCGACGCGCACATCCGCATGTGCTCTATCGCCGACCTCGACAAAGACGGCCGCAGCGACATCGTCGCCATCGACGAAAGGACGGGCGTCGCCGCCTACTTCGGTCAAGCGGGTGGCGCGTTCTCGCCCGCCGTCCAAATCGCCGGTGCGATACCAGCGCCGTACGCATTAGCGCTCGCCGACCTCAACGCCGACCGAGCGACCGACATCATCGTCGGCCACGTCGAAGCCCCGTCGACAATCTACGTCAACGACAACACAGGCCGCCGCTACATGCAGCATCCGTTCGGCGACTCAAAAGGCACGGTCTACGGGTTCGCCATCGCCGACCTCGACAACGACGGCCTTCCCGACATCGCGGCGGCACGATCGGAAGCCCCGAACGTCGTCTACTTCGCCGGTCGTTAGTCGGGGCCGGACGCACGCTTGCTGGACGCCGACCTAAGCTTTCTTCTGAACACACTTCCCGCGTTTCGGATTGTTGTCCGCGCCCAGGGCGTCCGTGAACACGTTGGTTTTGCGAAACTCCAAGGTCGCCTTGTCGATCACCATCACGTCCGCACCCAAGTGCTTGCCTTCCGCATAGCTGATGACCGCAACAAGTCCGACGTCATTGTCTTCCATGATCGTATACTCGATGAACTCCGCGCCGCGGATCATCAAGACGCGGCCTTCCTGGATCAGCCGGATCACCGTCACATCCCGCTTGGTCCCATCCGCCGAGAACCAGCAATCCCAGGCGCGCGTGGGCGTCGGCGCTGCGGCGCCGATGACAATCGAAACAAACACCACCATAGCGACCCCAGTCGCGCGTGAAATGCTGAACATCATCTTTCTCATTATGGTCGACGCTCTTCCGTCGCGAGATAAACTGCTTAGCGATCTCTCGTGTCATGGCGACGCGAGGCTATCTTCGCCGCGCTGGGTGCCGGGCCATCCATCTTTCCAATACGGCGGCGACGTCCGCGCCGCCGTCGCGCGACCGCGCATGGTCGAGCGCGGTCTTCTGCTCGCGATCCCTCGCATAAGGATCGGCGCCTGCTTCGAGCAGCGTCAGCGTCACCTTGGGACTGCGGCAGAGCATCAACGGCGTTTCTTGCCGACCGTTCCGAGCGTTGACGTCGGCCCCGCGTGCGATCAACGCCGGCGCAACATCCTCGCCGTATGTCCACGCACCGAACAACGGCGTCGCGCCATTCTTGTCGCGCGCGTTGAGGTCCGCTTTCGCATCCAACAGAAGTTCGACGACGCGCCGCACGTCTTCGCCGGCAGGAATGCGCAATTTGGATTTGCCGTCCCAGCTCTCCGTCGCGCGTCCATCCGGACCGACAGAGCGATCGGGTATACGCCCGGCCACGGCCAGATGCAGGGCCGTCCGTCCATCCGAATCGACGGGCGCAGTGCTCGCGCCCGAGCGCAGCAAGTGTTCGACGACGCGCGCCGCACCGACTTCGGCCGCCGTCATCAACGCCGTCTTACCTCCGCGGCGCCAATCGACCTGCGCGCCGCGTTTCACCAACACATCAACGAGCGGCACATCGCCAAGACCGGCAGCGAGCACCAACGCTTGCGACAGCTGATCTGGCGTCCACCGAACATTGGCGGACAAGAGCACGCGCGCCAACTCGGCGTTTTCGGCGAACAGCGCCGCTTCAAGCGGTTCCTCGCTAAAAGTGGTCCTCTCGGTCGAGACGGGCGCACCCGTGGTGAGCAGCGCGCGCACCGTTTCGGCGTCGGCGCCGTACCTCATCGCCGCGTTACAAACCATCGTCCTGTTCGCATAGTCGCTGCGCGAGAAATCCCAATTCTCGGCGATCAGGCTCGGCACCGTGAGTTCGTTGCCGCTGGTCCAGCGCTGCACATGCGCCGTCTGCCGTACGAGGATCGGCAGGCCGAGAACCGCGTCTGGCTCTCCCCGCAACAGGATTGCGCCGTTGTTGTAGGTAACGCTCTTGCTGTGACCATCGAAGTAAATCGAGATACTCGAATCGAACCGCTCGTCGCCAGGCAAGCCGTCGTCGAGGGAAAAGAATTCCGCGCGCTTGAACGCCTCGACGAGCTTGCGAACGTCGTCGCGCGCGATCATCGCGCAATGGCGGCCCAGCACGACGACGTGGCGATATCCAAAGTAGGTCACCGCTCCATCGCCTCGGATTTCGAGATCGTAGGCTTGATCGCCCCACGTGTTGTCGGGCCCGGTCAGCCGTATGGAGACTGAGTCCCAGTCCCGGATTTGGGGAAACGCGGTGTGACGCCTTTGCCTCGTGTCGGGCGGGCCTACCGGAAGGTCGAACTCCGTGTGCACGCGACTTGGTTTGCCGCCGATGCGAAACGGCCGGAACGTCCATCGCCTGGCAATGCGGAGGGCTTCGGTGTGCGCGGCATCTGCTTCGGACAGCGGCCCGGCGGCCAACACCTCACCCAGTTCACCGACGACGATGGGCACCGTGATATTCGGTCCGTCCTCAAGGCCATAGTCAGGCCACTTGAAGTCTCGCATCGCGGGCAACCGGAGCGATTTGTACGGCCCGATGAAATGGTCCAAAGCCTTGCCCTGGTAAACCGACGGCGTGTTCGCGAATGCCGCCGCCGTCACGGGAGGCAACGGTTGGTCGGACATGGGCGCGTCGTCGAACGTCGGCAGCGGCGGCACGGCGACCGAGCGCGTATTGCTCGCCGAGCAGGCGGGCGCAATCGCATCGCGTCCGGCCTGCACGGCTTCCACGACAAGCGACGGCGTGACCGAGGGCGCCCACGTCGCAAGCGAAACGACGATGATGGGAACTGCCGCAATAACGGCGAACAACACTGCGGCGCGTTGAGGCGTCTGAACGCCCCAACCAACGAAACGTCGAAACCCGTAGACCGCGCTGAACGACACCGCCAACACGATGAACAAGTCCCGCAGCTGCCACCAGATCACCGACAGCTCCGTTACGGGGAGGCCACGTAGGAGCGGCAGAGCGATGGTGATAAGCGCGGTGAACACCATCCCATGCCACCACCGTCTCAGGATCAATCCGGCAATCCCGACGACGCCCAACGTCAGCACGACGGCCGCGATCACGTAGCCGGGCATGTTGTACCAAACCTCATAGACCCACACGGCGGTCGCCCTCTGGTGCGCGCCAGAGGCTGCGCCAGTCTCGGGAGGTTGAAAATCCGGTTCGCGCGATGGTTGCCGAAACGGCCGACGCAAACCTGCGAACTCAAGTCGCCTACCGCGTCGGCGAGTAATGTTCTAAATTTGTTCTTCGGCGGCGCAAAGGTCGGCCGCCGCTGCTGTTAGATGTGTGATTGCAATGCGATGGATTGGGTGATGGCAGAAATCAGCCGATGGCCCCAGCGCGCGGAAGATGAGACATTAGCTTCTCCTTGCGATCACATCAGGCCGCCCGCAGAGGCCTTGCCCGTTTGATCCGCTCACGTTCGCGCGGGTTGTTCATAGCCTCCCACAGGTCGGTTCGCCGCTGGACGTTCAGCCAAAAGTCGGGGCTGTTGCCGAAGACGCGGGCGAGGATCAACGCGGTTGCGGCGGTCACGTTGCGCCGCTCATTGCAGAGTTCGTTGACGTGCTTGCGTTGTACGCCCATCGCCTCAGCGAGTGCCGCCTGCGTCAGAGCCATGGGCGCCATGAACTCTTCGACCAAAATCTCGGCGACCGTCGCCGGTTTGCGCTTCGTCATCAACATGGTTCACCTCACCGATAGCTGTGGTCGTCAAGATAGAGGCCGCTTGCTTCGCCCTGGCGGCCGTCCCACCGAAAGATCAGCCGCCACTGATTGTTGACGCGGATTGAATGCAGGCCGTCCAAATCGCCGCGCAATTTCTCGAAATGGTTGCTCGGCGGCACGCGCAAATCCTGATCCGTCGATGTGGACGCGCGGGGCCTCTGCCACAAGCCCTATGGCTTCACGCCGTCTTCTGCTCCTTGATGTCCAATTCCGCGACCATCGCCTCGCGCATCACGAACTTCTGGATCTTGCCCGTCACCGTCATCGGGAACGCGTCGACGAACCGCACATAGCGCGGGATCTTGTAGTGCGCGATCTGGCCTTTGCAAAACGCGCGCACATCCTCATCGGTCAAACTCTCGCCGGCGCGCACCGTGATCCACGCGGCAAGCTCCTCGCCGTATTTCGCGTCCGGCACGCCGAACACCGACACGTCCTGGATCTTCGGATGGCGGTAGAGATACTCCTCGACCTCGCGCGGATAGACGTTCTCGCCGCCGCGGATCACCATGTCCTTCACACGCCCGACGATGTTGCCGAAGCCTTCGTCGTCCAAGGTCGCGAGATCGCCGGTGTGCATCCACCCGGCCGCATCGATCGCCTCGCGCGTCTTTTCCTTGTCGTCCCAGTAGCCCAGCATCACCGAATATCCGCGTGTCAGCAGCTCGCCGCGCTCGCCGCGCGCCACGGTGCGCCCGTTCTCGTCCACGATCTTGACCTCGACATGCGGATGAATGCGCCCGACCGTCGCGACGCGCTTCTCCAGCGGATCGCTCGTCGCCGACTGAAAGCTGACCGGCGAGGTCTCGGTCATGCCGTAGCAGATCGTGACCTCGCGCATATGCATGCGCGCGACGACCTTCTTCATCACTTCGATCGGGCAGGGCGCGCCCGCCATCACGCCGGTGCGCAGCGACGACAGATCGAACCGCTCGAACTCCGGATGCTCAAGCTCGGCCACGAACATCGTCGGCACGCCATACAACGCCGTACACTTCTCGGTCTCGACCGCGCGCAACACCGCAACCGGATCGAACGCCTCTGCCGGATAGACCATCGTCGCGCCATGCGTCACGCAGCCCAGATTGCCCATCACCATCCCAAAGCAGTGATAGAGCGGCACCGGAATGCACAGCCGGTCCTGATCGGTGAACCCCTGCGCGGCGGCGACGTTGCGCCCGTTATTCAAGATATTGAAGTGGGTCAGCGTCGCGCCCTTCGGCGCACCGGTCGTGCCGCTGGTGAACTGAATGTTGATCGCATCATCCGGTTGCAGCTTGCCGCGCAGCCCAGCGACCGCCTCGCGCGACCCGGCGCTCGCCCGCGCCGGCACGTCGTCGAAGTTCAGCATACCGGGCGTGCGCTCCGTGCCCATCCGCACGACAAGCTTCAGCCACGGCAACTTCGCCGCCTCGATCCGCCCCGGCGTCGCGTGCACGATCTCCGGCGCCAGCGTCGCCAGCATCTCAAGATAATTGCTCGACTTGAACGTGGATGCGGTGATCAACGCCTTGGCACCGACCTTGTTCAACGCGTATTCCAGCTCCGACAGCCGGTAAGCCGGATTGATATTGACCAGAATAAGCCCAGCCTTCGCCGTCGCGAACTGCG
>JAWXBY010000123.1:0-73945 GCA_034440355.1 Alphaproteobacteria bacterium
CGAGCTTCGCTGCTGTGCGGATCCGCGAGTGGCGTCCGTCCGCGCCGACGACGAGTTTGGCGGCGATGTCGATGTCCCCGTTGGGTGTGCGCGCGCGCAGGCCGGTGATTTCGCCTTTGTGCTCGATCAGATCGATCGCTTCGCATTCCATCATCAAACGGAAGGTGGAGCGGCGTTTCGCATGCGTCGCGAGGAAGTCCAAGAATTCCCATTGAGGCATGAAGGCGACGAACTTGCAGCGCGTGGGGAGGTGCGAGAAGTCGGCGACTTTGAACTGCCAGTCGCCGACGTGGGCTGCGATCTCGCGCACCTCTTGGTGTGGGCGCTTCAGAAACTCGTCGAGCAGGCCGAGTTCGTGCATCAGTTCAAGGGTCGAGGGATGGATCGTGTCGCCGCGGAAGTCGCGGAGGAAGTCGGCGTGCTTCTCCAGGACGATGACGTCGATACCGGCGCGGGCCAGGAGGAGGCCCAGCATCATCCCGGCCGGTCCGCCGCCAGCGATGCAGCAGGTTGTGGCGAGGCTTTGCGTCATTTGCACCTCACCTTTGGGCTGAATAGCGCATGGCGGTCCGGACGATTGGGGCGGAGGGGCTCGGCTGCGTAGACTTGCACATCGTCTGGTGATTCGGGAGCCGGGTGGTGCGTTCGTCCGCGCGGGGAGGGGACCTATGAAAGCCTTGGATTTCGTCGGGCTCGGCCTTGTGTCGTGCTTGCTTGCCGCGTGTGCGTCCTTGAGCGCGGAGCCTAACCGGCCGCTTGAGACGGCGATTCACGGACCGGCTTATCGCATCACCACCATCCCTGATGGGACGTCGAGGGAGCTGTTTGTTGCGCTGGCGTTTTCCGGTGGTGGCAAGCGGTCTTCGGCGTTTGGGTATGGGGTGCTGACGGCGTTGCGCGAGATCACCGTCGATTTCGGGAACGGGCGTCGGCGGCTGACGGATGAGATCGACGTCGTGACCGGCGTGTCGGGCGGGAGCTTTACGGCTTCGGCGTTTGCGTTGAAGCGCGACGCGATGTTCGACGGCTACAAAGACGAGTTCCTGAAATACGATTTGAACGGCGAGATTTTCGGGATCTATCTGATGCCGTGGCGCTGGGACTGGTTGTTCAACCCAAATTGGGGGACGAACGACGAGATGGCGCGCGTTTACGACGAGTTGCTGTTCAAGGGCGCGGACTACGGCGACCTGGCGCAACTTGGGCGGCCATTCTTGGGCGTGCAGGCGACGGACTTTGCGAACGAAGAGCCGTTCGTGTTCGGTCAGGATACGTTCGATTGGATATGTTCTGACATTACGAGCCTGCCCATGGCGCGGGCGGTGGCGGCGTCGAACGGATTCCCCGTGCTGTTCACGCCGATCAGTTTGCGCAACTACGCGCACGACGACGAGCATGCGTGCAAGCGGCCGGCTTGGGTTGATCCGTATCTTGCCATTCCAGACGAACTTTCGCGGCGGCGGCAGTTGGCGGTGCTGGCGAGTTCGTATCTCGACAAGCGTCAGGAAGCTTACGTTCATCTGCTCGACGGCGGGGTGTCGGACAATCTGGGACTGCGCGGGTTGATGCAGATGCTGGCCCCGACCGCGGAAGAGGCGACGCTGGACGAGGAGAGTCTGAACAAGCTTCGGCATGTCGTGATCGTGAGCGTCGATGGGCAGGCGGAGCCCGACCGGCAAATGACCGAGGTACCTTATCTGGACAGCGTGTTCCGTGTGATCGGCGCGGTGACGTCGACGGCGATCGATCGGTATGGATTTGAGACGTTGATCCATGCGCGGGAAATGACGCGGCGGCTGGCGCAGGGTTTGGCGCGGCGTGGTTGTCCGGCGGGCGAGGCCGGGCCGGCGGCGTGTCGGATGATCGACGATCACTTCGTGCATCTGTCGCTTGGCGATATCGCGGACGATGAGGGACGTAGTGCGCTGGCTGCTATTCCGACGGGGTTGACCATCTCGGATGAGCAAGTCGAAGCGCTGATCGCGGCGGGCTATGACGCGGTGTTGTGCGACGGCGATATGCGGGACTTTTTCAGGAGCCTGCCGAACGTGCGGATGCCGGAGATGCCGAAGCGGTGCCGGACTTACCGGCCTTGGGAGCTCGAGGTCAAAGCCTCCGCGCCGAGCAACATCACCGCGCGGGAGTCTCGGGCGGACAATCCTTGATCCACGCGCAGGCGGCGCCAGGATTCGAAGCTGAGCATCAGGTCGAGAGCTTCGAAGGTTAGTTTGTCGTCGATGGTTTTGGGGCCGATGGCGTGGCGTAGCGCTTCGCGCAAGGTCTTGACGATCGCGGCTTGTTCGCTGGTGAGGAACGGCGAGCCGTAGCGGTGGGCGTCGCCCGCCAACTTGAACGGCAACAGGCGTTCGAAGACTTGGCCGCGGCGTTCGACGAGTTCTTCCAGACGTTCGCGCCAGTCTTCCGATCTGAACGGACGTTGGACGATCGGCATGATTTCCAGCGTCATGCGCTCGGAGATTTCGCGGTAGAGGCTTTCCATGTCGGCGAAGTGGCGGAAGACGGTGCGCAGGCCGACGCCGGCTTCCGTTGCGACTTCGTCGGCGCTCGGCATGGCGACGCCGGATCGCACGAGCTTCAGCAGCGCGTCGACGATGCGACGGCGGTTGTCTTCGCCGCGAACGCGGCGGCCGTCGACTTGGGGCTTGGGTGTCTTACGCTGCAACATGGGGCTTCCGAGAATATTCGAGAGCGGTGAAAAAGCCGATAATCACCAGCGCTGCAAGGGCGCCCCATTGGCCCGGCACGTCGTGCGGCAACGGGCGCCAGACGAAGAGCAGGAATACGGTCAGAATTTGTTGTGCCGTATGAATGAGCAGAAGTGGACGCACGAAGGTGCCGAACCTCACGGCGGCCGCGAAATCGACCAGCGCAAACGAGAGCTGTCCTGCACCGACGGCGGCGATGAACGACAACAGGATTTGCGGCGCGGTCGAGATGTCGAGGCCTGCGATCATCTCTAGGCCGCCGTCGGGTGCGAACATGTGGATGCTGCCACGGCCGAGATTGATGAGGCCGAGGATTGCGACGACGGCGAGCGAAAGGCGCGACGGCTGCACGGTTAGATGCCGGCGCGTTGGATGGTTTGGATCAGGAGTTGGCCGGCGAGACCTGCTTCGCGGTGAACGCCGAATTTGGCGACCTCGGGCGACATGGCGATTTTCACGAAGGCTTCCGATGACGGGTATTCGACGAGGGCGACGACGTCCCACATGTCTTCGACTTCGCCGATGACGAGCGATTTCGCTTCGCCCATGAAGAGGACGCGGCCACCGTTTTCCTGCACGTGGCGCAGCATGTCGGCGCCGTAGCGGTTGTAGGCGGTACGGCCATCGTCTGTCGTTGCGCGGCCGTCTTTGTATTCGGCCTTCGGTTTGAACTTGAGCAGGTTGAGCATGACGATGGGTGTGTTGACGCCCTTGCTCACGGTCTCGGTGATCTGTTCGCCTTTGGGGTAGACGGCGTTTTCGACTTTCATGCTGCGGCCTTTGCGGTGGCGATGAGAGCGTGGATGTGGGTGACGAGTTCGTCCGGTGCGTCTTCTTGCAGGAAGTGCCCGGCGTCTTTGATCGTCATGTGCGGTTGGCCTTTCGTGCCGGGCACGCGTTCGTGGAAGACGCGTTCGCCGCCTTTGGTCACGGGATCGGAATCGCCGAAGAGTGTCAGTACGGGTTTGGTGAAGCGGCTGAGGACTTCCCAGGCGGCTTTGTTCTCGGCCACCGATGCGTGTTCGGGCGTGACGGGGACGAGAGCGGGGAAGCGGCGTGCGCCGGCCTTGTAGGTCTCGTCGGGGAAGGGGGCGGCGTAGGCGGCTTTGACCTCGTCGCTTAGGCCCTTCTTTGTGCCCATGGCGACGATTTCGCCGATCGGCAATACGGGGACGGTTTGGCTGAAGTTGAGCCACTGCTTGAACCCGTCGGTCATGCCAGTGCCGACGGGGAGGCCGGTGTTGGCGACGATCACGCGGGCGAAGCGGTCGGGGAAGGCGGCGACGAGGCGCAGGCCGATAAGGCCCCCCCAGTCCTGGCAGAAGAGGGTGATGTTGGTGAGCTTCGTTGCGGTGAGCCAGTCGCTCATCCACTTTACGTGGCGTTCGAAGGTGTAGTCGTCTTGCTCCGTCGGTTTGTCGGATTTGCCGAAGCCGATGAGGTCGGGCGCGACGGCGCGATGCCCCTTGGCGACGAGGCCTGCAATCATCTTGCGGTACAGGAACGACCACGATGGTTCGCCATGCAGCATGAGTACAGGCGCGGCGTCGCGCGGGCCTTCGTCCACGTAATGCAGACGCATCGTCGTGCCATCCGCGTCGCGGATGTCGAGATAGTGGGGGGCGAAGGGATAGTCCGGTATGTTGGCGAACCGGGTTTCGGGGGTGCGCAGGATCTTCATCGGCGCCTCTTTCTTCGTGATTGAAATAGTGGCACTAATAGTGTCACTAGTTTGCGCCTCGGTCAATGGGGTTGGGAGAGAACGCTATGAGACGTTTGCTTATCGGGCTTGTTGTGATCGTGGGCATTGCGGCCGCAGTGGCTTACGCGTTTCGCGGCGAGATCGCGCTGTCGCTGATGCAGGCCGTGGTCGAAAAGAACATGGCCAACAACGCGATCGACGAGCTGCCGGATGGTTTGCACGTCGGGCTGTGCGGGTCGGGCGCGCCGATGCCGGGCGAGCGCGGCGGGCCGTGCGTGATCGTGATCGCGGGTAAGCGGCTGATCATCATCGACTCAGGCACCGGCGGCGTGCGGACGCTGGCGCGCATGGGTTTTGGGCCGGGTTTGATCGAGCGCGTGATGCTGACGCATTTCCATTCCGATCACATCGACGGGTTGGGTGAGATGATGCTGCAGCGTTGGGTGGGTGGCACGCACACGACGCCGGTACCGATCCATGGCCCGGGGGGCGTTGAGCGTATCGTTGCCGGGTTCAATGAGGCGTACACGCTCGATCAAGGGTATCGCATTGCGCATCACGGCGCGGATGTTTTGCCGCCGACGGGTTTTGGCGGCACCGCCGCGCCCTTTGCTTTGGTGGATGGCGAGGCCGTTGTCGTTGACGACGGCGGGCTGAAGATTACGGCGTTCACGGTCGACCACGCGCCGATCGAGCCGGCCGTCGGATATCGCATCAGCTATAAGGAGCGGACTGCCGTCATCAGTGGGGACACGAAGCCGAACGCGGCGGTCGAGAAGGCTGCGCAGGACGTCGATCTCTTAGTGCATGAGGCGTTGTCGCCGCAGCTCGTCGGCATACTTGAGGCCGGCGCGCGAAAGGCGGGCCGATACGCGCTCGCGAAAATCATGCATGACATTTTGGATTATCACACGACACCGGAGCAGGCGGCGGAGATCGCGACGCGGGCGAAGGTGAAGTATCTGCTGCTCTACCACATCGTGCCGCCGCTGCCGCTGTCGGCGCTTGAAGGTCCGTTTCTGGGCAAGGTGCGGGAGATTTATTCGGGGCCGCTTTCCGTCGGGCGTGACGGCGATTTCGTAAGCATGCCGGTGGGTTCGACCGAGGTCACGATTTCGAATCGGCTTTAGACAAAAGAAAACCGGCGCCGCTCGGGGAGAAGCGGCGCCGGGGCAGAGCCTCAGGGACGGATTAGCGTGCGTACACGCGCACCGTCGCAGGCTGAGCGAAACGGCCGATCTGGCGGAAGCCGGGGATGGTCTTGTAAGCGAACGATACCGAACGGATGTCGCGATTGCGGCCGTTCAAGTCGATGGCCCGGGTGCACTGACCCGCACCGATCACGCTGCGTACGCCGACGTCTTGGCTGCGGCCATTACCGAAGCGGACGTCCATGTCCAAGAAGCGGACTGGCTTGTTGTAGACGCACACCATGATCTGGCGGTGACGTTCGTAACCGCGGACGCGGACCGTATCGCGCTCGGTACGGAAGCTGACTTGCGTCGAGCCAACCAATTCCCACTGCGAATGACGGCCGTGGTTCGGTCCGTAGCCGCCCGGGGCTGCGAGTGCAGGCGTGGCGAGGCCGAAGGTCAGCAACGCGCCGGCAACGATGAGCTTGAAGTTCATGTGAGTGTCTCCTGCGTTCAAAACCAACCGACCACAATGGCTGCGGTTGTTGTCATCCGATGCAGGGGAGAATGACGCCGGCTGCCTGAAGCGGGCCGGAACGCGGTGTTCAGAGGGCGTTCATAAGTGTAACGCGCTGTAACAAGGGCCGCCGGAAATCCGCGGCGGCCCTTGGTGAACGTGGAACTGAGTGTGACGAGTGTTACTCGGCGGGTTGCGCACTCGCCGGTTTCTTGTCGTGAGCCAGGTATCTGAGAATCGGGGACAGGACGATCATGCCGCCACCGAGCATCAAACCCCACAAGCCGATCATCTCGAACACGCCGACATAGGTCTGTAGCGCCTTGCCGGGGTCGAGCACTTGACCGGCCACCGTTTCCGCCGCCGTAAGCTGCGCAACGATGCCGCCAGCGTACTGCGCCCACGAGGAGGCCAAGAACCATGTCGCCATGATGGTGGAGACGGTCGCCGCCGGCGACAACTTCGTCATCTGGGAGAGGCCGACCGGCGAGAGGCAGAGTTCGCCCGTCGTGTGCAGCAGGTAGGCGAGGACCAAGAAGATCATCGGCACGCGGAAGCTTTCATCCGCGAACTGCGCGCCCCAGACGAGAACGAAGAAGCCGGCGCCGACCTGCAGGAGGGCGAGGCCGAACTTCAGCACCGGATTGGGATCGAGATCAAAGCGCCCGAGATAAGCCCAGATCGCCGAGAACAGCGGCGCCAGCAACAAGATGAAGCCCGCGTTGAACGACTGGGTCTGTGCGGGATTGATCGCTACGCCACCGAGATTGAGGACGGTGTTGCGCTCAGCGAACTGATTCATCGATGAGCCTGCCTGCTCGAACAAGGTCCAGAACAGAACCGATGCGCCGATCAGGATCAGCGCCAGAATGATGCGCTGCGCCTCGACGAATGTGCAGCTCGTGATCATGAAGAGGAGCAGGTAGCCGAGAACGATCACCGATCCGCCGGCCAACATATAGCCGACCCAATCGTGCTGCTGCACGATCACCCAAACAACGCCTACGCCGATGAGGCCGCACAGATAGATGAACCATTCGGTATTGATAGGCCCGAAGATCGGCTTCTTGATGGCTTCAGGATCAGGCGGTTCGCCTTTCCCTTCCAGCAGGGGTTTGCCGAGCCAGAAGACGATGAGGCCGAGCAGCATGCCGATGCCGGCCGCGCCGAAGCCCGCATACCAGCCGTACGTCGTGCCGAGGTAGCCGCAGGCGATCGCCGCCCAGAAGGCACCCAGATTGATGCCGTAGTAGTAGAGTGTGAAGCCCGGATCGCGCCGCGGGTCGCCTGTGGAATAGAGCTGACCGACGATCGTCGAGATGTTCGCCTTGAGGAAGCCCACGCCCATGATGATGAGCGCGAGCGCGAGATAGAAGATGTCGACGTACATCTGCTCGCGGCCTTCGACCGTGAACTGGTACGAGCCTTTGGCGAGGACGGACGGCAGCGGGCCGCCTTCTGCGAGCCCTTTGATTTCGAAGCCACCGTCGCTGCTGGGGCCGAACGCGTAGGGTTGACCGTCGACGATCAGCTTGACGTCGCGCGTCTCCATCCGGCCGCTGACGGCGAATTCGTATTTTTGACCTTCGTAGGTCAGGACTTGCGTGGCGGGTTTGCCTTCGATGGCCATCATGCCGTGGCCCGCCACCAGCAGCATCGCGCCGAACATGATCGCCTTGCGCGTGCCGATGTAGCGGTCGGCGAGGAAGCCACCAATCAGCGGCACGAGATAGACCAGCGAGGTGTATGCCGCGTACTGGCCCTGGCTGAAGGTGTCGTCGAACAGGAACTGTTGCGTGAGGTAGAAGATCAGCAGGCCGCGCATGCCGTAGTAGGAGAAGCGCTCCCACATCTCGGCGAAGAACAAGATGAACAGGCCCTTGGGATGGGTGGCGAGCTGCCACACGACCGGGATCGCGGTTGCGACCGTGATGACGATGCCGGCTAGAAAGACGATATCCATTGAGTTCCCCGCGTTCCCACGCACACCTAGACATGTGCGGCAAAAGACCATGTGACGCCGCGTTTCACAAGCATGGGGCGTGACGTGACGCGTCGAGTGTTGCGCTTAGTCCCGCGGCTTCCTTAACGCGCGGAAGACGCCTGTTGGATTTCCCGTTGCTGGGGAAGTGAGCCATGCGATTCCGAGGTCGAAGGCGGTTTTTATGCCGACGAGGATGGCGAGCGCCCATATGGGCGAGCCCATCTCGCCGACGAGCCAGCCGCCTGCGAGCACCGTTATGTGCAGTGCAAGAACGCGCGGGTAGGGCTCGAACATCAGGGCGTCCGGCGTGCGCCCTTGGAAGCCTTGGGTGCGGATCGTGTCGAGGATCAGGAAGGCGATCTGCCAGCCGATGATGGCGAGGACTGGCGCGAGGAACCCTGGGCCGATGTCGCGCAGGCCGCCGGCCACCACGCCGAAGAGCGTTATGACGAAGACGCCGTGCACCAGCGTGAACATGCCGTAGTGGAGCATGAAGAACGTGGTCGTCGAACGCCCGTCGGCGACCGTGTTCGTCCGTGTACTGATCTCCATGCGCAGCGCGTGGGTGATACCGATCGCGACGTTCTCAAACCAGTAGAGGAACAGGACCTCGAAGACGCTCCAGCCGAACCAGAGAACGCCGATCAGTGGGATCGCGTTGACGAGCAGGATGCCGAGGAGTGGGACTGCGCGGAAAAGCATGAGATTCCCCTGTTCAGTCGCTTCCTAGCACAACACTTGCCGTCCGGCCGCCCGCCCTCTAGCTTTGCGCCATCTCGCTATTGCACAAGGAAGAGTAGGCCATGCTGGGTCGGTTAAATCATGTCGCTATCGCGGTGCCGGATATCAGGGCGGCGGCGGAGGTCTATCGTTCGACGTTTGCGATGGGGGCGAAGGTGTCGGGGGCGGTGGCTCAGCCGGATCACGGCGTCACGACCGTGTTCATCGAACTCGACAACACGAAGATCGAGCTGCTGGAGCCGTTGGGTGACAAGTCGCCGATCGCCAATTTCTTGAAAAAGAACCCTTCGGGTGGGATTCATCACGTCTGCTATGAAGTCGACGACATCATGGCGGCGCGCGATCAGATGCTTGCGAAGGGCGCGACGATCACGGGCGACGGGCAGCCGAAGATCGGGGCGCACGGGAAGCCGGTGATCTTCATGCATCCCAAGGATTTCAACGGCACGCTCATCGAACTCGAGCAGGTTTAGGTGATGGGGATCGCGGGCTCGTTGATGGTGATCTCAATCGCGTGGTGGCTCGCGTTCTTCATGATGTTGCCGGTCGGCGTGCGGTCGCACCTTGAGGACGGGACGGTGGTGCCGGGGACTGAACCGTCTGCGCCGACGACGCCGCGGCTGTGGCGCAAGGCGGGATGGGCGCTGCTCATCGCTCTTCTGATTTGGGCGGGGCTGTTTTCCCTAATCGAGTTCAGGCTGATCTCGCTCGACGACATTCCGGTCCCGTCGGGCATCCGCTGGTGAGGGCCTAAAAACGCAAAAAGCGAGGCTGCGATCGAGCGCGCCCCGCTTTTGCCCAAATCCTCCAGCCGGTCGGGGTATTCACCCTCTACCTGCCGGTTTTCCTCCCTAAACTTGGGCTGCCTCGATGTGAGGCAAATGACCATACTTCAGTCACGGTAACACTGTCATTAGTTCTCGGTGCAAAATCGCACGAATGTTACGGGCCGCTCCGAATCGTTGCATCGATGCACGAATTCGCCAGGAAGGTGTGTGGCTCCGGTCCTATAGACACCGTTTTTTACGTGAGCTTGACACATAACCGTGGTCTCAAATGTTCTATTGGGGCGAGCAAGGGTGCCGAGGCTCGGCGAGGGGTCGCATGGTTCTACGTTTGTTCATCGCGTTGATGGCGTTGGTTGCGGTCGCGCCGGCTTGGGCGGACCCGACGTGGCGCGTGACCAAGAGCGAATGGACGGAGGAGGATGAGCGCGGCTATTCGGCGTTCATCCAGAAGATCGGCGAGAGCGGTTGCGAGACGCCGGACGACTGCATCAACTCCGACGCCAATCCGTATCGTTCGACCGACGGCAAGGGCATCAACTTCAACGCCGACTGCGCCGATCTCGTTTACATGCTGCGCGCGTATTACGCGTGGAAAAACGGTTTGCCGTTTTCGTATGTGACCGGCGTCTCCACGCGTGGCGGCGGCGACTTCCGGTTTTCGGCGAAGGGCAATCGCGTCGCGGGACGGCGCACCGTCGCAAACGGCGTCAGTGGGCGCAGCGTGATCTATGCCGTTCGCGACGCGATATCGTCGGCGAGCTATCGCATCGGGCACGACATCGACGAGAATCCGCTGACCGATCTCTATCCCGTGAAGATTCAGCCGGGTTCGATTCGTCCGGGCACGGCGATCTATGACGTCAACGGTCACGTCGCGATGGTCTATAAGATCGGCGACGACGGACGCATCCATTACATGGACGCGCATCCGGACTTTACGCTGACGCGCAGCGTTTACGGTGCGCAGTTCGGGCGCGACTTTCCGGCGATGGGGGCGGGGTTCAAGAACTTCCGCCCGATCCGCGTGCAGAAGGGCCGCGTCGAGATCGCGAAGAACAATCAGATCGCGGATTATTCGATCGAGCAGTTCTACGGCAACGTCGATCCGACGCCACGGCCGGATTGGCGCGCCGGCAAGTTCGCTTATGAGGGGCTTGAGGTCGGTTACTACGAATACGTTCGCATCGCGATGGCGGGGGGTAAGCTCAGCTTCAATCCCGTCGCCGAGTTGAACGCGACGATGAAAACGATGTGCAACGATCTCTATGATCGTCAGCGGTTCGTGGAGTTGGCGGTCGAGGCCGGGATCGACCGTAAGCCGCATCCGGAACGGTTGCCCGTCAACATCTACGGCACGGACAGCATGGAGTGGGAGATCTACTCTACGCCGTCGCGCGATGCGCGCATCAAGACGGCGCTGAAGGCGTTCCGCGAGGACGTGCAGCGGTTGATCGGCATGTGGATGGAGCGTGACGAGCGCATTTCGTATGACGGGCTGAATCTGAAAGAGGATCTGCAGAAGACGTACGAAAAAGCTGCCGATCTGTGCACCGTTGTGTACCGGAGTTCGGGCGGGCAGCGCATTACGCTGCGCTATCCTGAACTGATCGAGCGGCTGTTCCGGATGTCGTTCGACCCCTATGACTGCATCGAGCGGCGGTGGGGCGCGTCGAGCCCTGAAGAACTGGCGAGCTGTGCGAACACGCCGTCGAAGAACCGCTGGTATGAGGCCATGCAGCGGCTGCGCAACCAGATCGATCGCACTTATGACGCGCGGATGGACTTCACGGTCAAGGATCTTGAGGCGAAGGCGCCGGGCTCAGGCACCGACATCGCGCCGGACGTCGATGTGAAGCGCGTGATCGACAACATGGGCTATCGGACGCCCGTCACGACCATGCAGCCGCCGGGATACTGATCGGCTAGGCGGTGAATTTGCCGTAGGTCAGCAGGCGCAGGATTGCGCGCGGGCGCAGATGCCAGCTTGCCCACGTGAGCGGTGTGTCGCCGTTCGCGTCGCGGGCGTCGATGATCGCGCCCTTCTCACGTAGCAGTGCGATCGCCTTTTCGCTGCCGAAGGCGGCGGCGCGGTGCAGCGGCGTTTCGCCCTTGGTGCGGACATCGCGCATGAAGGCGCCCGTCTCGACGTCGGGCTTCGTCGCGACGTTTGGATTTGCGCCAGCGTCGAGCAAGACCTTCAGGATGTCGTCGAACTCTGAGCGGCCCGTCTTGCACAGCGCGGCGTGAAGTGGGGTTTCGCCGGTGTCGGGCAACGGGTAATTTACGTCGGCACCGCTGTCGATCAGGAATTCGACGAGTTGCGTGTGACCGTGGAAGACGGCGCCGTTGAGGTCGAGGTTGTCGCCCAGCGTGCCGAGACGTTCGCCGTTCAGTACCAGAAAGCGGAGTGATAGGCGCACCACTGGATCAGCGACACGCCGCGCGTGTCTTTGGCGGTCGCCTGCGTCCCCGCGGCGATCATGTCGATGACGAGATCGGCGCGCCCTTCGGCGATGCGCTCGAACATGGTCCTAAGGTACAGACCATGGACAAAGGGTTCAAACTTGAATCTAAGGGCGCCTCGTTTTCTGCGCGCGCCCTCCATGTCCGACCAAGCCGCCCTTCACGCCGCTAACATGCGCGGCATCGTAGCCGTCCTCGTCTCAATGGCGCTGTTCGTGTTGAGCGACAGCGTCGTGAAACTGGCCGGCGAGATGATGCCGGCAACGGAGATCATGGCGGTGCGCGGCGTGATGGCCGTGCTGCTGATGGGCGGCGTTGCGGTTGCGACCATCGACCGCTCGAAATGGCACTTGGTTGCGCAGCCGCGGGTCGTCGTACGCGCGAGCATTGAGGCGATCGTCGCGGTTCTCTTTCTCATCGCACTGCCGCAGCTGCCCTTGGCGGACATTACGGCCATCCAGCAGGTGACGCCGATCGTGCTTACGGTGTTGTCCGCCGTCGTGCTGAAAGAAGCGGTCGGTTGGCGGCGGTGGCTTGCGGTCTTCGCCGGGTTCGTGGGCGTGGTGCTCGTGATCCAGCCGACAGCCGAAGGGATCAATCTCTTCGCCTTGTCGGCGTTGGCTTGCGCGGCGCTGGTCGCTGTGCGGGACATCATCACGCGCGGGCTGCAGCCCGGCATACCGACGGCGCTTGTCACGTTTACGACGACGCTTTCGGTATGCATCGCAGGATTCGTCGGTGCGCCGCTTGAGACGTGGCACATGCCGACGCCTTACGGGTTTGCGCTGCTGGCAGCATCCGCGGTGCTGGTGAGTTCGGCGAACATATTCATCATTCGAGCGTTCCGCGGCACGGAGGTGTCGGTCGTGGCGCCGTTCCGCTATGCGGGCGTCGTGTGGGCGATCGTGCTTGGGTTCGCCATCTGGGGGCATGTTCCCAACGGCTTAGCTATTGCGGGGACGGTGATCCTGGTGGCGAGCGGGCTGTACATTATGCACCGCGAGGCGCTTCGGCGGCGGTTGGCGCGGGATCTGCCCGAACCGCACGGTTGATGCGCGGGGGCGGGTGCCCCAGGATGGGCGTTCCTCGGAATCGGAAGGAGTTGTCCATGACGTTCGGTTTTTTGGCGCCTTGGTCGTCGCAGATCTTGAGTTTGTTGCGCATCATCACAGGCCTTTTGTTTTTCTCGCACGGATCGGCCAAGTATTTTCAGTTTCCGCACGTCACGGCGTTCGACGCGATGCAGCCGATGCAACCGATGTCGCTTGTCGGGGTGGCGGGTATTCTGGAGATCGTGGGCGGTGCGCTGATCGTGATCGGGCTGTTCACGCGGCCGGTGGCGTTCATTCTCTCGGGCATGATGGCGGTCGCCTACTTCATGGCGCATGCGCCGCAGAATTTTCAGCCACTCCTCAACGGCGGTGAGAGTGCGATCCTGTTCTGCTTCATCTTTCTTTATCTCGCAGCGGCAGGCGGTGGGGCCTGGAGTGTCGACGCGGTGCGGCGCTAGCAGGCGCGCATGCAGTTTCGCGTCGCCAGCTTCAACGTCGAGAATCTCGTCGGCGACGGCATCCGGTACTACGACCGGTACAAAGACACGACGGAGACCTATGGGGCGAAAGCGAACTGGGTCGCGTCCATACTGACGCGCGCGAAGGCCGACATTGTCGGCATTCAGGAAGTTTGGCTCGAGGCGGCGTTGCGCGACGTCGCCAAGCGCAGTCCGTTCTTCGCGCGCGAGACCGTCTACATCTCAGCGCCGGGCGCGGGCGCCGAGAATCTGAATGGGCATCTCGCGAAGCGACCACGGGTGGGCTTGATCTCGCGTTTTCCTATTCGTGAGGCGCAGTCGTTTCAGACGTTTCCGCCGACGGTTGACCTGACGATCCCCCTGCGCGTCGACGGCGGCGTCATTGCGCCGGTCGCCGTCGGCATCTCGCAGTTTCAGCGGCCGGTGTTGCGCGCGGTTGTCGATGTCGGCGGGCTCGACGTCATCGTCTACGTCACGCATCTGAAGTCGAAAGGTCCGTTGATCCGCGAAGGCGAGCGCGGTGACGATCCGTTCGTGGCGTCGCTGGGGCAAGCGCGATCGACGATTGTCCGGGCGGCCGAGGCGGCTGCGCTGCGTCACATCATTCTCGCGGATCTACGGGACACGAAGAAACCGGCGATCGTTCTGGGCGATCTCAACGACACGCCGGATTCCTCGAGCACGCAGACGGTGCGGGGCCCGGGTCCCGTGCCCGACATGAGCTACGAGGAAAAGCGGGCGATGTGGGATGTGGTGCTCTATTCCACCTTTCGCATTGCGCTGGAACGGTCGCCTACGCTGCACACGCATATCCATGACGGCGAGCGCGATATACTTGACCATATTCTGGTGTCGGAGGAGTTCTTCAGCCGGAACCCGAAGCGGATCGGGCAGGTGGCGCGACACGACGTCATCAATGACCATTTGAGCGAGGACGAGCGCGACGTTCGAACACCCGGGTGTTCCGATCACGGCGTTCCCATCGCTGAAATCGAGCTGTTGACGGACCCGCGTCACACAAACCCTTGAGTTGCCTGGCCGGGCGGGGTCGCCTAGGTTCGCGCCCCGACGTCCAAGGGAATCTCCATATGAACAAGTTCCTGTCCGCCGCGGTGCCGATGCTCGCGATCCTGTTGTGCGCCGCTTGCTCGGAAGAGCCCGCGAAGAAAGCGCCCGAAGCCGCCGCACCCGAAGCCCAGATGAAGTTCCTGAAGGTCGAGCCGTTGAAGTTCACCGAGCGGACGCTCGCTAATGGCTTACGCGTGTATGCGATGCCGGACGCGAGCACCGCGAACGTGTCGGTTCAGGTTTGGTACGACGTGGGTTCAAAGGACGATCCGGTCGGACGGTCTGGGTTTGCGCATCTCTTCGAGCACATCATGTTCAAGGCGACGCGGAACATGCCGGCGGAGACTCTGGACCGGCTGACGGAGGATGTCGGCGGTTTCAACAACGCGTCCACCTATGACGATTTCACGAACTACTACGAAGTGGTCCCGGCGAACCATCTTGAGCGCGTGTTGTGGGCGGAAGCGGACCGCATGGGTTCGCTTGTCGTGGATGAGACAATCTTCAAGTCCGAACGCGATGTCGTGAAAGAGGAATACCGTCAGCGCATTCTGGCTTCGCCCTATGGCAAGTTGTTTGGGCTCTATCTCGCGCAGGCGAACTTCACGGTGCATCCCTATGGGCGGCCGGGGATCGGTTCGATTGCCGATCTGGACGCGGCGACGGTGGACGACGTGCGCGCGTTTCATACGACGTATTACCGGCCGGACAACGCCGTGCTGGTGGTCGCAGGCAATTTCGATCAGGCGGAGTTCGACAAATGGGTCGATCAGTATTTTGCGCCGATCGCAAAGCCGAAGCGGGAGATTCCGCGCGTGACGGCGGTTGAGCCGTCGCGGTCGGCGAAGACGTACACGGTCTATGAACCGAATACGCCGCTGCCGGCCGTGTCGATTTCGTATCCGGGACCCGCGGCGTTGAGTCCTGACCAGGCGGCGTTGAGCGTTCTCGATTCTATTCTGTCGAAGGGCGAAAGCTCGCGCCTGTATCAGTCGTTGGTGTACCAACAGCAGGTCGCGACAGAGGTGTTTACGTTCTACGAACAGTCTCGCGATGCGGGCGCCTATAGCCTCATCGCGATCTTGAGCGAGGGCAAATCCGTCGAGGATGGCGAGAAGTCGCTGTTGGCGGAAGTCGCGCGTGTGCGCGACGGCCTGGTTACCGACGCTGAACTCGACGAGGCGAAGAACGAGCTTGTGTCGGAAACGCTGAGCGGGCGCGAGACGGCGTTCGGGCGGGCGACTGAGTTGGCGAATGCTCTGACGCGCTTCCGTGACGGCGCGTATGCGGACAAGCTGTTGAACGCGATCCAGATGGTGACCGCTGCCGATGTTCAGCGCGTGGCGCGCGGCATCCTCGACGACGGGAAGCGCGTGACGATCCGCTATCTGTCGGAGGAGACGAAGCCCAAGGACGCGGTCAGCGACGTGATCGCGACAGCGTCGAGCGTCGAAGCTCAGAAGCTCGACATCCCTGCCGCTGAGATTCCGGCTTTTGCGCTGGCGCCGGAGGCTGCGCGAGCGAAGCCGCCTGCGCCGGGCGCGCCGGTGGCGGCGAAGCTGCCGGCGGCGAAGGAGCGCAAGCTGGCAAACGGTCTGCGGGTGATCGTGGCGTCGAAGCGCGACGTGCCGCTGATCAGCGCCGAGTTGCGCGTGTTGTCCGGCACGAGCAGCGATCCGGTCGCGAAGGGCGGGCTGGCGTCGCTTGCGGCGGATGTGCTGACCAAAGGCACGAAAACGCGCAGCGCGACGGAGATTGCGCGGCAGATCGAGTCGCTCGGCGCTTCGTTGTCGGCGGCCGCGGGCGCTGACAGTTCGGGCGTGTCGCTGGAGTCGCGTGCGGACCGCATTTCAGACGCGATGACGGTCATGGCCGACGTCGTGCGCAATCCGGCATTTGCGGCGCCCGAGGTTGAGCGTCAGCGTCAGCAGACGTTGGACGGACTGCAGGTTGCCCTGCGACAGCCGGGCACGGTTGCGCGTTCCGCGATGTCGCGGTTGCTGTTCGGTCTTGGACCGTATGGCAGCGTGTCGTCGCCGGTGAGCGTTGCCGCAATCAAGCCGGAGGATCTGGTCGGCTTCCATGGCACGCATTGGCGGCCGGACAACGCGTTGCTTGTCATCACGGGCGACGTTTCGGAAGCCGATGGGTTTAAGCTCGCCGAGACCTATTTCGGCGATTGGCCGCAGCCGAAAAATCCGATGGGAACCGATCCCGATGCGTCAATGGCCGCGAAAGGCACGAAGGCGATCGTGGTCGACTTGCCGAAGTCGGGTCAGGCGGCGGTCAGCTTCGGTATGCGCGGTATCTCGCGGACGGACGACGATTACTTTCCGGCGGTGGTGATCAACTCCCTGCTCGGTGGCGGGTACTCGTCGCGGCTCAATCAGGAGATCCGGATCAAGCGCGGTCTGTCGTATGGCGCAGGATCCAGTCTGTCGGCGCGCGTCGCGCCGGGACCGATCATGGCGATCGCGCAAACGCGCAATGACGCGGCGGTGCAAGTGGTCGATCTGATGGCGCTGGAGTTGCAGCGCCTCGGGCAAGCGCCGGCGACGGCGGCCGAGCTTGGGGCGCGGCAGGCGAACTTGATCGGATCGTTCGGGCGCGAAGTTGAAACTGCATCGGGTTTGGCGGACGAACTGGCTGAGTTGGCGGCGTTTGGGCTGCCGCTCAGCAAGTTGTCCTCCTATGTCGCGGACGTAAGCGCCGTGACACCGGACCAAGCGAAGGCGGCTGCGGCGCGGCTCTACAATCCTAAGAACGCGACGCTGGTCGTCGTGGGCGACGGCGCCGTGTTCTACAACGCACTGAAGAAGAAGCGTCCGGACGTTCAGCGGATCCCGATCGACAAGCTCAATCTGGACAGCGCCACGCTGCAATAGCCGCGCCGCGCGGCCCTTTCGCTCTAGCGAGCGGGAGGGCGGTGGTGGGTGCAGCCGTTCGTGCGGACGGCGGGCGTTGCGCACGCGCCGTCGGTCGAGGCGGCCATTGCGCCTTGCTTTGCCGACAGCGGTTGAGACGTCGCCGGCAGGCTGCTGATGATGGCGCCCATGTGGCCGAGTTCGAGCGGCTTCAAGTCCATGGTGCCGCCGGATGCGAGAATACGAAGTTTCTCCGGGCGATGGCCGAACTCGGCTTCCAGCGTTTCCATCTTGTCGTCGCGGCCGACGGACGCCGTGAGTTTGCCCGCCTCCGTCCACGCCATCAGCAGCGTGAATGTTTCGTCCTTGACTGGTTTGAAGTCGAAGATGCTGACGGTTTCGTCGCTGCCCTTCTCCAGTCGGCGGATGTAAGCGGTGAGTTGATCCGGCTCCTGGACGATTTGAAACGCAAGAAACGTCTCTTCGTCGGTCATGACAGCAAGCTGAAACGAGGTCGACCAGTCCGGATGGTCTTCGAACTTGCTCAAAGTGATGCGAGCGCGCAGTGCGCTTGGGCCGGTCGGCGTGATGGCCTGCTTCACCGCTTGGTACTTCCCGCCCGGTGCTTTGAGCGTGAGGTCCCGGGTGCTGTCGACCACAAATTCGTCAGCGCCGGCGACAATGGCCGTGCCAAGCCACATTAAAACAATGAGAGCTAGAGCAGTGCGCACGTGTTCCCCCTATCGTCCGCGTGTCGCGGGTCACGCTAGGCCAACGTTTGCGCAACAGTCCATTGGAAGGCGCGGCTGGCGGGCGGCATGATGTGACGAAACGGCGGATTTGCGCGCCGTCGCGGCCACAGCTAAGACTGTGGACCGTATCCAAACACCGAGAATCGCTTAGACCATGCGCGTTTCACGCTCTTTTCTGCCGCTTTTGCGCGAGACGCCGGCGGAGGCCCAGATTGTTTCGCACCGTTACATGCTGCGTGCGGGGCTCGTGCGGCAGGCGTCGGCCGGCATCTATTCGTGGCTGCCGCTGGGCCACCGCGTGCTGCGCAAGATCGAGCAGATCGTGCGCGAAGAGCAGGACCGAGCAGGGGCCATCGAGCTTCTCATGCCGACGTTGCAGTCCGCCGATTTGTGGCGCGAGAGCGGTCGCTATGAAGCCTACGGCAAAGAGATGCTGCGCATTAAGGACCGGCACGAGCGGGATTTGCTCTACGGCCCGACGAACGAGGAGCTGATCACGGACATCTTCCGTGGGGCGGTGCGTTCGTACAAGGATTTGCCGCGCATTCTCTATCACATTCAGTGGAAGTTCCGGGACGAGATCCGACCGCGCTTCGGCGTGATGCGCGGGCGCGAGTTCTTGATGAAGGACTCGTATTCGTTCGACATCGATGCTGCCGGTGCGCGGCGCGCTTACAACAAGATGTTCGTCGCCTATCTGCGGACGTTTGCGCGGATGGGGCTGAAGTCGGTGCCGATGAAGGCGGATACCGGTCCGATCGGCGGTGATCTTTCGCACGAGTTCATCGTGCTGGCCGAGACGGGCGAGAGCCAGGTCTATTGCCACAAAGACCTCGTCGACATGCCGGTACCGGAGAATGTCGATTTCGACGGTGATCTTGAGCCCTACATCAATCAGCGCACGTCGCTTTATGCGGCGACCGACGAGAAGCATGACGCCGAGGCGTTCGCCAAGATCCCGGCGGACAAGCAGCTCGCGGCGCGCGGCATCGAGGTCGGACATATTTTCTATTTCGGCACCAAGTACTCGAAGCCCATGAACGCGAAGGTCGCGGGGCCGAAGGGTGAGGATGTGCTGGTCGAGATGGGGTCTTACGGGATCGGCGTGTCGCGCCTGATGGGTGCGATCATCGAGGCGAGCCACGATGACGCCGGGATCATTTGGCCGGAGAGCGTGGCGCCCTATCGCGTGGGTTTGATCAGCCTGAAGGCGGATGACCCGAAGACGCGTGAAGTTTGCGAGGATCTTTACCAAAAACTTCAGGTTGCGGGCGTCGAAGTCCTGTATGATGACACCGATGAACGCGCCGGGGCGAAGTTCTCGATGTTCGATCTGATCGGTCTGCCGTGGCAGGTGCTTGTGGGGCCGCGAGGACTCGCGAACGGTCAGGTCGAGGTCAAGAACCGCAAGACGGGTGAGCGTCAGTTGCTGACGCCCGAGGCCGCGTTGAACATGTTTACAGCCAAGGCCTGATGAACCGCGTCGACATTCAACGTCCTCAACAGCGCATGGTGCGCGCGCGCCGTAATGGCGGCGGCACGTCGCCGTTCTCGTATTTCGAGTGGATGCTGGCGGGGCGGTATCTGCGTGCGCGGCGGAAGGAGGGGTTCATCTCCGTCATTGCCGGGTTCTCTCTGGCGGGGATCGCGCTCGGCGTTGCGACGCTCATCATCGTGATGTCGGTTATGAACGGCTTCCGCGAAGAATTGATGGGCAAGATACTGGGGTTCAACAGTCACCTCACGATCTACGGCGCCGGCCCGTCTCTCGATACGTGGCGCACCGACGTCGATCTGGTGAAAGGCCTGAACGGTGTGACGCGTGCGACGCCGGTCGTTAAGGGCCAGGCCCTGGCTTCGGCGGCTGGCGCGGCGAGCGGCGTTGCGGTGATCGGGATACGGCCGTCGGATTTGAAGACGCTAACGCTTGTCTCGAAGTCGCTTGAGCCGCAAGCGATACAGAACTTCAAAGGCGATTCCAGCATCCTGGTCGGCGAGCGTCTCGCGAATGCGATGGGGCTGCTGCCCGGTATGCACATCACGCTGGTGGCGCCGCGCGGCAACGTGACCCCGTTCGGCGTGACGCCGCGGGCCAAGCGGTATCAGATCGTTGGCACGTTCAATGTCGGTATGTCGGAGTACGACAACACGGTCGTGTTCTTGCCGATGGAAGAGGCACAGGCCTATTTCAATCTCGGCAGCGCGGTGACCGGCATCGAGGTGATGATCGACAATCCCGATCACATCGCGGGCGCGCGGACGAACATCGAAAACGTTGTGCCGGGCGCGCGCATCATCGATTGGCAGCAGGCGCATGAGACGTTCTTCGGCGCGCTTCAGGTCGAGCGGACGGTGATGTTCTTGATCCTGTCGCTGATCATCGTTGTTGCCGCGTTCAATATCATCTCGGGCATGATCATGATGGTGAAGGACAAGACGCGCGACATCGCGATCCTACGCACCATGGGCGCGACGTCCGGTACGATCTTGCGCGTGTTCTTGATCTCAGGGTCGGCGATCGGGATTTTGGGGACGTTCATCGGCTTCACGCTCGGCGTCCTGTTCTGCTGGAACATCGAGTCCATCCGACAGTTCCTGATCTGGATGACGGGCGCCGATTTGTTTCCGCAGGCGATCTATTTCTTGAGCCGGTTGCCGGCGAAGATGGAGACGGAAGAGGTTGTCGCCGTCGTGCTGGCGGGCCTGACGATCTCAATCCTGGCGACGATCTATCCCGCATGGCGGGCGGCGCGGCTCGATCCGGTCGAGGCGCTGCGCTATGAGTGAGCCCGTCTATCGCACGCAGGAAAGCGCCGCGCCGCGGGCGCAGACCACGCCGGCTCTGATGTTGCGGGATATCACGCGCAGGTTCGGCTCAGGCAGCGAGACGCTTGAGATTTTCCGCAATGTGACCGGGCAGATCATGCCGGGCGAGGTGGTGGCGCTGGTCGGACCTTCGGGGTCGGGCAAGTCGTCGCTGCTGCACATCTGCGGGCTGCTGGAGGCGCCGTCGTCGGGCACTGTCGTCATCGCCGGGCGCGATTGCTCGAAGCTCGATGACTCTGAACGCACGCGCATCCGGCGCGAAGAGTTGGGCTTCGTCTATCAATTTCATCATCTGTTGCCGGAGTTTTCGGCGCTGGAAAATCTCGTCGTGCCGCAGTTGATCGGCGGCAAGAACAAGCGCGAGTCCGAGGCGCTGGCCGCGCGGCTTTTGAATATGGTTGGGCTGTCGCAGCGCGCTTCGCACCGGCCGGGGACGTTGTCGGGCGGCGAGCAGCAGCGTGTGGCGATCGCGCGGGCGTTGGCCAATCAGCCACGGTTGATCCTCGCGGACGAGCCGACGGGGAACTTGGATCCCAAGACCGCCGATATGGTGTTCGGCGTGCTGGTCGAGTTGTGCCGTGCGCGCGGGGTCGCCGCTTTGATCGCGACGCATAACCTGCAGATGGCGGTGAAGATGGATCGGACGTGGTTGCTGCATGACGGCAAGCTCATCGACGCCGGTAAGATCAAGCCGTGATCTGATGGCGGGCGAGCGCAAGCCTTTTTGGCAGGTGCCGCTTGTGACGGGTGAGGCGGCCGGCGGCCTGCGGATGTTCTGCCACGGTTTGCATATGGCGCTCGTGTTTTACGGCTTGTTCGGGTGGGTTGTGCCGAGCGCGCCGTGGCTGATCGCGCACCTGATCTTTATCCCAGGGCTTGTTGCTGTGTGGGTTGCGAATAGCGGCGTTTGCCCGCTCAACAATCTGGAAACCCTTCTCACCACGGGGCGATGGCGCAATCCGGACAACGCCGAAGAGGGCAGTTTCCTGGTCGTGATCTTGGAGCGGTATCTCGGCGTGAGCGCGACGCAGGGTCTGATGGATCGGGTCACGTATGGTTTGATGGCGCTTGTTTGGGGGCTGTCATGGTTGCATCTGGGGATGTTGCCGAACTGAGCGCTTGCTGAGCGCCGGCGCCGGGCTAACTTACGGTCTTGCGCACAGCGACGAGGCTTCTCAATGACCGGTCACGCGAATTTCGTGCACCTGCGGGCGCATTCGGCGTTTTCGCTGCTGGAAGGCGCGATGCAGCCGGATGAACTGGCGAAGCTGTGCAAGAAGTTTCGCATGCCCGCGATCGCGGTGACCGACACGAACAATCTGTTCGGGCTTTACGATATCACTGAGGCGCTGGTGAAGGCGGGGGTGCAGCCGATCGTCGGGTGTCAGCTGTTGCTGGAGCTTGAGAGTGCGGATCCGAAGCGCAACGGCATGGCGGCGAAGGGGCCGAGCGGCGTGGTCGCGCTGCTGGTGCAGAGCGAGAAGGGTTACGCGAACCTGATGAAGCTCGCCAGCCGCGCGCATCTTGACGGTGCGCCGGGCGAGACGCCGCACATCACGTGGGAGATGCTCGAGCGGTACAACGAGGATCTTATTCTGCTCACGGGCGGGCCGAAGGGGTTGCTCAACAAGCTGATCGTCAGTGGGCAGACGGATGCTGCGACGGCGTTGGTGCAGCGGTTCAAGAGCTTGTTCGGCACACGCCTGTATGTTGAGTTGCAGCGGCACGGGATGCCGAACGAGATTGCGGCCGAGACGTCGCTTGTGGCGCTTGCGCATGAGCATGCGCTGCCGTTTGTGGCGACGAACGAGCCGTTCTTCGGACAGCCGGACATGTTCGCGGCGCATGATGCGTTGCTGTGCATCGCCGGCGGCAACTACGTCATGCAGGACGAGCGGCCGCGCGAGAGCCCGGAGCATTACTTTAAGTCGGCCGAGGAGATGACGAAGCTCTTTGCCGACGTGCCGGAGGCGATCGAGAATACGCTGGAGATCGCGCGGCGTTGCGCGTTCATTCCGAAGAAGCGCAGCCCGATCTTGCCGCAGTTCGTGCCGGTCTCGGGATTGACGCCGGAGGAGGAGCTGCGCGCGCAGGCGGAAGCCGGGTTGAAGGCGCGGCTGGCGGCGAGCGGGACGTTTACGGACGAGAAGAATTATTGGGACCGGTTGGCGTTCGAACTCGACGTCATCATCCGGATGAAGTTTCCCGGGTACTTCCTGATCGTGTCGGACTTTATGAAGTGGACGCGGCGGCAAGGTATTCCGGTCGGCGTGCGCGGTTCGGGCGCCGGTTCGATCGTTGCTTGGGCGCTGCAGATTACGGCGCTCGATCCGTTGCGGTTCGGGTTGGTGTTCGAGCGGTTCTTGAATCCGGAACGCGTGTCGATGCCTGACTTCGATATCGACTTCTGTCAGGACAGGCGCGGCGAAGTCATTCGCTATGTGCAGGATACCTACGGCCGCGACCGCGTGGCGCAGATCATCACCTTCGGTACGCTTCAAGCGAAGGCTGCGATCCGCGACGTGGGGCGCGTGCTGCAGATGCCCCAAGGCCAGGTCGATCGCATCGCCAAGATGATCAAGGTGCAGCCTGGGCAGACGATCACGTTGCGCGAAGCGATCGCACAAGAGCCGCGCCTGCAGGAGATGGAGAACCAGGAAGAATCCGTCGCGCGTCTGTTCGAGGTGGCGGGGCGGCTTGAGGGACTCTATCGGCACGCGTCGACGCATGCCGCGGGTCTTGTGATCGGCGACCGGCCGTTGGACGAGATCGTACCGCTCTATCGCGATCCGAGTTCGGACATGCCGGTGACGCAATTCGACTATGAGGGCGACGAGAAGGCGGGTCTCGTCAAATTCGACTTCTTGGGTTTGAAGACGCTCACCGTCATTGCCGAGACGGAGCAATTGGTTATGGCCCGGCACGGGATCCGCGTGAAGGCGGAAGAGGTGCCGTTCGACGACAAGAAATCGTTCGAGGCGTTGGGCAAGGGGACGTCAACCGGCATCTTCCAGCTTGAATCGTCGGGCATGCGCGATCTGTTGCGCAAGATGAAGCCTGACCGCGTCGAGGATCTCATCGCGCTTGTGGCGCTCTATCGGCCGGGTCCGATGGACAGCATTCCTGTTTACATCGCGTGTAAGTGGGGGCGCGAGAAGCCGTTCTATCTGCATCCGTCGTTGGAGCCCATTCTGTCGGGCACCTACGGCGTCATGACGTATCAGGAAGACGTCATGCTGATCGCGCGCGAACTCGGCGGATACTCGCTGGGGCAGGCGGACGAGTTGCGCCGCGCGATGGGTAAGAAGATCAAAGAGCAGATGGCCGCGCACCGCGTGAAGTTCATCGAGGGTGCGTTCAAGCAGAAGGGTATCGACGCCGAGACGGCCGAACAGATCTTCAATCAGGCCGAGAAATTTGCCGGCTACGGGTTCAACAAGGCTCACGCGGCGGCTTATGCGCAGGTCGCGTATCAGACGGCGTGGCTGAAGGCGAATTATCCGATCGAGTTTTTCTGTGCATCGATGACGCTCGATATCGGGTCGCCGGAGCGGCTGTCGATCTTCCGGCAAGAGGCCGAACGGTTGGACATCGCTGTGGCGCCGCCCGACATCAATGCGTCGGGGTCTCTGTTCCTGCCCGGCAAGCGGCCGGACGGCACCGAGGCGATCCTTTATGCTCTGTCGGCGGTTCGCAATGTCGGGCGGGCAGCGATGGATCATGTCGTCGAGGTGCGCACGAAGGGCGGGCCGTTCCGCAGCCTCTTCGATTTCGCGCGGCGCGTGGACGCGAAGTTCGTCAACCGGCGCATCCTCGAAAATCTGACGGCCGCGGGCGCATTCGACAGTTTGAACTCGAACCGCGCGCAGGTTCATGCGTCAATCGAGATGATGTTGGGCGAGGCGTCGATCACCAGCCGCGAGCGTGAGAGTACGCAGGTCAACCTGTTCGGCGAGGTTGAGGCGCAGCGCGATCCCGTCATGCCGCATGTCGATCCTTGGATGAACACGGAGCAGCTGTCGCGCGAGTTTGCGGCGATCGGATTTTATCTGTCGGCGCATCCCTTGGACGAGTTCGCGCAAATTCTCGCGCGCTTGCGCGTGGTACGGTACGCGGACTTGGTGGCCGACAAACGTCACGAAGATCGCCTTGTGAAACTTGCAGCGAGCGTGATCAGCCGCAAAGACCGACGGACGCGCGATGACAAGCGCATGTCGCATATCGGCTTCTCCGATGCGTCGGGGATGTTCGAAGCTGTCGCGTTTTCGGAAACGTTGATCCAGGCGGGCGCGCTGCTTGATCCGGGAACGGCCGTCGTTCTGGACATGGCCATTCGTTGGGACGGCGACGAGTTGAAGCTTCAGGTGATGGCCGCGCAGGGGCTCAACGAGGCCGCGGCGCAAACGGGTGCCGGATTGCGTATCTTCATCGACGAGCCGAAGCCGCTGGCCGGTGTGGCGGAGCGGTTGAAAGGCAAGAGCGGCAAGGGGATCGTCACGCTGATCTTCCCGGTCGAGAAGGGCGAGCGCGAGGTGGAGCTTGAGTTGCCTGGACGGTACGCGGTGACGCCGGCGCTCAAGGGTGCGATCAAGGTCGTGCAGGGCGTGCGTGAGGTGGAGGAGGTTTAAGGCTGGCCTCGCTTGCGCGGCGGTTCGGGCGGATGGATAGTCGGCTGTCAGGCGCCATCCAGCACAAGGAATAACTCGCATGAGCTCGAAGATCTCGAACGATCCCCGCATTGACCCGCGGATCAAGGCTGTGTTCGGTCAGGCGCCGGATCCGGAGCGTCTCGGCGATGTCGCCAGTCGCGAGGCGCTGATTGCCGAAGAGCAGACGGACGCAGCCAAGCAGCGCGTCGCGACGCTCGAGATGATGTTCAAGATGTGCGACAATGAGGATGTCGCGCCGTCGAAGGGCTTGAAGATCACGACGGAAACGTTCCGTTCGGAGCCCGACGGCAATAGCATCAAGATACAATGCATCCGTCCCGACACGTCCGAGCGTTTACCTTGTGTCGTCTATCTGCACGGCGGCGGGATGCAATATTTCTCCGCGTTCGACGGCATGTACAAAGCGTGGGGCCGCATCATCGCCGCGCAAAACGTCGTGGTTGCGATGGTCGACTTCCGCAATGCGATCCGCGCGTCGTCTGCGCCGGAGGTGGCGCCGTTTCCGGCGGGCCTGAACGATTGCGTGTCTGGCGTGCGCTGGATCGCGTCGCATGCGGAACGCCTGAACATCGATCCGAAGCGCATCATCGTGGCTGGTGAGAGCGGCGGCGGCAATCTCACGCTCGCCACGGGTTTGAAGCTGAAGCGGGATGGTGACAGCGGCGTGATCAAGGGGCTCTACGCGCTTTGTCCGTACATCGCCGGTCAGTGGCCGTTGGCGCAGAATCCGTCGTCGACGGAGAACAACGGCATTCTGCTTGAGCTGCACAACAATCGCGGCGCGATGGCTTATGGCGTCGAGGCGTTCAAGGCGAAGGACCCGCTCGCGTGGCCGGGCTTTGCGAAGGATGCCGACGTGCAGGGTCTGCCGCCGACGGTCATTCACGTCAACGAATGCGATCCGCTGCGCGATGAGGGCATCAACTTCTATCGGCTGCTGCTGAAGAACGGTGTCAAAGCGCGGTGCCGCCAGGCGATGGGTACGACGCACGGTGCCGAGATCTTCGCGATTGCTAGTCCGGACATCAGCTACGACACGGCGCGGGATATTGCGGCGTTCTGCAAGGGCTGAGGCTGCTAACCCGGTGGTGATATTGTTGCGTCGATGTTGGATTGGCGTACGCCGGAAGTGGCCGTTGCTGCTCGCAATCGGCGTTGCATGGATGGTGATTGGATCGCTCATCGCAATGAACGTGCCGGCGCACTATTCGCCGGTGCTTCTATTCGTGGTGTGGGTCTGGCTGGTCGGTCACATTTTCATAATCATTCGAGATGCGTCGCAGTAATTATCACGTAGCCTTCGCTATCCGATCGAGGGCTTCGCTCAGGCGCGCCGGATCCTGCGCGAAGCAGATGCGGATGAAGCGGTCGTTGTCGCGGTCGTCTTTAGGCCCGAAGGCGATGCCGGGGGCTACGCCGACCTTTGCTTCCAGTAAGAGGCGTTTGGCGAAGGCCGTGCTGTCGGTCATGCCTTCGACGGCGAGGAAGCCGTAGAAGGCGCCGGCGGGTTTCGACCAGCTGATGCGGTTTTGGCTGGCGATGAATTTCTCGACGATCGCGAGGCCGTTGCGGCATCGGTCGAGTTGCCACTTCACGAACGTGTCGCCGTTGGTGATTGCTTCGAGCGCACCGTATTGGGCGAAGACGGCCGAGCCTGTGTTGTTGTAGGCGGCCATCTCGGCCATCTGCGTGTCGAGGCCCTTGGGGTGGATAAGCCAGCCGACGCGCCAGCCGGTCATCGCCCACGCTTTTGAGAAGCTGTTCACAACGAAGACGTCGTCTTCGGGCTCGGCGATGGCGGCCATGCTTGGGGCCGGGGTGTCGTAGACGATGGGGGTGTAGACTTCGTCGGAGATGATCGCGATGCCGCGCTTGCGGGTGAAGTCGAGGATCGCGCGTTGCTCGCGTTCGCTCATGATCCAGCCCGTCGGGTTGGACGGTGAGGCCCAGAAGATGGCCTTCGTGCGCTTATCGGCGGCCGCGAAGAGTTGGTCGAGGTCGAGCGTCCAGGGTTCGCCATTGCTGCCGCCGTTCAGGCGTACGAAACGAGGTTCGGCGCCGATGCCGCGGACAGCCTGGAAGATGTTGGGCCACATCGGCGAGATGACGATGACGTTGTCGCCGGGCTCGCAGAGGCACTGCAGGGCGATGTTGACGCCCATCATGGCGCTGCCTGGAACCGTGACCCGGTCCAGGTCGATCTTGCGGCCGGACTGGTTCGATGCCCATTTGGCGATGGCCTCGCGCAGGTCGGCGAGGCCGCGGGTGAAGGTGTAGAAGGTTTTGCCTTGGTCCAGGGCCCGTTTGGCAGCGTCACGGATGAAGTCCGGGGTGACGACGTCGCCTTCCCCGAACCAGAGGGGGATGATGTCGGTGCGGCCGAGCCCCAAGAAGGCCACCTCGCCGATGCCGTTTCGTTCGAGGTTCAGGATCGCCGGGCGGATGGCTGTCATTGGGGCAAAATGGCCTATTTGTCGCGCGGGGGCCAAGCTGCCGCCCTTGCGTGGTCTGGCGCAAGGCCTTATATCGCGGCCATTCCACACGCGGGCTTTGGGTTGCCCGGCCGCCATATGGCGGGCCGCCCTCCGGTGCTGGGTCGCAAGACCCGGTGATAGGTCCGCGGAGGCTCAACCGGTTAAGGAGACAAAAGCCAGATGGCTTTACCTGACTATAACATGCGTCAGCTGTTAGAGGCTGGCGTGCATTTTGGACATCAGACGCACCGCTGGAATCCGCGGATGGCGCCATTTTTGTTCGGTTCGCGCAATAAGATACACATCATCGACCTGACGCAGACGGTGCCGCTGTTGCACCAGGCGCTGAAGACGGTTCGCGATGTCGTGGCCCAGGGCGGCCGCGTGCTGTTCGTCGGCACGAAGCGCCAAGCTTCCGAGCCGATCGCCGACGCTGCGAAGCGTTGCGCGCAGTACTACGTCAACCACCGTTGGCTCGGCGGTACGCTGACCAACTGGCAGACGATTTCGCATTCGATCAAGCGCTTGCGCACGATCGACGAAATCCTCAACGCCGGCGCGGTCGGTTTGACGAAGAAGGAAGGCCTGAACCTGACGCGCGAGCGCGAGAAGCTCGAACGCGCTCTCGGCGGCATCAAGGACATGGGCGGCGTGCCCGACCTTCTGTTCGTGATCGACACGAACAAGGAAGCGATCGCCATTCAGGAAGCCAACAAGCTCGGCATCCCGGTCGTGGCCGTCGTGGATTCGAATTCGAATCCGGAAGGCATCACGTTCCCGATCCCGGGCAACGACGACGCTTCGCGTGCGCTGGCGCTGTATTGCGACCTGGTTGCGCGCGCGGTGATCGACGGCTTGTCGGAAGCACAAGGTTCGCATGGCGTCGATGTCGGCGCCTCGGCCGAAGTGCCGCTGCAAGAGCTGCCGGCCGCCACGCATTGAAGAATCGCGCGCGGGCACCCAAGTCCCGCGCGCTCACACTCAAACGATTAGGAGCCTCCCCATGGCTGACGTTACAGCCACGATGGTCAAAGACCTGCGCGAGAAGACCGGCGCCGGCATGATGGATTGCAAGTCCGCGCTTGGCGAAACGAAGGGCGACATGGAAGCCGCCATCGATTTGCTGCGTAAGAAGGGCCTGTCGAAAGCCGCGAAGAAAGCGGGCCGCACCGCAGCCGAAGGGCTGATCGGCGTGAGCGCGAGTGGCGGCAAGGGCGCCGTCGTCGAGGTCAACGCCGAGACCGACTTCGTTGCTCGTAACGATCAGTTCCAGGGCATGGTCGCGAAGGTCGCCGAACTGGCGCTTGGCGCGAACGGCGATGTGGCGAAGCTTGCAAAAGCGTCCTACGGCGGCGGCAACGACGTCGAAGGGCAGATCAAACATCTGGTCGCAACCATCGGCGAGAACATGTCGCTGCGCCGGACGGGCGCACTCTCGGTGTCGCCGGGGATCGTCGCGTCCTATGTGCACAATCAGGTGGCGCCGAATCTCGGCAAGCTTGGCGTGCTTGTGGCGCTGAAGTCGTCGGGCGACGCGGGAAAGCTCGCGGCGTTGGGCCGGCAGATCGCGATGCATATCGCGGGCACGCCGTTTCCGCCGATCGCCATGAAGCCGGAAGAGATCGATTCGGCGACGGTCGAGCGCGAGAAGGCGATCTTTGCCGATCAGGCGCGTGCTTCGGGCAAGCCCGAAAACATCATCGCGAAGATGGTCGAAGGCCGGATGCGCAAGTTCTATGAGGAAGTGGTTCTGCCGCAGCAGGCCTTCATCATGGACCCGGACAAGACCATCGATGCGGTCCTGAAAGCGGCCGAAAAGGACGTTGGCGCGCCCGTTTCAATCGAGGGGTTTGTGCGCTACGCCCTTGGCGAAGGTATCCAGAAAGAGGAAACTGACTTCGCCGCCGAAGTCGCCGCCGCAGCGAAGAGCTGAGGACACCAACCAAAGGGCCGGAACCGATGACATCAGCGCCGATCTACCGCCGGGTACTTCTGAAGATTTCCGGTGAGGCGTTGATGGGTTCCGGCAGCTACGGCCTCGACCTCGCAACGGTCGACCGTATCGCCGGCGAGATCAAAGCCGCTATCCAAATCGGAACCGAAGTCTGCGCCGTCATCGGCGGGGGGAACATCTTCCGTGGGCTGCAGGCGGCCGCGTCGGGGATGGAGCGGGCCAGCGCCGACTATATGGGCATGCTGGCCACCGTCATGAATGCGCTGGCCATGCAGAACGCGCTGGAGCGTGCCGGCGTGCCGACGCGGGTGCTTTCGGCCATTCCGATGACGACGGTTTGCGAGCCCTATATCCGGCGGCGCGCGATCCGGCACATGGAGAAGGGCAGGGTCGTGATTTTCGCGGCCGGCACGGGCAATCCGTTCTTCACGACGGACACGGCGGCGGCATTGCGTGCGGCCGAGATGGGCGTTGATGCGCTCATGAAGGGCACGCAAGTTGACGGCGTCTATACGGCCGACCCCAAGAAGAACCCGAAGGCCGAACGCTACGAGAAGCTGGGGTACATGGACGTGCTGTCGCGCGATCTGAAGGTGATGGACGCCTCGGCGGTGTCGCTGGCCCGCGAGAGCGGTATCCCGATCGTTGTGTTCAACATCCACGAAAAGATGAACTTTGTAAGGGTGCTGCAGGGCCAAGGGCTCAGCACCGTGATATCGAACTGAAGAAGAGCGGGAATCAGAATTCCCCACGGAGGACGCTATGGCGCAAAGCAAACCCTTTGACATGGACGACCTGACGAAGCGCATGAAAGGCGCCGTTGCGGCGATGAAGCATGAGTTCGCGGGCCTTCGCACGGGCCGCGCTTCGGTCAGCTTGTTGGATCCGATCACGGTCGATGCCTACGGCAGCGCGATGCCGCTTAATCAGGTGGCGACGGTGAACGCGCCCGAGTCGCGGATGCTGACGGTGCAGGTGTGGGATCGCGGACTGGCTAGCGCGGTCGACAAGGCGATCCGCAGCTCAGGCCTTGGTCTCAATCCGCAGGTCGACGGGCAGTTGCTGCGCATTCCGATTCCTCCGCTCACGGAAGACCGGCGCAAGGAATTGTCCAAAATCGGCGCAAAATATGCGGAATCGGCGCGTGTCGCGGTGCGGAACATTCGGCGTGACGGGATGGAGCATCTGAAGGCTCTCGAGAAGGAGCATCAGATCAGCGAAGACGAACACAAAAAGAAGCACGATCAGGTGCAGAAGGCGACCGACGCGCACGTCAAGGAAATCGACGAGGCTCTGGCCGCGAAGGAAAAGGAGATCATGCAGGTCTAGGTCTGCGGGTCTTATCCCTCCCATGCCTTCCGACGCCTCAGCAAAGCCCGAGTCAGCGCCGCCGCGCCATGTTGCGATCATCATGGACGGCAACGGACGCTGGGCGAAGGCGCGTCATCTGCCCCGCGTCATGGGGCATCGCGCAGGCGTCGCCGCGGTTCGCACGATCGTTCGCGCGGCGCAGGATCTTGGCATCGAATATCTGACGCTCTACGGCTTTTCGTCGGAGAATTGGAAGCGACCCGTCACAGAGGTCAACGACCTCATGGGCTTGCTGCGGTTCTATATTCGCGACGACCTTGAGGAACTGCACAAGCAGGGCGTCGAAGTGCGCGTGATCGGCGCGAAGTCGCGGCTTGAGGGCGATATCATTGACTTGATCGAACACGCGCAGACGCGCACGCGCGGTAATCCGAAGCTCAAGTTCATCATCGCGTTCAATTATGGCGGACAGGATGAGATCGTTGAGGCGGCGCGACGCGTCGCGGAAGACGTGGCTGCTGGAAAACTTACCCCTGATGGCGTCACGCGCGAGGTGTTCACGTCGTATCTGGCGACGGCGGGTATTCCCGATCCCGACCTCGTCATTCGCACGAGCGGCGAGCGGCGGCTCAGCAATTTTCTGATTTGGCAGACGGCCTACTCGGAGTTCGTGTTTACCGACACGCTGTGGCCCGACTTCAATAAGGTGCACCTCACGGCAGCGGTCCGTGAATTTCAGGGACGCGACCGACGGTTCGGTGGCTTATCCATCGCCGCGGGAAGCCGCACGTGATCGGGCAGGCCGCCGGTTCAAGTCTGTGGCCACGCATTCTTGCTTCAGCGATTCTGATTCCGGCGGCGTTGGCCGCCGTTTATTTGGGCGGATGGCTGCTTGCTCTGTGGGTTGCGGCGGCCGGACTGGCGATGTCGCGCGAGTGGGTTCGCATCGTACATCGCGAAGACCTGGGCTGGCGGTTGGCGCTGCATGCCGCGGCGCTTGTTGCATCGCAGGGTCTGCTTGCGATCGACCATCCGGACTGGGCGCTCGCCGCGATTCTGCTTGCGGCTTTGATCGGCAACGTTGCCGCGCAGGCGCGCGAGGAGCGTGGCGTCTGGGTGATCCTCGGCATTCTCTACGTTGCGGTGCCTTGTCTTTCGTTCGTGTGGTTGCGCCATCTCGCGCCGCATGGGTTTGAAACCGTGGTTTGGCTGCTGTGCGTCGTTTGGGCGACGGACAGCGCCGCTTACATCGCCGGTTCCATATTCGGCGGGCCGAAGCTCGCGCCTATGATTTCGCCCAGTAAAACTTGGGCTGGCGCCGTGGCTGGACTCGCCGCCGGCACTGCCGCCAGCATAGTGTTGGCGCAGGTCGCTGGTGTTGCGCCCTCCTGGCAGTTCATCGGTGCAAGCGTGGCGTTGTCGTTCCTGACCCAGTGCGGAGATTTGGCCGAATCGTTCCTCAAGCGGACGTTCGGCGTGAAGGATGCGTCGGACCTGATCCCGGGACACGGTGGCGCGCTCGATCGTTTGGACGGGCTGATCTTTGCCACCCTGGGCCTTGCCGCTTTTGTGGGTTTGGCCGGGCAGTCGCCGGTCACCTGGATATTGCCGTGACGGCGGGTCGTCGGCTGACAGTACTGGGATCGACGGGGTCGGTCGGCGTCAACACCGTCGATTTGATCGAGCATCACAACGCCAGAACGCCAGGTACTTACAGCGTCGTTGCACTGACCGCGAACGCGAACGTGCGCGAACTCGCCGCGCAAGCGCGCCGGCTGAACCCTGCTTTTGTGGCTGTCGCCGACCCTTCTGCTTATGCCGACCTGAAGCAAGAACTGGGCGGCACGTCGATCAAACTCGGTGCGGGCGCTGCGGCCATCGAAGAAGCGGCGGCGATGGATTCGGATTGGGTGATGGCCAGCATCATGGGGGCCGCCGGTTTGCGTCCGACGCTGGCCGCGGTTTCGCGCGGCGTCACTGTGTCCCTGGCCAACAAGGAATGTCTGGTATGCGCGGGCGATCTCTTCATGAAAGAGGTTCGGCGTAGCGGGGCGACATTGTTGCCTGTCGATTCCGAGCATAATGCGGTGTTTCAGGTGTTCGACGCGCGCCAGTCGGGCGCGATCGAGAGCATTACGCTGACGGCGTCCGGCGGGCCGTTTCGGACCTGGAGCGCGGCGCAAATGGCGAAGGTCACGCCGGCGGAGGCGTGCAAGCATCCGAATTACGTCATGGGCGCCAAGATTTCCGTCGATTCGGCGACGTTGATGAACAAGGGCTTGGAGCTGATCGAAGCCCACCATTTGTTTGGCACGCCTCCTGAACGGTTGGCGGTGGTCGTTCACCCTCAGCAAATCGTCCACTGCCTGGTCGCCTACGTTGACGGCAGCGTGCTGGCGCAGCTTGGAAGCCCGGATATGCGTACGCCGATCGCCTATGCCCTTGGCTATCCTGACAGGATCGCTGCGCCGACGGCGCGGCTAGATTTAGCGCAGCTTGGTCAATTGAGCTTCGAAAAGCCCGATTTGGAGCGGTTTCCGTGTCTCGCGCTGGCACAGCATGCCTTGCGGGTGGGGGGCGCGGCACCTACCATTCTGAATGCCGCGAACGAGGTTGCCGTCGAGGCGTTTTTGGCGCGCCGGATTGGATTTTCTGAGATCGCGCGGATCGTCGCTTCGGTCTTGAGCGACGGCGATTCGACGGGCCTAGCGCCCGCATCAATCGATGAAGCGCTGTGGGTCGACGCGTCGTCTAGAAAGCGCGCGACCAGTCTGCTGACGAACTAAGGGAACGGAAACGATGGATTACCCGACGACGATTTTGGGCTGGGCGGGGCTGGTCGGCCTTGGTGGGCTTGGATTCCTAGCCACGATTACCCTGGTCGTCTTCGTGCACGAGTTGGGGCACTTCCTGGCGGCGCGCTATTTCGGGGTGAAGGTCGAGAGCTTCTCGATCGGATTCGGGCGTTCGATGGCCGGTTTTCACGATCGCTACGGCACGCATTGGAAGATCGGTTGGCTGCCGCTTGGCGGGTACGTGAAGTTCTGGGGCGATGACAGCGTGTCGTCGACGCCCGATCACGAAAGGCTTGCGAAAGCATCAGCATCCGAATTGGCGGGCTCGTTCCATCACAAGAAGCTGTATCAAAAGGCGATCATCGCGGTCGCCGGACCTGTCGCAAATTTCATCTTCGCGATCGTCATTCTGACCGGGCTGTTTTTGATCTTCGGCGACTACGCGACATCGCCGCAAATCGGGCGATTGCAGGCAGGCGGTCCCGCCGAAAAGGCCGGTCTGCAAGTCGGCGACATCATCCTCAGCATCGACGGCCAGCCGATCCGCGAGTTTCAAGACATCGTCGAGAACGTCAGCGTCGGCCAAGACCGGCCGCTTCAATTCCGCGTTCAGCGCGGCGCGGATGTGGTCGAACTACCGGTTACGCCGGGCACGATCGAGAAGTCCGATCCCTTCAGCAGCCGAAAGGTCAAAGACACCGGCATCGGTATCGGGCCGGTCAGCCCGGGTGAGGTGAAAAGCGTGGTCGCCGATTCGCCTGCGGGGCGAGCGGGACTGAAGGCCGGCGACTTCATCTTCCAGGCCAACGGCGCGCCCGTCGATTCGTTCGCGGTCATCGCGACGGCGATGGTCGAGTCGAATGCAAAGCCCGTGACGTTGAAGGTCTCTCGCGATCCCAGCGATCCCGCGAAATCGAACAAGCGCGAGATTGTCGACGTCGCGTTCCCGCCGAATCCAGTCGCGAATCCTTCAGGCACGGCGGATGAGATCGTTGCGCAGGCCGCGGGATTCGCAGCCGTCGTTCCGGGCGCGCCGAAAGTGACTGTGGCCGTACGATTCGGGCCGATCGAAGCGTTCTCGCGCGCGGTTGGGACCGTACGTTACATCGTAGTTAAGACGCTTGATTTCATCGGTATGCTCTTGACGGGTCGTGGCGACTATCAGCAGTTGTCCGGCCCGATAGGAATCGCCTCAGTTTCCGGCCAAGTTCTCGTGTTTTTTGGCCTCGTTCCGCTCATCAACCTGGCGGCGGTGTTGTCAGTGAGCATCGGTTTACTCAATCTTTTTCCCATACCCATGCTCGACGGGGGACATCTCCTGTACTATGGCATAGAAGCTGTACGTGGGCGCCCGTTGGGGGAGCGCGCGCAAGAGCTTGGGTTTCGGATCGGCTTCGTTTTCGTGGTCGGTTTGATGCTTTTTGCGACGTGGAATGACCTGACGAAGTTCTTCTGAATACGAACTAGACGCGACGAATGACCTGTAAGTTTTAGGCGGCCGCGGGGCGTGAACGAATGACGAGAGTACTGGGAACGGCGTTGACGCTCTGTATGGCTCTTATTTTGAGCGTCATGCCGTCTTTCGCACAGCCTGCCGATGGTCCGTCAGTTCAACGGATTCAAGTCGAAGGCAATCAGCGCATAGAAGAATCGACCGTGCTTTCGTACATGGTCATTCGTGAAGGCCAGCCATATACGCAGGCCCTGGTTGACCAATCCTTAAAGACGCTGTTCGCGACGGGTCTGTTCGCCGACGTTCAGATCGATCAGCAGAACGGCTCTGTGATCGTGAAGGTGGTCGAAAATCCGATCATCAATCGCATCGCGTTCGAGGGTAACTCGAAGATCTCGCAGAAGACGCTCGAAGACGAAGTGCAGCTGAAGCCGCGCATGGTGTTCACGCGCGCGAAGGTGCAGTCGGACGTTCAGCGCATCATCGAAGTCTATCGCCGCGGCGGTCGCTTTGCGGCGCAGGTCGAACCGAAGACGGTTCAGCTCGCGCAGAACCGCGTCGACCTCGTGTTCGAAATCAACGAGGGCCCGACGACGGGCGTCAGCCGAATCATCTTCATCGGCAACAAGGCGTTCAGCGACTCGACGTTGCGCGACAAGATTGCGACCGGCGAATCGATCTGGTGGAACTTCCTGCAGTCGAACGACAACTACGATCCGGATCGTCTGACGTTCGACCGCGAGCAGCTTCGCCGCTATTACCTGAGCCAGGGCTATGCGGACTTCCGCGTAATCTCCGCGGTCGCCGAACTCGCGCCCGACCGCAGCGGCTTCTACATCACCTTCACGATCGAAGAAGGCGAGCTCTACAACTTCGGCAAAGTCGAAATCGACACGAAGTTGAAAGACATCCCGGTCGGCGAGCTGCAGCAGTTGATTCGCTTCGGCAACGGGGAGCAGTACAACGCCGAACTCATCGACAAGAGCGTTGACGCCTTGACGTTGGCCGCCGGCACGAAGGGCTATGCCTTCGTCGACATTCGTCCGCGCGTCCGCCGCAACAAGGAAGACCGCACCGTCGACGTCGTCTTCAAGATGGAAGAAGGCCCGCGCGTCTACGTCGAACGAATCAACATCGTCGGCAACACGCGCACACTCGACAAGGTCATTCGCCGCGAAGTTCGGCTCGTTGAGGGCGACGCGTTCAACCGCGTGCTGATCAACCGCTCGCGCTCACGCATTCGCGGTCTCGGTTACTTCAAGAAGGTCGAGATCAACGAAGAGCCCGGCACAGCGCCGGACCGCACAGTCCTGAACGTCGAGGTCGAAGAGCAATCGACGGGTGAGTTCTCGGTCAGCGCCGGCTTCTCGTCGGCCGACAATATCGTCGGCGCGGTGAGCTTGACGGAAAAGAACTTGCTCGGCCGCGGTCAATTCCTGCGTCTGCAAGTCTCGGTATCGAGCATTCGTCAGCAGGTCGACCTCCGCTTCACGGAGCCGTACTTCCTCGACCGCAACATGTCGGCCGGTTTCGACATCTACAACACGCACGCGGTCTACGACGAACAGAACTATGAAGCGGACATCCGCGGCATCGGTCTGCGTCTCGGCTTCCCCGTGTCTGAGTTTGGCCGCATGGGCCTGCGCTACACGCTGCGTCAAGACGACGTGACGTATTCGATCGGCGGCGTCGCGGGCCAGACTCTTGGTACGACGACGCTGTCGCTGGTCGGCTTCACGTACGCCTATGACGAAAAAGACGATCCGATCGAGCCGAAGAACGGCTTCGATTTCTCGCTGAGCAACGACGTGTCGGGGCTCGGCGGCGACAAGAAGTACATCCGTACGGAAATGACGTCGAATTGGTACAAGCGCCTCTGGACGGACGACCTCGTCCTCAATCTGGCTGCGACTGCCGGTTATGTCGTGGCCTACGGCGACGAAGTTCTTGAGGTCAACGACCGCTTCTTCAAGGGCGGCGGCTCGTTCCGCGGCTTCAAGACATCGGGCCTTGGCCCGCGCGATACCGCACCGATCAACGACGGGGGCACGCCCCAATCCGTCGGCGGCGAAGCCTACGCAATCGGCACCGTCGAGCTGCGGTTCCCGAACTTCCTGCCGGATGAGCTTGGCATCAAGACCAGCCTTTTCTCGGACTTTGGTACGGTGGGCATTGTCGCGGATAAACCTGCGTGTGTTGACGGCCCTCCGCTGGCGCCCGGGGCGAACGACGTTTGCATCGCGGACGACCTAGCGTTGCGTGCGTCAGCTGGTCTCAGCGTCTATTGGAACTCGCCTTTTGGTCCGGTCCGCCTTGATTTCTCCCAAGTTTTGAACAAAGAAGACTACGACCAAACCGAGGCCTTCCGCTTCAGCGCAGGTACGAAGTTTTAGTCCGCTCTCCAGGAGTTAGATTGATATGAATACGACAAAGGCCCTTTGGGCCGTTGCCGCGGCTGCGGCAGCAAGCATGACTTTCGGTAGTGTTACCGCGATGGCCCAACCGGCCGCGCCTGCGAAACCGGCAGCGCCGGCCGCGGCGAAGCCGGCTGGAACGCGTGCACCGGCCGCCGTGATCCTGTTCCTTGATCGCGCGACCGTGCTGCGTCAGTCGAACGTCGGCAAGGACATGTATGTCCAGGTCGAGAATCTTGCCAAGAAGATGGAAACGGACTTCGCTGGCGAGAACAAAAAGCTTCAGGCCGACGTCCAGGCGCTGCAGCAGCAGGCCGCCATCATGCAACCCGACGCCCGCCAGGCGAAGGTGAAGGAACTTGAAGGACGCCGTCAGGCCTTCCAGAAGAAGGTTCAGGACCGTCAGGCCGCCATCCAGGCCGGTCTCGCCAACTCGCGTACGCAGGTCGAAAAAGCTCTCGGTCCGATCCTTGAAAAGATCATGACGGAGCGCAGCGCAAACCTGTTGCTCGACCGTGGCTTGGTCGTTCTTGGGGCCACGGATCTCGACGTCACGCAGACGGTTATCGCGCGTCTGAATACGGCTCTGCCGAAGGTTACGGTGACGCCGGTTGCGCCGCCGAAGGCCGGTGCGAAGCCCGGCGCCGCCCCGGCGAAACCCGCAGCTCCGAAGCCGGCCGGCTAGTCTGCCGCCCATCGGGACTTCATATGTTGAAGGCCAAGGGCCGAACCCAAAAGGTTCGGTCCTTCGTCTATTGTAGGGCTCATGGCCGACCCACGATTCTATGATAATGCCGGACCGCTGACGCTCGCGCAGGTCGTGGAGCTAACGGGCGGAAAGACGGTCGCGGGCGTCGAAGCGCGGGTCGCGGACGTTGCGGCTCTTGACAGTGCAGGCCCCGGACAAATTTCCTATTGCGACGGCCCGAAGTTCAAAGGCGCGCTCGAGAAAACGCAGGCGAGCGTCGTTCTTGTTACCACCGCTCTTGCGGCGAGTGTTCCATCGGGCGCGATTGCTGTGTTGTGCGATCGGCCGCAACTTGCGTTCGCGAAGATTTCGACGGCGCTGTATCCGAACTCGATTCATCTCTGGCCGATCGGTAAACCACCCGTTCACGCGATCGCGGCGAGCGCGCGCGTCGGCGAGGGCGCGGTCATTGCGCCGGGCGTCTTCATTGGTGAGGACGTCGAGATCGGGAACGACTGCGTGATCGGGCCGGGCACGGTCATCGCGCGCGGCGTTCGTATCGGGCACAAGGCGTGGCTGGGCGCGCACGTGAAGATCAGTCATACGCTGATCGGCGACCGCTGCACGATCCACGGCGGCGCGGCGATCGGTCAGGACGGGTTTGGCTATGTCGCCGGCGCGGCGGGTCACTTCAAGATCCCTCAGCTTGGGCGGGTTATTATCCAAGATGACGTTGAGATCGGGGCGAATACGGCCATCGACCGCGGGGCCTTGGGTGACACGCTGATCGGGGAGGGGACCAAAATTGATAATCTGGTCCAGATCGGGCACAACATCCGCGTCGGGCGGCGGAGCCTTATTGCGGCTCAGGTCGGGTTCGCTGGCAGTTCCGAAGTCGGCGACTACGTGGTCTTCGGGGGCCAGGTCGGCGTCGCGGACCACCTGAAGATCGGCGCGGGCGCCATTGTCGCCGCCAAGTCGGGCGTGACGCGCTCGCTCGAAGGCGGCAAGGTCCACGGCGGCTTCCCGGCAAAACCGATCGAGCAATGGCGGCGCGAAGTGGGAACACTGTCGCGGCTGGCAAAGGGAAAACGGAACAAAGATGAGCGCGATGGAAGCTAAGACCGAGCTTCAGACCGCCGACACCAAGCGGATCATGGAGCTGCTGCCGCATCGGCCGCCGATGCTGCTGATCGACAAGATGATCGATATCGTTCCAAACGTCAGCGCCACAGGGGTGCGCGCGGTTTCGATCAGCGATCCGATCTTTCTTGGACATTTTCCCGGATACCCGATTATGCCCGGCGTTCTGATCGTCGAGGCGATGGCGCAGACGGCCGGCGCGCTCGTCATGCATTCAATGAATGCGAGCGCGGAAGATAAGCTCGTTTACTTTATGGCGATCGACCGCGCGCGGTTTCGTGCGCCGGTAATGCCCGGCGAGATTTTGACAATTCCCGTCAAATTGCAGCGCGCGCGCAAGCCCGTCTGGCGGTTTACGGGCGAGGCCTATGTGAACGGCAAATTGTGCGCCGAGGCAGAGTTCAGTGCGATGATCATGGACAAAAACGGAAAGCCGGCGAACGTTGATGACTAAAATCCACCCGAGTGCCGTTATCGAGCGCGGCGCGAAAGTTCACGAAAGCGTCGAGATCGGTCCGTTCTGCGTGGTCGGTGCGAATGTCGTACTGCATGAGAATGTGCGGCTGATCAATCATGTCTGCGTCGACGGACACACGACGATCGGGAAGGATACCGTCGTCTATCCGTTCGCGTCGCTGGGTCAGCCGCCGCAGAGCTTGGCCTACAAGGGCGAGCCAACGGAACTCGTCATCGGTGCGAACAACATCATCCGCGAGCACGTGACGATGAACCCCGGCACCGCCAAGGGCGGCGCCATGACGCGCGTCGGCGACAACTGCATGTTCATGGCCGACAGCCACGTCGCACATGATTGCATCGTCGGCAGCAACTGCGTGTTCGCCAACAATGCGATGGTCGGCGGTCACGTCGTCATCGAGGATTTCGTTTGGCTGGGCGGCGGCGCCGCCGTCCATCAGTTCAGCCGCATCGGCAAGCATGCGTTCGTCGGAGGCATGGCGGGGCTTGAGGGCGATCTTATCCCTTATGGGTCGGTGATGGGCAATCGCGCCTTTCTTGCCGGTCTCAACCTTGTCGGATTGAAGCGCCGCAGCTTTACGCGCGACCAGATCCATGAGTTGCGCAACGCGTATCGTTTGCTGTTCGCGCAAGAAGGCACCTTCCAGGAGCGGCTGGCCGACGTCGCCGAGTTGTTCGCGAACAATGCCGAGGTCATGGATATCGTGAACTTCGTTCGCGCCGGCGGCAATCGTCCGCTGTGCATGCCCAACCGCGAGAGCCGCGCCGAAGCGACGTGACGGCGGCGCAGCGCAAGCTTGGGATTGTTGCGGGCTCCGGCGACATGCCGCGCCAAATCGTGCAAGCGTGCGAACGCGTGGGGCGTCCTTACTTTGTCGCCGCGGTCGACGAGTTCGCCGAGACGTTCGAAGCGGCCATTCCCCATGAGCGCAATCGTATCAGCAAGATCGGTGCGACGTTCGCTGCTCTGCAACGTAACGGCTGTCAGGACGTCGTGTTCGCGGGCAAGCTCGCGCGGCCGGACGGCGGCAAGGTCAAGCTGCGGCCGGATTGGGGCGGGCTCGTCTTTCTCGTGCGGCTGCTCGGGACGTTGGAGCGCAGCGACGATCGCCTGCATCGCACGATCGCCGCGATGCTGGCGGCGCGCGGCATGACCGTTGTGTCGCCTTTGATGGTCGCGCCTGGTTTGACAGCGGCTGCGGGATGTTTGACGCGCACGACGCCGACGGACACGGTCAGAGCCACATTCAAGACCGCGCTGAAACTCGCCAAGGAACATGGTGCGACGAAGCAGGGGCAAGCAGTCGTCGTTGAGGGCGGCATGGTGATCGCGCGCGAGGCGCGCGCCGGGACCGATGCGATGCTGGCTTCGCTCGATGCGGGACCGCGATCGAGCGCCGTGCTCGTCAAGGCGATGGCGCCGACTCAGCTTATGACTATTGATCCGCCGGCGATCGGCGAGGGCACCGTGGTGAACGCAGCGAAGGCGGGTTTGGCCGGCATTCTGATCGAGGCCGGCCGCAGCGTGATTATGGACGAAGCGCGCGTGCGTGCGCGCGCAGATGAGCTTGGCCTCTTCGTGTGTGCGGATTCGGTGGACGCATGACGGACCTGGCGCCCGCCGTAACACCGACGATCATGCTTGTCGCCGGCGAGCCCTCCGGGGATGCGCTTGGCGGGCAGTTGATCGAGGGGCTGAAGGAGCTCACCGGCGGGAATGTGCGCGTGATCGGCGTCGGCGGGCCGATGATGCGGGCGGGAGGGCTGCAGAGCCTTTATCCGCTCGATGATACGTCGGTGATGGGTTTGCGCGAGGTGGTGCCGCGTATTCCGCGCATTCTCGCGCGCGTTCGTCAGGCGGCGGAATTTGCCGCGAAGATGAAACCGGACATCACGGTGACGATCGACAGTCCCGACTTCACGCATCGGGTGGCGCGGGCCATTCGGCGCAGGGCGCCGGATCTGAAGCTCGTCAGCTATGTCGCGCCGCAAGTTTGGGCTTCGCGCGCGGATCGCGCCAAGAAGATGGCGACTTATTTCGACCACGTGCTGTGTCTGCTGCCGTTCGAAGTGCCGTTTTTCGCCGATGCCGGATTGAAGGCGACGTTCGTCGGGCACCCGGTCGTCGAACGTGCCCCGACGGCGGGCCTCGGCGCGACGTTCCGGGCGAAGTACGGCATCGGGGTGGACGAGCGGATCTTGGTTTTGCTGCCCGGAAGCCGGCTCAATGAGGTGCGCTTCTTGTGGCCGGTGTTTCGCGAAGCGATAGAGCTGACCGAGGCGAAGGTGGGCAAGTTGCGCGTCGTCGTGCCCACGGTCGCGAATGTGGCGGCGAACGTGAAGGCGCGGGTGGCGACGTGGGATCATCCGGTGATCGTTGTCGAGGACGCGAAGGAGAAGTTCGCCGCGTTCGAGGCGGCCGATGTGGCGCTGGCTGCGTCCGGCACTGTGTCCACGGAATTGGCGTTGAGTGCGACGCCGATGGTGATCGGGTACAAGGTCGGCAAACTGACCGCGATGATTGCGCGGCGGTACATCCGCGTGCCGTTCGTGACGCTGGTCAATTTGATCCTGAACCGGCGGGCGATTCCGGAGCTTATTCAGGAAGACTGCACGCCGGAGAAGTTGTCGGCGGAGTTGATCCAGCTGATCATGAACCCGGCTGCGCGCGTGGCGCAGGTGACGGCCTCGGCAGAGGCCGTCAAGGCGCTTGGCCTGGGCGATGAGAAGCCGAGCTTGCGCGCGGCGCGCGCCGTGCTGGCGATCTTGCGCGAGCCCAAAAAGAAAAAAGGGGCCGCGCCCGAAGGCGCTGCCCCTTAAGCCGGGCGTTGCGGTTCAACGCTTATGCAGCGGCGTGTAATCGCGGTGCGGAGCGCCGACGTAGAGTTGGCGCGGGCGGCCGATCTTTTGGCTCGGGTCTTCGATCATCTCGGCCCATTGCGCGATCCAACCGACCGTGCGGGCGACGGCGAAGAGCACCGTGAACATCGAGGTCGGGAAGCCCAACGCCTTCAGCGTGATGCCCGAATAGAAGTCGATGTTCGGATAGAGCTTCTTCTCGACGAAGTACGGGTCGTGCAGTGCAATCTTTTCGAGTTCCATCGCGACCTGTAGAAGCGGGTCGTTGCGGATGCCGAGTTCGTCCAGCACCTCGTGACACGTCTGCTGCATGACCTTCGCGCGCGGGTCGTAGTTCTTGTACACGCGATGGCCGAAGCCCATGAGGCGGAAACCCGAGTTCTTGTCCTTGGCGCGCGCCACGTATTCGGGAATGCGCTTCACGTCGCCGATTTCTTCCAACATCTTCAGCGCTGCTTCGTTGGCGCCGCCGTGGGCGGGGCCCCAGAGGCACGCGATGCCGGCGGCGATGCAGGCGAAGGGGTTCGCGCCCGACGAGCCGGCGAGACGCACGGTCGAGGTCGACGCGTTCTGCTCGTGGTCGGCGTGCAGGATGAAGATGCGGTCGAGCGCGCGGGCCAGAACCGGATTGCCCTTGTATTCTTCGGCGGGCACCGCAAAGCACATGCGCAGGAAGTTCTCGGAGTAGTTCAGCTCGTTCTGCGGATAGATGAACGGCTGGCCGACCGAGTATTTGTAGGCCATCGCGGCGATCGTCGGCATCTTGGCGATCATGCGGTGGCTGGCGACCGTGCGCTGCACTGGATCGTTGATGTCGGTGGAGTCGTGGTAGAACGCCGACAGCGCACCGACGACACCGCACATGATCGCCATCGGATGCGCGTCGCGGCGGAAGCCGCGGAAGAACTGGCTGATCTGTTCATGCACCATCGTGTGGCGCGTGATCTGATTGCTGAACGTCTTCAACTGCGTGGGCGACGGCAGTTCGCCGTGCAGCAGCAGATAGCAGACTTCGATGAAGTCGCTTTGCTCGGCCAACTGATCGATCGGATAGCCGCGATAAAGCAGAACGCCTTCATCGCCGTCGATATAGGTGATTGCGCTTTCGCAGCTTGCGGTCGCCGTGAAGCCGGGGTCGTACGTGAAGACGTTGCCCTCGGAGTAGAGCTTTCGAATGTCGATGACGTCCGGGCCGACTGTGCCGTGCGAGACGGGCAGGTCGATCGTTTTGCTTTTCAGCGTGACGGTGGCGTTGCCGCCGGGCTTGGACGCGAAGGGGGGCTTCGGCATGGGGACCTCCAGTGACGTTGGGGCGCCGGAACTGAGTCTCAGCAATTGTGCGCCGCAATATATTCGAATTCGTATACGCCGCGTGAACTCTGATTTACCACACGTTCTGGGATAGGGGAGGGCCTATGGGCTTGCCTGGTCGCTTATCCGGGCCAGCGATTCGGCCCTTCCCAAGACGGCCAGTACGTCAAAAATGCCAGGTGAGGTGCTTCGGCCGGTAAGGGCTGCACGCAGTGGTTGTGCGATGGCGCCGAGTTTCAGGCCGTTCGCCTCTGCGAAATGGCGGGCGGCGGCGTCGAGCGACGGGGCGTCCCATGTTGTTGCCTGTTCGAACACCGATTTGAGGCGGGCGAGCAGCGCGCGGGCCTCCGTTGTCAGGAGTTTCTGGGCTTTGTCGTCGACTTTCAGGGGTCGCGTGGCGGTCAGGAATTGGGCGCTGTCGGCGAGTTCGACCAGGGTTTTCGCACGCTCCTTCAACCCGGGCATCGCCGCGATCAGTTTGGCGCGCAGGTCGGTGCTCGCTTGGCCCTTGAAGAGCGGCAGCGTGGCGTCGGCCAAGGCCTCGTCGGAGGCCTGGCGCATGTAGTGGCCGTTGACGTTGTCGAGCTTCTTGAAGTCGACGCGCGCGGGGCTGCGGCCGATGTTTTCGAGATTGAACCACTCGATGGCTTGAGCGGTCGGAATGATCTCGTCGTCGCCGTGGCTCCAGCCGAGACGCAGGAGATAGTTGCGCATCGCTTCGGGCAGGTAGCCCAGGTCTTTGTATTCATGGATGCCGAGGGCGCCGTGGCGCTTCGACAGTTTTTGTCCGTCTTCGCCGTGCATCAACGGCAAGTGCGCGTAGACCGGTTCGGGCCAGCCCATGGCGTCGATGATCTGCCGCTGGCGTGCGGCGTTGGTCAGATGGTCGTCGCCGCGGATGATGTGGGTCACGCCCATGTCGTGGTCGTCGACGACGACGGACAGCATATAGGTCGGCGTACCGTCGGAGCGCAGCAGGATGAAATCATCCAGCACGTCGTTGCCGAAGCGGACGTCGCCTTGCACCTGATCGCGAATGATCGTCTCGCCGGTTTGCGGTGCCTTGATGCGGATCACCGGCGCGACGTTGGGGCGATGGTCGGATGCAGGTCTGTCGCGCCAGCGACCGTCGTAACGGATTGGCTTGCCGGCAGCGCGTTGCTCTTCACGCATCTGCTCGAGCTCTTCGGGCGACGCGTAGCAGTGGTAGGCGCGGCCTTGAGCCAGAAGTTGTTTGGCAACCTCGGCGTGTCTTTCAGCGCGGGAGAATTGGTAGACGATTTCGTCGTCCCAGTTCAGGCCCAGCCACTGCAGGCCTTCGATGATGGCTTCGATGGCGGCGGGAGTGGAGCGTTGGCGGTCGGTGTCTTCGATGCGTAGGCGGAAGACGCCCTTGTGGTGGCGCGAATAGAGCCAATTGAACAGCGCCGTGCGCGCGCCGCCGATGTGGAGGTAGCCGGTGGGGGAGGGGGCGAAGCGGGTGACGATCTTCATGATTCGACTTTGAGTTCGATTTCGATTTGAGTTCCAGGTGCCGGCCGATCGGCCGAAAACGCGCCCGTCCTTAGCATGAGGCCCCCGTTTGAGCGAAGCCGCGAAACCCGGCGAAATGCTGCGCCGGTGGGACTGGCGTGACGCTGCGCGCTGGGCGGTTGCGTTTGTCGCGGGTCTGCCGCGCGCGATCGCGGAAGGGTGGCGCGCGGATGCCGGGCGGCGGGTGCTGTTCGTGCCGGTGCTGATGGGCGTGGGGATCGGCGGTTACTTCGCGCTGCCGTTCGAGCCTGCGGCGTGGACCATCGGCGTTGGCGTTGTTGCGGTCCTTGTTTGGGTCGCTGTGCGGCGGTTCGACGTTCATGTCGCCGCCGTAAGTGTCGCCGCTATCGTCGCCGGGATCTGCTCAGGCTTTTCGTTGGCTGTCGTGCGCGCGCAGACGAACGATATTGTGGTCCTCGCCTCCGAGACGCGAATGCTGACGATCACCGGGCGCGTGGCGCGGCTTGAACCGGCGGAGCGTGGGCGGACGCGCGTGTGGTTGGATGTCGAGACGACGAAGCCTTCGTTGCGGCAGACACCGCGTCGCATCCGCATTTCGATCAACAAGAAGACCGAAGCGCTGTCGCCCGGCGGCTGGATCGAGGTGCGGGCGACGTTGAAGCCGCTGCCGGCGCCTGTCGCGCCGGGGTCATATGATTTCGGTCGTAAGCTTTGGTTCGACGGGATTGGGGCGGTTGGGTTTTCGCTCTCGCCTGTCGTGAAGATTGATACGCCGCGTGACGACTCGTTCGGTGAGGCTTTGGACAGCGCCGTGCAGGATGTGCGGCGGGCGGTGAGCGAGCGGATCCTTGCGGCGATGTCGCCGCGTACCGGGCCGATTGCGGCCGCGTTCTTGACAGGCGAGCGCGGGCTTATTTCGGACGAGGACAATGAGGCGATGCGGGATTCCAGTCTTGCGCATCTGCTGTCGATTTCCGGATTGCACATGGCGCTGGCGGGTTTCGGGTTCTTCATGGCGCTTCGGCTCATCTTTGCGATGATCCCTGCGATCGTCTTGAACTATCCGGTGAAGAAGTGGGCGGCTGCGGCGGCGATCGTGGCGTCGTTTGCGTATCTGCTGCTGAGCGGCGCTTCGGTGCCGACGCAGCGGGCGTTTGTAATGATCACCGTCGCGTTGGTCGCCATTTTGTTCGACCGGTCGGCTTTGAATATGCGCAGCGTTGCGGTGGCTGCGGTCATAATTTTGGCGGTGACACCGGAGGCTTGGATTGATCCGAGTTTTCAGATGTCGTTTGCGGCCGTCGTTGCGCTGATTGCTGCTTACGAATGGTGGAACGAGCGGCGGATTGGTGACGTCGAGCCGCGTAGTGTCGTTCGTACGGCGTGGGGAATGTTGCTGGGGGCGGCTGCCACGAGTTTCATTGCGGGGCTCGCATCCGCGCCGCTTGCCGCGTTTCACTTCAATCGGTTTGCGGATTATGGCGTCGCGGCGAACGTCATGGTCACGCCGATTGTCAGCTTTTTGATCATGCCCGCCGGTGTGTTCGCGTTGTTGCTGATGCCGTTCGGGCTTGAGGCGATTCCGTTGGCTGCGATGGAGGTCGGGCTCGATGCCATGCTTTGGGTCGCGCATTGGGTGGCGTCGTGGCCGGGAGCGACGGTGGCTGTGGGCGCTTGGCCGATCGAAGGGCTGCTGCTGATTGTGGCAGGCGGGCTGTGGCTCGCGATTTGGATGGCGAAGTGGCGGTGGTTTGGGGTCGTTGCGGTGGCCGTCGGGCTCGCCGTTTTACCGACGGCGCGCGTTCCGGATGTGTTGATTGCGGCGGATGGCGACAATGTTGCGTTTCGCGATGCCGACGGGGCGTTGCATTTGCTGTCGTCGCGGCGTGGGCGGTTCGATGCCGAGATTTGGCTGCGGCGCGATGGCGACTCGCGTGAGGTTTCGGCTGTGACGAAGGACGACGACGGCGGGTTCATGTGCGACGCGGCGGGTTGCGTTGCGCAGGTCGCCGGGCGCGCGCCGTTGCTTGTCGCGTTCAACGCGGAGGCGTTGGTGGAGGATTGTTCGCGGGTCGCCGTCGTAATCGACCTGGCGCGGGGTTGGCGGCCGCCTTGCGACGGGCCGCAAGTTTTGGTCACGCGCGGGCTGTTGCGGCGCGAGGGCGCGATCGAGATACGGCTTGAGGATGGACGCGTGGTTTGGACGTCGGTCGCGCGCGAGCGGGGCGCGCGACCTTGGGCGGGGTCCGCTCAGTAGCGGCGGACGAGGCCGATGAGGCGGCCTTGGACCTTCACGCGGTCCGGGCCGAAGATGCGGGTTTCGTAGGCCGGGTTTGCCGCTTCGAGGGCAATTTGCTGGCCGCGTTTGCGCAGGCGCTTCAGCGTCGCTTCGGCGTTGTCGACGAGGGCGACGACGATGTCGCCGGACTGCGCATCGTCTGCGCGCTGAATGAGGACGGTGTCCCCGTTCAGGATGCCGGCGTTGATCATCGAGTCGCCGGTGACTTCGAGCGCGTAGTGTTCGCCCGAGCCCAGCATCGATTCGGCGACCGGTACGTTGTCCGTCGGGTTTTGCAGCGCTTCGATCGGCGTACCGGCGGCGATTCTGCCCATCACCGGGACGTCGACCAGGCGCTTTGCGGCGCCTGCGGAACGTCCCTGCGGTATGCGGATAGCGCCGCCCGATTCGACGACGCCGAAGGCCGGTCGTGAGGCGGCTCCCGCCGTGGGCGTGACTGTTCTTGCGCGTGGTTTGGGCATGGTCGAGTTTTCGGGGAGCTTGATCACCTCCAACGCACGGGCGCGGTGGGCGAGGCGGCGGAGGAAACCGCGTTCTTCAAGCGCCGTGATCAGGCGATGGATTCCGGATTTGGAGCGGAGATCGAGGGCTTCCTTCATTTCATCGAAGGAGGGTGCAACGCCGGTCTCCCGCAGACGCTCGTGGATGAACATGAGCAATTCATACTGCTTGCGGGTAAGCATGCTTTGGAGCCCCATATCTAGGAACAGAGTCGGAACAGACTGGGTTTGTTCTAGTGTTGTTCCGAGGCTACGTCAACTGCCGCGTTTGGCCGGGCAGTTCGTTTTTTAGGCAAGATGCAGGAGCGACACGACATCGCCCGCCGCCTTTGCCGGATCGCCCGGCGGACGCACGATCAACGCGTCGGCCTGCGCGAGCGGTTTGAGCATGCTCGAATCTTGAACCGGGAACGGTTCGACGATGTCGGCGCCGTCGGCGTCGGTGCGCACGTGGCAGCGTAGATAGTCTTGGCGCGCATCGTTCGCGGGCAGCGGCGTCGCGAGGCGCGCGCGTCCTGTTCGCCACGCGGGTTCGGTTGCGCCGAGGAGGCGGTAAATGATCGGCTTGATAAACAGCAGCGCGCAGACCATCGCCGATACCGGATTGCCGGGTAGGCCGACGAACGGCATCGATTGATAGCGACCGAAGATGAGTGGCTTGCCTGGACGCATCGCGATCTTCCAGAACGTGACCTTCAGTTCGGGTGACAGCGCTTTTTGAATCAAATCGTGATCGCCGACCGATGCGCCGCCCAACGTGACGAAGAGATCGCAGCCGTCGGCGGTGGTCGCCTTGACCTTGATGTGCTCGATCTTGTCGTGCGCGATGCCAAGTTCGCGCACTGTGCCGCCCCATTCGAGCACGTGTCCAAGTAAGCCCGCCGTTGACGAACTGATGATTTGCGCGGGGCCAGGCTCCGTTCCCGGCGGCACCAGCTCATCACCGGTGGCGAGGATGGCGATGCGCGGCCGTCGCACGCACGGCACGCTGGCGTGGTTCATCGCGGCGGCGAGCGCGAGGTCGCGCGGCGTGAGGCGGCGGCCAGCCTTCAGCAGCTTGTCGCCTTTCTTGAAGTCGATGCCGGCGCGGCGGATGTGGCGGCCGGCAGGCGCTGCGCCGTCGATCACGTGGACGGTATCGCCTTCGCGCTTTGTGTTTTCTTGGATGACGATCGTAGTCGCGCCTTTCGGCACGACGGCGCCGGTGAAGATGCGGATGGCTTCGCCTTTGCCGAGCGAGCCTTGATAGATCGCGCCGGCTGGAACTTCGCCGACGACCTTGAGTGCTATGGGTAGGTTCGCGACGTCTTGCGCGCGGACGGCATAGCCGTCCATGGCGCTGACATCGGCGGGCGGTTGGGTTCTGGTTGAGGCGATGTCAGATGCAAGCACGCGGTTCAATGCGGCGCCGAGCGAGACTTGTTCGCTGGGCAGCGTCTTTAGGCCTTCGACGACTTTGGCTTGCGCCTCCGCAACGGAGAGCATGCTCTCACCCCGCGTAGAGATCTTCCGGCGAAACGCCCGCGGCGCCTGCGAGCTTAGCTTCTTCGTTTTTGGTCAATGTGTGCGAGCGGCCGTGCAAGAAGCTGTAGATGACGCCGACGGGGACGCCCGCGTCCTTAGCCCACGAGTGCGCGGTCAGGCTGCGGCTGGACATGAAGCGGCGCAGCGCATCGCGCTTGGCGTTGTGGTCCACGAGCGGTTTGCGCATCGTGGCTTCGCCCATCACCTCGACGGGCTGCGAGCGTTGGCGCGTGCGGCGGACGGAGGCGTTTGCGGTCGCGGCGCTGCGGCGGATGGCGGACGAGCGCGAGGCTTCGGGTTTATCGGCGCGATAGATGCCGGACTTGCCGCCTTCTTTCGAGACAAGGCGGACGCTTTCGATGACGATGCCGCGTTCCGCGGCTTTCAGCATGTCGTAGATCGTCAACGCTGCGATCGTGGCCGCGGTGAGTGCCTCCATCTCGACGCCGGTGGGACCGGTGACTTTCACGCTGGCGAGGACGCGGATCAGCGAGTCCGCTTCGTCGGGTTCGCAGGCGATGGTGACGCCGGCGATGGGCAGCGGATGGCAGAGGGGGATGAGTTCGGATGTCTTCTTCGCGGCCATGATGCCGGCGATGCGGGCGGCGGCAAGCACGTCGCCCTTCGGCGCGGTGCCGTCGATCACGAGCGCGAGCGTTTCCGGCTTCATGCGCACGATCGCTTCGGCCATCGCGGTCCGCGTCGTCGGGTCCTTCGCGGACACGTCGACCATGCGCGCGCTGCCCTTTTCGTCGATGTGCGTCAGCTTCGTCATGCGGCTCCCTTGAGCAGTGCGCGCGTCGCGGCACTCACGTCATTCTGGCGCATTAGGCTCTCGCCGACCAGGAAGGTTCTGACACCCGCTTTGCCGAGGCGCACCAGATCGGCGTGGGTGTTGATGCCGCTTTCGGCGACGACTAGGCAGGACTTCGGCACCAGCGGCGCGAGGGTTTCCGTGACGGCGAGAGAGGTTTGAAATGTCTTGAGGTCGCGGTTGTTGATGCCGATCATTTTCGGATCGAGTTTCAGCGCACGATCGAGTTCGGCGCGGTCGTGTACTTCGACCAGCACGTCCATGTCCCACTGAAGCGCCGCGGCGTTGAGCATGTGCGCTTCTTGATCCGTCACCGCGGCCATGATGATGAGGATGCAGTCGGCGCCCAGCGCGCGTGCTTCGACCACCTGATACGGATCGAACATGAAATCCTTGCGCAGACTGGGGAGCTGTGTCGCGAGGCGGGCTTGGGTCAGATATTCCTTCGCGCCTTGGAACGACGGGCCGTCGGTCAGGACCGAGAGGCACGCGGCGCCGCCGCTTTCGTAGGCGCGCGCGAGGGCCGGCGGATCGAAATTTTGGCGGATGATGCCTTTCGACGGGCTCGCCTTCTTGATCTCGGCGATGAGGGCGAAGCCGTTCTTGTCGGCAGTGGTGCGCAGCGCCTCTGCGAAGGGCCGGACGGGTGGGGCACTTTTCGCCATCGCCTCGACGCGGTGCAGTGGGACGCCGGCTTGCGCCGTCGCGATTTCGCGGCGCTTGTACGTGGCGATGCGGTCGAGGACGGTCTGGTCGTCGGCGTTCGAAGCGGCGACGAGTTTCGCCAGCGTCGCGCGGGCTTGGCCGGAGTCGATCGCTTGCTGTGCGCGTTCGACGCCTTCGCGCAGCGATGACACCTTGCCGGCGACGACGAGCGAGCCGCCGGCGTTCAGGCAAACGATGTCGCGGTAAGCGCCCGGGTTGCCTGCGAAAAGACGCGTTATTGCTGCGGCGTTCTCCGCTGCGTCGCCGCCGAAGAGTTCGTCGAGACGATGGGTCGAGAGGCCTGCATCCGCTGGCGTGATCGTGAAGCGGCGAACTTGGCCGTGGTCCAACTCGGCGATGTGGCTTGGGCCGGTGACCGTCAGTTCGTCGAGGCCGTCGCTGCCGTGGACGACCCAAGCGCGTTCCGTGCCCAGGGAGTGCAGAACGTGCGCGAGCGGTTCAACCCATTTGTCGGCAAAGATGCCGATGAGCTGTTTCTTCACGCGTGCGGGGTTGCAGAGGGGGCCGAGCAGATTGAAGATCGTGCGGAAGCCCAATTGTTGGCGCACCTGCGACACGTGCTTCATGGCGCTGTGATGCGCGGGGGCGAAGAGGAAGCCGAGGCCAGCTTCGTCGATGCAGTGCGAGACTTGTTGCGGCGTGAGATCGATCTTCACGCCGAGTGCAGCGAGGACGTCGGCCGAGCCGCTCTTCGACGACAAGGCACGGTTGCCGTGCTTGGCGATCTTCACGCCGCACGCGGCCGTCACGATCGCGGCTGCGGTTGAGATGTTGAGCGTGCCGAGACCGTCGCCGCCGGTGCCGCAGGTGTCGATGGCGTCGGCCGGCGCGTCGACGGTGAGCGCGCGGGCGCGGAGCGCGTCGGCGGCGGCTGTGATTTCTTCCACGGTTTCGCCGCGCATGTGGAGCGCGGTCAGAAAGGCCGCGACCTGAAGCTCAGGCGCGTTGCCGTCCATGATGATGTCGAAGGCTTCGGCGGCTTCGATTGTGGTGAGAGCGGAACCGGACGCCGCTTTGCCCACCAACACTTTGAAATGATCGGCGCTCATGCGGCGCGTGCGAGCTCTAAGAAGTTGCGCAGGAGGTCGTGGCCGTGTTCGGTCGCGATGCTTTCGGGATGGAACTGAACGCCGTGGACCGGATGTTGGCGATGCGCGACGCCCATGATGACGCCGTCGTCGGACTCAGCCGTAATCGTCAGAGAGTTCGGCAGGCTCGCGCGGTCGACGGTGAGCGAGTGATAGCGCGTCGCCTTGAACGGGTCGGGCAGGTTCTTGAAGACGCTTAAGCCCTGATGGCGGATGTTGCTGACCTTGCCGTGCATTGGGGCAGGGGCGCGCACCACTTTGCCGCCATAGACTTGGCCGATGGCTTGATGCCCTAAGCACACGCCCAGGATGGGGGTCGTCTCGCCTGCACGCGCGATGAGGTCGAGGCAGATGCCGGCCTTGTCCGGATCACACGGGCCTGGGGAAAGGACGATCGCTTTCGGCTTCTTCGCCAAGGCTTCATCGACGGTCAGCTGGTCGTTGCGCTGCACTTCCACGGTGGCGCCGAGCTGGCCCAGGTAGTGGACCAGATTCCACGTAAAGCTGTCGTAGTTGTCGATCAGCAGGATCATTGCCGCGCCGTGATTTGTAGGGACTTGGGCGGAGATAAACACAACCGGCGGGGGTTGGTAAGCCTTTGGCCCCTGTCGGCGGCGTTATGGACAAATCGGCCTTAAAAGTCGCATGGTCCGCCCCGAAATTGACCTTTCAAGGCTGTGGGCGTGATCGCCCTGGCGCTCGCTTCGGCGATGTCGGCTGCCTATATCCGGGCGCGACGCTGAGGCGGCGACGGCATCTTGCAAGTTCGTTTTTCTAAAGCACGCACCTCTCTCAAGGAGCATTCCCCATGAACAAGCGACTTCAGTTCTATATCGACGGCAAGTGGGTCGATCCCGTTTCGCCGAAGACGCTCGACGTCATCAACCCGGCGACCGAAGAGCCGATCGGGCAGATCAGCCTGGGATCGAAAGCCGACGTCGATAAGGCCGTGAAAGCCGCGCGCCGCGCGTTCGAGACGTTCTCGCAGACGACGAAGGAAGAGCGTCTGGCGCTGCTTACCAAGGTGCTTGAAGTTTATCAGCGCCGTTACGGTGAGTTCGTTGAGACGATCTCGCTGGAGATGGGCGCGCCGGTGTGGCTGTCGAAGGCGGCGCAGGCGGCGACGGGCGTCGCGCATTTGAATCAGACGATCAAGATCCTGAAAGACTTCGAGTTCACGAAGACCCAGGGGACGACCGGCATCGTCTACGAACCCGTCGGCGTCGTCGGCATGATCACGCCGTGGAATTGGCCGGTGAACCAGATCATGTGCAAGGCGGCGCCCGCGTTGGCGGCCGGCTGCACGATGGTGTTGAAGCCGTCGGAAATCGCACCGCTGAACGCGATGCTGATCGCCGATGTGTTCCATGAAGCCGGCGTTCCGGCGGGCGTGTTCAACCTCGTCAACGGCGACGGACCGTCGGTCGGCGAGGCGATGTCGTCTCACCCCGGCATCGACATGATGTCGTTCACGGGCTCGACGCGCGCGGGCGTGGCGGTGGCGAAAGCCGCCGCGGATACGGTCAAGCGCGTCACGCAAGAGCTCGGCGGGAAATCGGCGAACATCATCCTCGAAGACGCCGACATGAAGAAGGCGGTCTCGGGCGGCGTGATGGGTTGCTTCGGCAACTCCGGCCAGTCGTGCAACGCGCCGACGCGCATGTTCGTGCCGCGCAAGAAGCAGGACGAAGCCATCGCGATCGCCAAGGCGACGGCGGAATCGGTGAAGGTCGCCGATCCGTTCTCGGAAGGCATGGTGATGGGCCCCGTCGTCAGCGAGGCGCAGTACAACAAGATCCAAGGCCTCATCAAAAAGGGAATCGATGAAGGCGCGACGCTGGTCACCGGTGGCCTCGGCCGTCCGGAAGGTCTGAACCGCGGCTACTTCGTGCGTCCGACGGTGTTCGCAAACGTGACGAACGATATGACGATCGCGCGCGAAGAGATCTTCGGGCCGGTGCTCTCGATCCTGCCGTACGACACGGAAGAAGAGGCGATCAAGCAAGCGAACGACACGCCCTACGGCCTTTCGGGCTATGTCCAGTCGGGCAGCGTCGAACATGCACGCAAGGTTGCGTCGAAGCTGCGCACCGGCAACGTTCACTTGAACGGCGCCGGCCCCGACTTCAACGCTCCGTTCGGCGGCTACAAGATGTCGGGCACGGGCCGCGAATGGGGCGAGCACGGCTTCAAGGAATTCCTCGAAGTGAAGGCCGTGCTGGGTTACCAGGCGGCGTAAGCTTCGCACTACAGAGAGTTTGAAGAGGCTGCTTCGGCGGCCTCTTTTTTTTGTGCGCTGCAACAGCAGGCGAGGCGTTCGAGCGGGCTTGAGTGACGGAGGCCTATGGATTGCCGAGAGTTCAGAAGACTCGACCCTAAGTGCGTTCCTGCACGCTGGCCCGCAGTTGCAAGATGGCGAGGGTCGCAGGTGGCGAGGGTGACGGTGCGTCCCCAGGTGGAAATGCTGTTGTCGCCGGAGGTTCGCGGTGGAGTCGTTGTTTATTGCGCTTGCCAGTGCCAGCCTCTTTGTCACTTGGGTCTCTTCCACGCACCTCGTTGCCCTGGAAGGGACCTGTCGGGGCGGCGAGCAGTATGCGGCGATTGCGACGCAGAACGCGGCGACCTTTCAGAGAGCATCACTGGCGCCGTTCGGCCGGCCGGAGCAGGGCTGGGGGATCTACGAGGCACAGGTCGCGGCGACTGTCGGAACCAAGTGCGCGAGTGACTCGAAGCGTTTTGCGGCAGACCTCGCCCGGTGGCAGGCGCGAAATCGCCTGCGGGTGTCCGGCGCAGTGGACGCCGTGACGCTCGGCGCGATGAAGCAGCGCTGGCAGAGCGCGCGTCCGTTCATCAAAAGCTTCGCCAACGGGTCGTGTCCGGCTGCGGCGGAGGATCATGCGCTCGCTATGATTGGGCACCGGGAGGGGTGGCTCGGAAAGCCGGGTAAGCTGGACGCGCGGGCGCTCGATGCGCTGCGGCGCATGGTTGCGGCGGCGCGCGCGGCCGATCCGCGCATCAAGGCCGATCCGCAGATGCTGACGATCGTCTCGGCATTCCGCTCGCCCGCCTACGATGCCGCGAAGTGCGCGGCCGGCGCGAACTGCAACGGCATCGCCAAGGCGCGCTGCTCGGCGCATCGCACGGGCACGGCGGTCGATCTTTATGTGGGCGCCGCGCCCGGGCATTCGCCGGTCGACACCGCTGACGACAACCGGCTGTATCAATCGCGCACGCCGGCGTACCGCTGGCTCGTCAATAATGCCGCGCGTTTCGGGTTCGTGAACTATGTGTTCGAGCCCTGGCACTGGGAGTGGGTCGGTCATTCGCCGCAACGCGCGGAACTTGAGACCAAGTAGGCGAGATCGCCTTCGAGTTGATGGAGCCTCTCGGCCTTGAGAAGCGCGTGCGCTTGGGTCGGGAGGTTCTACTCGGTTGCCGCGGCGAGGCGCGCGTCCGCGTTCGCGCGCATGCGCTGTTCCTTTTCGTGATGGCCTTCGGCCATGACGACGCGCTCGCGCAGCTTGCGCGCGAAGTCGAGGGCTTCGGTGAGACCGGTCGTTTCGATCTCGGCGCGTTCGTAGGTGATGCGGCGTGCACCCTTGATCGCGGCGAGCGCCGCTGTTGATGCCGCGTCGAGGCACACATACTTGTCGCGCCCTGGGGCGGGACCGACGGTTGCTATGCTTTGACCATCGGCGAGAATGCTGACGGAGGACTTGCCGCGCGGCGCGCCACGAACGCAGACCTCGCCGTCCGGGTGTTTGTCGCTGAACGCGACGAGTAGGAACGCATCGTCGCCGTAGATGCGCCCGGTATGCGGCTGGAGGTGACAGACCCGCGTTTCCACGAAGCAGTCGACCGCCCAAGCGAACGCCCCGCCCTTGGGCGTGACGCGCGCGGCGTGAATGAAGTGGCTTACGACTCGGAACGGCTTGCCGCGCCGCGCCATCCATTCATAGGTGTAGTCATAGAGGCACGAGAGCCGCCCCATCGTCACGTAGTTCGTTGCTGTCCAGCGTTCACCGGTATAACCCGAGACTCTTTGCCATACGTAATAGAGTTCCGCCGGCGCGATCGCGTTCTCGGCCTGGAAGTAGCCGGTCTTGGTCACGACAGGCTTACCGCCTTCGGTGGTCTTCTTGACCTCGACGGTGTCGACCTTGGGCCACGGACGCCCCGGGCAATCAAGCGCGTCTGCTGCCGCGTTCGCCGGCGCGCACAGAGTGACCGATAGCGCGAGCGCCGCAATCCACCGCATCTTCCGTCCCCAAGGTGCCGCGCCATGTAAACACGCGCGCCCTATCCGTTCAAATATGCGACCGCGACGCCGTAGCGGCAACCTATCGCCAAGCGTCGTCTTCGCGGGCGCAACACGCGGAGGTCCCTGGAAGAGGGGGCGCCCGTCCGCTACATACGGTGGACGCTATTCACAGGAGTTGAAGACATGGGCGACGCATTCATCATCGACGCGGTGCGCACACCGCGCGGCATTGGCAAAGTGGGCAAGGGTGCGCTTGCCGAGATTCATCCGCAGCAGCTCGCGGCGACGGTTCTGAAAGCTATCGCGAAGCGCAACGATCTCAACACCGCCGAGGTCGACGACATCATTTGGGGCACGTCGACCCAGCGCGGTAAGCAGGCGATGGATATGGGCCGCATGGCGGCGCTTGACGCCGGTTATTCGGTGAAGGCCAGCGGCATGACGCTCGATCGCTTCTGCGGGTCGGGCATCACCAGCGTGAACATAGCCGCCGCTTCGATCATGACGGGCATGGAAGACGTCGTCATCGCGGGGGGCACGGAGATGATGTCCTATACCGCGTCGCTGGCCGATCCGAATTCGCCGCCGACGCTGATGGATGCGGGCAACATGCGCCTGCGCGCGCGTCATCCGCAGACGCATCAGGGCATCTGCGCCGATGCGATCGCGACACTGGAAAATATCCCGCGCCAGGCGCTGGATGAATTGGCGCTGGTCAGTCAGCAGCGCGCCGACGCCGCAATCAAAGGCGGGCATTTCAAGAAGAGCGTCGTGCCGGTCTATAAAGAAGACGGCACGCTGGCGCTCGACCACGAAGAATTTCCGCGGCCACAGACGACACTGGAAGGCTTGTCCTCGCTGAAGCCGGCGTTCGAGGCGATGGCCGAGTTTCCGTTCGACAAGGCGGGCACGACGTTGGCCGGACTCATCCGCCAAGTCTATCCCGATCTCAAGATGAAGCACGTGCATCACGCCGGAAACTCGTCGGGCGTCGTTGATGGCGCGGCCGCGCTGTTGCTGACGTCGGGCGCGTACGCCAAGAAGCACGGGCTTAAGCCGCGCGCGCGCGTCGTTGCGATGGCGAACATGGGCGACAGCCCGACGCTGATGCTCAACGCTCCGGTGCCAGCGGCGCAGAAGGTTCTGGCGAAGGCCGGACTGACGATCGACGACATCGACCTCTTCGAGATCAACGAAGCGTTCGCCGTGGTCGCGGAGAAATTCATCCGCGATCTTAAGCTCGACCGTGCGAAGGTGAACGTAAACGGCGGCGCTATGGCGTTGGGTCACCCGATCGGCGCGACGGGCTCGATCCTCATCGGGACAATCCTTGACGAACTGGAGCGCCGCAATCTCAAGCGCGGCCTGGTCACCATGTGCGCCGCGGGCGGCATGGCGCCCGCGATTATTATCGAGCGCGTCTGAGGCTGTCCTGGGCCTGAGGCCGTGATAAAAGCTGAAGGGCGCGAATCTGGATTCGTGCCCTTTTTTATTTCGAGGTGACGTTGCAGCCAGTTCCCGATTTCCGCGAGCTGTTCTTGGCGACGCCGGGACTCTATCTGGTCTTATCACCGGCCTTCGACATCGTGGCCGTGAACGATGCCTATTGCCGCGCCACGATGACCACGCGTGAGGCGATCGTCGGGCGGAATTTGTTCGAGGTCTTTCCCGACAATCCCGACGACGCAGACGCGACGGGCGTGAGCAACCTGCGCGCGTCGCTGCAAAGGGTCGCGCAGCTTAAGCGCCCCGACAAGATGGCGATCCAGAAATACGATATCCGGCGGCCCGACGATCAAGGTGGCGGCTTTGAGGAGCGGCACTGGAGTCCGCTGAACCTCCCCGTGCTCAACGCGCGGAACGAACTGCGGTGGATCATCCACCGCGTCGAAGATGTGACGGATATCGTGCGGCTGACCGCGGCTGACGAACAGCAGCGGGCGCACGTGCGCGAAATGGCGGCGGTCATCGAGCAGCTCCGTACGGCCAATGAGACGCTCGCGCAGCAAGTCCAGGCGAACGAACGGCTGCAGGAGCAACTGCAACAAGCGGCCAAGATGAAGGCCATCGGGCAGCTGACCGGCGGCGTGGCGCACGACTTCAACAACCTGCTCACCGTTATCCTCGGCAACGCAGAGGTTCTGACCGACGAGTTGAAGGGCAACGCACGCTTGCGCGCTCTGGCCGAACTGACGCAGAGCGCGGCCGAGCGTGGCGCGGAACTCACCAACCGCATGTTGGCGTTTGCGCGTCAGCAGGCTCTGGAGCCGCAGGCGATCGACGTCAACAAGCTCATCGCCGGCATGGATGGGATGTTGCGCCGAACGCTGGGCGAGGATCAAGAAATCGAGATCGTGCGGCGCGCGGGGCTATGGCCGACAATGGTCGATCCCTCGCAACTGGAGTCGGCGCTGCTCAACCTCGCGATCAACGCGCGCGATGCCATGCCAAAAGGTGGAAAGCTCACCATCGAAACAGCGAACGCGCATGTGGACGACGAGTATGCGGCGGCGCATGATGAGGTGAAGCCTGGGCAGTACACGCTGATCAGCGTCAGCGACACCGGCCATGGCATGTCGCGCGAAACCATGGCGCGCGCCTTCGACCCGTTCTACAGCACCAAGGGTGTGGGCAAGGGTACGGGCCTTGGCCTGTCGATGGTCTACGGTTTCGTGAAGCAGTCGGGTGGGCACATCAAGCTGTACTCCGAGGTCGGCAGCGGCACGGCGGTTAAACTGTATTTGCCGCGCGCTGAGGCTGTGGCGGTTGCGGCGGCGGCGGCCTCTGCAGACGAACGCGGCGGATCCGAGATTGTGCTGCTCGCCGAAGACGATGACATGGTGCGCACGCACGTGGCGCGCATGCTGCGCGATCTCGGCTACAACGTCATCCTGGCGAGCAATGGTCCGGAAGCTCTGGGGATCGTGGAGAGCGGAGTCGCCTTCGACGTGCTGCTGACGGACGTGATCATGCCGGGCGGCATGAACGGACGGGAGCTTGCCGACGCGGCGGCGACGCGCCGGCCGGGCCTCAAGGTGCTGTTCATGTCCGGCTACACGGAAAACGCCATCGTTCATCACGGGCGGCTGGATGCGGGTGTTCAGCTTCTGCACAAGCCCTACCGCCGGCGCGAGTTGGCGTCGAAACTGCGCCGGGTGATTGATGGGACGAGTGTCGCAGCTGGGCGTGGCTGAGGCTGCAGATGGGTTCATCTACACTTTTGGTGATCGCGCCGCAAATCTTCCATGTGTTCCGCGATCGCACTGGGAACGTCGCGACGGTGACCGAGTGGGGGTGATTCAAAGCGCCGCACTTCGTGCTCGCTTATATCAAGGAGGATCGCGAGTTGCGCTTCGCTGGTCTGAAGCTCCTCTCGTATCGATCGAAATTCTGTCGGTCGCATGCAGAGTTCTATAGCACGATTCGCTCGACGGCAGCGGCGCGTGGCGTCAAGAAACTACTCGAAGTCCGCGTCTTGGCGTCGGTATTTGATACACTTCGCAAATGTCGGCCACTTCAAACACCAATAGCTCTCCGAGTTCCTCCAGCGAGTAATCGAGCTCCTTCAAGTGCGCATCGATCAGGCGCCGGTCGAGAGTCGTTTGCTCGACGGCGAAGTCGAGTTCAGTGGGCTCTCGCATCCGATATTTTTTTGCGCTGAAGATCTTCCACAACCGCTGCTCCTGCCCCGGCCCAAGCAAGTCAAGTTCGCGGGACGCCATGAGCAACGATGCCATGGATACTCGCCACTGAGGCTTGAGCTGCGCAAGCAACTTGAGGTCAATCTTGCGGCCAATCAAATAGGGCCGAAGGTCGTCGGACGGCAGCAATAACGCACTTGCGAAATCGTTGGCCTGTTTTTCCATCTCGGAAGATGGCACGCGGTGCATGACAACATGCGCGAGTTCGTGCGCAAGCGTGAACCGCATCCGATCCGCGGGCAGGAAGCGATTCAGAAGAATGCACGGTGGAAGCCCGGGCATCCGAACCGTCAAGCCGTCGACGTCAACCTTCTCCAGGTCGACGTGGGCCACGAAGATGCCAGCGCGTTCGACGTACGACGTTAAATTCAATAGTGGGCCTGCGGGAGCTGCCCACGATCTGCGAACGAGTTTAGCAATTTCGCGGCAGTCATTGCCGTATTCGCCGGGCTCGAACTGCGGCAGCGGCAGGGTCGGCTCGATGACCACAGATTGAAGCAGGCGCCGAAGGTGAAAGGCACGGATATTCGCGTGGGCTAGCACGCGGTCAACGTCGCGCTGCGCCACCGATTGACGCTTGCGCCACATGTGGTGGAAGCTTAGGGGCAGCCCCGTCGGGTGAAACTGCTCAAAGAAAAACTGGCGCGGTACGGCGAGTTGTTTCGCGCACTTGTCCAGCACGTGGTCCGACGGCACGAGCGCGTTGTTTTCGGCACGCGATAGGATCGCGGCGTCCACGCCAGCGAGTTCCGCGAGTTCCTTCTGATGAAGCCCACGAAATTGCCGCGCAATGCGCAGCATCCCGCCGTTGAATTCACTGGTCACGTTTAGTCGCCCTTGGTTTTCTTTCGCATGCCGGCGGCGCCAGGGACGCGAATGATCGTGGCCGGAGAACCCGCGGGCGAGGCAGGCATCGTAATATTTGCCGTCGCGCTAGGCGTATCGCGTTCAATCTCGTAGCTCCACAGGACCGCTTCTTGGTCGCGCGCGGCGGCAAGGATGTGCTCGATCTTAGTTCCCAGATCGTTAAGGACGTAGCCCACGTCCACCGAACACAAGTCCGGCAGGTCGCAGTCGGCAAACGGAAGGGGGATGTCCGGAGTCGTGAAGGCGAGTGCCGCCTGTGTCGGTGATGCGCGCGTGTAGCCGCGATGATCCATCTTCTTCAGGCGAACGACGACCTGGCGATTGACCATCATGCGGATGGTCTCGTGCTCATCGAGCAGGCGGACATTGCGGTCCGCAGCGTATTCGATGCGAAGCTCGTTCATTGTGTACTGGTGCATGAGCGTCGCGATGGTGCGCTTGAAGTCGATCGCCGCGCGATCGGGAAAGGCGGCGACCTTCTTCCATGCCCGGTCGTAGATTCCAGCGATGCGCGGTTCGTGCGGTTGGAGAACCTGACGAACAACGTCTTCGATTGGATACATGGTCCATGCTCCGTTGACGGGTGTCGACGATGGCACAGCGATGTGCAAATTCAAGGATAAAATTGACAAACTAATTGTTTGCCCTAGGTAATCTCTTGATTTTCCCCATCAACGAAGACCTACGGAGCCTTTTTCTGCGCGCCCATCTGCTGCGCGTAGCCGGCGGCGACCATCGCGGCCATGCGGTCGAAGAGGGCGTCGGGATCGGTGCGGCGGAGTTGGGCGATTGCGGCTTCCATGCCTTCGGCCAGGATGAGTTCGCGTTTGCCGCTGGTTACTGCTTCGACGATGCGGGCGGCAGCAACGTTGGGGTCCATGCCGGTGTCGATGGCGTTGTCGCTGACGCCTCTTGTCTTTGCGTTGGCGTCGAGGGCGTTTTTGGAGACGTTTGTTTTCACCGAACCTGGCGCGACGACCAGCACTTGAATGCCTTGGTGGGCGGTCTCTGAGCGGAGGCTGTCGTGGTAGCCGATGAGGCCGTGTTTTGCCGCGCAGTAGGCGCTGCGCAGCGGTACGCCCGCGATGCCGGCGACGCTGGAGATGGCGATGATGTGGCCGGCTTTGGCCGCCACCATTTTCGGTAGCAGCGCTTGCGTTAGCGCGATGGGCGCCATCAAGTCTACGGCGACGATGCGCTGGTAGACGTCGAAGACGGTGTCGATGGCGAGGGAGCGTTGCGAGATGCCGGCGTTGTTGACGAGACCGTAGATGGCACCTCCGTTGCGCGTAGCCCACTCCGAGGCGCGGTCGACGATCGAGGGGATGGCGGCGAAGTCCGTGGCTTCGAACGGGAGGACCAGCGACGGCGTAGCGCAACGTTTGGCGACGTCTTCGAGGGCTTCGGTGTTGCGGCCGGAGAGGATCAGCTTCGCGTCCTTCTTGGCGAGCGCTTCGGCGAGTGCGGTCCCGATGCCGGAGGAGGCGCCGGTGATCCACCAAATCTTGCCTGCGAACATGTGCGGTCTCCGTTCGAATGGGGCGCGCCGTATGGTCCATCGGCGGCTTGCGTTACCCTTTGAAGCACAAACGGCTGGGCGAGGCGACGGGTCTGCTGCCGCCTGTTTCCAAGCGGGGAAGGCGGACGTATCGTTCGCTCGGCGGCGCAGATTCCAGCGCCGACGGGGGATACGCATGACGGTTGAATTGTCTATGGTTGCCGCGCTGATCGCGCTCGGCATGTTTCAGCTGGCGCTGACGGCGATCGAGTACCGGCGGGTGCACGGCGTCAAATACGCGAACACGGCACGCGATGTGGCGTCGGAGAAGACGGATTCAAAATTGCTGGGCCGTCTGTCGCGCGCGCAGAGCAATTTGATGGAGACGGCACCTCATTTCTTCGCGCTTGCGTTGATCATTCATCTGACGGGGCTCAGCACCGACACGACGCAGCTGGCGGCGATCGCGTTCGTCGCGTTGCGGCTCATCTATCTGCCGCTATACGCGTTCGGCGTGCCGGATATTCGCGGGTTGGTGTGGACGCTGTCGTTTATCGCGCTGGGCGTGATGGCGTATGCGGTGCTGATCACCGTGCCGTGGGCTGCGGTGCACGAGCCCGTCTTGCGCCTGGTCCATTCGTTCGGGGGTTAGGCGGCGCGCAGGCGTTCGAGAGCGATTGCGGTTGCCTGCGCGGCGGCTTCGAGGCCGCGCACTTGCGCGGGCAGGGCGCGATAGGGCTTTGCCCAATATGCGCCGAGTGCGGCGATGGGCTGTTCCGGTTTGACCGGAGCCATGACGAGGCTGTTCACGAAGGTCGGCTTGTACGCGACGATGGGAATGCGCGGGTCATCATAGACATTGTCGATCACCACCGTTTGATGGTGGGTGATCGCCCAGCCGGAGATGCAGGCCTCGATCGGAAAGTCCTGACCCTTCCACAGCGGGCCAATGGCGTCTTCGTCGACATACGCCACGCGGTCGCCGCGCTTGAGCACGACCGTTGCGCCGTCGGCGCCGGACAAGGCTCGCGCCAAGCTGCGCGCGATCGCGGCGACTTCGGTTTCGTCTTTCGCGTGACCGAGCTTTGCGATCGCCGTGGCCAGAAGGGCTTCGTGATCCTGCGACAGCGCGGGGTTCGGTTGAGCGAGCATGGCCGGTGTCCTTTGAACTCGACCGAGGATGTCCGCATTGCGCTTAACTCCCCCTTAAATCCTTGCGGCGCGGCGCGTTCTGTTCTATCTTTGTTCCCAGCTATCCGCGACGCTTTGGGGCGTCCTGGGTCGGCTGTCATTTGACATCGTTGGTGGAGGCTGCCGGCTGTCGCGACCGCATCGCGATGTGTGCCCCGAATTGCGTCTGGATGCACTCGGCCGTGCGCGGCGGCTTGCCGTCACATGTGGCGGCAAGGTGATGGCTACGTGGCGGCAGTTTTGGCGGAAATCCGCCGATGTGACGGTGTGACGGATCAGATTGCGTTGTGTTTTTTCTTGCGTCGGCCGCGATACGACGCACTAGCGGTTGGGCCTTGATTGCGGCCTTACGGTTGCTGTCTCTTGAGTGCGTGTCGAATTGAATGATCTCAAAGAGGGTGGGCAAAGGTGATGGGACCAGGAGTCATTCTTCGTTTTGCGCTTGTTTTGACGGCTGCGGCGTTTGCCGGCGTTGCGGTTGCGGCCGAGGAGCCGGCCAAGCCGGCCAACTGCGCTTTCATGGAGCTCAACGGCTTCGCCTTCGTCGACGAGCACACCGCCGTTCTGGAGTATGGCCACCGGACTGGTGCACCGGCGCCGCTCAAGCTTTGGTTTAAGGTGACCTTCGGCAACAGTTGTCCGCGCTTGAAGCGGGCGCATTTCGTGAAGATCAACGGTGGGGGCTGCCCGAAGCTCGGCGACGTTCTCAAGTTCAGCCGCACGCCGTTTTCGGACGACGACCACGACAACGACAGCTGCCGGATCGCGACGGCGGAAGAAATTCCCGTGGGCAGCAAGGTGTTGCCGACGCCGGCGCCGAACTGAAATCTAGCTGTTGGGCTTTGACTGCGTCGCGCGTTGGGCTTCTTCGGCGGCGCGGAAGAGGGCGGCGCTTTTGTAGACGGTTTCCATGAACTCGGCGTCGGGGTCGCTGTCGGCGACGACGCCGCCTCCCGCTTGGACGTACATCGTGCCGTCCTTCACGATCGCGGTGCGGAGCGCGATGCAGGTGTCCATCGAGCCGTTGGCGGAGAAGTAGCCGACGGCGCCGCCGTAGACGCCGCGCTTTTCCTTTTCCAGCTCGTCGATAATTTCGAGGGCGCGGATCTTTGGCGCGCCGCTGGTGGTGCCGTTCGGGAAGCCTGCGATCAACGCGTCGAGTGCGTCTTTGTCGGCGCGGATGCGGCCTTCGACGTTCGAGACGATGTGTTGGACGTGGCTGTATTTCTCGATGACGAATTGCTCCGTCACTTTGACGGTGCCGATCTGGGCGACGCGGCCGACGTCGTTGCGACCGAGGTCGAGGAGCATGAGGTGTTCGGCGCGCTCCTTCGGATCGGCGAGCAGGCGGTTCGCGAGTTCGGCGTCCTCGGCCGGCGTCGTGCCGCGGCGGATGGTCCCGGCGATCGGGCGGATGGTGACGACGCCGTCGCGCAAGCGCACGAGGATCTCCGGGCTTGAGCCTACGGCGGCGTAACCGGGGTAATTCAAGAAGAAGAGGAAGGGCGACGGGTTCAGGCGGCGCAGCGTGCGGTAGAGCTGAAACGGCGGCAGCTTGAACGGGCGGCGGAAGCGTTGGCTGGGCACGACCTGGAAGATGTCGCCGGCGGCGATGTAGTCCTTCGCGCGGCGGACGATGTCCAGGTACTCGTCGCGCGTTGTGTTCGAGACGGGCGGGTCGAGGTCGAGCGGTTCGTTCGAGAGCGCTTCGTCGGGGATGCGGTTGCGGGCGAAGTCGACGGCCACGGCGGACAGGCGCTCTTCGGCTTGGTCATAGGCGGCGCGTGCGGTGACGCCGCTTGCCGGGAACACCGGTGTCGCGACGGTGACGTCGGCTTTCACGGCGTCGAAGATCGCGACGACTGTCGGACGCACGAGGACGGCATCGGGCAGGCCCAAGGGATCCCGATTCGGCTGTGGCAGGCGCTCCATCAGGCGCACCATGTCGTGGCCCAGATAGCCGAATAGGCCGGAGGCCATCGGCGGGAGCGGGGCCGGGATCTCCATCCGCGTGCGGGCGAGAAGATCGCGCAGCGAGTCCAGCGGCGGCTTTGTTTCCGGCGCGAAGGCGTCGGGCGTTTGGTCGGCGCGGGTGTTGAGTTCGGCTTGGCCGCCGCGGCAGCGCCAGATGAGGTCGGGCTTCAGGCCGATGATGGAATAGCGTCCCCGGATCTCGCCGCCTTGGACGCTTTCGAGCAGGAACGAGTAGGGGTCGTTCAGGCCGAGCTTCAGCCATGCCGAGACAGGCGTGTCGAGGTCGGCCACGAGCGAGCGGGCGACGATCTGCGGCTTGCCTGCCTCGTATGCCGGGCGAAACTCTTCGAACGAAGGAACGTGCGCGTTCATTCGCCGGTGTGGAACGCCTGGAAGCGCGTTTCGTCGACAGTGACGCCCGCTTCTTCGCGCGCGCTGGTTGCTAGAATTTGCGCGAGGTCGCCGGCGAACGCTTCGCGCAGCCGGTCGGCGTACATCTTGCGCGCCGGCGACTCCGGCGGTTCGGGAACGTACTGCACCTCGGCGATGCGCGCGACGACGACGCTCTTGCCGTCGGCTACGGGGCCGTCGAAGACGTCGCCGACCTTGCCTTCGTGCGCGGCGGTGACCGTTTCGTCCGCGAAGTCCTTGTTCTGCCCGTAGCGCGGGAAGGGCTCGCTCTTGATCGGCGCGAGGTCGAGCGGGGCGGCTATGGCGGCCAGGGTTTGGCCGGCCTTGGCCTTCTTCACGAGATCGTCGGCGATCGTTTTGATGCGCTTGTCGAGTTCGGCGGCGCGCCAGTCGCTGAGGATCTCGGTGCGAACTTGTTCGAACGGCTTCTTCGAGGCGGGCGTGATCGTGTCGACGCGGAAGTCGTAGTAGCTGCCCTCGGTGCCTTCGGTGAGTTCGGAATCAATCCCGGTTTCCGACGCGAAGACGCGACCGAGGAACTCGCCGGCGGGAAGATTCTCGACCGGTTTGCCGGTGGCGTCGTTGCCGCGGGAGTCGATCGTGACCTTGGTGAGGAAGAGCTTGTGCTTGGTTGCGGCTTCTTCGAGCGTGCTGCCGCCGCCCCGCGTGTCCTCGAAGTCGTTGGTGAGTTCGAAGAGTTTGTCGCGCGCACGCTCGGCGACGAAGCGTTCGCGAATCTCCGAGCGCACTTCGTCGAGCGTCTTGAGCGAGCCCGGCGTCGCCGAGAGGGCGCGGATGATGACCCAGCCGAACGGGCCTTTCAGCGGCTTGCTGGGGGTGTTGAGCGAGATCGTGAAGGCGTCCGCGGGGATTGTCGTGTCGCTCTTGCTGACCTCGCCGAGCTTGATGTCTTCGGGCTTGTAGCCTTCGGCCTTTGCCACGTCTTCGAACGATGTGCCGGAGTCGAGTTTGGCCTTGCCGGCGTTGGCGGCGGCTTCGGTCTTGAAGCGGATCTGTTCCAGGACGCGTTTTTCCGGCACCTCGTAGGCGCGCTTGTTCAGATCGTAGACGCGCTTGATGTCCTCGTCGGACACCACGATCTGCGAGGCGACATCGGCGGGGCGTGCCTGGACGATCGTCACGACGCGGTATTCGGGGACAGAGTAACGTTGGGCCGCATGGGTTTCGTAGAACTTGCGCAGCGTGGCGTCGTCAGGGTCCTTGATCTCGCCCGCTTGGCTGGGGTCGATCTTGATGTATTCGATGACGCGGCGCTCAAGCCTGTAACGATTGAGCGCGGCTTCCAAGCCGGCGGGCATGGCGACGCCGCCCAGCATGGTACGGATCAATTGCTCGCGCAGCATGTCGCCGCGAATGATGTCCAGAAATTCTTCCTGGGTGAGTTGCGCGGTCTGCAGAATCTGCTGAAGGGCGCCGAAGTTGATGTTGCCTTGCGGGTCCGACAGGCCGCGGATCGACTTGATTCCCTCGATCAGTTGGCTTTCCGAGATGCTGAGCCCGGCGGCTTTGGCTCGGTCGATGAGCGCCAGGCGCGTCAGCATGCGGTCGAGCGCTTCGCGATCGAGGTTCAGGGCCTTGGCCTGCTGGGTCGAGAGCTGGCTGTTCGACTCACGCGACATCTGTGTGAGGAAGCGGCTGAACTCGCGCTGGAACTGGTCGGGCGTGATCTCCTGGTCGCCGACCCTGGCGATGGAGGGCGTCGTCGTCAGGTTCATCATGTCCTGGACGCCCCAGATGCCGAAGCTGCCGACGAGCACGATGATCAGGACTGCCGCCAGCCATCCCTTGGAGGCGTTACGAAGAGTTTCAAGCATGAGTCGTTATTACCGAGCGCTCGTGGGGTTCTAGGACTGCCGCTTCGCCGCAACGCAGCGTAGGCGTCCGAAGCGGGCGGATATTAGGGGGCGCACTTTGGGGGGGCAAGGCCAGCGTACTTGACCTGTGCGGGGCGGCGGGGCTTTCGTGCGGGCCCCGCGTCAAATTGCACTGCACCGGATGGACATCGTGACGACACCTCAGCTCATCGCCGGGAACTGGAAGATGAATGGCCTGCTCGCCGGCCGCGACGAGGTTATTGCGCTCGCCGCCGGTTTGAGGGGACGGACGCCGTTGCCGGAGGTTCTCGTGTGCCCGCCGGCGACCCTGTTGCATGCACTGACGGGCACGGTCGCGGGCAGCCCGATCAAGCTCGGCGGACAAACCTGCCATACCGCCGCGCAGGGTGCGCATACGGGCGACCTCAGCGCCGAGATGCTGAAGGACGCCGGCGCCTCGTATGTCATCGTCGGACATTCGGAACGGCGGACGGATCATCACGAGACGAATGCGCTGGTCGCGGCGCAAGCGCGCGCGGCATGGCGTGCGGGACTGTCGGCGATCATCTGCATCGGCGAGAGCGAAGCACAACGCAGCGCCGGGCAGATGGAGACGGTTCTCGCAGAGCAGATCGCGAACAGCGTGCCCACCGAGACGACAGGCGCGAATGCCGCTGTTGCATATGAACCCATTTGGGCGATCGGGACGGGGAAAACCGCGTCGCTTGCCGATATCGAAGGCGCGCATGCCTTTATTCGAGCGCGGATCGAAGCGTTGTTGGGACCGACAGGGCGCTCCGTACGGCTGCTTTACGGCGGTTCGGTGAAGCCGTCGAATGCTAAGGAAATCTTAAACACGAAAGGTGTCGACGGCGTATTGGTCGGCGGCGCCAGTCTGAAAGCGGCGGATTTTCTAGGCATCGTCGAGGGTGCGCGCCTCTAGGAGAGAGCTGGGGCCTAAGTGTTAGTAAACTGTTGCGCGGTAGGCTTGCGCCATGGCGGTCGCGGCAGCACTCCAGACAAACAAGCTTTCGTTCGAGCGGGTCGATACACTGGTCTTCGATCCCGTGCCGGCGAACCGCGCGACGTCGCGCACCGCGCTGAGCATGCTCGGCTTTCAGAATATGACGGCGACGTCGGTGTTCAACGAAGCCTCGCTAGCATTCGGCGAGCGCATGTTCGACCTCTTCATCGCGGACATGACCCAAGACCCCGCCGCAACGTGCGGCCTGGTGAAATCGCTCCGCGATGGCAGCGTCGGACGCAATCCGTTTCTGCACATCGTGCTGATGACCTGGAAGCTTGAAGGCGATCTGGTTGAACGCGCATTGAACTGCGGCGCGGACGATTTAATCACGCGCCCGTTCTCGGTCGATTTTCTGGGCGCCAGACTTCGCACGCATGCGGAGGCGCGTAAGCCGTTCGTCATCACCAGCGATTACATCGGCCCCGACCGGCGCAAGGCGCGGCCGAACCAGCAGGTGGCGACGCTGTTCGACGTGCCGAATTTGCTGCTGGCGAAGGCTCAGGACCCGCATTGGCCCGAGCAAGCTGCCAAGGCGGCGAACGAGGCGATCAAGGACGCGCGGGTCAAGATCAACGTCGAGCGCGTGGGGCGCAGCGCGTTCCAGCTTGCGTTTCTCGTGCAGAGCCTGAAGGACTCCTTCAAGGCGGTGGCGCCGCTCGACGGCGATTTGGCGAGGCTTGAGGAGGTCTCGAAGGATCTCGGCAAGCGGGTCGAGGGCAGCGCGATTGAAGTCGACGCCCTGAAACTCATCTCGACGTTGCGCGGCGATATCGCCGGCGCGCAGAGCGGCGAGAACGTCGCGACGCATTTCGATCAGATGGAAGAGACGTGCGCCACGCTGTTGGAGAAGGTCAACCCGGGCCGTCAGCGCGAGGACCTGCTCCAAGAAGTGACGACGGCCTATGTCAACGCCAAGGCGCGGCGCAAGGCCTAGAAGATCGCGTAGCCGCCGTCGATGACGAACGTGTCGCCCGTGTGATAGGCGGACGCGTCGCTTGCCAGATAAACCGCAATGCCTCCGAAGTCTGCCGGTTGCCCCCAACGTTTGGCGGGCACGCGCGGGATGACCTTCTCGGCGAAGGCGGTTGAGGCTTGGGCGCCCGCCGTCATGTCGGTTGCGATCCAGCCCGGCAAGATCGAGTTGGCGCGAATGCCGTCGCGTGCGAACTCGACGGCGATGGAGCGCATCATCGAGATCACTGCGCCTTTGGTCGCCGCGTAGTGCTGATTGCGCGCGGCGCCTTCGATGGCGGCGAGGCTGGCAATGCCGATCAGCGAGCCGCCGGGGTCGCCCTTCGATGCGCGGTCGCGCATGTGGCGGGCAGCTTCGCGCAGGGTGAAGAAGACGCCGTCCTCGTTGACGGCGAGGACCTGGCGGTATTGCTCGGCGGTGATGTCGAGAAATGAGCGCGCGGGACGGCCGATGCCGGCATTGGCGATGACGGTGTCGATGCGGCCCATGTGCGCGACCGTCACCTTCATGGCTTCGGTGATTTCGGCTTCACTGCTGACGTCGACCTTCTGCACGAAGACCTTGCCGCCGTGGGCCCGCAATGCGGTTTCGGCCGCCTTGTTCTTGGCCTCGTTCGTGCCCCAGATCGCGACGCCTGCGCCGGCCAGCGCCAGGGCTTCCGCCATGCCGAGACCGATGCCGCCGTTGCCCCCCGTGATGAGCGCGACTTTGCCGGTAAGGTCGAAGGGTTTGTAGGTCATGGGAATCTCGCCTTGGTTGTGTGTTGCAAGATCGGGGCGCCGCCTGCGGGCGGCGGGAACGAGGTGTTCCGAAAACGATAGGGCCCGCGGTGTGATCGGGGTTCCATGATGTGTGACCAGTGTACGGACGGCGCTCTTGCGCGCGGCGCGCGGCTCGCGCATTTTACGGCCCGAACGGAGGCTTCGGAGTCGATTTCGCTCTTAGCGCCGTTCGCGATTTTCAAGCTCACACTCTTCGTCTCCTCAACGACGGATGTTCATATGCGGTTCGCGTTTCCGCTCCGCGCGGCGCTTGTTGGTCTGTCGATCGCGGCACTGGCGGGATGCGCCATCGACAAGGGACGCCAGGGGCAGCCCGGCGCTTACAAGGTCGGCACTCCCTACCAGATCGCCGGCGTTTGGTACTACCCGAAGGAAGACCCTTTCTACGATGAAACGGGCGTCGCCTCTTGGTATGGGTCGGACTTCCACGGCAAAGCGACCGCCAATGGCGAACGCTATGACATGGAGACGCTGACTGCGGCGCACCGGACCTTACCGATGCCCTCGATCGTGCGGGTGACGAATTTGGAGAACGGGCGGTCGATCCGTGTGCGCGTGAACGACCGCGGGCCGTATGCGCGCGGCCGGATTATCGACCTGTCCAAGCGCTCCGCGACGTTGCTGGGATTCCAGGACCGGGGTACGGCGCGCGTGCGCGTTCAGTTCGAGGGCAGGGCTGAAGTCGGGGCTGCGGCGCCGCAAAGCGATAGCGATATGGCTTCGGCGCGGCCGGCGGATGTGCGGGCGGCCCCTGTTGCCGGCGTGGCGAGCAGTTCACTAGCGCCGCCGCCGGGCGCGACCGCAGCGCCGCCGCGTGAGACCGCGCCGCCCGTGCGCGTTGCGCAGGCGGCCTCCACGGCGCAGGCCGACGGCAGTATCGAGCCGGACGGTGTGGTGACGACCGTGCCGGTGCCGTCCACGACTCGGCTGTGGGTGCAGGTCGGCGCGTTTTTGGCGCGCGGGAATGCCGATCGGCTCGCCGAACGGTTGCTCTATGTCGGGCCTGCGCAAGTGTCGCAAACCGGTGTCAACGGGAAGCCGCTTTACCGCGTGCGCTTCGGACCGTTCACAACCGTGGAGCAAGCAGATTCCATGTTGGACAAGGTGATCGGCAAGGGCCAAAACGGGGCACAGATCGTCGTCGACTAAGGAATGCTCATGCGCTTCGTTTCGTTCTTCATCGGCGTGTTGCTGTTTGCCGTCTCGCCTGTGCTTGCTCAGCCTGAGGGAGATCCGACGACCGAGATCCAGACCAACGCGCAGTTCGCGTTGATGATGGACTATGAGACCGGGGCTGTTCTGTTCTCGAAGGACGGCGATCAACCGATGGCGCCGGCGTCGATGGCGAAGCTGATGACGGTCGCCATCCTGTTCGAGAAGCTGAAGCACGGCGAATTGAAGCTCGACGACACGTTTACGGTGAGCGAGCAGGCGTGGCGCTTGTCGGTGGCGGGCAAGAACGAATCGTCGAAGATGTTCGTCAGCATCGGCTCGCAGATCAGAGTCGAAGACCTGCTGCAGGGCATTATCGTGCAGTCCGGCAACGACGCCTGCACTGTGGTGGCGGAGCATTTCTCGGGCAACGAGGAAGCGTTCTCGGACCTCATGAACGCCGAGGCGAAGAAGATCGGGCTCAAGAACTCGGTGTTCAAGAACGCCAGCGGTCTGCCGCATCCGGACATGACGGTCACGGCGCACGATCTTGCGTTGTTGGCGCAGTACATCATTCGCGAGTTTCCCGACCTCTATCGCTTCTTCGGCGAGAAGGAATTCACCTGGAACGGAATCAAGCAGGCCAACCGCAATTTGCTTCTGGGCGTTTATCCGGGCGCCGATGGCTTGAAGACCGGACATACGCAGGCCTCCGGTTACGGCATGGTGGCGTCGGCGGAGCAAGATGGCCGGCGGCTGATCTTGGTCGTGAACGGATTGAAGAGCGAGGCTGAGCGCGCAGCCGAGACGAAGCGGCTGTTCGATTTGGCGTTTCGCGAGTTTCGCACTTATGCGCTGCTGAAGGCCGGCGAAGTGGTCGGCGAGGCGGAAGTGTGGGCTGGCGAGGTTCGCGGCGTTCCGCTTGCGGTACGACAGCCGGTGAAACTCCTCATGCGTCGTGCGTCGCGCGATGGACTGAAGGTGAAGCTGGATTACTTGGAGCCGGTGATCCCTCCGATCGCGCGCGGGCAGGAGTTGGGTAAGCTCACGATCACCGCGCCAGGCGTGCCAGATGTCGTTGTGCCGGTCTATGCCGGGGCCGACGTCGAAGCGGGCGGCCTGATGACTCAGATCAAAGTTGGGCTCAAAGAAATGCTGTCGAGCAAGCCGGAACCGGTTCCGGC
>JAWXBY010000124.1:0-4143 GCA_034440355.1 Alphaproteobacteria bacterium
ACCGACGGACGTCCACGTCGAGGACGAAAGAGTCTGTTGCGCCGATATTGCTGCACGAACCGCGTTCAGTGGGTTCGAGAAGACGGCGTATACGCCGTCGCCGGTGAACTTGAAGACTTCACCGCCAGCTCCAGACACAGCTTGTTCAATGATGTCGTTGTGCTTCGCAATCGCGGCATCCATTGCCTCGTCGCCGAAGGTGCGACGGCGCTCACTTGAGCCTTCAATGTCGGTGCAGAAAACCGCCAGCAACTGAGACGCGTGCGTGCTCATTTGATCTTACGTCCTTGGTTATCGTGTGCCCCCCATCACACGTCATAATACGGCCAACCGCCTTGCGCACCGCGTGCGCCTTTAAGCACTTCAGTGTGACGCTTTCAAGAAGCCGTTCGAAGTTTCGGTGTACGGGGCGTGTCTTGTCGGCCATGGCGCGTTGCGTGAACGACGGCGTCCAACGTCAGTCGCGGAAGATCGAGCTTGGCGCGCCCATGAAAGTCTTCAGCAAGGTCGATCCGCGCCTGCTCGTCCAATGCAAGCCACGCGTCCGGGTTGGGGGCTTTGAGCGGGTCACAGCTGTTCACGGCCAACCTCGGATGTTGGGAGCGAGCGCCAAGTCACGATGAGCCCGGGCAGCTTCGCCCGCCTTCGGCCCAAGGCTTCGGCGCGCATTTTTTCGGCCCATGGCCGAAAAAATGGTGCCGCCTGCGTGACTCGAACACGCGACCCCCGCATTACGAATGCGATGCTCTACCGGCTGAGCTAAGGCGGCAACTGGCGTCGAAGAGGCGCGGAAGATAGGCGGGTGAGCCTTCGCTCGCAACACGGGAATTCACGTGTGCGTCACCGCTGTCGTCCCGTGCTTGACATCTAGTGGTTAGTTTATACTAGCTGGCGGCGCAAGAGGGCGGGGGCGTTGCTGTGGGGTTTGCGCGGGCGATTTTTGTCGCGTTGGTTGGCGTTTGGCTTGTGCACGCGGCGTTGGCGGCCGAGCCCACGCCCGACGACCTCAAGAAGCTATTTCAGGAGACGATTGTTGCAAGCCGGTTGCCGGTTGAGGTGCGAGGCGGGCGGCTGTCGGGGCCCGGTGCTGCGTTTCTGAAAGAGCGCGCAGGTGAAGCGCATTACGTGTTGCTGGGCGAAGAGCATGGCGTCGCGACGATCGCGGACACCGTGCGGATGTTGTTTGCGGATTTGAATCCGCTCGGCTACCGGCATTTTGCGATCGAAGTCGATCCGTGGATGACGGCGAAGCTGGAGGCGACGTTGCGTGGCGGTGGGACGAAGGCGCTCGCCACGTTCCTCGGCCGTGAGGAAACGAAATTTTCGACGCCGTTCTACAATTGGTCGTCGGAGGCGGCGCTGGCGGAGGCTGTCGTGCGCGCGAACGGCGATGCGACGCCGGCGTTGTGGGGGCTCGATCAGCTGTTCATCGGGGCGGCGGGGTTGCTGCTTGGCGATGTGGCCACGCAAGCGTCGAACGCAGAGGCGCGTGCGTTGGCGCAGACGCTGGCGGGGCGGGCCAAGGGCAATCTTCAGTTCTTGGGGCAAGTCGATCTTGGCGAATTGCAGAAGCTGCGGTCGCTGCTCGGCGATGAGAAGGATCGCGTGCCGGCGCACCTTATCGACGACATGATTTTGTCGGCGCGGATCTATGGGCCGTTCGTGACGGGTAAGGGCTTGAGCGTTTATGCCGCCAATCTCGAGCGCGAGAATTTGATGAAGCGTTTGTTCCTGGCTCGGTTGCGCGAGGCGGAGGCGCGTGACGGCAAGACGCCGAAGGTGCTGTTCAAGTTCGGCGCCAATCACATGATGCGCGGGCTCTCGACGACGCATGTGCCGTCGCTCGGCAACTTCGTTTCGGATTATGCGCTGGCGAACGGGCGCCAGACGTTCAGCGTGCTGTTGCTGTGCGGGCCGGGGACGAAGGCCGGCGATTTCCAGGGCGGCGAAGGCGACTGCGAGTTCAGCGTTGCCGGGTCGTTCCCCGATCTCGTCGCCCATGTCGATGCGAAGACTCCGACGCTGTTCGACTTGCGTGTCTGGAAAGACAAGCCGCGGCGGTGGGCGCATCTTTCGCCCGAGGTGCGCGAGATGATCTGGGCTTATGACGCGGTGCTGTTCGTGCCGAACGGGAAGCCCGCGAAGGCGCTGAATTAGGCTTACGGACTGGGTGGCGCCGGGGTCAGAAAGTCGCGCACCGCGCGGGCGGTTTGCTCGGGGACTTCTTCCATCGGGATGTGGCCGACCTTGTTGTAGACGATCAGCTTCGAGCCGGTGATCGCGGCGTTATAGGCGTCGCCCATGTCGCGCGGGGTGAGGGTGTCTTCGGCGCCCCAGAGGATCAGCGTCGGGGTTTTGATTTGGCTGGCGTTGTTTTGGACGTAGCCGTCATCAGGCGTTTGGAAACGTTTCAGCGACGCGGCGCGGTTGCCTTCGCGGCGGTTCAACTTCCAAAGGCGGTCGATCATCTCCGGCGTAACGAGCGCGTCGTTGTAGAAGGCGGTCTTTAGGCCGTCCTCGAACAGATTGCGCGGGGTCACGTACAGCACCAGGTACTGAATCACCGGCGTGCGTGCCAACGTGAAGCCCAAGCCCGGATCGCGCGGCGTCTTGGTCGGCATGCCGCCGGCGTCGACCAGAATGAGATGCGTCAGACGCTCCGGATGTCTCAGCGCATAGCGCGCTGCGACGCCGCCGCCCATCGAGTTGCCGGCGAGCGCGAAGCGTTCGACGCCGATTGCGGTCGTGAAGTCGTCGACGAATTTCGCCATGCCTTCCTGGCTGTAGTCGTCGCCGGGCACGGGGCCGGTGAGGCCGTGGCCGGGCAGGTCGACGCTGATCATGTGGAAGGCGTCGCCGATCTGGGCGACCCACGGCTCCCACGTGTGAAGCGACGAGTTCGAGCCGTGGAGCAGAACGAGCGCGGGGCCGCTGCGCGAGCCTTGGTTGCGGTAGTGCACGCGGGCGCCCGACGGCAATACGACGAACTGCGAGGGCGGGGTTGCGTATTGCGCTTCGAGTTCGACGGCGCGGGCGTCGGGGTCGGCGAGGAAGGCGATGCTGATGCCGCCGATGATCGCGATCAGCAGGATCAGAATGAACAAGCCGCTGAAGAAACGTCCTACCATGCCCCCCTCCTCTTGCGACGGTCATCGTCGCTCATTGTGTAGTCTTCGCCGTCCGGTCCCGGATCGTCAGGCGCGCCGGCCGGGAACGCCAGCGTGTCGTCCGGCGTGATGTGGCGCATCGCCGGTTCGGCGTCGCGCGTGCGTACGGGCGGGCGGATGTCGTCTTGCTTGACCGCGTCGCGGTAGAGCGCGGTGCCGTTGTCCGTCGCGTCGACGAAGGCTTCCGCGACTTCGCGGGCCGTCATCGCTTCGACGGCGCCGCGCGAGCCGCTCTGCCAGCTCAGCGTGTCGAAGCCGTTGCAGGCGCTGCAGGTCGGGCCCCAAGTGTTGTGCGTGCGCGCGCAAGCTGAGCACGACCAATACGCGTCGCGCGGTGCGCGGCTGGCGCGCAGGGCCCATTCGCGCGTGGCCATGCCGTCGGCGCCGCCGAAGCCGCGCTCGATGTCGGCCATCAGGAGGCAAACGCGGGCGACGGGGAAGTGTTCGACGAGGGGGCGCAAGGTCTCGCGCGCTTCGTCCAGGCGGCCGATCGACATCGACGCGGCGGCACTGAGGATTTGGCTCTCGGGATGCTCGGGGTTCGTGCCCGCGAGTGCTGCGAGACGTTTGGCGCGGGCTTGCGGCGATTCCTCGGGCTTCAGGCTCGCGTAGCTGCGGGCGAGGTCGGGATGCGGTTCTTGCGCCCATGCGGTTTCGATGAGGCTGCCCGCTTTCCACTGGCGGCCTTGGGCGGCGAAATGTTTGGCGGCGATCAACGCCGCCGGCGCGAAGGCGGGGGCTAGCGTGAGGGCGTCTTGCGCGTGGCGCAGCGCGGCCTCGGCGTCGCCTTTGCGTTCGCACTCGATGGCGGTCGCGGTCGAGAGGACCGCGCGGCGGCGTTTGGCGATCGCGAGGTCTACCGCCTTGGCGCGGGTTTGTGCGTCGAGGGCGGTGGCGGCTTCGGTCCAGTTGCCGCGCGCGACGTTGAGGTCGAAGAGCGCATTCAAGGCCCAGCGCGTTTTCGGGCGCAGCACGC
>JAWXBY010000125.1:0-42932 GCA_034440355.1 Alphaproteobacteria bacterium
CGTTGCCGCGCGGCAACGTCGTTGATCACCTTCTCGCGTTGCGTGATCAGCGCCTCAAGCATCTTCTTCGCCTTCGCCGTGCGCTCAGGTCCCGCGCGCTCCGGCGAGCCGCAATCGAACGGCGGCTGCGGATCGTATTCGAGGAACAGCTGAATCGCTTTCGCTTCTTCGTCGCCCCAAATCTCGGCGATGACGGTCAGCGCAAAATCGATGCCCGCGGTGACGCCGCCGCCGGAGATGCGGTTGCGATCCTTCACCACGCGCGCGTTGACGGGGATCGCGCCGAATGTCGGCAGGAAGTCGCGCCACATCCAATGGCACGCCGACTTGTACCCTTTGATCACACCCGCCGCGCCCAGGATCAGCGAGCCGGAACACACCGACGTCACATACTTCGCCTTCTCCGATTGCGTGCGAAGCCAGCCCAGCGTCTCCTCATCGTTCATCAGCGCCACCTGCCCGGCACCGCCCGGCACGCAGACCAGATCGAGCTGCGGACACGTCTTGAACGTATCCGTCGGCATGAGCGCGAGCCCCGCATCCGACGGGATCGGCTCAATCGTCTTCCAGACGTAGTGCATGACAACGCCCGGCGCGCGCGACAGAAACTGCGCGGGACCCGTTAGGTCCAGTTGCGTCAAACCGGGATAAAGCAAAAACCCGACGTGAAAGGGGGCGGTCATGGGAAGGTCCTCCGTGAATGATGAGCATTGCTATCACGCCGACCTCGTGGCAGAAATGACAATCAATCGACGAAAACTGCCAATGACCAAGACCCGCACCGTCGCCATCCCGATCTTCCCCGGCCTCCAGTCGCTCGACGCCGTTGGTCCCGGCCAAGTGTTCGGCAGCGCCAACCAGATGCTGGAGCGTGAGGCCTATCGCATCCGCTTCGTCGCCGCGAGCGCCGGCGCCGTCGCGACCACGGCGGGCTTTGCGCTCACGGCGGAATCGTTCCGCGCCGTGCCGCCGAAATCGATCGACACACTCATCGTACCGGGCGGCGACGACGAAGGCGTGCGCAACGCACTCCGCGACAAGCCGCTGATGGCCTGGATCAAGAGCGCCGCGCAAAGCGCCCGCCGCGCCTGCTCCGTCTGCTCGGGCGCGTTCCTGCTCGCGGCGACCGGCACGCTCAACGGCAAACGCGTCGCCACGCACTGGAGCGCAACGAAAGACCTCGCGCGCGTGCACCCGCAACTCACCGTCGATCCCGAAGCTATTTACGTCAACGAGGGCAAGTGTTGGACGTCGGCCGGCGTCACCACCGGCATCGACATGGCGCTCGCGCTGCTCGAAGCCGACCACGGCCGCGACGCGGCGACCGCCGTCGCGCGCCAACTCGTCGTCTATATGCGCAGGCCCGGCCACCAGACGCAGTTCTCCACCACGCTGAACGCGCAGGCCGCCGGCGACGACCGCCTCGCCGATCTCGCCGCCTGGATCGAGACCAATCTCGGTAAGCCGCTCGACGTCGAAACCTTGGCCGCGCGCGCCGCGATGAGCCCACGCACCTTCCACCGCCACGTGCGCGAGGAACTGGGCGTCTCCCCCGCAAAATTTGTTGAAGCCATCCGTCTTGACGCGGCACGCCGGTTGCTGGACGCGCGCACGCTGGACCTGGCCCGGATAGCCGATCGCGCGGGTTTCTCAGGCCCCGACCACCTGATCCGCGCCTTCGCCCGAAGGTTCGGCATGACCCCGGCCGCCTACCGCCAAATGCACGGACAGCGCGCCTCTTGAGACCCGCGCGGCGGGCGCATAGGTTGCCTCCATGCTGCACCAAACGAAATTCCAATCCTTCGCCGAAACCACCAGCCCCACGCAGGGTCCGCCCCGCCTCGCGGCTCTCCGAGTCGAGCTGAAAAAGCGCGGCCTCGACGGTTTCATCGTCCCCCGCGCCGACGAGTATCAAGGTGAGTACGTGCCACCGCGCGCCGACCGCCTCTCGTATCTGACGGGCTTCACCGGATCCGCGGGCGCAGCAGTGGTGCTGCTCGACAAGGCCGCGATCTTCACAGACGGCCGCTACACCGTGCAGACGGCGGAGCAAGTCGACGGCAAGGCATTCGAGTACCGCTCGCTGGTCGACGAACCGCCGCCCGATTGGATCGCGGACCATCTCCCGAAGGGCGCAAAGTTCGCCTACGACCCGTGGCTTCACACAGCCTCCGGCGTTGACGCCTTGCGCACAGCGGTGACGAACGCCGGCGGCACACTCGTCGCGGTGACCGATAATCCGCTCGACGCGACGTGGGATGATCAGCCCGCCCCACCGCTCGGCGCCGTCACGACGCAACCGCTGGAATACGCCGGCAAATCGTCGCAAGATAAGCGCGAGGAAATCGCCAAGGCGCTCCGCGACGCCAAGACCGACGCCGCGATGCTGACGCTGCCCGAGTCGATCGCTTGGCTGCTTAACATTCGCGGCAGCGATGTACCGCACACTCCGTTTCCGCACGCCTTCGCGATGCTGAACAACGACGGCCACGTCGACCTCTTCATCGACCGCCGCAAGTTCACGCCCGGCATCGACACCTGGCTCGGCAACCACGTCACGGTCCGCCCGCAAGAAGAACTCGGCGATCACCTGAAGGCGCAAAAAGGCAAGCGCATCCAGATCGACCCGGCGACGGCATCCGCCTGGGCGTTCGACCGCCTGAACGAAGGCGGCGCGAAGATCGTACGCGCGCCCGACCCCGTGCTGCTGCCCAAGGCCTGCAAGAACGCGACCGAACTCGAAGGCACGCGCCGCGCCCATCTGCGCGACGGCGTAGCGCTCTCGCGCTTCCTGTCGTGGATCGCCAAGGAAGGTCCGAAGGGCAAGGTCGACGAAATTGAAGCCTGCCGTGTGCTGGAAGATTTCCGCGCCGAAACTGGCGGCCTCAAAGACTTGAGCTTCGGCTCGATCTCCGGCTCAGGCCCGAACGGCGCATTGCCCCACTATCGTGTCACCAAATCGAGCAACCGCAAGATTCAATCGGGCGAGATCTACTTGATCGACTCCGGCGGCCAATATCTCGACGGCACCACGGACGTGACGCGTACCATCGCCATCGGCACGCCGACGGCCGAGATGAAGGACCGCTTCACCCGCGTCCTGAAAGGTCACATCGCGCTAGCCCGCGCGCGTTTCCCCGAAGGCACGACCGGCGTTCAGCTCGACACGCTGGCCCGCATGTCGCTCTGGGAAGGCGGCTTCGACTACGACCACGGCACCGGCCACGGTGTCGGCGTCTACCTGTCGGTCCACGAAGGCCCGCAAAACATCTCGAAGCGTCAGGTGAACATCGCGCTCCGCCCCGGCATGATCGTCTCGAACGAACCCGGCTACTACAAAGTCGGCCACTACGGCATCCGCATCGAAAACCTGATCGCGGTGAGCGAGCTCAAAGACGTCGGCGGCGACCGCAAGATGATGGAATTCGAAACCCTCACCTTCGCCCCGATCGATCTATCGTTGGTCGAAGCCACAATGCTCACCCCACCGGAACGCAAGTGGCTCAACGACTACCACGCCGAAGTGCGCAAAAAACTCGCCGGCAAATTCGACGCGGATACGCAGACGTGGTTCGAAGAATCGACGCGAGCGATCTAAGTCTGGGAGCGCGGGCGTCCCGCCCGCTCTTCTTCCTCCAACGCTGCCAGAAAGAGCGGGCGGGACGCCCGCGCTGCCGGACATGATCACCCGCCTCGACCACGTCATCATCGCCGTCGCCGATCTCGACGCGGCCGCCACGACCTATCGCAAGTTCGGCTTCACGTTGACCCCGCGCGGGCTGCACGAGGGCAAGGGCACTGGCAACCACTGCATCATGTTCCCGAACACCTACGTCGAACTCCTCGGCGTGGTCGATCAATCCGGCGCGCAAGGCCGCCTCGCGCAGCGCGTGAAGGACCGCGGCGAAGGCGGTATCGGCATCGCTTACGGCGCTGATGACGCCGACAAGACGACAGCCGCGTTGCGCGCCGCCGGCGTCAACGCGGAAGACCCCGTCGACCTCGCGCGCCCGCTCGACCTCGACGGCAAGCGCGACATGGTCCGCTTCCGCAACGTGATGCTGCCGGACCTGAAACTCCCCGACACGATGCAGTTCGTCTGCACCCACATAACGCCCGAACTCACCCGCGCGCGCCGCGAATGGCAACTGCACCCGTCAGGCGCAACGCGAGCCGCGACGGTGATCGTCGCCCACGACCACCCGCACGATCAGCAAGCGGAATTCGCCGCCCTCTTCGGCAAAGACCGCGCGAACGGCCACCTCGACAACGCGGAGATCAAAGTCGCCCGCCGCGCCGATATCGAAGCCGAGCATGGGCCGGCCGCTCTCAAAGGCGCCCCGCAAACCGGCATTGTCGGCCTCACCATCCGCGTCAACGAAGTCGACGCCGTCGGCGCGATGCTGGAAATGGGCCGCATCGCCCACCGCGAAACGAAGGCCGGCATCGTCGTCCCCGCCGGCGCCGCGCACGGCCTCTTCCTGCACTTCGCCGAAGGCGATTAGAACGAAGCCGCTAAATCGTCGAGCAACGTGCGCGCCGCGGCACTCAGATAGCCGTCTTTGCGCGTGATCGCGACAACGGGATTGGCGGCGCTCAACCCCCCGACGTGAATGACGTTCAGCGTCTTCGCCGCCAGCTCTTCGCGCACCGCGCGCTCCGGCACCAGCGCAACGCCGAAGCCCGCCTCGATTAAACGCTTCTGCGCCGTCAAACTATCGACCGGCGTCCAATCGATGTCACCGACGCCATGCGTCACAAATTGCGCCAAGATATTGACCGCCGAAGCATCGCGCCACGCATCGGCGCCGGGGAACGCAAACCAATGCTCACCCCGCAACGCGCCGAGGTCAAGCACGCGCTTGCCCGCGAACCGATGCCCGCGCGCGCACACGACCACCAGACGCTCCGCACGCAACTGCCGCAGCGCAAGATCCGGCGAGCGATCGTCGTGATAGCGCAGGCCGATCGTCGCATCGCCGCGCCGCACGATCGTGCTGATCTCCGCACTCGTGCCGGTGCTGAGCGTTAGCTTCACCGAAGGCCATGCCTTCACGAACCGCCGCAACACTTTCGTCAGATCCGCCCCCGCCAGCGTTCCCACCACCGCAACGCTAAGCGGCCCCGCGGGAGATGCCTGCAAAGCCCGCACCGCCTCGCCCGCGTCCTTTAGAGCCGCAAGCGCGCGCAACGCATGCGGCATCAATTCCCGGCCGGCCTGACTGAGCACCACGCCGCCGGCCGCACGCTCGAACAACGGCACACCCAGTTCCTCTTCCAACAAAGCAATGCGCCGGCTGATCGCGGGCTGCGATCGCCCCAACGTTTCGGCCGCCTGCGAAAACCCGCCCGCGCGATGCACGGCGACGAAGGTGTCGAGCGCCACGGAATCCATAAAACACCCTATGCAAAGAGTGGATGATACAGATCAAAACTATGCATTGGACGGATACCACAGCCAAGGCCTATCCCATCCGGCAACAAAGGCCAGAGCCCATGCCGCCCACCAGCCGACCCGCCGCCCGAGCGTTCCGCGCACTGCACGAAAGCCCCAAAGGCTTCATCATGCCCAACGCCTGGGACGCGGGCAGTGCCATCCTCCTGGCCGCTGAGGGTTTCGCCGCCATCGGCACGACCAGTGCCGGCATCGCCTTCTCGCTGGGCAAGCAGGACTACCGCGTCGATCACCCGCACTCGAGCGTTAGTCGCGCCGAAATGTTCGCGCGCATGGCCGAGATCGTGGCGGCGGCCGGCATCCCGGTGAACGGCGATCTGGAGGCCGGATTCGGCGACGCGCCCCAAGCCGTCGCGGAAACAATCGCGATGGCCGTCGAGGCTGGCCTCGCCGGCGGCAATATCGAGGACAAGAAGCCGCTGGAACACGCGCTTTATGATGAGGCGCTGGCCGTCGAACGCATCGCCGCCGCGCGCGAAGCGGCCGGCAAGGATCGCTTCGTCCTGACCGCGCGCACCGACGTGCTGCTGCAAGGCGGTACGATCGAAAGCGCTATCCGCCGCGCCAACTTGTTCCTGAAGGCAGGCGCCGATTGCACCTTCGTCCCCGGCCCCAGCGACGCGAAGACCGTCGCGCGCTTGGTGAAAGAGATCGAAGGCCCGCTTAACGTCGTCATCGGCCTCGACTCGAACAAAGCGAATGCGCACGACCTCATTGCGGCCGGTGTGCAGCGCATCAGCCTGGGCGGCGCCATCGCCCGTGCCGCACTCGGCTTCGTACGTCGCAGCGCTCGCGAACTGCGCGACCATGGCACGCTGAACTTCGCCGAAGGCCAACTCGCCGCCGGCGAACTAAACGCCGCCTTCGCCAAACGGCCGACCCGATGACCGCCAACACACTTGCACGCGTCGTCCGCACGCCGCGCCCACCCTACTACGCCGTCACCACGACGACGGAGTTGGCCAAAGGCTTCAACGCGCGCGCTTACATGGCCATGGCGACACGTCTCTACGAAGACGCCCACACCATCGAAGGCTTCGTAGGCCTCGAAGCGTTCTTCGAAAACGGCGCCTCGATCGCGGTCTCGTATTGGACAAGCCTCGAAGCGATCGAACGCTGGCGCAACCACCCGCTCCACCAAACCGCCAAGACTCGCGCGAAGACCGAATGGTTCGGGCCCACGATCACCCGCATCGCGCTCGTCCAAACGGACTACGGCTTGAACCTCACATAAGCCGTCAGCGCCTCGCCGAGAAAATCATACACCACGCGCACGCGCCGGCTGGTGCGCAGATCTTCGTGCGTGACCAGCCACATCTCGAGCGGGATACGCACCGCGCCGTGCAGCACCGGCACCAGGTCCTTCTCGCGCGCCGCCAGCTGCCGCTGCATGCCGCCGATCCCCGCCCCCGCGCGCAGCAGCGCCAACTGCGCAATCTGATTGTCGGTGCGTAGCGCGAACACATCGCGCGACGCCGCCAAGCCCTGCGATGAGAACGCCTCCAACGCCCGCATGTCGGTGTCGTAGCCGATGACATCGTGCCCAGCGAGATCGCTGATCGTGCGCGGCACCCCACGCCGCTTCACATACGAGCGATGCGCATAAAGCATCACCGGCACCTCGCCGATCTTGCGCGCGATCAGATTGCGCTGCGTCGGCCGCACCATCCGCACCGCGATGTCCGCCTCGCGCAGCATGAGGTTCTCCGTCCGGTTCGACAGCGCCAGTTCGAACGCGATCGCCGGATGCACCGCCCGGGCCTGCGCCAGAATGCCGGGCAAAACCTCTGCCCCCACCACGTCGCTAGCCGTAATGCGCACGGTGCCACGCTCATCAGCCGCCTCGCCCGACGCGGCCCGCGCCAAAGCCGCCGCCGTCGCCGCCATCGCCTTCGCATGCGGCACGAGATCGAGCGCGGCATCGCTCAGCTTCAATCCGTGCACGGAGCGTGTGAACAGCACCACGCCCAGCGCCGCCTCCAGCGCATCGACATGCCGCCCGATCGTGGGCTGCGTCAGCGACAACGCCCGCGCCGCCGCCGACAGACTCTTGTGCTCCGCCACCGCCAGGAACGAGCGGATCAGCGTCCAATCCAACGCTTCAGCCATACAAAAATGTATAACAGATCACCGCCGATCGCCAATTCCTAAACACGCGCGCATGGGCGACCTTGGGACAACAAACAGGAGAAGCCCATGTTCGTCGGTCACTACGCCCCCGTCTTCGCCCTCGCCGCCGCCCGCCGCGCGCCGGGCCTCGGCGCCGGCTTCGTCGCGGTCCAACTCGTCGACCTCGGCTTCTTCTCACTGTCGTATATCGGGATCGAGAAATGGCGCCTGAACCCGACCCTCGAAGGCTTCATGCCCATCGACCTCTACTACATGCCCTTCACCCACAGCCTCGCGGGCAGCGCGGCATGGGCGCTGGGTGCCGCGGCCCTGACCGCACTCGTCTCGCCCGCAGGCCGCCGCGCGCTGAACGCGCTGATAATCGGCGCGCTGGTCCTCTCGCATTGGATCTTGGATCTCATCGTCCACCGCCACGACCTGGCCCTCGTCCACGACAGCGACCAGAAACTAGGCTTTGCGCTCTGGGATCACCCCGCGCTGGTCGTGCCGCTGGAACTCGGCCTCCTCTTCGCCGGCTTCGCCCTCTTCATGAACGCCACGAAGCCGAAGGGAACGTTCGGCCGAGTCATGCCGTGGGTCCTGATAACGCTGCTGCTCGCAGTGCAGGCTTTCAACTGGTTCACCCCGCCCGAACCCAACCCGGCCCTGTTCTCGTTCCTCGGCGTCACGGTCTATCTGGCGTTCGCCGCCCTCGCCTGGCTGACCGACCGCACCCGCGCATAGCGTTTCACGGCGTGAGAATTCGCACAGCGTAGAGCCCGGCGCGCCACTGCGTTGCTCATGTTAATCTCACCCACCCACGCGGGGCTGCGGGGTAACGAGGGGAACAAGCATGCGTACAATTGGATTGGTTTGTGTGGCGTTCGTGGTGGGACTGGCCGGCGCCTGGACACTGGCCACGCCGCAAAGCAAAGCGGCGACGGAGACAATACTCAAGCAGGTTACGACCGAGGACCTGCAAAGTATCCTCACCGAATGGGGCGCCACCGAGATCAGCGCGCCGACCGCATACCCGATCAAGGGGTCGGGCGGCGAGGTGGCGATCACGATCAGATATCTGACCTTCAAGCACAACGGCATCATCTATGCCGCGCGCTTATACTGCCCAGGCGAAGGCGCAGGCTGCCTCGGCATTCAATTGACCGCGAGCTTTGAGGCTCCCAACACCGCGCTCTCGGTGGTGAACAACTACAACGGCAAGTTCCGCGCCGGTAAGGCCGTCCAAGACGCCAAAGGTTACGTGTCGGAGCGCTACATCATCGTCGACAACGGCGTGGCGCGCGGCAACATCATGACGCAGCTTGTCGTGCACGAAGGCGTGACCGCAAACCTGATGCAGTTCATCAAAGAAAACGGCATCGTTGCCCAAGCCCCGGCCGGTCGCCCGATCCCCGTTACGCTGCAGCACATTGCCGCCCAAGGCACCACGCTTCACACACTAACCGCCGAAGACGTCCAAGCAATGCCGATGAACAACCGCATCGGGCGATAGCCGCCCTTCGCCCGCCGCGGCGCAGCGCGAAATGCTGCGCCGCGAGCGCGCGGCTCACGGATCGATCCGCCGCCGTCGCATTGCGCACCTGCGGAATCACCGCGCCGCCCGCCATGGCTAAGCCGCTGCTAACCTTGGGTTCCCTCCCCGGCGAAGCCGTCAGGACACACCCGGCCAGACCATCAAAAAACGGCTGATTTCTGCGGTAACAATCGGAAACAACAAGTTATTTCGACCGATTCGGACACACTGCTACCTTTTTCAAGGCGATGGAGCCACCTGAGCGGGTACTGGGTTCACCATACAACACCCGCTCAAGTGAATTCACGGGATAGCGCCGACTTGAGGGGGTAGGTGCTGTTCGAAGAACCGGTAGGGGCCGGCCAGAGTATCCGGTTGCCCCGCGGGTGTCGTCTTCGGCGTTCGCTTTGAAAAAGGCGGATCCGACGGCGGGTTCGAACGGCACGAGTAGAAGTAACAGTGAGGGGCGATGGCGCTTCAGACGACGATTAAAAACCGCGTAGTTTGCGAAGGTGTGGGCGTTCACACCGGCATTACCTCGACGGTCACGCTTCTTCCGGCCCCCGAGAATACGGGCATCATCTTCCGCCGCACAGACCACCCCGGCATGGCCGGCGTCGTTCCCGCGCGCTTCGACCGCGTCACGGACACGCGCCTCGGCACCACGATCGGCAACGTCTATGGCGTGAAGGTCCACACCGTCGAACATCTGATGGCCGCGATCGTCGGCTGCGGTGTGACGAACCTCGTCATCGAAATCGACGCCGCCGAAGTCCCCATCATGGACGGCAGCGCCGCGCCCTTCGTGTTCCTGCTGGAATGCGCCGGCGTCGTGAAGCAAACGCAGGCCCAGCGCGCGATCCGCGTGCGCGAAGTCGTGCGCGTCGAAGACGGCGACAAATACGCCGAACTCCGCCCCGGCATCGGCTTCTCGGCCGAACTCGAAATCGCTTTTGAGAACTGCAAGGTCATCGACCGTCAGTTCTACGCCTTCGACCTCGACACGCCGTCGTTCAAGGCCGAACTCGCCCGCGCCCGCACCTTCGGCTTCCGCCATGAAGTGGAATATCTGCAGAAGAACGGCCATGCGCTCGGCGGCTCGCTCGCCAACTCGATCGTCCTCGACGGCGACACGATCATGAACGAAGACGGCCTGCGTTATGCCGACGAATTCGTGCGTCACAAGCTGCTGGACGTGGTGGGCGACATGTCGCTCGCCGGCGCCCCGCTCTTCGCGCAGTTCCGCGGCTACAAGACCGGCCACGCCCTGAACAACAAGCTGCTGCGCGAACTCTTCGCCCGCCGCAGCGCCTGGGAATACGTCACGCTCCACACCCGCCGCCAAACGGCCCCGGTGCAGATCGAACGCCCCGTCTACGTCGGCGGCCTAGCCGCAGCCGAGTAAGCTCGCAGACCAAACCCAAGCACCTCCAGGCGCCGCCTCACCCGCGGCGCCTTTTGGTCTGGGAGCGCGGGCATCCTGCCCGCTCTTGGCGGCGATGAAATGATCTCGGAGTTTTCGCAAGTACCCGAAAGAGCGGGCGGGTCGCCCGCGCTCCCAGATCTACTGCGCAGCCTGCTGCGGAAACAGCACGCCGATCGCGCCGGGCCTGCGCGCGGCAGGCTTACCGATCGGCTTCAGCAGCGCCGCCGAAGCGGCCGGTTGAGCCGCGGCCTGCACAGCGTTCGGCCGCAGGAAGACGGGCTCCATCCGCTTGGGTGGCGCGGGCCGCGTGCGCGGCGCGCTGGCGATCCGCAGCAACAGCACGAGCAGATGAACCGCAACGCCCAGGCCCAACATCCCGGCGGCCGTATAAGCGACGAGGCTCAACGTCACCTCGGCCGACAACCCCAGCACCGACGTCAGCATGGCGATCGACGCCACGATTGCGCCGGAAAACCCGGCATAGCCCCACCAAACCATTGTCGCCCCCAACAAGATCAGGCCCACAATGGTAAACCGGTTCCGGCAACGCGCCACACGCGGGACGCGAACTTGCAACCCTACGTCGAGTCACTGTGGATAAAACCAGGGTGTTGCATAGACGCACGGGAGTGTGTCTTCCGGTTTCGGACCGGCGAGTTTCTCACCCGCCGATCAACTTCAGCCAATCGTCTTCGCTGATGACTTTCACGCCATGCTTCTCGGCGTCTTTCAGCTTCGAGCCCGCACCCGGCCCCGCGACCACCAAATCCGTCTTCGCCGAGACTGAGCCCGCGACCTTGGCGCCCAGCGACTCCGCGCGCGCCTTCGCCTCGTTGCGGCCCATCTTCTCCAGCGTGCCGGTGAAGACGATCGTCTTGCCCGAGACGGCGGTATCGGTCTTCGGCTTCTCCGCCTCTTCGACGTCGAGCACGTCGAGCAGCCGGGAGATCTCTTCGCGGTTGTGATCCTCGGCGAAGAACTGCGCGATCGCTTTCGCCACCGTATCCCCGATCCCTTCGATCGAATCCAATTCCGCGAACGCTTTCGAGTCCTCATGCGACGCTGCGATCATCGCCTTCACGAACGACTTCGCCGAGCCGTAGTTCAAAGCGAGCAGCCGCGCCGTGGACTCGCCCACATGCCGGATGCCCAAGGCGTAGATAAACCGGTGCAGCGCAATCGTCCGCCGCGCGTCGATGGCCGCAAACAGCTTCGCCGCCGATTGCGGCCCCCACCCCTCGCGCGCCGCAATGGCTTTAGGCCCCGACCCATACCGCTCAGCCAGCGCAAAAATGTCGGAGGGATGCGCAATCATCTTATCGGCCAGGAACGCATCCACATGCTTCGCGCCGAAGCCTTCGATGTCGAACGCATTGCGCGAAACGAAATGCTTCAACCGCTCCACCGCCTGCGCCGGACAAATGAGCCCGCCCGTGCAACGCCGCGCCGCCGACATTTCGCCGTCATCGTCGACCTCGCGCTCCGCATGACTGCCGCACGCGGGACAACGGTCGGGAAATTTGTAGGGCTTCGCCCCCTTCGGCCGCTTCTCCTCGACCACGCGCACGATCTGCGGAATCACATCGCCCGCGCGCTGCACCACAACGGTGTCGCCGATGCGCACGTCCTTGCGCGCGATCTCGTCCTCGTTGTGTAGGGTCGCGTTCGAGACCACGACACCGCCGACGGTAACGGGCTTTAGCTTTGCAACGGGCGCCAACGTCCCCGTCCGCCCCACCTGAATATCGATGTTGAGCAGCTCCGTCTCCGCCTGCTCGGCCGGAAACTTATGCGCCGTCGCCCAACGCGGCGCGCGGCTGACGAACCCCAGCCGTTGCTGCCAATCGAGCCGATCGACCTTGTAGACGACGCCGTCAATGTCATAGCCCAGCGACGCACGCTTGCCCGCGATCTTCTCGTAGTATTTCAGGATCTGCGCGACGGTCGTGCAGCGCGTCATCAGCGGATTGGTCGGAAAGCCCCACGCATCGAACGCCTCGATCACTTCGCTCTGCGTCTTGCCCGGCACTTTCGACGCCGCACCCCACGTATATGCGAAGAACTTCAACGGCCGCCGCGCGGTGATCGTTGAATCCAACTGCCGAAGCGACCCCGCCGCCGCGTTGCGCGGATTGGCGAATATCTTCTCGCCGCGCTCATCTTGATCCTTGTTCACGCGCAAGAACTCGGCGTGGCCTAAGAACACTTCGCCGCGCACTTCGATCAACTCCGGCACACCACGCCCCTTCAGCGTGTGCGGGATGTCTTTGACCGTCTTGAGGTTCGCGGTCACGTCCTCGCCCACCTCGCCGTCGCCGCGCGTGGCACCCAGCACCAGCTTGCCGTCCTCATAGCGCAAGCTCGCCGACAGCCCGTCGATCTTGGGCTCCGCCGTGAACGCCAACTCGTCGTCTTCGCCAAGGCCTAAGAACCGCCGCACGCGCTCGACGAAATCCGTCACGTCCTCATCGTCGAACGCATTGTCGAGCGACAACATCGGCACGCCGTGCTTGACCTTGCCGAACTTCGCCGCCGCCGCGAACCCGATGCGCCGCGAAGGACTGTCCGGCCGGATCAGTTCCGGAAACTTCGTCTCGATCGCGTTGTTGCGCTTCTTCAGCGCGTCATAGTCGGCATCCGAAATCGTCGGTGCGTCTTCCGCGTGATAGCGCTTGTCGTGCTCGGCGATCTCGCGCGCCAGCCGCGCCAACTCCGCGCTCGCGTCCTTCTCGGTCAGCTTCGAGACCGCAACAGGCTTCTGGCTCACGTGGCCCGCCGCCGTTTGGGAAGTGTGGCAACCGGCGCGCCGATCAGCTGATCGGCAGCCGCGCGCGCCTCATCCGTCACCTTCGCGCCGGCAAGCATCCGCGCAATCTCCTCGCGCTTGGCTGGGGCATCCAAAAGCTCAACCCGCGTCGTCATCGCGCCGGCCGCCATGGCCTTGGCGACACGCAAGTGATGCGTGCCCCGCGCCGCCACCTGCGGCGAGTGCGTCACCACCAACACCTGTTCGCCCTGCGCCAGCCGCGCCAAGCGTTCGCCGACCGCATCGGCGACCGCGCCGCCGACGCCGCGATCGACCTCATCGAAGATCAGCGTCGATGCCGACCCCTCATCCGCCAGCGCCACTTTCAAAGCCAGAATGAACCGCGCCAACTCGCCGCCCGACGCGATGCGGGTCAACGCCCCGAACGGCGCGCCCGGGTTCGTCGCCACCATGAACTCGACGCGGTCTTGGCCCACAGGCCCCGGCGCGTCGTTCGCCAGGCGATCAATCTGTGTACGGAACAAAGCGCTGCCCAACTTCAACGGCGCAAGCTCCTTCGCAACCCGCGCATCCAACGACACTGCCGCCTTCGTGCGCGCCGCCGTCAGCGCCTGCGCGGCCGTGTCATAAGCCTTGCGCGCCGCGGCCTTCACGCGCTCCAACTCCACCGCCCGCGACCGCGCGCTCGACATCGCGGCAAGCCGCGCCTCGGTGTCCGCGCGCTTCGCCGCCAAGCCGTCGCAATTGCTGCCGTATTTCCGCGCCGCCGCGCGCAAAGCGAATAACCGCGTCTCCGCCTTCTCCAGCGATCCGGCGTCGAACGCCAACCCCTTCGACGCAAGGTCGACCGCGCGCCTGGCCTCAGTCGCCTCGATCACCGCGCGATCCAGCGCCGCGACCGCTGCATCCAGCCGCCCCTGCGCCGACGACTGCGCGCGACTCAACCGGCGCAGCGCCAGGTTCAACCGCGCCTCAACCCCGCCGCGCCCCATCAATGCGTCGACCGCTTCGGAAAGATCGGCCGCGATCTTCTCCGACGCCATCATGATCGCGCGCGCGTTGGCGAGTTCGCTCTCCTCGCCCGCGCGCGGATCCAACGAGCGCAATTCCTCCGCCACATGATTGAGATATTCGAAATCCTGCGCCGCGCGCGACTGCGACTCGGCCTCCGCCCGCACCGCTTCCTCAGCCGCCGCGAGCGCGCGCCATGCCGACTCGACGTCGGCCACCTCGTCACTCAGCTTGCCGAAGGCATCCAGCAGATTGCGATGCCCGACCGCATCCAGCAGCCCACGATCGTCGTGCTGCCCGTGAATCTCAAGCAGCATCGCGCCCGCTTCGCGCATAAGCCCGATCGACACCGGCTGATCGTTGATGAAGGCCCGGCTGCGCCCATCCGGTGAAATCGCGCGCCGGAAAATCAAAGCGCCGGCACTTTCAAGCCCGTTGCCCGACAACGCCGCCCGCGCCGGATGCGCCGCCGGCGGGTCGAACACGGCGGTGACGGACGCCTGCCCCGCCCCGCCGCGAATGAACCCGCGCTCGGCTCGCCCGCCGGTGGCAAGGCCCAACGCGTCGAGCAGAATGGATTTCCCCGCGCCCGTTTCGCCGGTCAGCACACAGAGCCCGCGCGAAAACTCCAAATCCAACCGCTCGATCAACACAAAGTCGCGGATCGACAGCGAAGTCAGCATGGGGGCACTCCTGGGAGCGCGGGCATCCCGCCCGCTCTGGCAAGCGGTGCAGACTTAACTGAAAGAACAAAAAGAGAAAAGAGCGGACAGGAAGCCCGCTCTTGAGTGACCTAGAACCAGTCGAAGAACCCGCCTTCGTCGTCTTCCTTCTTAGGCTCGGGCGCGATGGTGTCCGTGGCAGTGGTCGCGGCTTCCGGTTCTTTCTCCGGCGCCGGCGCTTTCAGCTCCGCCGGCGGCGGCACAACAGCGGTCGCTGCGGGCGCGGAAACCGGCACGGCGCCCGTTCCCGGCGCGGGCTGCGCCACGGGAGTCACCTCGCGGCCTTCGCCGACCTTTGCCTGCATCACCGGCTTGCCACGCGGCTCTTTCCCGTACTCCGCCATCAGCGTGTAGGAGTCTTCGTACCAATCCGTGCCTGGATAATTGTGGCCCAGAACGGCGGCCGCGGTGCGTGCTTCGCCCACGATGCCGAGCTGCAGGTAGGCCTCGACCAAGCGGTGCAACGCTTCCGGCACATGGCTGGTGGTCTGATACTTCTCGACGACGGTGCGGAAGCGCGAAATCGCCGCCAATTCCTCACCGCGGCGCAAATAGTAACGGCCGATCGCCATTTCCTTGCCGGCCAAGTGATCCTTCGTCAGGTCAAGCTTCAGCCGCGCATCGCGCGCATAATCCGTCTGTGGGAAGCGCCGAACGAGTTCGCCGAGAGCGGCCATCGCCTGCTCGGTGCGGCGCTGATCGCGACCCACATCGACGATTTGCTCATAGAGCGACACGGCCTTCAGGTAATAAGCGTACGGGGCGTCCTTGTTGCCCGGATGCAGCGTGATGAAACGATCCGAAGCCAGGATCGCCTCGTTGTATTTGTTGCCTTGGTAGTAGCAGAACGCCGACATCAAAATCGCGCGCCGCGCCCACACCGAATAGGGATGCTGCCGCTCGACCTCGTCGAAGGCCTGCGCGCATGGGATCCAGTTGCCCTTGTCGAGCTGGGTCAGCGCCAACGAGTAGATCTGCTCCGGCGGAATCTCCGGCATTTCCGCGCGCGGACGATCTTCGTCCCCGGCGCAAGCGGCAAGCGGCGCAGCAATAAGAAGGGCGGCGCCGAAACGGACCAGACGATCAGCAAACGACATGGGTACCGACAAAAGTTCGAGGGGCGGAAAAAACGCTCACTTCTTTACCGTAAGCCGAAGCCTACCGCCAGACCGCCCAGGTAGAGCAAGCCGGGAAGATTCTGACAGAAAAGTAAGGTTCCGGGGCAGATCAGCCTCGGCGCGCCACCCCTCACCCCGCTAGGCGCGACGGAGCAAGAACGTTACGGCGTGGGTGTTACAGGTTTGGCCGGTGCGGGCGCCGGTGTGGCCGGTGCCGCCGGCTCAGGTGTGGTCGAGGGCGTAGACGCCGTCGGCAGTTTCACCTTCTTCGTCTCGGCCGTCATGTGGTCTTCGGCCGCCGCGAATCCCTTCAGCGAAAACTTCAGGTCCAGCGGTTTCTGATTCTGGTCATAGACCACGATCTTCGCGTCGCCGCCTTTGCGCATCGCGTCGCGCAGCTTCGCGTCCAGGAAGCCTTCGACGACACAGCCGAACGGCTCGCACCGTCTCACGACCACCTTGTCAATCTTCACCCCGCCCGCCTGCACGGTGACGCCGTTGGGCAGCCACACGCCGAGCGGCAGGATGATGCGCACGACCTGCGCCGCCTTCACCTGATCGTAGGCGACCGAAACGCTCAGTACACGTTGTTTCGACTTCGGCTCCAGCAGCAACTGGACGGCGTCGCACGGCATCGGTTGCGGCGACGTCGGACAGCGCACGAGCCAATCGTCGAACGCCTTCGTCGTCACGGGCGGCGGTCCGGCGGGTTTCGCTTCCGTCGCGGGCTGCGCCAAAACCGGCGTCGCAATCAGCGAACCGGCGACAACGAGAAGCGTTAAGGATCGTTTCATGGAAATCGCAATTTTTCCGGTGAGTTGTAAGTTGTCACTTCGTTTCCGAAGGGTTCTCAGAACCACTCCACCAAGTTGCACCACTCGCGCCGATACCACCGCGCTCTTCCATCTTGTCGAACGCCGGCGCGAATCCTTTCAGCGAAAAAGGAACCGCCACCGTCTGCCCCCGCCGGTCCACGACACCGACCCGACCCTCGGCGCCCGACTTCAAAACGGCAAGATATGCGGCGTCGACCACAACGGGCGCAACGCACCCGCCGGGCAGACATTGCGTGAACGCGACGTTGCGTTTGTTCTCGCCGATCTGGATCACGATGCCGGGCGGCACCGTAACGCCGAGCGGCATAATCGCGACAAGCTGATGCCCCTCGCCCTTCGGCGCCCGCGCAAGATGAAGCTGCAGCACCGGCTGGCGTGACCGCTGATCGAGAATCTGCTGCGACATCCCACAGCCGACAGTATCCTTCGCCGCCTGACAGCGCACGAGCCACGCATCGAAGCCGAACGAAGCCGAGGATGGCGTCTCGCCCGAAGACAGCGGACCGCCGCCGCTCATCAAACTCCAGACGCCAAACCCCGCACCGGCCAACAGCAGAACCCCGCCGATAGCCGCAAAACTCCCGCGCCGCGCCACGGTTCTAGCGGCCCTTCATCTGCTGCTGCACGACGCAACCCGGCGCGTTAGCCGCTTCCGCTGCGCCGAGCACGCACAGTTGATCGGCGAGTTGGTCGTTCTTGCCGTCGCCCATATCGTCGGTGACGGTGTCCACGCCAACGATGCCAAGTTCGTTCGGCCGTGAGGACATGTCGTTCTGCTCCTGGTTGACCGCGCCATCGTTCTCGGTGGTGCTCTCCCCGTTCGCCTGCGTGGCTTGCGAGGGGATATCCTGAATGGTAAGCGCCGTGGCGTTGGTGGGATCCTGCAGGATAGTCGCACTATAATTGATGCTTGTCACCGACAAGCCCGACCCGTTGATGGCGTAGAGCCCGCCCAGCGAATCCTGGGTTGCGTTGGTCGTGAACAAGAGGTCCCCGCCCGTCACTTCATCCAGCGATTCGCCGTTCGCGAGGCCGAGGACCGTGCCCGTGAACACGGGATCCGGATAGCCGGCGAGGCGCGAACTTGGATTGGCCAGATAGAAGAGTTGCGCCGGCGTAATGCTGATCGCGAACTCGTTACTAGCCGACTGCAGGATCTCTTGCTCGTAGTTTCCGCTCGTGATCACGAGGCCGGAACCCTCGATCCCGTAGAACCCGACATTGGATGTCTCGTCGGCTTCCGCCTGCCACAGTGCCTGACCCAGCGCCACCGATGCAACTGTGTCGGCATTCTTCAGGCCCGTGATCGTGCCCGTGATCGTTGGGTTGAGTTGCCCATAGACCCGCGTGAACGGATTGGCCGTGTAGAACAACTGCGCCGGAATGATCTCGAGCGCGCCCTCGTTGCCCGATTCCTGATCGATGACGAGCTGGTAGTTGCCGCTGGTCACGACCAAACCGCCGCCCTGGATTTCGTAGGTGCCTACGTTGCTGAGTTCGTTGGCCGACGACGTGAAGACCATCGTCCCGTCCGTCACGTCTTCAAGCGTATCGGTGTTCTTGAACCCGACCAGTTGGCCGGTGAACGCCGGGTTGGCGTCGCCATAGATGCGCGTGCCTTGGTCCGCGATATAGGTCAACTGAGCCGGCGTGATCTCGAACGCTGTCGCGTTGTCGACGTCTTGCAGGATGTTGATCTCGTAGTTTCCGCTGATGACCGTCAAGCCTGAACCGTCGACCGCATAGAAGCCGACATTCGACGTCTGCGTCGCGCTGGTAGAGAACAGCATCGTACCCGACACGACTTCCTCAAGCGTATCGTCGTTGACGAGGCCTTCAAGCTGCCCCGAAAGCTCGCCGTTCACTTCGCCGTACTCGCGATCTTCGTCGTCGGCGACATAGAACAACTGCGCCGGTGTGATCGTGAAGGCGGTCGCGTTCGTCGGCGCCTGCAGGATGTTGGCCACATAATTCGGGTTCGTTATCAGCAAGCCGCCGCCCGTGACGGCATACGAGCCGACGCCCGAGGTCTCCGTCACCGAACTCAAGAACTCGACCGTGCCGATGCCGATATCTTCGGGATCGTCGCCGTTCTTGAGGCCCAGAAGCTCGCCGTCGACTTCACCGACGTCGACGTCGCCGTACACGCGCGAGACGATGTCGGCGAGATAGGTCAGCTGCGCCGGCACAATGGTCAAGGCCGTGGCGTTCGACGCGGCTTGCGTCACCGTCGTGGAATAGTTCGCACTCGTGATCGTGATACCGCCGCCCACGATCTCATACTGGCCCACGCCCGATTCCAGATCGGCGTTGGTCACAAAGATCAGCGAGCCCGACGCGATGCTCGCGACCGTGTCGCCGTTCCTGAGGCCGTTCAGCGTGCCGGTCAGAACGCCGTTCGGATCGCCGTATTCGCGCGTTGTCAGATCGGCCTGGAAGGTCAGCTGCGCCGCCGTAATCGAAAGCTGACCCGGCGCAAAGACGAAGCCGTAGTTATAGGCCGACGCCAAGGTGCCCAAGGCCGCGTTGATCGCATAGGGCCCGCCCGCGACGGAACTTGAAGCCGTTGCCGTCGTCGTGATGGTCGGCACGCCTTGCACGGCCCCCGCGAGCGAATCGCCGTTGATGAGCCCCGTGATCCCGTATGTGAACGCCGGATTCGCATCGCCATAGACGCGCGTCGCGTTGTTGGGCCGCACGGTCAAATTCGCGGTCTGCGAATAGACGAACTTGTTGCCGGTGGCTGAGATGCCCGTCGGGTTCGCCGGATTGTAACTCGTATTGTACCAGGGCGTGCCCGCAAGCCCGCCTTCGTCCGTTGACCCGCCCGTGTTCGTATAGACGAGCCAGCGCCCGTTCGGCGTCTGCAGCGCGTTCGACCCGGCGTTGTTGTCGAACGTACCGGTTTGCGAAGCCAAGACCAGGGGCGTGCCCGTGCCGCTGGCGCTGAGCGTGCCCGAAAGACTGACGTCGCTGCCCGCGGTCGTGCCCAAATTCTCGACGAGGATGGTGCCCGCACTGATGTTGCGCACGGTGATGTCGCCCGACGTCAGGTTTGTCTTGCCCCCGCCGTTCAGGATCGAAACCCTGACAGTGCCCGTGCCCGCGACGATGTCCGCGCCGACGCCCATCGTGATAAGGGCCGAGCCCGGATCGCGCTGCGCATTGATCACGCCCGCCGACAACAGCTCGTTCGCGATGATCGTCAGATTGCCGTTATCGGTCGTGATATCGGCGTTGATGAGAACGCTGCGGCCGGCTTGCATCGTCAATGCCCCGCCATTACCCCCCGGATTATTGACGGTAATGTTCGACGACACCGTGATGTCGTTCGAAGCCTGCAGCGTCACCGCCGTCCCCGTATTCAACACGCTGGTGATCGAGTTGGGATTGATCGTCAGCGACGACGTGGACGACGTAGAGAACACAAGCGGATTCGACGGCAAGTTGATGTTGCCGAAGCCGGTCGAGATGGTGATGTTTTTCGGGTCGAGCGAGAGGATACCCGCCTCGCCGTTTGCGGCCGACGCATCGGCCGTGCCCATGAAGCCGACGTCGCCCTTCGATGACACTTCAAGGAAGCCGCCGTCGCCCGACGCCGCGCCACCCGTGGCCGAAATCGAACCGCGGAAGTCCGTCGCGACATTCGACCAGAACTCGATCCGCCCGCCGTCGCCGCTCTCGATCGCATCGGCCTTCAGGCTCGATCCTTGCGACACGAACACGGTATCGGCGTTGATGCTGCGCGAAGCTCCCGAACCCGTATAGCCGATCGCGATGCTGCCGCCGCCCGTGGCGCCCGATGCGTTGATCGAAGAATCCGACAGATTGATCTCTTTGCCGCCGATCGAAACCGTGCCGCCTTGACCCGCCGAGCCCGTGGCGTTCAGCGATCCCGCAACGTCGACACGCGAACCGGTCAGCGAAATCGACCCGCCCTGCGTACCCGAAGCGTTCAGCGTGCCGCCAACGTCGACGCGGTTCTGCCCGCCGTCGATCGTGATCGCGCCGCCATAGCCGGCCGGGAAGGTGCCGGTGCCCGGGGCCTGCGCCGCACCGCTGCCGGACGAACCGACGAGCGCAACCGCGCCACCCGACTGCGTTACGCCCGAGGCGATGATCTCGCCGTCGACGTTGATGACGCTGTCGATGATCCCGCGCGCCGCGCGCGCCGTCAGCTGAACGCTGCCGGCGTCGATTTTGCCAGAGACGTCGACCAGCGCGTTGAGCGGCTGACCGTCTGGCCCGGTCAGATTCTGCGCCACCTCGGCCGAGACCGGGAACGAAATCAGATTGTCGCCGTAGAGGTCGAGCGTGAACGTATTGCCTGCACCCAGCGCAACCCTGCCGAGCTTGGCGGTTATGACGCCCGAGTTGCGCACCGACGGCGCCACGAACGCGACAACGCCGCCTTCATCTGCCGTGATCTGACCGTTGTTGACGATCGAAGCGCTGGCCGCGCCCACCTGATTGAACGCGTAGCTGCCCGCCATAAAATCGTTGTTCGAAATGTCAGCCGTGGTCGCGATCAGGCCCGCGGTGTGCACGCTGGCACCGTTCTCGAACACCATGCCGTTGCCGTTGACGAGGATAAGCCGTCCGTTTGCGCTCACCTGGCCGGCGATGATCGATGCGTTCTGGTCGAAGATGCGGTTTAAAGTAACGGAAGCGGCGTTCGGCTGATTGAAAACGGCGGACTCGTTCGCGCCGACGTTAAAACTGTTCCAGTTGATGATCGCCCGGTCGCTCGACTGATCGATCGTCGTCGTCGTCGGCGCCGCCATCGAGATTGTGGCCGTGCCCGCGACGACCGTGCCGCCCTCAGGTCCCGCAAGGGCCAGTGACGCAAGGCAGAGCGCACTGGCCCCCGCCAGCAGCGCCCGCTTCAAACTCGACAGATTCCGAGCAAAGGACGCACCCCGCTCGCTAAGCGCCACGCGCTTCATCGTCCACCCCCTAAGCATCCCATCGCGCCCTCAAGGTCCCCACCTGAGCGCACGTCAATCACGTCAATAGTCCAGCGACAATCCGAAGAAGACGCGCGCGTTCTGCTCGCCGTCCTCGAACGCCACCCCCATACCGATCGGCTGCACGATTTCGACCAGACCCGACACGTGGTCGAGCGCGCGGAAGCGCATGCCCAAACCCACCGACGCGCCCGTGTTGTTGCGCGTGTCGGGCGGGATCAGATCGCCGCTCTTCAGCACGTAACCGAAATCCGCAAGCGCATAGAGCTGCACCATGTTGACGGCCCAATCGTTCGCCCAGCCGTTCATCGACACGTCGTAACGAAGCTCGGCCAAACCCTTGATGCAGTGGTCGCCCGATACCTCGAACGGATCGAAGGCGCGCCCGATATGCCCGCCGCCGTAACCGCATTGCTCCGAAACCAGCAACGCTCCGTCCGCCACCTGCCCCGCGATCTCGCCGTAAAGCTGCAGCCAGGGCCAGCGGCCGAGTGACGACAGCCGGGACACATAACCATCGAGGCGGAGGAATTCGCCCGATGCGCCCAGCCGGCTCGCCTGCGGGTCGTTCGATTGCGTCGCGTCGAACACGTCGAGGCCGACATGCAGCGTCGCCGCTGCCTGGATTAAGCCGCCCCAATCGTCGCGCATGTCATACTCGACGCCTGCGACCACCATCGTCATCGTGTCGTGCGTGAACGGGATTGCCAGAATGTCGGACGTCAGATCCTTGTACCCGACGCCCAGCGACAAATAGAGGTTCTGCACGCGCGAGCGGATCCACGGATAGCTGAACTCGAAATTCCCTGTCCAGCCGTCGGTCTGATAGTCGATCGCCACCATCACCGGCGTGCCGACCTTCGAGTGCGAACGCGAGATGTCGAAGCCGAAAGCCAAGCCGTCGCTGGTCAGCGGAAAGTCGAAACGTCCGGCAAGATAGGCAAGCTCTTCGCCGTCCGGCACGCGCACGCCGAACAGGGTCATGCGCTCTTCGGCGCCGAGTAAATTGATCACCGCCGCCTGCGCCTGAACGCGGAACGGACCGATCGCCTTCGAGCCGCGATTGTTGAACTCGATCGAGGCGTCCACCATCTTGCGCTCGATAGCCATGACGAGCTTCGTCGCGCCCGGATCGCCCTCCATGCGCTCGAACACGCTCTTCACTTCAACCCCAGCAAGGTCGTTGGCGAGCAACAGATAGCGCTCCAGATCCTTTGTCTTCAGCGGTCGCGAGGCCATCAGGCGCCGCGCGAACCCGCCCCACAGCTTGCTGTGGAACGCATTCTCGTCCTGGAACTCGACGTCGCCGATATAACCTTCGATGACGCGGATGCGGACGACGCCGCCCTTCACTTCCTGCGCCGGCACGAACGCGAGGCTGAGCGCATAGCCCGCCTTCACATACATGCGCGTGATTTCATTCGACGCCGCAAACATCTGCGCCAGCGAAACTTCCTGGCCGATCAACGAGGCGAAAGGCTGGCTGAGCTGCGCGTCCGATAAAACGGTATTGCCGTCGATATCGACGGACGACAGAACGAAACGGATTTGCTCGGCATTCGCCGGCGGACCTTGGCGATCGAGCGCCGGAACGGTGATGGTCGATGGCGACTTTGGCGGTTTGGTCTTGCCTTCGAACTCACGCTCGACTTGACCAGGCGCGGATTGCGCGAATGCCGGAACCGGCAACGACAAACCGGTCAGGCTCAACGCAACGATCCCCCAAACCGTTGCGTGAGCCTTGCCGTGCTTGCGATGTACAAGATCGCCACTGAACCAAGCCGTGATGCCACGGCCGGCACGCGAGCCCCCCATCTCATTCCCCCAACTGTAGACGGCTCCCAACTGCCGCCAGGCAACGAGGTCCCCCAACAGAACCTCATGCCTTCCCCAGGGGAAAATATCGCACAGAGTTCGCTTGGGCGTTCAATCTATCGGAGGTTGAACACGCACTGAGGGCATCGGACGATGCGCAAACAACACATAAGAATTAAGCTGAACACGCGGGATAGCGTTAATGCGCCGCCCACGGACTACTTATTGTAGTGACGATTCCGCACCACCGCCCCGTCTTCAGAGCGCGACCTGCCCGAAAGTTCGGGCATACAACCGCCGCCGCGGCCGCAATTTGACGCTGCGCGGCGCTAATTCACTTGGCGGCGAAGGAACGCCGGAATTTCCAACTCGTCGTCCACCGCGGAAAACACTTCGTCCGCTGTCTTCTTCGGCGGCGTTTTGAGTTGGCGCGGCGGTTCGGCGCCGAAGGGTGATTGCGTTTCGGGTGTGAGCCGCATGGAACTCGGTGCAGGCGCTGACGGCCGCTGCACGAGCGGCTTCTTCGGCGTCGCGCCGATCGTGATCCCGAACATGGAGAACCCGCTCGCCTTCTTCTCCGGCTGCGGCTGAAGTTGCGGCGGCAACGGCGGTAGGCTCGAACGCGTGCGCGAGGGCTCGCGCGCCGACCGGTCGCGCGGATCGGGTCCGGCGGCGCCGATGATGTCGCGGTCAAAGATGTGGCTCTCGACCAACGGTCCCGACCGCTGATCGATATCGCGCGTCACAAACTCGATCTCGTCGCTCGCCAGACCCGACTGCACGATCTCGCTCTGCATCGTGTGCACCGGATGCGAAATCGCCGGCGATCCACTGACGCTCGCCGCAATCGGCTGCTGCACGATCGGTGCAGAGCCGGACGAACGGCGCGGCTCGGCAATCGCCTCGCTCGCATTCGCCCGCCGCACGTCGGCCGAAGCCGAAGCGCGCGTCGGCATCGCCTGCTGGCGAACTTCCGTCGCGATGCCGGTGGCGACCACCGACACGCGCATACGCCCGTTCAACCGCTCGTCGAACGTCGAGCCCACGATGATGTTCGCGTCCGGATCAACCTCTTGGCGGATCTTGTTCGCCGCCTCGTCGACCTCGTACAGCGTCAAGTCCATGCCGCCCGTGATGTTGATCAGAACGCCGCGTGCGCCGCGCATGGACGACACGTCGAGCAGCGGGTTGGAGATCGCAGCTTCCGCCGCTTCGATCGCACGACGTTCGCCTTCCGCCTCGCCCATGCCCATCATCGCCGTGCCCATTTCGGACATGACGGTGCGCACGTCGGCAAAGTCGAGATTGATCAAGCCCGGCATCACCATCAGATCGGTGACGCCCCGCACGCCCGAATAAAGCACCTCGTCCGCCATCTCGAACGCTTTGGCGAAGGTGGTCTTCTCGTTGGCGATACGGAACAAATTCTGGTTCGGAATAACGATGAGCGTATCGACGAAGCCCTTCAGCTTCTCGATCCCCTCTTCCGCAATCCGCATGCGGCGTCCGCCTTCGAAGGCGAACGGCTTCGTGACGACGCCGACAGTGAGAATGCCCATGTCGCGGGCGATCTTGGCGATAACCGGCGCGGCGCCCGTGCCGGTGCCGCCGCCCATGCCCGCGGTGATGAACACCATGTGGCTGGATTCGAGCTGGCGCTTGATTTCGTCGCCGCTTTCCTCGGCCGCCGCTTCGCCGACATCGGGCCGCGATCCCGCGCCTAAGCCTTGCGTCAACGCAGAGCCAAGCTGAAGCCGATAGGAAGCCTTGGAGTGAACGAGAGCCTGCGCGTCGGTATTCGCGACCAGGAACTCCACGCCCTCGAGCTTAGAGGCGACCATGTTATTGACGGCGTTGCCGCCCGCGCCGCCCACGCCGAAGACAAGTATGCGGGGCTTCAGTTCAGTGAAGTCGGGCGCAGAAAGGTTGATGGCCATCTATTGCTCTCCATGGCAAGCCACCTTCCCGATTCAGACACGTCCACCATGGCGCACATTCGTGCTGCCGTTATTGTCTACACATGCGCTGCAAAAAGTTAAAAATTCTCTTTGATCCAGCGCGTCAGTCCCCTGAAACCGTTTGAACCGGCATCAGTCGTACCATAGGCGAGATACGGCAGATCGCCTTCATCGCGCCCGTGTTGAATTTCGCCGGGCCGTTGCGCCGCCCACACGCTCAAGCCCGCAGCTGCCGCGAACGCCGGTCCGCCCGCTGCATCGACATGGCCCGTCAGTCGCGAAGGCCGCCCCAACCGCACTTGTTTGGAAAGAACGCGCGTCGCGACCTCGCGCGCACCGTTCATCTGCGAGGCGCCACCCGTCAACACGACGCGCCGTCCCGAAATAGAGGTCATGCCGCAATCGATCAGCCGGTCGCGCACAAGCTCGAACGTCTCTTCAAGCCGAGGCCCGATAATACCGGTGAGCACCGACCGCGGAACTTCGCAATCGCTGTCCGGATCGTCTTCGCCAAGCCGCGCCACCTGCACCAGGTCACGCCCGTCGTTCGGTCCGGTCAGCGCGCTCCCGTGTAGGGTCTTCAATCGCTCGGCATTGGCAAGCGAGGTCGAAAGCCCCCGCGCGATGTCGCTGGTCACATGATTTCCGCCCACCGGCAGAACGTCCGCAAACACAAGCCCGCCGTCGAAAAACACGGAGATCGAGGTCGTGCCCCCGCCCATGTCGATGACCGTCGCGCCCAAGTCCATCTCGTCCGACACCAGCGTGGACAAGCCGGTCGCATAAGCCGTCGCCGTCCGCCCCGCCACGTTCAAGTGACAGCGCCCGACACAGCTTTCCAGGTTCCGGATCGGCCCCGCGGCCGCCGTGATGGCGTGCATCGAGACGCCGAGCGTATCGCCCACCATCCCACGCGGATTGCGGATGCCCCGGCTACCGTCGATCGCATAGGACCCCGGCATGCAGTGAATGATCTCGCGCTCCGCGTTCGGCACCTGCGAACGGCCGGTCGCATAGGCGCGGCGCAAATCTTCTTCGCCCACCTCGTGGCCGGCGATTGAAACTTCAACGTTGATCGTGCGGCTCTGCGGCTGACCGCAGGAAATGCCGACGACGACCTCTTTCAGCGTCACCCCGGCCTGATGCTCGGCCTGCTCGACCGCGGCGCGGATGGAATCCTCGGCCGCATTGATGTCGACCACGGCGCCCGAGCGCACGCCCCGGCTGGCATGGAGACCCACACCCAAGACTTTAAGCTGCGGCGAGCCTTCTCGGCCGCCGATGGGCTTTGCGATTAGGCAGGCAATCTTGGTCGAGCCGACGTCAAGCGCGGCGACGATGCCGCTCTTGGCGCCCCGACCGGAGTGCCGTCCTTTGCCAAGCCCCATGACCATCAAGTTTCCCTGCCGCCTGCGCGAGGCTGCGGTGTGACCAACGGGGACCCGGGTGGCAGCTTGACGATGAACCGGTCCGGAAAGCGAAGATCGATCGCTTTGATGTCGCGCGCGAGAACGTTGTTCTCGCGTTCGAGCCGAACCAGCTCTGCCAAGGCCGCTTCCGCGCCCTCCTCAGGCAGTCGTACTTCAACACCGTTAGCGAGCCGTAAATTCCAACGTCTTTCACCCACTCGCACGGCGGCCTTCACACGCAACTTTAAGTTCGGCTGCGTCCCAATAAGCGCAAGCAGTGCGCCGACCTGCGTCTCCGCGCCTTTGCCGACGACAAGCGGAAGCTCGGCAAACCGCGCCGGATCCTCGCCTGAGATCGGCTTGCCGCTCGCGTCGATGACCGCAACCGCGCCGTCCATCTGCCAAAGCGCAACCGGTCGGCGTTCCTGAATCCGCACAACAATTTTGTCCGGCCACACGCGGCGAACCTCGGCCGACTTCACCCACGGCAGCGCCTCGATGCGCGCGCGAGCCTCGTCGACGTCCACGTAAAGCATCAGATCGCCGGCCTGGATGCCCAGCATCCGACCGATTTCCTTCGGCGCCGTCTCCGCCCGGCCTTCAAGCGTGACGGTCTTCACCTTGAACCCCGCCGACCCCATTAACGTGTTGGCGTAGTCCTTCGCCCCGTTAAGCGCGGCCGACACATGCCCGCCCGAGAACAACCCGGCGACCACGACGACGACAAAGAACAGAGCCAGCACCGCCGACCACAAAACCATGCTGCGCATCGTCGACTTCAAGGCCGACGTCCAGCGCGACACCGCACGCTCGCTCGCCCGCCGTTTGCCGCCGCGACCAGAGCGCGGCTTTCCCTTCGCTTTGGCCCGCTTTTTCGGCGGCGGCGCTTCGTCGTCAAAATCTTCGTCGCGGGCGGCGCCCACTAGCGATCGCATGACGCGTCCTCGATCATCCACCGGCACAGCGCGCCGTAGGAAATGCCTTTGTACCCCGCCTGCTCCGGCACCAACGACGTCGGCGTCATGCCGGGCTGCGTGTTCGTCTCCAGAATGATGAGCCGCCCCGGCTCACCCTTCGTGTCGTCGTAACGAAAATCCGTCCGGCTCACCCCGCGGCAGCCCAAGGCCGCATGCGCGCGCTCGGCGACCGCCAACGCTTCCTCGTAGACGTTCTTATGGATGCGCGCCGGGATCACGTGCTCCGACCCGCCTTCCGCATATTTGGACTCGAAGTCGTAGAACGTCGTGCGCGGCACGATGTCGGTCACGGCCAAGGCCTTCCCGTCCATCACCGCAACGGTCAACTCGCGACCGGGCACGAACTCTTCCACCATCACCTCTTCACCCAAATTCCATGTTGGACTCGTCAGCTCTTCCGGCGGACGGTTGTCTCCAGGGCGTATTATAAAGACCCCGACACTTGACCCCTGATTAACGGGCTTGATCACGAATGGCGCTTTGATCGTTGTTTGTTTCGCCACGTCGTGCCGCGAAATGACGATGTCGTTCACAACCGGTATCCCCGCCGCACGGAACACGGCCTTCGCGCGCTCCTTGTGCATCGCAACCGCCGACGCCAAAACGCCCGAATGCGTGTACGGGATCCCGAGCACTTCAAGCAGACCCTGCACGCACCCGTCTTCGCCCCACTGCCCGTGCAACGCGTTAAAACACACGTCCGGCTTCAGTTTCATGAGCACGTCGGCAAGATCGCGACCGGCATCGACTTCGGTAACTTTGAACCCCTCATCGCGCAAAGCCTTCGCGCAACCCTTGCCGGTCACAAGACTAACCGGCCGCTCCGCCGACCATCCACCCATCAAAACCGCGACGTGCCGTTGCTCGGTCATGCGTAATTCTCCGCTTCAAAAAAGATTCGTCATGGCCGGGCTTGACCCGGCCACCCAGACTTTCGCGCGGCAGCGCGATGGACATGCAGCTTCACCACCAAGCCACAAAGAACACCAAGGCTCACAAAGCCCTTCGTGAACCTTCGCGCGCTTCGTGTCTTTGTGGTGAAAACGAAATCTCAGCGCGCACTGCCGTGCGCGGACCGGGTGGCCGGGTCAATCCCGGCCATGACGGATAAGAGGAGGCGAGCGAAGCATCGCTCATCCCTTCGTCCCAATCCGCTTGATCTCCCACTCGAGCTCGACGCCCGTCGCGGCTTTGACCTTCGCGCGAACCTCTTCGCCCAGCGCCTCGATCTCGTCGCCGGTCGCCTTGCCGTGGTTGATCAAGAAATTGCAGTGCAAGGTCGAAACCTCCGCATCGCCGCGACGCAACCCGCGGCACCCAGCCTTGTCGATCAACTGCCAAGCCTTATGCCCATCCGGATTCTTGAACGTCGACCCACCGGTGCGGCTCTTGATCGGCTGCGTCGCCGAGCGCGCATCGGTGATCTCATTCATCCGCGCCTCGATCTCGGACTTCTCGCCAGGCGCGCCTTGAAACACCGCCTCGACAAAAATCAGATCGGCCGGAACATTCGATCGCCGATACTCAAACCCCATCTGCGTATTGGTGAGCTTCACGCGCTCGCCGCGCCGGTTCAAGGCCAACGCCTCGACCAACACGTCCTTAAACTCGCGCCCATAAGCGCCGGCATTCATCCGCAGGCCACCACCGACGGTGCCGGGAATCCCACGCATAAACTCAAGCCCGGTCAGCCCCGTCTCCAACGCCACCTTCGCCGTCGCCACATCAAGCGCTGCAGCACCCGCGCGCAACCGATGCATCGGATCGGCGTTGACGTTCATGAACCCGCGGCCCAAACGAATGACGACGCCGGTAACGCCGCCATCGCGCACCAGCAAGTTCGACCCGACGCCGATCACGGTGACAGGCACATCCTCCGGCAGCTCTTTCAGAAACGCCGCGAGATCATCGACGTCCGGCGGAATATAGAGAACCTCAGCCGGTCCACCGGCGCGAAACCACGTGAGATCCTTGATCGCCGCGCCTTCTTGATAAGGACCTTTGACGCGCGGCAAGCGCGCGATCACGCCAGCCGCAGCCATCGCTTACCTCTCGCTCAGAGCCTGCAATTGGCCGGGCAGCGCATTCGCCCAATTCGTGATCGAGCCCGCGCCCAAACACACGACGTAATCGCCGGGCTTGGCAATCTCGGCCACTATCTTCGGCAGATCATCGGGCGAGTTCAGCGCCACCACATGGCGATGCCCATGCGCACGCATGCTGTCGACCAACGCATCGCGCGAGACGCCCGGAATAGGCTGCTCACCCGCCGGATAAACATCTGACACGATCACCGCATCCGCGCCGTGCAGACAGGTCGAAAATTCCTTGAACAATTCCCAAAGCCGCGTGAAGCGATGCGGCTGCAGCACGGCGATCACCCGCCCCATCGCCACCTGCCGCGCGGCTTTCATCGCCGACAAAATCTCGACCGGATGATGCGCATAGTCGTCGATGACGGTGACGCCGTTCCAAACACCCGTCTTGGTGAAACGCCGCTTCACCCCTTCGAACTGCGCCAACGCCTCACGCACCGTCACATCCGGCACGCCAAGCTCGCGCGCCACCGCAATCGCGGACAGCGAATTCTGCACGTTATGCTCGCCCGGCATCGGTAATGTCAGGCCGGCAAACGTCCGCGCCCCACCCTTCACGCGATCGCTGAGCAGCACGTCGAAATGCGATAACCCGCCTTCAAAACGCACGTTCACCGCCCGCACATCAGCTTGGGGCCCGTAGCCATAGGTGATCAAACGCCGGTCACTTACCCGCCCGATCATCGACTGCACTTCCGGATGATCGATGCAGAGAACGGCGAAACCGTAGAAAGGAATATTCTCGACGAACGTATCGAACGCCCGCTTCAGCCCCTCGAATCCCTTGTAGTGGTCGAGATGCTCCGGATCGATGTTCGTGACGATCGCGATAGTCGCCGGCAACTTCGTGAACGTGCCGTCGGACTCGTCCGCCTCGACTACCATCCACTCGCCCTGACCCAGACGCGCATTCGTCCCATACTTATTGATGATGCCGCCGTTGATCACGGTCGGATCGAACCCGCCCGCCTCCAGCAGCGCCGCAACCATAGTGGTCGTCGTCGTCTTACCGTGCGTGCCGGCGATCGCGACCGCACTCTTCAACCGCATGAGTTCGGCCAGCATCTCGGCCCGCTTCACGGTCGGCGTCTGCCGCGCCCGCGCCGCCGCGAGTTCCGCGTTGTCGCCCTTCACCGCCGACGAATAGACGACGACGGCCGCCTCGCCCAAATTCTCGGCCGCATGCCCGACCGCGATCTTGATGCCCAGCGTACGCAACCGCTTTACGTTCGGGCTGTCGCTCGCGTCCGACCCTTGGATCTTGTAGCCGAGATTGTGCATCACCTCCGCGATGCCGCTCATCCCGATCCCGCCGATGCCGATGAAATGCAGCGGCCCGATCTGCAGCGACATCCGGCTCATGCCAGCACCAACCAACGATCGCGATAGTTCAAGGAATTCGACTCCGAGTGAGGATCACGCCCGCAAAGCCCCGACCTCGTCCACGAGGTCGGCCAGCCGCGCCGCAGCGTCGCTTCGCCCTAGGCTTAGCGCTTTCGCCGCAGCGGTCTCAAGCAGAACCGGGGTTTGCGCCAATTCTATGATCTTGGCCGCCAAAATATCGGCGGTTAGCCCGGCTTCTTTGAAGGTCCAGGACGCCCCGGCATCGGCCATCTCGCGTGCATTGGCACTTTGATGATCGTCCATGGCGAAGGGGTAAGGAATAAGGACGGCGGGCCGCCCCACCGCGCAAAGCTCCGTGACCGTCGAAGCCCCCGCACGGCTGATCACCAAATGCGCCGCCGCAAGCCGCTCGCCCATGTCGCCGAAGAAGGACGCCAGCGTCGGCGTCAAACCCATCGCCGCATAGCGCGCCTTGGCGTTATCCAAATCCTCAGGCCGGCACTGCTGCGTCAGATCCAACCGCGCGCGCAGATCGGCCGGCAATTTCGCAATCGCCTCCGGCACCAAGGTCGCAAACACCCGCGCCCCCTGACTACCGCCGAAGACAAGCAGGTTGAACCGCCCGCCCGCATCCGGCCGAACGTAAGGCCGCGCCGTCGCCAGCACCGCCGGCCTCACGGGATTGCCCGTCCGCACGACGCGCGGCGCCAGCAGCGGATCCATATGCGACAGCTTCTCGAACGACGAGGCAATCCGCGTCACCGCCGGCGCCAGCCACCTGTTCACGCGGCCCAAGATCGCGTTCTGCTCATGAATAATGGAAGGCACCCCACGCCGCGCTGCCGCAAACATCGTCGGCAGCGCCGGATACCCACCGAACCCAACGACGACCGCAGGCTTCACCCGCCCCAGCGCGAAGTAAGCCGACAGCGCTCCGCGTGCCAGGCGCAACACGGCAAACGCTTTGCCGACGGTCCCGCGCCCGGCAAACGTCGCCGACGGCACGGTCACGATCTCAGCCTGCGGAAAGGCCTGCGCATAGTTGTGACCGCGATCGTCGGTCATCAGCACGACCTTGCGGCCACGCTTGCCCAACTCCTCCGCCAAGGATTGCGCCGGGAAAATATGCCCGCCGGTCCCGCCCGCGGCGATGACGACGGCGCCCGCCATCAATAGGCCCGATACGAAACGGCGCGCCGCCGCGTCAGCGCCAGCAGCATGCCCACGGTGAACGCCAACGCCAGCATCGACGACCCGCCATACGACACGAACGGCAACGTCATCCCCTTCGACGGCATCAGACTAAGGTTCACCGCCATGTTGATGACGGCCTGCAAGCCGAACATCACGGCAAGGCCCGATGCCGCAAGCTGAATAAAGTGATCCCGCTCATCAAGCGCCACCTTCAGCGCCCGCCAAACGATAACGCCGAACAGCACCAGCAGAACCGTGCAGGCGAGCAACCCGAACTCCTCACCCGCCACTGCAAAGATAAAGTCGGTATGCGCGTCCGGCAGCACGAACTTCACGGAACCTTCGCCCGGCCCCACGCCCGACATCCCGCCATGCGCAAAAGCGTTCAGCGCCGTGTCCACCTGATACGTGTCCCCGTGATCGGGGTTCATGAACCGGTCGATGCGGCTCGCCACATGCGGCACGAAGAGGTAGGCGCCGACCCCACCCACACCGGCCGCGCCGCCGACGGCCGCGAGCCATTGCCATTTCACACCGGCCAGAAACAGCAACGCCGCACACACGATGGTGACCAGCATCGTCTGCCCGAAATCCGGCTGCAAAATCAAAACACCGGCGATCGCCGCATAAAGCGCCGCCGCGATCGCCATGCCGGGAAAGCCGGGCGTGCGATTGCCTTCCGCCAGCGCCGCCGCAGCCAGCACGATCAACGCCGGCTTCGCAAACTCCGACGGCTGCAGCGAGAACGGCCCGAACGTCAGCCACCGCTGCGCCCCCTTGATCTCCGGCCCGAAGAACAACGTCGCAATCATCAACAGAAGCGCGACGCCATAGACCCCAAGTGCCAACCGCCTAACATCGCGTGGCCCCAACAACGAAATGATGAAGATGATCAACAACGCCGGCGCCACGAACGAAAGCTGGCGATAGACGAAATAGAACGGCTCAAGCCCGATGCGCCCGGCAACCGCAGGGCTCGCCGCCAACGTCAACAGAATACCGCAAGCGATCAGCGCCGTAATGGCCGCCAACGACCAGCGGTCAACCGTCCACCACCAATTGGCCAGCATGCTGCGGTCCGTGCGCGACAACACAGCCATCACGCGGCTCCCTTCATGCGCGCTTCGTCGGCAATCGCCTTATAGATGCGCTTGAACTCATCTCCGCGATGTTCGAAATCGCGGAACTGATCGAACGACGCGCACGCCGGCGACAGAAGCAGAACCGGCTCGCCGCGCTCGGCCTCGGCATCCTTCGCCGCCGCACGCGTCGCAGCCTCAAGTGTCCCGGCTTTCACGACCGGAACCTTGCCCTCCAGCGTCGCGGCGAACGCATCCATCGCATCGCCGATCAGATACGCCCGCTTGATGCGCGGAAAGAACGCCGCCAGATCTTCGATCCCGCCGGCCTTCGCCTTGCCGCCCGCAATCCAGTAAATGTCCTCATAGCAAGCGAGCGCCCGCGCCGCCGCATCCGCGTTCGTCGCCTTGGAATCGTTGACGAAGGTGACCCGCCCGATCTTGCCGACCTGCTCGATGCGATGCGGCAGACCCGGGAACGACGCCATCACATTCGCGATCTCGCCCGGATCCTTCACCAAAGGCCGCACGGCGGCGTAAGCGATCGCCGCGTTCTGCCAATTATGCGCTCCCGGCATGCGCGTCAGCGAACGCAAATCCCGCACCTCGCGCGATGTCGCGCCGGTCGCGTCATAGAGCTTGCCGTCGAGCACAAAAATCCCGCGCCCCAACACCTTGCCGACCGACACCGGCGTCACCGACAACGCCCCGCGCGACGACACTCGCGTACAAATCTCCGACGAGTGCGCATCGTCGACGCCGATCACGGCGATATCGCCACGTCCCTGATGGCGAAAAATATTCGCCTTCACGTTGGCGTAATTCTCAAGCGTCCCATGCCGGTCGATATGATCCGGCGTCACATTGATCAGCACGGCGACATCGGGCTTCACCGACGGCGTCAAATCGATCTGATAGGACGAAAGCTCCAGCACATAAGCCCGCCGCGGCGTCGGCGGCGCCAATTCCAACACCGGTTTGCCGATATTCCCGCCCACTTCCGCGTCGTAGCCAAGACGCGAGAGCAAATGCCCGATCAACGCCGTCGTCGTCGACTTCCCGTTCGTGCCCGTCACGCAAACAATCTTGGGATGAATGGAATCATCGTCCGGCCGCACGACGCGGAAGAACAGTTCCACATCGCCGATGACTTCCGTCCGCGCTGCTTGAGCGGCAACCACGAACGGATGCGGCTTGGGATGCGTCAACGGCACGCCCGGCGACAAGATCAGCGCCGCCACGCCATGCCAATCGACCCCGTTCAAATCGCCGATCGTGACCCCGGCCTTCGCCGCCGCATCGCGCGCCTCGGCCTTATCGTCCCAGCCGACGACCTTCGCCCCGCCCGCGATCAACGCCCGCGCTGCGGACACGCCTGAGCGCGCGAGCCCGAACACCGCGACCGTCTTGCCGTTGAAATGCGGAACGGGGATCACGTTGCGTGTCACCTAATCTTCAACGTGGACAAGCCGATAAGCGCAAGGATCACGGCGATGATCCAGAACCGGATCACGATGGTCGGCTCTCGCCACCCGAGCTGCTCGAAGTGGTGATGGATCGGCGCCATCTTGAACACGCGCTTGCCCGTCAGCTTGAACGAGGCGACCTGCACGATCACCGACACGGCCTCAAGCACGAACAACCCGCCGATGATGCCCAGCACGATCTCATGCTTGATCGCGACGGCCATGGTGCCGAGCATTCCACCCAGCGCCAGCGATCCCGTATCGCCCATGAACACCATCGCGGGCGGTGCGTTGTACCAAAGGAAGCCCAGCCCTGCGCCCAGCATCGCCCCGCAAATGATCGCGAGTTCCCCGGTGCCCGGCACAAAATGAATCTGCAGATACGTCGTGTAGTCCGCGCGCCCGACGATATAGGCGATCAACCCGAAACTCAGCGCCGCGATCATCACCGGCACGATCGCGAGCCCGTCGAGTCCGTCCGTCAGATTCACGGCGTTCGACGCACCGACAATGACAAGCGTTCCGAAGATAATGAAAAACGGCCCCAAATAAATCAGCACATCCTTGAGGAACGGCACCGCAACCGCGCCCGACAAACCGACGCCGCCGGGCAGCGTGCGATGCAACTCCATGATCGCAATCACCGCCGCAATCGAAATGATGGCCTGCGTGACCAGCTTGAACCGCCCCGACACACCCGCCGACGACCGCTTCGTGACTTTCAGATAGTCGTCCCAAAAACCCAGCAGCCCAAACCCCAGCGTCACGCCGAGCACGATCCACACATAGAGATTGCGCAGATCCGCCCACAAGATCGTCGACACCGTCACCGCAATCAGAATCATGAGCCCGCCCATCGTCGGCGTGCCCTTCTTCTCCAGAATGTGGCGCTGCGGTCCGTCTTCGCGGATCGGTTGCCCCTTGCCTTGCTTGAGCTTCAGCCAGCGGATCAACGGCGGCCCGATCACGAACGCGATCACCAACGCCGTCATGATCGCCCCGCCCGTGCGGAACGTGATGTAGCGGAACACATTGAACAGCTGAAAATCGTCGGCGAAGGGAACAAGCAGATTGAGCATGAAGCGGCCTTAGTGTTTCGCATCGTCGAGCGCGCGCAACGCCTCGACCACCACGCGCATTTTCGAACCGTACGAGCCTTTGATCATCACCACGTCACCGGCCTTCACATTGCCGGCGACCTGATCCGCGATCTCAGCCGATGTGGGTGCATAGCCGCCGCGCTGCCCCTCGGCAATCGCTTGCCACAGGTGGTGCATCAACGGGCCGCTGGCGAAAACGGCATCGATGTGGTGTTCGCTGAGCGCTTTACTGAGTCCCGCGTGCAACTCCCCTGCCGTCGGCCCCAATTCCAGCATGTCGCCCAGCACGGCGATTCGCCGCCCGCCGGGCCCCGTCCGCACCCGGCCCAGCGTCGCGATCGCCGCCGCCATCGACAAAGGGTTGGCGTTATAGCTCTCATCGATCAACTCGAACGACCCGCGAGGGCCCTCGATCTTCTCGCGCGCCCCACGCCCCGCAAGCGCGCTCAACGAGGCCATGTCGTTCGCCGCCCGTTCCACATCGCCGCCCAGCGAGGCAATGACGGCCAGCACGCCGAGGCTGTTGATCGCCCAATGCTCGCCCGCCGCACCGATGCGATAATCGACGGTCTTACCGAACAACTCGACGCGCACATCCGACGTCTGCTCGCCAAGATCAAGCGACACCAACCGCACGTCGCTCCCCGCCGCACGGCCATAGGTCACGATGCGCGACGGCCGCGCCTCCATGGCGTGCGCCTTCAACCGCGAGCAAAATTCGAGATCGCCGTTGATCACCGCAACACCGCCCTGTTCCAACCCGGAAAAAATCTCGCCCTTCGCGTCGGCGATTTCGCCGACCGAACCGAAATGCTCCAGATGCACCGCCGCCACCATGGTCACGATCGCCACATGCGGACGCACCTGCGCCGTCAACGGCGTGATCTCGCCGGCATGGTTCATCCCGATCTCGAAGATGCCGTACTGCGCCTCGCGCGGCATGCGCGCCAGCGACAACGGCACGCCCCAAAGATTGTTGTACGACGCCGCCGACGCATGCGTCCGCCCTTGCAAGCTGAGCAGATGCCTCAACGCCTCTTTCGTACTCGTCTTGCCGACGCTGCCGGTCACAGCCGCGATGCGCGCACTCACCGCCCCGCGCCGCGCGCGTCCCAAGGCCTCAAGCGCCGACTGCGTATCCTCAACTTTGATCAGTTTCTCGGCTGCAACGCCGGAAACGTTGCGAGATACCAGCACCGCTGTAGCGCCCTTCACGATCGCATCTTCGACGAAGTCGTGCCCGTCGCGCGCGTCTTTCAACGCGACGAACAGATCACCCGGTTGCAGCGTGCGCGTGTCGATCGAGACGCCGTTGACCTCGCCCTCCATCCCGGCCTTCGCGTCGACCGCCGCCGCAATGTCCTTCAAGCTCCACAGTGCGCTCACCGCGAGCCTCCCTTCGTCAGCGCGATCGCCGCGCGTGCTTCATCCGCATCATTGAACGGCCGCACCTCGCGCCCGACGATCTGTCCCGTCTCATGCCCTTTGCCGGCGATGACGACGACATCGCCCTCTTCCGCCGACTGAACCGCCGTCTCGATGGCAAGCGCCCGGTCGCCGATCTCATGCGCATCCGGCGCGCCTTTCAGCACCGCCGCACGAATCTTCGCCGCATCTTCCGTACGCGGATTGTCATCCGTTACGATCACGCGGTCCGCATGCTCAACCGCCGCCGCCCCCATGAGCGGACGTTTGCCCGCATCGCGATCGCCGCCGCAGCCGAACACGACCCAAAGCCGCCCCGCCGTATGCGGCCGCAGCGCCGTCAGCACCGTCTCCAAAGCATCCGGCGTATGCGCATAATCGACATAGACCGGCACGCCCGATGCGGTAGCGCCAACCTTCTCCAACCGCCCAGGCGCACCCTTCAATGTGTGAAGCGCCGCAAACACACGCGAAACATCCGCGCCGAGACCAAGCACCAGCCCCGCCGCAATCACCGCATTCGAAGCCTGAAACGCACCGGCCAACGGCAACGTCACCTCATACGTCGCGCCGCCCCAAGCAATCGAAAGCTGCTGCCCATCGGCATGCGGCGTACGCGCGGCAATGCGCAAAGTCGCGCCCGCGCCCTCGCCCACCAGAATCAACCGTTGCCCGCGCGCTCGTGCCACCTGCGCGAACCGCTCACCCGAAGGCGAATCCGCATTTATGACCGCCACGCCACCCGTCGGCAGCACATCGGAAAACAGACGCAGCTTAGCCTGCTCGTACGCTTCGAACGTCTCGTGATAATCGAGATGATCGCGCGTCAAATTCGTGAACGCCGCCGCCTGCAGCACGACGCCGTCGGCGCGATACTGCGCTAGCCCATGGCTCGACGCCTCGAACGCCACATGATCGACGCCCTCGTCGGCAAGCTCCGACAGCAGCCGATGAATTTCAACCGGATCGGGCGTCGTGTGCTGCAGCGGCTTCGTCCCCGATGGCGCAACGACGCCGACCGTGCCGAAGCTCGCCGCCGGATACCCCAAGGCCGTCCAAATCTCGCGCACGAAAGCCGCGATCGAACTCTTCCCGTTCGTGCCCGTCACCGCGACGATCGTTAAAGGCTGCCGCGCATAAAACCGCGCCGCGAGCTGCGCCAGCCGCTGCCGTGGATTGGCATCGACGATCTTGGAAACCCGCTCGGCCCGCGTGCGCAACGCCTCCCCGCCCAACACAGCGACAGCGCCCTTCGCCAACGCATCAGGAACGAACGCAGCGCCGTCCGCCTTCGCACCGGGCAACGCGGCGAACAGATAGTTCGCCTTCACCGCACGGCTGTCGGCGGTCAGGCCCGCGATCTCGGGATCGGCTCCCGGAACGGCGATGTTGGCGAGCGCGCTAAGTCGCATAGCCTCAATGCAGATCCTCGTACGATGCCATGGTGGTGGGGGGCCCTTGGCTCTCGGTGGGCGAGACGGGAACGTTCAGCATCGGCGCAATGCGCGCGATCACTTTGCCCGCCGTCGGCGCCGCGGTCCAGCCCGCGGTGGCGTAACCGGCTGTTGCATCGCTGCCTTGCGGTTCGTCGAGCACGATCAGCACCAAATACTGGGGACTGCGCGCCGGAAACACACCCATGAACGAGGACAAGAGGTTCTTGCGCGCATAGCCGCCGCCCGCGGCCTTCTCGGCCGTACCGGTCTTTCCGGCGACAGGATAACCCGGCACATCGGCCTTTGATCCAGTGCCCTGCGTCACGACCATGCGCAATAACTCGCGCATCTGAAGGCTGGTCTGCTCGCTGACGACGCGGTTGAAGGGCACGACAGCTCCCGCCTCCCGCTTCAGCATGGTGGGTTTGATCAGCTTGCCGCCATTGACCAGGGCCGAACTCACCATCGCAACGTGCAACGGCGTGATCGCGATCCCATGGCCATAGGACACCGTCATGGTCTCCAAATCGCCCCAGCGCTTAGGGACAATCGGCGATCCGACCTCCTTGATCTCGCTCAAAACCGGCGTCAGCAAACCCATCTTCGCGAGATAGGCCTTCTGCGTGGTCGTTCCGACCTCCAGCGCCATCTTCGCCATCCCGATATTCGACGAATGGACGAAGATCTCCGGCACGGTCAGCAGCCTATTCTCCGGATGATAGTCCGTGATCGTAAAGCGGCCCGTCGTGATCGGATTGGTCGCGTCGAACTGCGAGGCGAACGTCACCTTCTGCGTGTCGAGCGCCAAGGCGGTCGTGAACGTCTTGAACGTCGACCCCATCTCGTAAACGCCCAGCGTCACGCTGTTGAACAGCGCCGTCTTGCCCGCCTCGCCCGGCTCGTTGGGATCGAAGTCCGGCAACGACGACAGCGCAAGCACCTCGCCCGTTCTCACGTCCATGACGATGCCGGAACCCGCGCGCGCCTTGAACGTCGCAAGTGCCGCCGACAGCTCATCCTGCAACGCGTGCTGCACGCGCAGATCAAGCGCCAGCTCGACCACGCCGCCGCGATTGCGCCGCTCCAAAATCAAATCTTCCGCGCCACGCTCGACGCCGGCCAGTCCATGATTGTCGACGTTGACGTAGCCCAGCACATGCACCGCCGTCCGCCCGTTCGGATAAACGCGCCGCGGCTCATCACGGAAATGCAAACCCGGAATGCCGAGCTGACGCACAGCCTCTTGCTGGCGCGGCGGAATATTGCGCTTGATCCAAACAAACGCCTGCCGCGTCGCCAACCGCTTGGTCAGCGCTGTCGCATCGACCGTCGGCAACACACCGGCCAAAGCCTGCGCCGTCTCGGCCGGATCCCAGATCACCCGCGCATCCGCATAGAGCGACGCCGACTGCAAATCCGTCGCCAAAATCTCGCCGTTACGATCGACGATGTCGGCACGGTAATAGGCGACATTCGTTTCGACGCGCGCCGTCTTCCGTTCTTGGCCCTCGCGCAGCATCGTCACTTCGACCAGCCGCCCGAACAAAATCGCAAACACCACGCCGAACGCGATGATCGAGAAATTCAACCGGCTGCGCGTGCGCGCCATCGCAGCCTTCGCCGCGCCTTCCAGCGTGATGCGTTCCTCTTGGGTCACGGTACCGCCTTCGGAGGAGCAGGCTTGAAACGCGGCAACGGCACGTCAGTGACGACGCGCGACGGCAAGTCCTGCGCCTCGACGACAGGCGACGGCGCCGTCGACATCGCATCGCCCCGGATCGGCAACGACGTCAGCACCACGATCTGCGAAGCACCCGTCGGCGCCAACGCCAAATGCCGCCGTGCCAACGCCTGCAAACGATCCGGCTGATTGAGATACGACCACTCCGCTTTCAACACGCGGATCTGCTCAGCCTCGCGCGCAATCTGCGCCGACATCGAAACGAGCGCCTGCTCCTGCGCCTTCACGCGATGCACGCCGTTGTAGAGCTCGAAGCTCACCAGCACGAGCAAAGCAACGCTGATGGCGCTGACGGTTCTGATCATGCGCGCATCTCCGGCAGAACACCCGCCTTCACAGCATCGAACGGAATGGCCGGCGCCGACGTGCGGATCGCCGAGCGCAACTTCGCCGACCGCGCGCGCGGATTGCGGAATGTCTCGGCCTTCGTCGGCGCGACAGCCTTGCGCGATGACATATCGAACGAAGCCGCCGGCCCGTTCACGCCATGCGACGGCAAATGCCGCGACAGCTGCGCGACGCGCCCCGACCGCTCCTGCAGAAACCGCTTCACCATCCGGTCTTCCAACGAATGAAACGAAACGACGGCAAGCCGCCCGCCAGGCCGCAACAACTGCTCCGCCGCCGCCAGCCCGCGCGCCAACTCGCCGAGCTCGTCGTTCACATAAATGCGCAGCGCCTGAAACGTCCGCGTCGCCGGATGAATGCCGTTCGACCCGCGCCCGATCGCCTTCGCGCAAATATTCGCCAGCTCAAGCGTGCGCGTGATCGGCCCCTCGGCGCGTGCGGCAACGATCGCTCGCGCAATCGCCCGCGACCGCTCTTCCTCGCCATACACATAGAGAATGCCCGCCAAAACCTGTTCGCTATACGTGTTGACGATGCCCGCCGCCGAAATCCCGGTCGAACCCATCCGCATGTCGAGCGGCCCGTCGAGCTGAAACGAAAACCCGCGCTCCGCCTCTTCAAGCTGATCCGACGACATCCCGAGATCGAGCGCGATCCCGTCTACCGCATCGATACCTTGAGCCGCCAGCAGATCGCGCATCGACCCGAACGGCCCATGCACCATCGTCAAGCGTCCGGGAAACTCGCGCACGACAGCCGCCGCCCGCTCGATCGCCGCCGCGTCGCGATCGATGCCGATCACCGAACACCGCGCCGCCTTCAAAATCGCACGCGTATAGCCACCGCCGCCGAACGTACCGTCGACCATCACCTCGCCGTCGCGCGGGCTCAGCGCCTCGACGACTTCCGAGAGCATCACCGAAACGTGGCTGGTCTCAGTCATGCGCACCGCCGCCGTTCTTCAGCCGAAGCTGCCCGCGATGCTCCGCCGCCGACCGGCGCGCCCTGACCATGCGCATCTCAAGCGCCTTCGGCTCCCAGATGCGGAAGTGACTGCCGACGCCGACGAACGCCGCCGCCTCATCCAATCCCGCATGCCGCAGCAAACCTTCCGGCAGCACGACGCGCCCTTCAGAATCGACGGTCAGCTCAACCGTGTCGCCCAACAACGACATCGCGTAGTCGTCGTAGAGTTCGCTCGTCGGATCGTGTTCTTCGATTTGGCTGTAGGTGTGCGCCATCCACTCCGGCCCGCCCGCTTCGATCATCGGCTCGACCGTCGACGTGCGCGCATAGATCGTGCGCGCGCCTTGCGCCTCCAGAATGTCGCGAAACTTCGCCGGCACCGACACGCGCCCTTTGGCGTCGATGCGGTTCACGAAGGTCGACAGGAACGGCCGCGACAGCGATCTCATCGCCACGCCCCGCGCCTTAACGAAGGAGACATACCTTCCGCCACAACCTGATCCCCAACCGCAGTGTCCAAGCGGCAACGCCGCCGGCCCGCGGGCCTACCCTATTGGGGGCAGCAAAACGCCGCCCCAGCATCCTCATGGGATACCATGGGCCAGCATGGGCGTCAACGCCATTACTTGGAAA
>JAWXBY010000126.1:0-51735 GCA_034440355.1 Alphaproteobacteria bacterium
TTGCAGCACGGGGGCGGTACGGGCGGGTTCTCGGCGTTTGTCATTCTCGACAAGCAGGCAGGACGCGGCGTTGTCGTGCTGTCGGATGCATCGCAGTCGGACCTCGGCGGGCTTGGCGCGGTCGGATCGCACTTGATCGATCCTGGTCAGCCGATTGGGATGCCCCGGAAAGTCGCGGTGCCGGACGGAGCGCTGCTTGACGCACTTGCGGGGCGTTATCGCCTCGAAGGCGGACTGGGCATGGTGTTGCGGCGCAAGGGCGTGGCGTTGACCATCCAGGCCGATGCGCAGCCTGAGTACGAGATGGGCTACGACAGCGTTGGCGATTTCTATGCGCTGGCGTTCGACGCTCTGCTTCGTCCCTTACGGATGGCCAACGGCAGCTACACATTCACGTGGCATCAAGGCGGCGGCATCGCGAAGGCCGAACGGCTCGACGCGGCGCCGAAAGTCACGTCAACGTATCAGCCTACAACCGCGGAGCTAAAGGCTTATGAGGGGAACTATCCCTTAACCGCCGATTTTGCGTTGAAGGTGTTCGCCGAAGGGACCCGCCTCTATGTGCAAGGCACGGGGCAAGGACCGCTCGAAGTGTTGCCCGTCGCGAAAGATGTGTTCGTCGCCGACTCGGTCGGAGCGGAAATCACGTTCGAGCGCGAGGCCGGCGGCAAGGTGATCGGGCTCGTTCTCAAGCAAGGCGGGCAGACCTTGCGCGGCCTCAAGCGGTAGCGGGGCGCTTCAGCACGAAGGCGCCGATCGCGAACAGGACCCAGCCACCCATCAGGCTGACGCCGCCCACGGGGATGAGCGGGCGGACTTGTGTGGCGTTGGGGCCGAAGCCCAGATAGATGCCGCCGCAGAAGCAGACGATGCCGATGAGGAAGGCCCAGCCGGCGAGGTCGATCAGAAGTTTGCGGCCGAACTGGGCGCTGACGATGCCGACGGCGATGAGTGCCAGAGCGTGGACGAAGTGCATCTCGCGCGCGGTGTCGAAGATGGCGCGGATGACGGGGACGAACTCGCCCTCGAGACGGTGTCCCGTGGCCGCGGCGACGACGAGCGCCAGCAGCATGTTCGCTGCGCCTGCAATGAGCCAAAACCTGTACATGTGTTGTGCCCCTCTTCGGTTGCGCGACGTGATCGCACGTCATGATGCGCCGCACAATCGTGCCGGTTAGCAAATCACAAGCGGATTTGTTCGTGCTTGTACAAGAACGTTGAACGCGATTGCGCGCGGCGAGGCGTCGCGTCATTGTCGGGCCTCCGCCATTCAACATTGCAAGTCACAGGCCCATGCTCACCAAAGCCGACGATTATCCAATCCACCAGACCGCTGAGCCCATCGCCTACGCGGGGACGGACCGGAATTTCTATGACCGCTATTTCTTCAACGGATATACGCCCGATGGGTCGGTGTTCTTTGCCGCGGCGCTTGGGGTTTATCCGGCGCTGAATGTGATGGACGGCGCGTTCTGCATCGTCGTCGACGGGGTGCAGCATAATTTGCGGGCCTCGCGCGTGCTCGGGATGGAGCGGATGGATACGCGCGTCGGGCCGCTTCACGTCGAGGTGGTCGAGCCGTTGAAGGTGCTGCGCGTTCGGGTCGAGAAGAACGAGCATGGGATCGCCGCCGATGTGACGTTCCGCTCCCGCGCACCGGCGATCGAGGAGCCGCGGTTCACCCGGCGCATCGGGCCGCGCACCATTATGGATTACACGCGGTTGACGCAGAACGGCAGCTATAGCGGATGGATCGAGGTCAAGGGCAAGCGTATCGCGATCGACGAGCGGGTGCTGGGTACGCGTGATCGGTCTTGGGGTATTCGGCCAGTCGGTGCGCAGGATTCGCAGCCGGTGGCGCCACCGCCGCCGGCCCAATTCTATTGGCTTTGGGCGCCGTTGAATTTCGAGGATCGCATTACGCTCTATCACGACAACTCGGATGCCGAGGGGCGGCCTTGGAACACGCATGCGGTGATGGCGCTGACGGGGGAGAACGGCGAGAACCATATGGGTTCGTGCGCGTCCGACATCGTCTTCAAGAGCGGTACGCGGCATGCGAAGGCGGCGACGATCCGCATGAGCGATGAGCGCGGCCGCGCGCACAAGATCGAGCTGACACCGCAGTGGAATTTCTACATGAGCGGGCTCGGCTATCTGCATCCGGAATGGGGGCATGGGCGGTATCGCGGCGAACTCGCGGTCGGCTACGACACGATCGAAACGGCGAAAGCGCCGGAGAGCGATATGCTGCACCTGCATGTGCAGGCTTTTTCGCGCGCGGTGCTGACGGGACCTGACGGACTGGAGCGCAAAGGTTGGGGCGTGTTGGAGCAACTTATTATCGGCGCGCACAAGCCGAGTGGGTTTGTGTCGATGCTCGACGGAGCGAAATGAGATGAGCGCCGATCTCGAAGCGCGGATTGTCAGGTATCTTGCGCATCGCATGCCGGAAGCCGGGCGCGTTTCTGTGGTTGCGCTGTCGCGCATTCATGGCGGGGCGAGCCGCGAGACGTTTCGTGTGCGGATTGACGCCGAGCGCGGAGGGCAGCGTGGTCTGATCTTCCGGCGTGATCCGGTGTCGACGTTGATCGAGACGGAGCGGGAGGTCGAGTTCGCGGCGTATCGCTCGTTTATGGGATCGAGTGTTCCGGTGCCGGGCGCGTTGTTTCTTGAGCGCGATCTCGATTGGCTGGAGCGGCCGTTCTTCGTGATGGAGGAAGTTGAAGGTTGCACAGCTGGGTCGATCTTGGCCGCCGATCCTTTCGGCGCCAACCGGCGCAAGGTGGGCGAGCAGTTCTTCACGATCCTCGGGCACATCGCCCAGCGCGACGTGGCATCGTCGGATTTGGCGCGGCATTCGCCGACGCCTGCGGCAGATACCGCGTGGGTGAGCGAGCTCGACAAGTGGGAAAAAGTGATCGACGAGGACGAGCTTGAGCCGCAGCCGATCGCACGCGCCGCGATTCGTTGGATGCGGAAGAATCCGCCGCCGCCGGCGCAGCGTATCTCGATCGTGCATGGCGACTATCGGACCGGGAATTTTCTGTTTGATACGTCGGGTTCGATCCGCGCGGTTCTCGATTGGGAGATGGCGCACTTGGGTGATCCGCTTGAGGATCTCGGCTGGGCGCTCGATCCGTTGTGGTCCGCCGACCGTGAGCATCCGGGCGGCATGTTGAAACGCGACGAAGCGATCGCGGTTTGGGAGCGGGCGAGTGGGCTGAAGGTCGATCCCGTTGCGTTGCAGTGGTGGTCGATGTTCGCGTCGTTCAAAGGCCTTGCCATCTGGATCTCGTCGGCGAAGGAATTTCAGGCTGGGACGAATACAGACCCTGTGATGGCGTTCTCCGGCCTGTACTGCCTGCCGTTTCACAACAAGCGGCTGGCGGAGTTGCTGACCCAGGCGAAGGAGATTGCGTCATGAAGCCGTCACCGGATCTCGTACTGAATCATGCCTTCGCGAAAGTCGCGTTGGAGATGGGGCCGGCGCTGCCTGCCGGGTATGGGCAAGGGTCGGCGACGCTGACCGGCGTGTTGCTGCTGATGGTGTCCCAGGAATTCAATCGTGCGGCCGACATTCGCGCGAAGGAGAACGCGGCGATGCGTGCGCTATTTCTAGACGCCGCGTCTGACGTGGCCGGCGATCTTGGTGCGCGGCTGAAGGCGGTGGGCGGCGAGGTTGATGCGGACATCAATGTTGCGACGCTCGATCGGTCGAACGCGACGCTCAAGGCGTTGCTGATCGAGTTGCACATCTATGCGGAGCGGACCGGCGCGGGCGGTCTTGAGAAGCGCATCTTGAAGTTGCTGGATGAGGCGGCAACGGCGCGACAGGTGTTCTTGCCGGCGATGTGATGGCGGTCGCGGCTTAAGAAACTTAACGGATCGACAGTTTAGCTCGGCGAGGAATTGATCTTTGTCGCAAGATATGTCGGCAGAAAACAGCCGTTTCTTGGGCACTCTTATTAGCGCTTTAAAGGCTTTTCTGTTGAACTCGATCCCGTGAAGCGCAATTGACGATGAGCGCGTTGTTAGACGCGCGCTCGTCATGCCCTCGATAGGTCGATCCAATGGACGTTGAAGCAAAGCCGGGAGAGCTGAAGCAGGCCGAAGGTCCCGTGGCCAAGGCGCGCGCGGCGTATTCCAAGGTCGCCGACGGCCCGATCGGGAAGCGCGTGAAAGGGCTTGCGCCGAAGACGCAGCGGACGCGGTTGATCGCTGTGGCTGTCTTGATCGTGCTCCTGGCCGGGCTTGGCTATTGGTTTTGGGGCGGGTCGAGTTCGTCTAGCGAGGCATTGATCGTCACCGTTGAGAAGGCGGACGTCGAAGACTCCGTCACGGCGCTCGGCAATTTGCAGCCGCGCGATTACGTCGATGTGGGTGCACAGGTGTCGGGGCAGCTCGACACGTTGCATGTCGATGTCGGGGCTACGGTGAAGAAGGGCGACCTTCTGGCCGAGATCGATCCGCAGCTGCAGGCCGCCAAGGTTGCCGCCGATCAGGCGCAACTCAAAAATCTGCGGGCGCAGCAAGCCGACCGGCAGGCGCAGCTCGACCTCGCGCGCGGGCAGTATTCGCGGCAGAAGATGCTCAAGGCCGCCAATGCGACCAGCGAGGATGCGTATCAGAGTTCGTTGTCGAGCATGCAGTCGGCCGTCGTCGGTGTGAACTCGATTAAGGCGCAGATCGAACAGACGACGTCGACCTTGAAGGGCGATCAGGTCACGCTCGGTTATACCAAGATTTACGCGCCGATGGCGGGCACGGTCGTATCGGTGACGGCGAAACAGGGGCAGACCTTGAACGCCAACCAGTCGGCGCCTGTCATATTGCGCGTGGCGGATCTGTCGACGATGACGGTGTGGACGCAGGTGTCCGAAGCCGACGTGCCGAAGCTCAAGACCGGGATGGCGGCCTATTTCACCATTCTTGGATCGCCACGCAAACGGTGGGAGGGCAAGCTGCGCCAGATTTTGCCGACGCCTGAGAACGTCAACAACGTCGTGCTCTATACCGCGCTGTTCGATGTCGACAATAAGGACGGCGATTTGATGACGCAGATGACGGCGCAGGTGTTCTTCGTCATCTCCGGGGCGAAAGATGCGATCAGTGTGCCGATTGCGGCGCTGAAGCGTTTTAAGCCGCGGCAGAAGCTCTACAAGGCGACCGTTGTGACCGAAAGCGGGCGGCAGGAAGAGCGCGAAGTGCAGGTCGGCGTCACCAACCGCGTCTCCGCGCAGGTGCTCTCCGGCTTGAACGTCGGCGATCGCGTGATCGCCGGCACCAAGACCGAGACGTCGTCGTCGGGGCAGCAGCGTGATCGCACCGGTGGAAGCGGACGGCGCGGTAGTCAGGGCGGCGGCGGGTTCAGAGGCTTCCCATGAACAAGCCCGCGCTGGGCTCGTTTCAGGCGGTCGAAGCGGCGCCCCTCATCGAAGTTTCTGATCTGCGCAAGACGTTCAACACAGGCGACGTCGCGGTCGAAGTGCTGCACGGGATTTCGCTGACGATTTTTCCGGGCGAGTTCGTCGCTATCATGGGCGCGTCGGGCTCGGGCAAGTCGACGCTGATGAACATCATCGGCTGTCTCGACCGGGCCACGTCGGGGACCTATCGCTTCAACGGCGAGGATGTGTCGGGGCTTGAGGCGGACGAACTGGCGCGGCTTCGGCGGGACGCGTTCGGTTTCATCTTCCAGAGCTACAATTTGATTTCTACCTCAAGCGCGACGGAGAACGTCGAAGTGCCCGCGGTCTATGCCGGCCTGTCCGCGGAGCAGCGGCACGTGCGTGCGGAAGAGTTGCTGACGCGCTTGGGGTTGGCGGACCGTTTGCATCACCGCCCCAACCAGCTTTCGGGAGGACAGCAGCAGCGCGTGTCGATCGCGCGGGCGCTGATGAATGGCGGGCAGATTATCCTGGCCGACGAGCCGACCGGGGCGCTCGACAGCAAGAGCGGCGCGGAGGTGATGGCGCTGCTGAGCGAATTGTCGGCGCAGGGTCACACGGTTCTTCTGATCACGCATGACCGCGAAGTCGCGCAGCACGCGCGGCGTATCATCGAGATCAAGGATGGGATGGTTCTCGCCGACAGCGGCCCCGACACCAACGCCGAGATCGAGAAGGCGCAGGCGCGGCTCGCCGAAGTGGCGCGCGAAGACGGCGCGGGGTGGTCCGATGCGGGCGAGGCGGTCGGGATGGCGCTGCGGGCCCTTCGTGCGAATTTCTTTCGTACCGTGCTGACGCTGCTCGGCATCGTCATCGGCGTCGGGTCGGTGGTTGCGATGCTTGCGATCGGCGAAGGCGCGAAGCAGGCGGTTGTCCAGCAAATCGGCTCTATGGGTACGAACCTGCTGCTGGTGCGGCCGAGCGCGCCGCAGCAGCGCGGGGTCGGCGGGACGGCTGCGACCATGGTGCCGGCCGATGCTGAGGCGATGAGCCAGGTGCCGAACGTGATTGCGGCCGTGCCGGAGTTGACGGGGTCCGTCACGGCGCGCTTCGGCAGCATCGACTATCAGACGCAGGCGAATGCGACGTGGACGGATCTTCCCGCTGTGCGCAGCTGGCCGGTTTCGCAAGGCACGTTCTTCACCGAGGAAGATCAGCGCAGTTATGCGTCGGTCGCTGTGCTGGGCGTGACGGCGTATCAGCAACTGTTTCCGGACGGTGACAATCCGATCGGCCAATATATTCTGCTCAAGAACGTGCCGTTTCAGGTAATCGGGATCATGTCGCCCAAGGGCGCGACGTCGAACGGCAACGATGCCGACGATGTGATCTTCGTGCCGTTGTCGACGGGTAGCCTGAGGTTGTTCGGGCAGCGGTTTTTGCGGTCGATCACAGTGGCAGTCAAAGACGTTGCGCTCATTGACGTGACGCAGGATGCGCTGACCGAGTTGTTGACCGCGCGGCACAACGGGAATGAGGACTTCTTCATCCGGAACATGGCGGCGGTCGTCGAGACGGCGTCCGAGGCGCAGAATACTCTGACGATCCTTCTGGGCTCGGTCGCGGCGATTTCGCTGCTCGTCGGCGGTATTGGGGTCATGAACATCATGCTTGTCAGCGTGACGGAGCGGACGCGTGAGATCGGTATCCGCATGGCGACGGGTGCGCGGACGCTCAATATTCTGCAGCAGTTCTTGACGGAAGCGGTGGTTGTTTCGGGGCTCGGCGGCATCATCGGTGTGGCGGGAGGCGTGGCGGTGGCGCTGATCATTTCGGCGTTCGGCATGCCGGTCGAGTTCACGATTTTGCCGATGGCGTTGGCGTTTGCCGTTTCGGCGGCGACGGGGCTTGTGTTCGGGTTTGCGCCGGCGCTGAAGGCGGCGCGGCTCGACCCGGTGGTCGCGTTGTCGAGCGAATGAGGTCCCCCATGAAATACGCACGGTTTTCGGTGTTGCTCGCGGCTATCGCGCTGAGCGCTTGCGCGTCGGTGGAGCCGGGCGGCGGGCTGGAGCCGACCGATACGCCGGCGGACTGGGATGCGCCGATTCCGACTGATGCGTCGACGTGGCCGGAAGCGGGCTGGTGGCGCGAGTTCGACAGTTCGGAACTCGACAAGCTTGTGGTCGATGCACAAACGCAGAACCTCGATCTCGCGATTGCGGCGACGCGTATCTTGCAGGCCGAGGCGCAGGTTCGCAGTGCGGGCGCGACCTTGCTGCCGAGCGTCGATCTGCGCGGCGGTGCCTCGCAGTCGGGGCAGTTCGAACCGTCGTCGAATTCGCAGTCGTTCAGTTTGAGCTTGGGCGCGTCGTACGAGGTGGATTTCTGGGGGCGCAACAGCGCCGGCGTGACGGCGGCTCAGGCGAGCTTGCGGGCGAGCGAGTACGACCGCGAGACGGTGGCGCTGACCGTTGTGTCGAGTGTGGCGTCGACCTATTTCCAATTGCTATCGGTGCGCGACCGGATCGCCATCGCCAAGCGCAATCTCGAGAACGCGCAGGGCGTGTTGAAGATCACCGAGGCCCGGGTCAATGCCGGCGTTGCCGTCCCGCTCGAACTCGCGCAGCAGCGGGCGAACGTTGCCGGACAGGAAGCGAATATTCCGTCGCTCGAACAGCAGGAGCGTGAGACGCGGTCGGCGTTGGCGCTGCTGCTGGGACGGCCGGTGCAGGGGTTCGACGTGACAGCGACGACCATGGCGGGGCTGAAGGCGCCGACCGTGGCGCCGGGCTTGCCGTCCGAGTTGCTGGCGCGGCGGCCGGACGTGCGGCGGGCTGAAGCCCAATTGGTGGCGGCGGACGCGAACATCACGGCGGCGCGGGCGGCGTTCTTTCCGTCGATTTCGCTGTCGGGGTCGATCGGTGGCGCGAGCGCCGCGATTTCGAGCCTGCTCAATCCCTCGAACATCGCCTATACGATCGGCGCGTCGCTGCTGCAGACGATTTTCGACGGCGGACAGAACCAGGCGAATTTGGATTCCACCGTCGCGCAGCGCACGGAAACGTTGCTCAACTATCGCGGCGCGGTGATTGCGGCGTTCTCCGACGTGGACGTGGCGTTGGGCGCGGTCGCCAGCCTTGAGGCGCGCGAGCGGGCGAGCCAGGTGCAGGCCGACCAGGCACAGGAGGCGTACCGGATCGCCGAGCTGCGTTATCGTTCGGGCGTCGAGGATTTTCTGTCGGTGCTGGATGCGCAGCGGTCGTTGAATTCGGCGCAGGACCAGTTGGCGCAGGCGCGACTCGCCCGATTGCAGGCGTCCGTCACACTGTTTCGTGTTTTGGGCGGTGGTTGGACTGATGCCCAGACGACGGCGGCGGCCACGCGCAGCTAGGGCGCGGTTATCCTCAGACCATGCGATCACAGTCACATGCGGAGGACGGACAGTCCGGCTAGGGTCTAGGCCCGCACCTTCGAGGATGCCATGCGCATTCTGCTGATCAACGTGCCGCATCCGGCGATCGGTAGCCGGATCCCCCGCGAGCAATTGCCGCCACTGGGTTTACTGTCGATCGGCGGTCCGCTGATCGATGCCGGGCACGACGTGCGATTGATCGACGGCGAGTTCGGGCCGATGAAGCACGAGGCGATCGTGGAGCAAGCGCTTTCCTTCGCGCCGGACGCCGTGCTGTTCGGGCATACGGGATCGACGTCGGGCCATCCGATCGCGATGAAGGTGTCCCGGCTGATCCGGGCGCTGATGCCGCGCGTGCCGATCGTCTATGGCGGCGTGCATCCGACTTATTTCTGGCGCGACATACTTCGCGACGAGAGGCAGATCGATATCATCGTGCGCGGCGAGGGTGAAGAGACCGTCGTGCGCTTGTTCGAGGCGCTGCGGACGCAGCAGAGCTATGCGCATATTCCCGGTCTTGCGTTTCGCGTTGAGGGCGAGGCGCGCGCGACGGCGGCGGCGCCGGTGATCAAGGATTTGGATGCGCATCGGGTCGGCTGGGAGCTGATCGATCACAAACGCTATTCCTATTGGGGCGGCAAGCGCGCGGTCGTGATCCAGTTTTCGCGCGGGTGTCCGCATCTGTGCAATTACTGCGGCCAGCGTGGGTTTTGGACGCGCTGGCGGCATCGCGATCCGAAGAAGCTGGCGGCGGAGATTGGCCGCCTGCATCGCGACCATGGCGTTGAGGTGTTCAACTTCGCCGACGAGAACCCGAGTGCGGGGCGCAAGCCTTGGCGGGCGTTCTTGGAAGCGCTGATCGCGGAAAATATCGACGTCACGCTGATCGGATCGACGCGGGCGGACGATATCGTTCGCGATGCGGATATTCTGCATCTCTACAAGAAGGCGGGGTTCGAACGCTTCTTGATGGGGATGGAGAATACGGATGAGGCGACGCTGGCGCTGATCAAGAAAGGCGGCACGACGGCTGCCGACCGCGAGGCGATCAAGCTGTTACGCCGGCACGGCATCCTTTCGCTGGCGACGTGGGTGGCCGGGTTCGACGAGCAGACGGACAAGGACTTTTGGCACGGGCTTCGGCAGCTGGTTTCGTACGATCCCGATCAAATCATTGCGCTTTATGCGACGCCGCATCGCTGGACGCCGTACTACCGGCTTGTCGAAGACCGGCGGGTGATTCAGCCGGACCAGAGCAAGTGGGACTATAAGCACCAGGTTCTCTCGATGCGGCACATGCCGCCGTGGCGCGTGTTCCTGTGGGTCAAGTTCGTCGAGATGGCCGCGCAGACGCGGCCGCGCGCGTTGATGCGGCTGATCTGGCATCCGGACAAGAAGATAAGGCATGCGATCCGGTGGTACTACCGGATGGGCCGGCGGGTTTGGTTTCACGAGATGATCAGCTTCTTCCTGCGCGAAAAGCGGGTTAAGGACGGCATGACGGTTCGCGCTTTCCTCGGCGCCGCACAGGATGCGGAGGAGGAATCGATGGCGGTGAAAAAGCGGGTGGCGGCGTGACGCAGACGCTCGCGATGATCGCCTTGGTCGTGCGCGACTATGACGAGGCGATCGCGTTTTACACGGAGGTGTTGGGCTTTGAGCTCATCGAAGACACCACCATGACTGCTGCCAAGCGTTGGGTCGTCGTAGCGCCGCCGGGGTCGGGTGCGCGATTGTTGCTTGCGAAGGCTGCGAGCCCGGCTCAAGAAACGCGTATCGGCGATCAGACGGGGGGGCGCGTGTTCTTGTTCCTGAATACCGATGATTTTGCGCGCGACCATGCGCTCTATCTTGCGCGTGGCGTGACGTTCGTCCGGCCGCCGAGCCATGAGGCCTATGGCACCGTAGCGGTGTTCGAGGATCTCTACGGCAACAAGTGGGACTTGGTGGAGCCTAAGCGCTAGTCGTCGAATGGGAAGCGTTTGGCCCAAAATTCCGTGAGCCGTGGGTCCTTGTCGACGCGCTGCACGACCGGCGCCATCTTCGGAGCGGCTTCGGTGAAGCGTTCGCGCCAGGGGCCGAAGCGGGAGACGACCGTCACGTAGAGATCGAGGACCGTGAGGTCTTCGCCCAGCAAATACGTACCGGGCGTTAGCTGCGCGTCCATGTTTTGCCAGCAGAAGGCTATGCGGTTGTGGACGGCGTCAACGACGCTGTCGCGCGCGGAGGCTGGCGCGCCGATGCGGGCTACGTCCGGTTTTATCCAGTGCAGTGAATAGATCGCGGATGAGACGTAGAGCATCCAGCGTAGGAATTGGCGGCGCTTTTGGTCGTCGATCGTGGGGGCGAGTTTGGATTTTGGGTGGCGGTCGGCGAGGTCGATCAGGATCGCGGCGCTTTCGGTCATGATCTCGCCGGAGGGAAAGATCAGCGTCGGGATTTGGCGCATGGGGTTCGTGCCGGCGACGCGGTCGCGGGCCGAGGCATCCGCCCAGGTGGCGCCCTCGATCAGGTCGTAGGGGATGTCGAGCAGGGTCAGTGCTGCTTCGACGGCGATGGAGCCTGAGGCTTGAGCGCCGTAGACGGTGAGGTTCTTCATGCGCCGATGTCTTTGAAGAACGCGTCGACGATTTGGTTGAAGCGTTGCGGGCGTTCGAAATAGGCGGAGTGGCCGGCATCCCGAATGTGCGCGACGCGGCTGCCGGGGACGACGCGGGCGATGGCGTCGGCGGCGAAGGGTGGGATCACCACGTCTTCGTCGCCGGAGATGAAGAGGATCGGGCAGGCGACGGCGCGGAGTTCCTCGGGCTTGCGGGTGCGCAGGGTGAAGCAACGGGCCCCGATGGCTTGCTTGTCCAGCGCGGCGTTTTGATCGTCGATCTGGCGGTAGAGCAAATGCATCGCGGGTTGTTCGCGCGCCATGCGTTCGCCAGCGGCCGGATGGATGCCGCGTTCGAAGAATTTAGGGACGTTCGCGAAATCGGTCTGGAGCCACTGGGCGATGCGCGAGCGTTCAGGGTCTTCGATCTGGAGTGGATCGATTGTGCCCGTCGTGCCGGCGAGGACGATGGCCTTCAAGCCCGCGGGCTTGGTCAGTGCGTATTCGACGGTGGACCAGCCGCCCATCGACTGGGCCACGATGCGCACGTCGGTGAGGTTCAGGTGCTCGATCAGGGCTGCGAGATCGCCCGCGTAGTCCGCGGGGTTCGGTCCGCCGGCGATGGGCGACGACGGTGCGAAGCCGCGATGGGCGATGGCGATGCAGGTGTAGCGATCGGCGAAGTGGGCGACTTGCTGAAACCACGACATGTGATTGCCGCCCAGCCCGTGCGCGAAGACGATCGCAGGACCGTCTCCTACGGCCTCGTAGTAGACGTTGCAGTCGGGACGTTCGAGTCTGCCGTGGCGGCGGGTCGGTTGCATGGGCTCAAGCCTTTCCCCTTACTCGGTCAGTCGCGCGTTCTTCTTCTTTCCGCCGCCATACGGTGCGTAGCAGGCGAAAATGGTGGAGCTGGACAAAGCCGTCACCGGATGCCGCGGTTTTCTTTTCCGTGCGCGCGCGGATCCAACCGCCTTGGTCCAGGACTTTCAAGATCTGCGCGTTGTCCGCTACGGCGGCGCAGCGCGCGGTTTCGAGGCCCATATCTTCGAAGAAATATCGGTACATGACGCCGCTTGTCTGCGTACGCGCGCCCTTGTTGCGCGCCCCGGTTTCGCCGATCAGGACGTTGACCAGGAATTCTCTCAGCGCAAGGTCGACATGGACCGCTCGGATGCCGATCAGTCCGCCGGTTTGCTTTGTGAAAATGCCGAGCAGATGCGTCGTCGTGCGGTTGAACGAGGCGATGTAGTTGCGCACGGGTTCTTCGTCCATCGGTTCGGGACGGGCGTTTAGATTGCGTGCGGTTTGTGGGTCGATCAGCCAGTCGCGCCAGACGTCCGTCGCATCGCCGGATTCGAGCGTGCGCAGGATGTAGTCCGGCGTTTCGAGTGTGATGATGCGGCCGCGTGCGCCGAGTTTTGCCCCGCTCACCAGACGCCCGTGTTGGCCATCGTGGTCCACGGTTCTTTCGGCGGCAGGGCTTTGCCTTTTTGCAGGAATTCGATCGAGATGTTGTCGGGCGAGCGGACGAAGGCCATGCGGCCGTCGCGCGGCGGGCGGTTGATGGTGACGCCCGCTTTCATTAGCCGGTCGCAGGTTTCGTAGATGTCGTCGACGGCGAATGCCAAGTGGCCGAAATTGCGGCCGCCGGCATATTCGTGCTCGTCCCAATTGTAGGTCAGTTCGATTTCGGCGTCCGGGCTTTCGGCGGCATGAAGGAATACCAGCGTGAAGCGGCCGGCTTCGTTGTCGATGCGGCGCGTTTCGGCGAGGCCCAGTTTGTTGACGAAGAAGTCGACGGCCGCATCGAGGTTGCCGACCCGCAGCATGGTGTGGAGGTATTTCATCAGGGCCTACTCCGGTTGAGAATGCGAATCCGCGGCCGACGCTGCAGCGACGCGGCGCCAGACATCGCGCGGCAAATGGAATTTGCGGATTTCTATGTTACCGCGTCCGGCGGCGCCTGTCTTGAGGTCGATGCCGTCCGGTATCCAGCCGCGCTTGCTCATGCCGGCGAGCACGACGGCGTTCTCGGCGACGACCGTTGCGCGTGCGGTCGCCAGGTCGAGATCTTCGAAGAAGCAGCGATAGACCGCGGCACGTGACTGGGCGCGCGCGCCCTTCTTTCGTGCGGCCCGGTCGCCGATCAAGACGTTGACGAGAAACTCGCCGCGTTGGCGATTGACATACACGGCACGAATGCCGATCAGGCGGCCGGTTGCCTTTTCGAAGATGCCCAACAGGTGCGCGCGAACGCGGTCGAACGATGCGATGTAGCCGCGTACCGTATCGACATTCATCTGCGCCGGTTGTGCGTTCAGCATGCGCGCGGTTTCGGGATCGGCGAGCCAGTCGCGCCACGCGTCGCTCGCATCGCCTATTTCAAGGCTGCGAACGATGTAGTCAGGTGTTTCAAGCGCGATGGCGCGTGGCGCGTCGTAGCCGGTCATTGGTTCTACCGTTGGTCCCAGCTAGCGCAGAACGACCGTCTTGCGGCCGTTGACGAAGACGCGGCGCTCGATGTGGGCTTTGACGGCGCGAGCCAGGGTCAGCGCTTCGAGGTCCTGGCCGACGTGGACCATTTGCGCGACGGTGACCGCGTGGTCGACGCGATCGACCGTTTGGTCGATGATCGGGCCTTCGTCGAGATCCTCGGTGACGTAGTGGGCGGTAGCGCCGATAAGTTTGACGCCGCGCGTGTGCGCTTGCTGATAGGGGTTTGCGCCTTTGAAGCCCGGCAGGAACGAGTGATGGATATTGATGCAGTGGCCTGCGAGGCGGCCGCAGGCTTCGGGCGTCAGCACTTGCATGTAACGCGCGAGGATGACGAGTTCGGCGCGCTCGCGTTCCATGGTTGAGAAGAGTACCGCTTCGGCTTGCGGTTTGCGCGCGGCGTCGACCGGCTGATGAATAAAGGGGATGCCTTCACGCTCGACAATCGGCTTCAGCGTGGCGTGGTTCGAGATGACGGCGGCGATTTCCATCGGCAACCAGCCCGTGCGAACGCGGTAGATCAAGTCGACCAAGCAGTGATCGAACTTCGACACCATCACGATGGCGCGCGTGCGGTCGCGCAGCGGCCTTGCGTCCCAGGCGCATTCGAAGCGCTCGGCGACGGCGGCGAAGCCTCTGGCGAAGGCTTTGGCGTCCCATGGTTCGCCGGCTGCCGGATGGAAGACCGTGCGCATGAAGAAGCGGCCGGTTTCCGGATCGCCGAACTGATGCGTTTCGTCGATGAAGTGGTTGCTGCCGGCAAGGTAGGTCGTCACGCCGGCGACGAGGCCGGTGCGGTCGGGGCAGGAAATCGTCAAGACGACGGGAACGGGCGCGGTGGTCATGCTTTTCCCGCGCGGTGGGCGACGTGGTGACGGATGACTTCCTTGATGATGAAGTTCAGGAACTTTTCGGCGAATTCGGGGTCCAGCTTCGCCTTCGTGGCGAGTTCCCGCAGTCGCGTGATCTGATCGGCTTCGCGGGCCGGATCCGCGGGCGGCAACCCAGTGGCGGCTTTCAATTGGCCAACCTGTTGGGTGAACTTGAACCGTTCCGCCAGAAGATGGATCAGGGCCGCGTCGATGTTGTCTATCGAGTCCCGTAAGCGTTGAAGTTCTTGTGAAGTGGCGGCATCGGCCATGGTTTCTACCCGGATTCGTGCGAATTTTGGCCAAGTAAGCACATGCGATCGCACCTGTCAGCGGCGAACGGCCGCGTTCTGAGGCTCGACGAGCCGCGGACGGGCCAGTATCGTCTCCCTCCTTATGCAATTTGCCGCTTTTGCGCGACGGGATGGCCGCCGCGCTTGTTATCGTTATTGCTCAATTCCAGGAGTCACTGACCGCAATGATCATGGCTGTACGTGTTTCCGCGCTCGCGGTGGTGGGCGCCTTTTTGTTGACCAGCGCAACGTATGCGTCGGACACGCCGCCGGTTCCGCCTTCACCGCCCTCGCCGCCGGCGCAGGCCGATGCGCCGCCGCCTCCGGGTGCGCCGCCGACGCCGCCCACGAGCCAGACCGCTGAGAAGGATTCGCTGGACGAGATCGTCTGCCGGAAAGAAGAGTCGACGGTCGGGTCGCGGCTCGGTTCGCGCAAGGTGTGCAAAACGCGCCGCCAGTGGCGCGACGAGAAGCGCGACGCCACGTCGGTCGATTTGCCCGACGGCTCGCTTCAGCCGGGGCCGGGTGTGAACCCGTAAGGACTTGCATTGAGGGCTATTAGGCGCGGCGTCCGGCTTCGGGCGCCGCGTTTTTTTTTGCTTAAGCCGCGCTGACCAGTTCTGCAGGCTCGATCACGCGCTTAAGCGGCAATGTGATCGTAACCGTCGTGCCCAGGCCCGGTGCGCTTTCCAGTGTGAGCGTGCCGTCGTGCAGTTCGATCAGGCCCTTGACGATGGGCAGGCCGAGACCTGTGCCGCGTTCGTCGGTGTTTGTGATGTCGTGGCGTGCCTGGCCGAAGGACTCCAGGACCTTCTTCATGTCTTGGGGTCTGATACCGATACCGGTGTCGGCGACGGTCAGCGTGACCCCTTGGCTATCACGCGCAATTTGCAGCGTGATGGTCCCGGCCTCAGGCGTGAATTTGACCGCGTTCGAAAGCAGGTTCGCGACGATTTGGCGTAGCGCGCGTTCGTCCGCGCTTATGAGCGCGGGCGTGAGCACTTCCAACGTTAGCGTCAGGTTCTTGCGCGCGGCTTGCGGCTCGACGAAGTGCAGGGCGTCGCGCGCGACTTGCGCGAGATCGATGTCCGCTTCGTCGAGTTCGCGTTTACCGGCCTCGATCTTCGAGAGGTCGAGGATGTCGCCGATCAGGCCCAGCAGATGTTTTCCGCTGAAATGGATATGGCTGCCGTATTCGGCGTAGCGGTCGAGCGCTTCGCCGAAGACACGGTCTTTGATGATTTCGGAGAAGCCGAGGATGGCGTTGAGCGGGGTACGCAGTTCGTGGCTCATGTTGGCCAGGAATTCGGACTTGGCGGTCGAGGCGGCCTCGGCCTTTCTCTTGGCCGTCGTGGCGTCGACGAGGGCGTGCTGGAGGCGGTCGATCAGTTCGCGTTTTTCGATCCGCAGGCGCAGCATGTCGTCGGAGAGAAGCCAGACCGAGCGGGCGTAGAGCGCGACGAGGACAATGTAGCACGCCTGCAGGAAGGCGACGCCCAGGTTGATAGGAAACGGCTCGTGCGCCAGCGAGATGTAGAGAAAGACCGCCGCGTAGGGCGTCAGATTTGCGACGCAGACGGGCGCACTTGGCGCGGATTGTGCGCCGGCGCAGGCTAGACCGGCTGCGACCACGCAGTAGAGGAGAATGTTGTTCAAGCGGTCGCCGTCGACCCAGAACAGAACCGAGACTGCGGCGAAGGCGAGAGACGAGATGAAGACCGCGACCGCGACCGCAACGATCCAGCGCGTTCCGTTGTCGACACGGCCAGGGTCGTTGAGAAAGAAGCGGATGGCACCGATCGTGATCAGCCAGGTTACGGTGGTAACGATCGCCCATGCGATCACCGGCGGTGGTGAGAACCACTGCGTCAGAAGCAGCGCGAAGCCTGCAATCACCAAGGGAAGCGGCAGCAGGTTCGTGAACAGATAGCGCGCGGACGTTTCGAGATGACGCACGCGCAATTCCGCAGCAGGCGCTGGGGCGCGCGCGGATCGTGTTTCCGTGCCGTCGTCGGTCGGTGTCACCGGACTCTCGAACGCGTTGCTTCCCGCCAATTTAGGCCGGCGGCGCTTAATGCTCCGCTTACGAGCGTGACGGATGCGTCATGCGTTAACCCGCAGGTAACGATGGCGGCCGCGGGTTTTCGAGTTGGAAGGCGAGGTGCGCTTTTACCGCGGGCCATTCGCTTTCGATGATCGAGTAGACGCAGGTGTCACGCAGTGCGCCGTTCGCGTAACGCTGATGGCTGCGCAGGATGCCGTCGAGTTTGGCGCCCAGGCGTTCGATGGCGCGGCGGCTTTGGTGGTTGAAGAAGCCGGTGCGGTATTCGACGGCGATGCAGCTCAGTTTTTCGAATGCGTGCGTCATCAGCATCAGCTTGCATTCGGTGTTCAGCGGCGTTCGCTGCACGCGTTTGGCGTACCAGGTGGAGCCGATCTCTACGCGCTTGAACGTCGCGTCGATGTGCATGAACGTTGTCATGCCGGCGCATTTGCCGGTCGCATCGAGCACGGCGAAGGGGAGCATCGAGCCCTTCGCTTGAAGGGCGAGGCGGCGGTCGATTTCGGCGGCCATGCCTTCGGGCGTCGGCACGCTCGTGTACCATAATTTCCACAGTTCGCCGTCGTTTACGGCCTCGATCATGCCGCTCAGGTGCTTTTGCGCCAACGGTTCGAGCGTGGCGTTGCGCCCTCGTAACGTGACGGGTTCCGGCCAGCTCATGAATGATGTTCCTTGGCTCTTGAGTCGTGTGGCGGCGCTGCGCGTTCGGATTATGCGGCGGGGCGGGAGGAATTTCCATGGTGCGTTCATTGATGGTGTTGGCGGCGGCGGTGCTTTTGATGGCGACCGCGTCCGCGAATGAGCGCAAGGAAGGCGACTATGTCGCGCGCGACTTCAAGTTTCGCTCGGGCGAGACGATGGCTGAGTTGCGGCTGCATTATACGACGCTTGGGTCACCGAAGCGGGATGCGGATGGGCGCGTCACGAACGCTGTCATGATCCTGCATGGCACCGGCGGCAGCGGGCAGCAGTTTTTCCGGGCGCAGTTCGCCGACGTGTTGTTCGCCAAGGGTGGGCTGCTCGATCCGGCGAAGTATTACATCATTCTGCCGGACGGGATCGGGCATGGGAAATCGTCGAAACCCAGCGACGGTTTGCGCATGGGCTTTCCGCGCTACGACTACGACGACATGGTGTCGGCGCAGCATGAACTGCTGACGAAGGGGTTGGGCGTCGACCGGCTGCGGCTGATCATGGGGACGTCGATGGGCTGTATGCATGCGTTCGTGTGGGGGGAGACGCATCCGGATTTCGCCTCGGCGCTGATGCCGCTTGCGTGTCTGCCGGTCGAGATCGCCGGGCGCAATCGGATGTGGCGGAAGATGACGATCGACGCGATCATGCTCGATCCCGATTGGGTCGGCGGGGCGTATGCTTCACAGCCGCAACGCGGCTTGCGTACGGCGGTGAGCCTGCTTGTGATCGCAGGCAGCGCGCCCATCCAGATGCAGAAGACCTACCCGACGCGCGAGGCTGCCGACAAATACGTCGAGCAGACAATGGTCGAGCGGATCGCCGATCTGGATGCGAACGACCTTCTCTATCAAGTCGCCGCGTCGCGGACTTACAATCCCTTGCCGAAACTGGAGACGATCAAGGCCGAGGTGATGTGGATTAACTCCGCGGACGACTTCATCAACCCGCCGGAACTCGGCATCGCCGCGCGGGAGGCGCGGCGGATCGATCGGGGGACGTTTGTGCTGCTCCCCGCGAGCGAGGCGACGCGGGGACACGGTTCGCATACCTGGGCCGTGCTGTGGCAGGACTATTTGGCGGCGCTGTTGGCGGCGACCGACTAGACACAAAAAAAGCCGCCTTCGACGTGTCGTACGAAGGCGGCCTTCCGTGTGGGTCTGTAGTTTTCTTGTTCTTACATTCCAAAGGTCACGTTGACGAGAACGGAGTGGTTCTCGTTGTCCAGATCGCCGGTCGCAAAGGAGACCGGGCCTGAGACGGCGATGTCGGGACCGTCGAAGTAACGGTAGCCCACGCCCAACTTTACGTTCGGCGAGATATCGAAATTGATACCGGCACCGAGCTGCCAGGCGAAGCCGTCATCCTCGAACTCGAAGGGGCCAGGAATGCCCGTCGTGAAGTCGCCGTCCGCTTCCGCATGGGCCCAACCGAGACCGCCACCGAGATACGGCTTGAAGCCGCCGATGTCGAAATCGTACCAGGCGTTGGCAAGAACGGAGAAGTTCGAGAAGTCATAGTCGAGCAAGCCGCTCGATACGCCGCCGATGCTGGTGAAGGTCGTCCAGGCACCGTCGGCGTTGCTTTGACGGTAGGCAACTTCGACCTCGGCGCGAAGACCGCTCGCGACTTGGCTGAAGCTCATGCCGACCGCGCCACCGACGACAAAGCCGGTGTCGTTGTCAGACGACCATGTCAGCGTATCCGCCGAGACGGTCGTGTCCGTCGCGGCAAAGAACGAGTGGTCGTCGTTCCAGTTGCCCCCGCCCAGTACGGACACGTACCAGCCGGCAGCTTGTACCGGAGCGGCGAGCGCAAACGCTGCGATGGCCGTCGAGGCAAGCAATGCTATTTTTGTTTTCATGCATATCTCCTCAGTTTCGCCTTCTTCCCCCCGCTGAGGAGGTGAACGCGCGGTTAACCATTCGCACTACTTGCTTGCGAATCGGTTAATCGAGATGAGGGGACACAGGCGAAACGCGCGCGCTCCGTCACACGGGAGCGTTAAAAGTACCGCTGTCTCTGCAAGGTCACGTCCTCTCACAAACCCATGAACGCTTCCTGAAGAAGCGGGTTCGGCGTTCCTTGCAGGCGATCGATGAGGGCGTTGCGGCGCAATTCCTCCGCGTCCGGCGGATCCATCGACATCCAGTCGAGGAGGAGGCCTTTGTTGGCGACCGCCTTCTCGAGCGGCAGGCCGTAGACGAAGTGCATGTAAACGATCGACCGGGCTAGGTCGCCCTTGATGTCGTCGCGCGGTTCGACGATCGCCTTCGCGCCGCTGCCGCGCTCATAGTCGGGGCAGAATTCGGCGTAGCGGCGGGCGTCTTCGCCGGGGATCTCGCCGTAACGCAGGTTGCTGCGGCTGGAGTTTACGCGCTGGAAGGCGGGCCAGAGGTTCTGCAGGTCGGCCATGGCGCGTTGCGCTTTGGGGACGGCGCAGGTGCGGTTGGTGCAGCCGGGCTCGTTCTCGGCGATCGCGTCGGCGGGGAAGACATGTTCGACGGACAGCGACTGGTTCAACGGGTTCTTGCGCGCGCCGTCGAAGGTGACCGCGCAATAGAGTTCCGTTCCGCCCTTCGGATACATCTGCTTCCAGAAGATGCGGCGGCTGTCTTCGTAGGTTTTGTAAGTGGTTTGACCGCCTTGCGGCCAGGGCAGGTCGGCCATGTTCTCCCAGCGTTCGGCAGGGGAACCGGCGCCGGTCGTTGCTGCCGGCGGCATCGTCGTCGGGAAGACCTTTTCGGGCCCGCCGCACGCGGCGAGAACTGCGGCCAACGCAACGAAGACGGCGGTGCGGATTAACGAATTCATGGAGGCCCCCGACGCATACGAATCACCTTGAGCGGTGGAGTCTAAGCGCAGAGGTGCGTGTGCGTTACCGCTCTGTGGTTATGCGCGTGACGAGGCCCACGCGTTGCGCTCTATGCGTCGCGTCCAAGGTGGTGTCTAACAAGAGCATGGGCGTTGTCGTGGGTCTGACGGAACCTCCGTGGGCAATCTAGTTCGCGCTATAAGGTCGACCGTTTCGTTCCTCTCGCCGGCATTGCGCGGGCAGGGCGCTTCGCCGCCGCTCGACGGCGTGACGCAGTGGGCGCTGGTGAGCCTTTGCTTCGGGACGGCAACTTTGGTCCGCGCCGTCATCGGCATTTGGGTTCCCGACGTGGTGCCGTTTGCGACCTATTTCCCCGCGATCGCGATTGCAGGCCTTGTCGGCGGCTTTTGGCCCGGATTTTGGACGCTGGTTCTTTCCGTCCTGGCGGGCCTCGTTTTCTTCATGGATGTGCGCGCCGTTTCGGCGACGGAGTTGACGAGCGCGGCCGTGTTCGCCGCGTCGGCAGCCGTGGAGTTGGTGCTTGCCGTCGCGCTGCGAGACCTGTTCTGGCAATCGCGGCGGAACGAGCACCGGTATCGCGCGCTGGTCGAAGCGTCGGCGAATATCGTCAGCGTTTTCGATCCGGCCGGTGCCTGCCGTGAGCGGCAGCCGGGGTGGGAGACGCTGTCCGGGATGGCTTGGCCCAGCTATAGCGGCATGGGCTGGTTGGATGCGGTTCATCCCGATGACCGACCGAAGGTTTCGCTGGCGGCGCCGGTGGAGGTACGAATCCGCGATGCTGCCAGCAATGACTGGCGCTGGTTCTCGGTGCGCGCGGTGCCTTTGCTCGATGCCGACGGCAAGGTCGAGGAGGTCGTCGCTTCGCTGCGCGACGTGACCGAACGCAAGGCATCGGAGGAGCGCCGCGAATTGCTGCTGGGCGACTTGCGGCACCGGCTGACGAACTTCATCGCCGTGATCCGCGCGCTCGTCAATGCGGCGATGCCCAAGGACAGCCCGGATGTCGAAGCGTTTGCGCAAACGTTCTTGCGCCGGGTCGGTGCGTTGCAGAGTGCAGGCGATCTGGTGTTGAAGGCGAACGCGCAGGACGTGGATCTTGCCGACGTCGTGCCGGCTGCGCTGGCGCCGTTCGGCAGCGAGGTTCAGACGAAGATCTTTATTGATGGACAGCCGCTGATGTTGAAAGAGCAAACCGTCGGCGGCATTGCGCTGGCCTGCAACGAATTGGCAACGAACGCAGCGAAGTACGGCGCGCTCTCGAACCATGACGGGAAAGTCTCGATCAGGTGGGAGAGCGTGCTCGACGGAGAGACGGAGCGTGTGACGTTCGAATGGATCGAACGCGATGGACCGCCGGTGACACCGCCGACGCGGCGCGGGTTCGGTACGCGCATCGTGAAGGCCGCGGTGGACAGCGAGCAGAACGGCGAGGTAACGCTCGACTACCGGTCCGGGGGGCTCGTCTGCCACATGACGTTTACGCGTTCGCGCACGAAGGCTCCGGCCTTGGTGTGATAGGATGAGGGCCTGGTTCGTACCAGGCGCTCAAGTCTGGGGAGGAACGCAGAACACCCCCGCTGAGCTGGAAGTTCGATGGTCAACACGTCACGCTCATTGCCGGTGATCGACATCGCGCCACTGCTTGACGGCGGGCGGCGCGGCGACGGCGTGGCTCGCGAGATCGAGCGTGCGTGCCGCGACACCGGCTTCTTCTATGTCGCGGGGCATGGCGTCGATGCGGATGCGGTAGCGCGGTTGGATCGCGCGAGCCGCGCGTTCTTTGCGATGCCGCATGAGGAGAAAATGACGATCGCCATGGCGCGCGGCGGGCGGGCGTGGCGCGGGTTCTTTCCGGTGGGCGGTGAGCTCACGTCGGGCAAACCGGATCTGAAAGAAGGCGTCTACTTCGGCACCGAGCTTGATGCGGCCGATCCGCGCGTGCGGGCGGGCGTTCCGATGCATGGCGGCAATCTGTGGCCGGCGGCGGCGCCCGAGTTGAAGCCCGCGGTACTCGACTTCATGGCGCGTACGACGCGTGCTGCGCATGCGGTGATGCGCGGCGTGGCGCTCAGCCTTGGGCTTGATGAGGATTATTTCGCGGATACGTATACGGCCGATCCGACGGTTTTATTTCGGGTATTTCACTATCCACCGGCGCGCGCCGTGGATGGCGAATGGGGCGTGGGCGAGCACACCGACTATGGCTTGCTGACGTTGCTGGCGCAGGATGATTGCGGCGGACTGCAGGTGAAGGCGCGCGACGGATGGATCGAGGCGCCGCCTGTTCCCGATACGCTCGTGTGCAATATCGGCGATATGCTGGACCGGCTGACGGGCGGGTTTTATCGCTCGACGCCGCATCGGGTTCGCAACGTCAGCGGGCGCGACCGGTTGTCGTTTCCGCTGTTCTTCGATCCGTCGTTCGACGCTGTGATTGAACCGTTGCCCGAGCGCGCGTCTGCGGTGCATGACGACAGCGCCGAACGGTGGGATCGCGCAAACGTGCACGTGTTCCAGGGCACTTACGGCGAGTATTTGCTGGGCAAAGTCGGTAAGGTGTTTCCGGACCTTGGACGCGACGTTCTTTAGCCGCGGCGTGGAACCACGGCTTTGCAGTCGCGTTGTGTGGTCGGCTCGTTTTCCCTGACCTGGGAAGGACAACGTATGTCTATCAAGCGGATTTTGTTCATCGGCCTTTCGGCGACCGCGCTTTCGACCGCGGCGTGGGCGAACGACACGTATCAATGCGGCGAAAGCCGTTGCTATGACGATCAGGCGGATGAGACGCGACGGCTCAACCTGATGCAGCTTGAGGACGCTCGCGCGACGAACGACGCGGCTCCCGGCTATGACAATGCCGACGGGTCGTACGACGACAACGCTCCTTATGACGACGGCGACGACGACAGCGATATGAACGGACAGGGTGGTCCTTATGACCCCTACGACCCTAACGATGACGATGGCGACTATGGGCCGCCGCCTCCGGATGCCGGTCCGCCGCCGTCCGACGGTTTGTATGGCCCCGAGGACGCAGAGCCGCCCTATGGGCCGCCGGACACGGGTGCGTATCCGGATGACGACAACGACGACGGCTATCCCCCCGATGATGACGATGCGCCGTACCCGGACGACGACGAGTAATCGCTAAGCCGTCAGGCCGTCTTGCTCCAGCAAGGCTGCGAACGCCAACGTCGTGCGGTCGTCGAACATTGCGCCGATGATTTGTATGCCGATCGGCAGGCCCTCCGCGGTCTTGCCGATCGGCGCCGCCGTGGCGGGCAGGCCGGGATAGGTTGCGACGCCTGGCCAGGCGACTTGCACACCGTAAGGCGTGTCCTTGCCGTCGACTTTGAGCGTGCGTGCGCTCCAGTTGGGATTGTCGTCGTGCGGAAAGGCCGTTGTGCCGAAGGGCGGCGTCAACACGACGTCGACGTTGCTGAACACTGTTTGCCATTGGCGCGCGACACGCATTTGTTCGTCAAGTAATTCCATCCACGCGTGGGCATCGATCGGCGTGACGCCCGGCGTGCCGCGTGTGACGATTGTGCTCAGCATTTTCGTGTAGCCGCGGTGCGCGGCGGCGAGATCCGGCAATCCGCTGGTCTCGTATTCGACGCGTGCGCCAGCGCGATCGAGCTTTCCGGCCAAGGCGTGGAGTGCGTTGCGCATCGTCGTGTCGGTTGCGGCCGAAGGATGCGCGTCCAGCACCAAGACGCGATAAGCGCTGAGCGTTTGGAGGCGCGGCGGCGGCAGATCAAGTTTGTAGGCGACACCCGCGACCGGACCGGCGAGTACATCGAATGCCAGATTCAAGTCTTCGACGTTGCGCGCCATCGGACCCAAGGCGGCGAGCGGGACGTCGATGCCGTCGGTGCCAGGGAAGCCGTGACCCTTCAGTGGAACGAGCCCGTAGGTCGGCTTGTGTCCGAAGACGCCGCACATGTGCGCCGGCACGCGGATCGAGCCGCCGATGTCGGAGCCGAGTTCGAGCGGGATCATGCCCGCCGCGAGCGCTGCCGCCGCGCCGCCGGATGAACCGCCCGGCGAGCGAGCGTGATCGTATGGGTTCACCGTGCGGCCGTAGATTGGATTGACCGTCTGCCAATCGGCGAGCGCTACGGGCGCGTTCGTCTTGCCCAAGATCACCGCACCGGCGTTCTTCAGGCGCGCGACGGCGATGCCGTCTTCCTCGACGGGCAAGTCCTTGAACACCGGCATGCCCCAGGTCGACGGCAATCCCGCGACGTCGTTTGATTCCTTCACCGTCATGGGGACGCCGAGAAGCGGGCGGCGGTCGTCTTTCGTGCGTGTCGCATCGACGCGTTTTGCCGCCGCGCGTGCGCGATCGAAGTCGCGGACGACGACGGCGTTGATTTCGCCATCGCGCTTTTCGATCCGCGCGATGGCCGCGTCGCAGGCTTCGCGTGCGGAGATCGTTCCGTCTCGTACGGCGCGCGCGGTGGCTGCGGCGGTCGCCGTGTTGATGTCGAATGCGCCGCGTTCGGACATGGCATGCCTCGTTGTGTGTTCGCTGCACGTTAGTTCGGCGCTGCGGTCCGGTTCAATTAGCTTGGCCGTTCATCGCCTGTGTGCGGTGCAGTGCGGAACACGCGTTCCCTACAAATATGACATTAACAAGCGGCAATGTCAGGAACGTGCGGGCTTTGGCGGACGTTAGGATTTCGTTGGTTCACAAGGAGGAAACGTCCATGTCCATCAAATCTTTTGCGCTCGCCGGTGCGGCGATTGTTGCGCTCTCGGTCGGTGCGGGTATTGCCCAAGCCGATGATCAAGACGACGAAGTGCGTGCACTGAATCTGCAGCAGCTTGAGCAGGCTGGCGGCGATGCCAGCGATGTGGGTACCACTACGGCGCCTTCACCGGCTACGCAGCAGGACGGTCAAGGCGGTCCCGACTTGCAAGGTCCGCCGACGCCTGACGAAGGCATGACGGATGACGAGCCGGCCGATGAGCCGGCCACGGACGATACAGGCGATGACGAGCCGGAAGCCGATGATCCGGCCGACGATCAGCCCTCGCCGCAACCAGAGTAAACTTCGCGGTTAGGGTCTACGGACGCCCTCGCATGCCAATCGCATGCGGGGGCGTCGTTGTTTTGGGCCTGCGGTCGCGGTGTACTCGGTCGCTGCCGGCGGGCGTCGGCCGCTACGGCAGGTTCAGTGCGACTGAATTCGGTTCGGAAAATAGCGCCTTGGCCGTATTGCGGGCGGTGAGTCGGGCGATCATCATTTGCCCATGAAACTCACCGACTGGCTGACGACCAACAATGTAACCCGCGTCGAGTTCGCGCGGCGGACGCGGCTTTCGCCGAGCGCCGTCACGCAGCTCTGCAACAATGATGGTGCGTGGTTGTCGCGCGAGACGGCCGAAGTCATTTTTCGCGAAACGCGCGGGCAGGTGACCCCGAACGATTTCATGTCTCCGCTGGAGCCGCCCGGTGAATCCGATCTGCGTGCATCGAGCGTGCCGGAGGCGATCGATGCCTTTGGGCGGGGCGAGATGGTGATCGTCACCGACGACGACGACCGCGAGAATGAAGGCGACCTTTTCATCGCGGCGTCGAAGTGCACACCTGAGAAGATGGCTTTCATCATCCGTCACACATCCGGCATCGTCTGCGCGCCGGTGTCGACGGAGGTTGCGCATCGCTTGCGGCTCGATCCCATGGTGGCGGCGAACGATGCGCCGCTCGGCACTGCGTTCACGGTATCGGTCGACGTGCGGCATGGCTTGACCACCGGCATTTCGGCTGACGAGCGGACCAGCACGGTGCGCGCACTCGCGAACGGCAACACAGGGGCGGGCGACTTCGTTCGGCCGGGACATGTGTTTCCGCTAATCGCGAAAGAAGGCGGTGTCTTGATGCGCACCGGGCATACGGAGGCGTGCGTCGATCTCTGCCGTTTGGCGCAGTTGCCGCCTGTCGGTGTGCTCGCAGAGTTGACGAAGGATGACGGCAGCGTGATGCGCGGGCCGGAGGTGGCGATGTTTGCGCATCGGCATGGATTGAAGCGAATCTCGGTCGCGGATTTGATCGCCTATCGGCAGGCGCGCGAGCGGCTCGTCAGATGCATCGCGACGTTTCCCGTCGAGACGTCGATTGGGTCGTTGACCGGGCACACCTATGTGACGCCGTTCGATTCCGTGCATCATTTTGCCTTCACCTATGGCGAGATCGGCAATGGCCATGACGTGCCGGCGCGCTTGCATCGCGCGCAGGTCGTTGGCGATGTGTTCGGCGGGGCGAAGCTCATCAACGCGGCGCTGGCGCGGTTCGCGCAGGAGGGGCGCGGGGTGCTCGTCTATTTGCGCGACGGCGCGGCGGGGGTGCCGGTGCTGCCGCTCGCGGATACCGAGCAGGTGAAGTCCGAGGTTGTGCGTCAGCGCCAGTGGCGCGAGATCGGACTCGGCGCGCAGATTCTACGCGATCTCAACATCGTGTCGATCAAGAACCTGGTGACGCAGCCGCAGGCCTATGTGGCGCTGTCGGGGTTCGGCGTTGAGATCAGCGCGACCGAGGTTTTGGAGACCGAGTAGGCGTGCACGTGCGGCGCTGATATGAGTGGCCGGTTGTCGTTTTGGAGGACACGGCCATGATCTTGTTCGACGATCCCGCGCGCATTGATGCCGGTCTCGATTGCCGCTCGATCAGTTTCGAGAATCCGACGGGTGCGCGCGGCGCAGGCGGGACAGCGGCCGAGGGACGCAAGGGTGCACCGAACCGGCGTATCGCCGTCGGCGAGAAGGTCGTGCTCGCGGATATCGATGGGCCCGGACGTGTGCGCCATATCTGGATGACGTTCATGCGTGCGCCGCCGGAAGAGATGCGGGCGGTCGTGATCGAGATGTTCTACGACGGGCGCACTGAGCCCAGCATTTCCATTCCTGCGCTGGATTTTTTCGGCTTACCGCATGGGCGTCTGGTTCATTGCGTTACCGCGTTGACTGCGGTGCAAGAGGCGCGCGGCCTCAACGCCTATTTCCCGATGCCGTTCGCCAAACATATTCGCATCGAGCTGACGAATGGGGGCACGCGGGCGATCAACTTCTACTATCAGGTCGACTACACGTTGGAACGCTTCGCCGACGATGCGGGATATCTGCATGTGTCGTTCCGGCGCGAGAATCCGACGACTTTGAAGCGCGATTTCGTCATCGCTCAGGGGTTCGAAGGTCCCGGCCGTTTCTTGGGTTGTGTGATTGGCGTGCGCGTTTTGCCTGACGATATGATTTGGTACGGCGAGGGTGAGTTCAAATTCTATCGCGACGGTGATGGCGCGCATCCGACGCTGTGCGGCACCGGGCTTGAGGATTATGTCGGCACGGCTTGGGGCATGGGACAGCATTCGGCGCTCTATCAAGGCGCGCCGTTGGTCGTAGCCCCTGGAGCGAACGGATCGCCTTTGCCGCCCAAGCCCGACTTCGTCGGCTTCTACCGTTGGCATCTTGCCGATCCGATCGTGTTCGAGCGGGAGATGAAGGCCACGATCCAGCAGATCGGCGCGTTGATGGTGCCGAAGGGAGCCGAGCATTTGATCGAGACGTGGGGCGCGCGTTACGCGCTGGCCGGCAATGGCTGGATCACGGGCGGCGATCTGGCCAACAGTCCGCTGCACGGTTTTGCGTTGGCCGAGCGCGTCGACGACTACTGCGCGGCGGCGTTCGTCTACGCCCGCCGGCCGCAAAGCGTGGCGCGGGTCGATGTGGCGCGGGCGGTCGCTGATATCGCGTTGCGGCCCTACGAGAAGAAGTCGGGCGGACTCTTGCCGGGCGCCGGCTGACACAAAGAAACGCCGCGATGGACTCCAGGTCCATCGCGGCGCTTTGCTGGAGCCCGGCAGTTGTTGGGGGACCGGGAGGGCTCCGGCGAGGAGGTGTTGGCTTGCTAATGCGGCGGGCGCGGTCCGCGTGGTCCGTGCGGCGGTCCGCGCATCTCGTCTTCTGAGATCGCTCCGTCGCCGTTACGATCGGCGTGGATCGCCATCGCCTTCATGGGTACGGCGAACTCATCCGGGGACAGTTTGCCGTCGCCGTTCCAGTCCGTGGCGCGAAAGCGCGCGGCGGGATCGAAGGCTTGAAACGGCGGGCGGCCCTCCGGCGGCTTGGGTGCGCCGTCGGGTGGCTTCGGGCGGTCGGGCGGTTTCGGCATGGCGGCGGCGAATTCTTTCTCGCTGAGTGCGCCGTCGCCGTTTGCGTCGCCCTTCTTGAAGCGCGTCGCGATGGTCGCGTCGATCTCGGTGCGGGTGATGCGGCCGTCCTTGTCGGCGTCGGCCTCGCGCAACGGCGGCGGCATGCCCGGTCCGGGGCCGAAACCTGGCGGGCCATGCGGCGGCGGTGGCGGCGGCGGCGGGCCGTCGGGCTCGGCGGCTTGTGCCGTGCCGAGCCAGAGGCCGGTTAACAGACTGGCTGCGAAAATCATGCGCACTGACATTCGTTAGTACCCCTCACGTTTTTGGCTTTAGTTCACTCGCGTCCGCCGGGGCGCCCCCCGCCCGGACGTCCTTGACCGGGCGGTCCGCCGCCTGGTCGCCCCTGCGGTCTACCCGCAGGCATTTCGCGCGCTTTCAGTTCTTCCGCCGTGACGGTGCCGTCGCTGTCCGCATCTGCGCGGGTGAAAAGCGTGCGCCACTGCGCGGCGAATTCGTCCATCGTGACGCGGCTGTCGGCGTTCCAATCGATGATCGGCGATATCTCGCGCTGGGTGAGGAGGCGATCGTTCACCGCTCGCGTTTCCGCGCCGTCGAGGTTGCCATCGTTGTTCTTATCCGCGCCGGAGAAATCGATCTTCAACACCTGATCGAATTCGGCGCGCGAGATGTTGCCGTCGGCGTCGGCATCGAAGCGGCGCAGTTGCAGCTCGCGCGACTGGCCTTGCGGGCCCATGATCGGCGCGCCGCCGCCCGGACCGAAACCGCCGCCTGGCGGTCCGCCGCGACCGCCACCGCGCTCGTGCCCGCAGGCGGCGAGAAGCAGCGCCGCGACGCTCAAAGTAACCATCATCTGCGGGGCTCTCATGCACCGGGTCTCCATCAGTGCGTGCATTCAAGCCGAGGAACGTTGCGGAGGTTTGCCGCGCGCGTCCTTAATTGTGACGAGCCCGGCACAAAGTCCGGGGGCGACATAGTCTGGCACAATGGGCGGCTTTCCTAAGGCCACCGGCGTCCCTAGTGTTCGGGATATGAGTGCGAGCGAACCCCACATCTTGATCGTCGACGACAATCGCGAGATTCGCGACGGCCTCTCTCGCTATATGCGTGCGAACGGGTATCGCGCGACGGCGGCTGAGAGCGCTGCGACGGCGCGGCGCGTGTTGAAGACCAGCGGGATCGATCTCGCGGTCGTCGACGTGATGATGCCGGGCGAGGACGGCTTGAACCTGACGCGCGGTTTGCGTTCGGAGAGCGCGCTGCCGATCATTCTGCTGACGGCGCGCGGGGACGAGATCGACCGCATCATCGGCCTTGAGATCGGCGCCGACGATTATGTGGTGAAGCCGTGCAATCCGCGCGAGCTGATCGCGCGCATCGGGGCGGTGCTGCGGCGGGCGCGCGGACAGGGCGGGCGGTCCGGCGAATTGCCGGCGCAGCGCGTGCGCTTCGAGAACTGGACACTGGACATTGCGCGGCGCGAACTTGTCGGGTCGAGCGGGACGGCGCTGCCCCTCAGCTCAGGAGAGTTCCGGTTGCTCGTCGCGTTCATCGAGCGGCCGAAAGTGGCGCTGACGCGCGATCAACTGCTCGACATCACGCAAGGGCGGAATCTCGATCCGTTCGACCGTAGTATCGACAGCGCGGTCAGCCGGCTGCGGCGCAAGATCGAAGCCGATACGCGCAATCCGCGGCTTATCAAAACCGTATGGGGCGGTGGCTATATCTTTACGGCCGAACCCGTGGCGGCATGAAGCGCTTTGCGCTGCCGCTGTGGCTTGAGCTTGCGGGCGCGATCTTGCTTGCGCTGGCGCTTTCGAACCTAGCGACGATTGTGTTCTTCCGTGTCGGCGGAGAGCAGCAGTTTTCGCGTTTCGCCGCCGACGTGCAGTCGCAACGCATCGCCGGCGTGGCGGCGTTGATGCTGAGGGCGCCCGAAGGTCTGCGGTCGGAACTGGTGAGGGAGCTTTCGAGTCCAGGGTTGCAGTTGTCCCTCGATGCCGCGCCGCTTGTGCGCGACGGGCTTGAGCGGGACGCTGCAACCGAGGCGGCAATCGCTGCGAGCTTGCGTCCGGAACTGGCCGGCGGTTTGCGCGCTCATGTGCTCACTGAGGAGGAGCGCGCGTTGCCGCCGTCGCCTCCGCCTCCTCCGCGCGGGCCGGTGTTCACAGGCGCTGGGCGACCGCCTCCAATGGAGCACGCGGCAAGCTTGTACGTCTCCATTCCGGCGGGCGCGCAATGGCTGAACGCACGTTTCGGCATGCGGCCACCGGGGCCACCGTCTTGGCCGGTGTTCTACGCGGGCGCGGCGGTGATCGGGTCGCTTCTGCTCGCGTCGTTGTGGATGGGGCGGCGCGTGGCACGGCCCCTGCAACGTCTGGCCGAAGCTGCGCGCCGGTTGCGCACGGGCGAAGCGCGCGAGGCGGTGCCGGAGACGGGCCCTCAGCCCGTGCGCGAGGCGGCGCGCGCGTTCAACGCGATGTCGGAGCGGGTGACGACGACTCTACAGAGCCAGCGGGCGCTGATGGCGGCGGTGGCGCACGATCTGCGCACGCCGATCGCCGCGTTGCGCGTGCGGGCCGAGTTCGTGACGGATGAAGATACGCGTTCGCGACTGCTGCAAACGATCGGCGAGATGCAGGCGATGACGGAGGCGGTGCTCGACGCGGTTCGTATCGACGGTTCCAGTGAGCCGGCGCGGTCCGTTGACGTCGCGGTTCTGGCGGACAGCTTGTGCGCCGACCTGGCCGAAGTCGGCGGCGATGTGAGCTACACGTCGGACGTCGCGCTCGCCTGCGTGTGCCGCGCGGCGGAGGTGCGCAGGGCGCTGCGGAATCTGATCGAGAATGCGCTGCGCTATGGCGTGCGAGCGCGGGTGAGCGCCGAGACCGTCGACGGCACGGCAGCGATCCACGTTGACGATGACGGGCCGGGAATTCCGGAGGCCGAGCTTGAGCGGGTGTTCGAGCCGTTCGCGCGGCTGGAGCATTCGCGCAGTGCAGAGACAGGCGGCTATGGGCTGGGGCTTGCGATCGGGCGGTTGATCGCCCGCGGTCACGGCGGCGACGTGACGCTCAAGAACCGTTCGGGTGGGGGCCTGCGAGCGACGCTGACCCTGCCTTTGGCCTCGCCGAGGTAAGCCTATACAGTCCCCTCATCTCAGGGAGCGGGACGATGGCGAAGCAGCAGAAATCGGTGGTCGTGACTGGCGTGTCGACCGGCATCGGGTGGGGCGCGACGAAGGTTTTGACCAAGGCCGGCTATCGCGTCTTCGGCAGTGTGCGCAAAGAGGCCGACGCCAAGAAGCTGTCGGCGGAGTTCGGCGCGAACTTCGTGCCACTGATTTTCGACGTTTTGGACGAAAAGGCGGTGCGCGCGGCGGCGGCGACGGTGCGCCAGGCGTTGGGCGGCGAGAAGCTGTTCGGGCTCGTCAACAATGCGGGCATCGCGGTTGCCGGTCCGCTCGTCTATATGGCGATTGAGGATTTTCGTCAGCAGATCGACGTCAATCTGACGGGTGTCGTGATTTCGACGCAGGCGTTTGCGCCGCTGCTTGGGATCGAGCCCGATTTGAAGGGGAAATCCGGGCGCATCGTCAATATTTCCTCCGTGGGCGGAAAGAATGCGACGCCGTTTCTGGGCGCCTACAACACGTCGAAGTTCGGCCTCGAGGGGATGTCCGAGGCGCTGCGGCGCGAGCTCATGCCGTTCGAGATCGACGTCATCATCATCGCGCCGGGAGCGGTTGCGACCGCGATCTGGGGCAAGGCGACCGAGGCAGACGTCTCGCGCTATGCCAACACGCCTTATGCGACGCAGCTTGCGAAGTTGCAGACGATCGCTGCCGAGCAAGGGCGCAAAGGTCTGAAGCCTGAAGCCTTGGGACGGGTGATCATGAAGGCGCTGACGGTCGCCAAGCCGAAGGTGCGCTATACCGTGACGCCGGAGCCGGTCTTGAACTTCGTTCTCAATACCGTGCCGAAGCGGACGGCCGATCGCATGATCGCCGGGCGGTTGGGTCTCAACCCCGTCAAGAAGTAAGCGTGCGTTAACGCGCGGTTTACTTGGTGTGGCGGAAGTCCGCCGATGCCGTTTGTATCACAAGTCACACAGAGTTACGGAACCTCAAAGCTCCTTGCGTAGTCTAGTCGACGGTGACGAAGGACCAGCGAGCCCGTGGACGTGGATACGTTGACATTGGTGATTGTGTGCGGCGCGGCAATCTTTGCTGCGAGCCTCGCCGTCACCATGCGCGCGGTGTTTTTGATGCGCCGCGCCGAACACACGCGCGCGGCTCTCGCCCGCAGTCAGTCGATGTTGGCCGAGGCGCAACGCATCGGCAACATGGGCAGCTGGCAGTGGGATGTTCGCACCGGCAAGATTTCGTGGTCGGACCAAGTCTACCGTATGTTCGGCATGGGTGTGGCCTTCGAACCCACGTTCGAGAATTATCTCCGGCTCATTCACCCGGACGATCGCGACCGCCTGGCGATGTCGCTCCAGTCGGCGATGTTTCAGGGGGTTCCTTACCGGATTCAGCATCGTGTCGTGCTTCCCGATGGAGAGGTGCGTACGCTGAACGCGCAAGGCGAAGTCGAATTTTCACCGGACGGTCAGCCGCTGACGATGGTCGGCATCTGCCAGGACGTGACGGAGCTTGTGCGTTTGCAGGAGGACGCAGAGGAAGGCCGGCGCAAGCAACGCGAGATGTTGGACAGCATGTTCACGTTTGTCGGGCTGTTTTCGCTCGACGGGACGCTCATCGACGCGAACCGGGCCGCCGTTGAAGCGTTCGGTCTGAAGCGCAAGGACATGATCGGCCGCAAGATTTGGGACACGTATTATTGGTCGCACTCGCCGGAGGTGCAGGCGGGGGTTCGCGACGCGATCGCGCGCGCGGCGCAGGGCGAGATCGTGCGCGGCGATCACGTCGTGCGCGTGGCGGAGGGCGAGTACCTGACCGTCGACGTCATTCATGGACCGCTGCGCGACCGAGAGGGGCGCGTTGTCGAGGTGATCGGATCGGCCGTCGACATCACCGAGCGCGTCAAGGCCGAGCAGGCTTCTCAGCAAGTGCGCGAACAGCTCGAGCAAGCGCAGCGCATTGCGAATATCGGCAGTTGGGAGTGGGACTTCCGTTCCAACAACCTGTCCTGGTCGGATCATTGCTTCCGCCTTGTCGGGCTGGAGCCGGGTGCGGCGGCGCCGACGTTGGAGGCATTCCTGTCGATCGTTCATCCCGACGACCGTGCGCGTTTGCGCGACACGATCCGCGGCGGCGTCGAAGAAGGGCGCTCATGCGACTACGACCACCGCGTCGTGTGGCCGAACGGCGAGGTGCGCGTCTTGCACCAACTGGGTGAAGTGAAGCGCGACGCGAAAGGGCGGCCGGTCAAGATGATCGGCACGACGCAGGATGTGACCGATATCAACGCCGCGCGCGTTGAGCTGATGGAATCGAAGCTCAAGGCGGAGATGGCCAATCAGGCGAAGTCGCGCTTTGTCGCCAGCATGAGTCACGAGCTGCGGACGCCGCTGAACGCCATCATCGGCTTTTCGGAGTTACTGCAGAGTGACGAGGCCATGCTGACCGACGAGCGGCGCAAGGAATATGCGCGCGACATCCATAACAGCGGCCAACATCTCTTGAGCGTCATCAACGACATTCTCGATATTTCGCGCATCGAAGCGGACAAGGTCAGCCTGGACGAGGAAGAGACCTCGGTATCCGATCTGATCGACTCGGCCCATCGCATGGTGCGGCCGCGGGCGGAGGAGACGGGCGTTACCGTGTCCAGCAGCGTCGATCCGGGAGTGAAGAACGTGCGGGCGGACCGTCGCTTGTTGCTACAGACGCTGCTCAATCTGGCGTCGAACGCGGTCAAGTTCACGGAGCGCGGCGGGCGGGTCGATATCGCGGCGCTGCCGGCGAGCGACGGTGGCGTCGACATCATCGTCCGCGACACCGGGATCGGCATGAGCGCGGCGGATGTTGCGCGCGTGGGCGAGCCCTTTCTACAGGTCGACGGACGACTTTCACGCAAGTTCGAAGGCACCGGGCTTGGACTTGTGATCGCCAAGCGTTTGATCGAGATGCATGGCGGCGTGTTGTGCATCGACAGCGCGGTCGGCGCGGGCACGACCATGACAATTCGGCTGCCGGCGTCGCGCAATTTGAGCGTGGCGCAAAGAGCCGTCGCCGTCGCCTAGGTGTTGGACGCTGCGGGCTGGGGCGGGTTGACGATCACGCTCGGTTGCGGGAAGGCGAGATCGATGTCGTTGGTTTCGAACGCCCGCAGGATCGCCAGATTGATCTCCTGATGCACGTCCATGTAGACGTTGTAGTCGGGATCAAGCACGAAATAGACGAACTCGAAGAGCAGCGCCGAGTCGCCGAATTCCTTCAGGTGGCCGCGGTCGAAGCGGGTCTTGCTGCGGCTGGTGATGGCGTCGCGAACGATGCCTGGAATCTGCGCGAGTTTGTCCACCGGGGTTCGGTGGCTGACGTTGAGTTTGAATTGGATGCGGCGTTCGTAGAGCAGCTGATAGTTGCGGATCGTCGCCTGCAGCAGGTTGGAATTCGACACGACGATTTGTTCGCCAGAGAGCGAACGGATGCGAGTCGATTTGATGCCGATGCGTTCGATCGTGCCCATGTGTTCGCCGAAGACGACGAAGTCGCCGCGCATGAAGGGTCGGTCGAGGATGATCGAGAGCGAGGCGAATAGGTCGGCGAAGATGCTTTGCGCCGCAAGGCCGATCGCGATGCCGCCGACGCCGAGCCCTGCGACCAACGCGGTGACGTCCATGCCCATGTTCGACAGCAGCACGAGGGCCACGATCGACCAGACGGCGACGTTGATGAAGATCTGCACCAGCGACATCGCGTTCGCGAGGGCGCTGCGGTCGGTGGTCTTGCGCTCGGCATAGCGGGCGACGAATTCGCGCAGGAACGAGCCCAGCCATAGGCCGACCTGCACGACCAGCGTGGCGCCGATCACGGCGCGCCACCATGCGGGCGAGAGGCCCAAGATGGCGGCCGCGACGGAAGCCGATAGGACGAAGAACGAGACCCGCCAGGTGTTGGCGACGACGGAAGCGGCGACCGAGCGCCAGACGCTGGCGCGGTCCTTGTCGTTGCGCAGAAGTGTGACCAGACGATCGCGGGCGAGTTTTAGGCCAAGATAGATCGCAGCCCCTGCTGCGAGCGCGACGACGATCCAGACCAGCGCGGTCAGCACCTCGGGCCAGTGGGATTGCAGCCACGCGGACGCGCCGCTGAAGCTCAGCGGCATGTTGGCAAAAACATCGACCGGATCAGCCGGTGGCGCACGACGCATACAAGAGTTCCCAAGCGCGCGACGCGGCGCTTGGGGACACGATAGGTGGCGCGGCCTCTCTGCTCAAGAGCGCGTGCGCTGAAGCCTTGACGCTCAGCAAAACGTGCCGGATACGCCTTCGATCATGGCTCGCTTCGCAGGACTGAGTTTGCCCAGCGTTTCGAGGAAGTTTTTGTGCGTCAGGCCGGTGCCGAGATAGGTCCAGCGGTTCGCCTGATGTTGCGCCGTCATGAACGCGTCGTGCTCTTGCTGGCTGAGCTTGCGATTGGCGGCCGCTTCGAGGGCATCGAGATCGAAAGCTGTTTGCTGTTTCAAGCCGTCGTCGATGAAGGCGCCGATCTTGAGGAAGCCGTCGACGGCTTCGTCGATTTGCGTCTGCGTCATGCCGTCCGCGATCATCTCGCACATGAGCGTGTCGAGCTGGGCGTGCTGCATCTCTTCCATCCAGTGATGCTTCAGCAGGTTCTTGAATTGCGGATCAAGTGCGCCGTCGTCGTGGATCGAATCCTGGAAGTGACGTTGGGTCGTCCATTCGATCATCAGGATCGCGAGCGCAACCGACAACGGGTGATGCGAGAGGATGTGCTTGGCGATGGCGTCGGCCGGGCCGATGACTTTGCAGTCGACGTGAAAGCCCTTGACGAACTCGTTCTTGAAGCAGCGGAAGAGGTGGATGTGTTTCGCCTCCTCGCCGGCGAACTCCAGGAACGCGCGGGCGCGGTAGTCCTCGCCGTTGATGAGCGGGCGTGCGTGGTCGAGCACGAAGGGCAGGATGAACTCCTCGATCACGCCGAAGAGCGACAGGTAAGCGTGGCCGCGGATTTGGTTGAGCATGCGCTTCTCAGCCGGCGACAGGAATGCCAGGCCTTCGACGCGCGCGAGGCTTTCGGGCATGAAGGGTTTGGCGAAGTCCAACGTTTTGCCTTCGCCGATAAGATCTTCGACGCGCCAGGTGATGCGTTCGGCGCGGCCGAGGACGTCTTTGAAATTGTATTGGTAGGTCATGGTCGTTCCTTCGTTGTTCGGGGGGATCTATCAAGGCGATGCGTGACGGGCGATCTCGGCGGCGAGCCAGAACATCGCCACGATTTGAGTAAGGAAGAACAGGAAGCGGATCATCACCGTCGCGTTGGTTTCGACGAGAGCCACGTGTACGAGCGTTTGGCACACGCGCGCCGCGATGAAGAAGAGCGCGAGGGTATCGATCGTGCTGCTTTGGGCATTGGCCGCGAACGCCGTCACGGCGATGGCGCCGTAGACAGGCAGGTTCTCGACGCAGTTCGCGTGCGCGCGCACGGCGCGGCGGTAGGCGGGCGTGCCGTGCGGCATGTCGGCCGGAAAGTCGGTCAGCTGGGCGCGGCCCGTCAGGATCAGCGACCAACGGCGGACGCCGATGCCGGCCAGGAGGACGGCGAGCGTCCACATGGCGAAGGCGAGCAGGACCCAAAGGGGCGTCGTCATGATGGTTCTCTCAAGCCGCGACGTGCAGTTGCGCCGGTGCGCTGTTGGCGGCGGCGACGATTTGCGTCGGCGCCTCGAAGAACCGCATGTTGTCTTGGAACCAGCCTGTGACCTCGTAATACGGCGCGATGCGGCGGAAGCCTGCCGAGCCGTAGAGGTTTTGCGCTTCCGTTTGGCGTGCGCCGGTTTCAAGGCGCAGCGTTTCGTACCCGCGCTGGAGCGCCAAGCTTGCGAGCCTGGTCAACAGCGCGCGGCCGACGCCGAGGCCATGATAGGCCGGGCGAACGAAGAGACGTTTCACCTCGCCGACGTCTTCGCCGATGCCGCGCAGCATGACGCAGCCTGCGGCGACGCCGTTGGCGCGCGCGAGCAGGATCGCGCCGAAGGGTGCGCCGTAGTGGCCTTTGAGGTCGGCCAGTTCGCTCTGCCACTCGTTGTCGTCGAAGTGTTCTTCGAGGATCATCGTCTCGGCGACGTAACGCCGGCTGAGCCAAAGTTTGTAGTCGCGCAGCAACGCGACGACCTGATCGGTTGCCGCTGCCGTTTCCGCTTCGATGATGTCGAATTCGAACGCAAACATGGTGGACCTCTTTGGATTTGTCGGCGACGCCGGTTTTCGACGCCGCCGCAAGCATGCTTCAGTAGGTTTCGATCTTCACGTCGACCGGCACGCCGCGCGAGACGACGTCGAAGACCGGCGACATGGCGGTCAGCGCCTTGATCGTCGCGGGTTCGGCTTTCGTCTTCACGCGCATGCGCACGCGGATCGCGCTGTAGCCCTTGCGGACGTCCGGCGAGATGCCGAGGAAGCCGCGCAGGTCGAGATCACCTTCGATCTGCGATTCGATCGATTCGACCTCGATGTTGCGCGATGCCGCGTGATAGGCGGTCGTCGTCGTCATGCAGCCGACCAGCGCGTGCAACAGCCATTCGACCGGGTTCGGCGCCTTGTCTTCGCCGAGCAGGACTTGGTGCTCGCCGTTCTCGGCGACGAAAGACTTGCCGTCGGTGCGATGCTCTTCGAGCGCGCCGGTGAATTCCTTGATCGTCGAGCGGTTTTTCTCGCCGCCCATCCATTTGTTGGTGAGGCGGAAGTTGAATTTCGCGATCTCGGCGTTGCCTTTGACGGCGGCGATGGTGTCGAAGAGGGCGGTTACGTTGACGCCGTTGGTGATCTTGGGTTCGGCCTTGAGGGTTTCTGCGGTGGACATTTTCGGACTTCCTTCCGTCGGCTCGAGACCAACAGCGGCCCCGTCATGGGGCGATCAACTAAGGCTTTGCGTCCGCGCGTTGAATGACCGGGACGCCGGACCACTTGACCGAAACGCCAGGTCGATGTGAGTTCGTCACAATGGACGCTCTTTCAGATGTCTTGCGCGTGGTGCGCCTGGTGGGCGGCGTGTTTCTCGACGCCAAATTCAGCGCGCCGTGGAGCATCGCGGGCCGCGTGGAAGGCGCTGATTTCGAGCCTTTCCTCGATTCGCGCGCGCCTGCGCAGGTGATCGGCTTTCACTACGTGGTCGAAGGACGTTTGCTTGCGCGCGTCGGAGATGGTCCGCCGATCGAGCTGAGATCCGGCGAAATCGTGCTATTGCCGCGCAACGACGTGCACATCTTGGCCAGCGGCCTTGACTTGAAGCCCATGCCCGCGGCCGACGTGGTGCTGCCGACGCCCGGGCTCGGCATTCCGCAGGTGACGCATGGCGGCGGTGGTGAGGAAACGCACATCGTGTGCGGCTATCTGGGCAGCGACGCACAGCACAATCCGATCATGGCGGCGTTGCCGCCGCTGATCACGCTTAACGTCAAGGAGACGCCCGGCGGCGATTGGATCAAGCAGTCGTTCGCTTTCGCCGCGCGCGAGCTTGCGGACGGACGCGTCGGTGGCGCGACCGTGATCGCGAAGCTGTCGGAGCTGATGTTCGTGGAGGCGGTGCGCCGCTATGTGGCGACGTTGCCTGAGGAGTCGACGGGTTGGCTCGCGGGGTTGCGCGACCCGGCGATCGGCAAGGCGCTGGCGTTAATGCATACGCAGGTCGCGCGGCAGTGGACGGCCGACGAGCTTGCGCAGGCGGTCAATCTCTCGCGCTCGGCGTTTGCGGAGCGGTTTACGACGCTGATCGGGCAGCCGCCGATGAAGTATCTCACGAATTGGCGGATGCAGATCGCGACGCACAAGCTGCGCGACGGGCGCCTGTCGATCGGGCAGATCGCGTTCGATATCGGCTACGAGTCCGAGGCCGCTTTCACGCGCGCCTTCAAGCGCGAGCTCGGCGTGCCGCCCGCGACGTGGCGGCGCCAGACGGCCGGCGCGACGGCTTAGGCCGGCGGTTCGTTGCGCAGCGTCAGATAAAGATGGCTGATGATCGTCGCGCCGAGCGTGGTGCCGACGAGCCCTGAGATGAAGCGCGCAATCTCGTGGTAGAAAGCGAGATGGCGGCCGTCGATCACGCCTTGGATTTCGATGTTCGGGTGGCGCGGCGCGCTTGCGCCGCTGCCCGCGATGCTGCCGAGGATGCCGCCGAGGTCTTGATAGCCGGCGGCGACGAGGCTTGAGAGACCGGCGAGGCTCATGAGCGCGATCGCGATCGCTGCAATGGCGGCGATGGTCGTGAAATAGACGACGGTCGTGAGCGTGCGGCCGTGGGTGAGGGTGAGCGTGTGGCTGAACGGCGCGTCTTCGGTTGCGGCGAGCGCTGGCCACGGCGCGACGCGGATGATGAGCGCGAAGGTTGCGATGACGAGAGCGGCCCAAAGTGCGTAGTTCAACGGCGGCATCTCGAAGATCGGTAGTTCGCCGGGGAATGCGAACATCGACAGGACCCAGGGGCCAAGTTCGGCGTACGGTTTGGCGACGCTGATGATCGTGTCGGCGTTGATCTCCGGCCAGGTGAGCTGGGCTGCATATTGGCCGGCGATGAGCGCGATCATGAGCGCGTAGGCGATGACGCCCATGGCGAAGTAGGCGCGTTCGTGTTTGCCGAACGCGAAGGCGAAGAATTCCCCGCGCTGGCGCTCGCCCTTGACGATGAAGCGATGCACGGCCACGGCGGCGGCCGACAGTGCGATGAGCTGCAGCGTCAGAAAGATGAGAACGCCGTCCAACGTCTGCTGCAGCGGGAGAAAGACGATGCCGTTTGCAGCGGCGGGGTTTTCGCGCGATTCGATGAGTGCGATTTCGGTGAGGCTGTTCCAGTGAGCCCAGTAGTAGGACGTGGCGGCGAGCAGCGCCAACGGGAACCAGGTGAGGCGTAGAAGGGTCGGCAGATTCAGGATCCAGAATCGCATCGCCGTTCCCGCGCCGGCTATCGCACGCCACACAACCACTGAAGCCCCCAACCAGCGCCAAAACGCACGCGCGACTTTATGGGGACGCGCGCGCGGGGAGGCAAGCTGCAAACGGCAGTGCGGGGCTATTGCGGCGCGGCGGCGGCCGACTTAGACGGCGGCATCGTTACGGCAAGGAAGGGCGCTGGTGCTACGTCGTTCGGGCCGGTCGGCGGCGGCGCTTCGCGGCGCACGGGCTTTAGGGTGCGTAGATACGCCGCGATGGCGTAGGCGTCTTCGTCGCTGAGGCTTGCGAAGCTGCGCCACGGCATGTTCGGGGACAGGATGCGGCCGTCGGGGCGTTCGCCGGCGCGGATCGCTTTCACGATTTCGTCGTCGCTCCAATTGCCGAGGCCGGTTTCTTTGTCGGGCGTCAGGTTGCGGCCGTAGAAATAGCCGAGGTTCGGGATGAAGAAGCCGACATCGCTGCCTGCGAGTTTCTGGCTCTCGTCGGGCTTGCCGAAGAAGTAGCCCGGCGTGTGGCAGTCGCCGCAGCCCATGACCGTGGTCATGTACTCGCCGCGTTTGACCTGAACTTGCTCGGACGATTTGGCTTCGCTGTCGCAGGCGGCGAGCGTGAGTGTCAGACCGGCCGCGACCAGGATTTGTTTGACGGGGTTGGAGGAGGGCATTGGAGCCTCTTTTGCTGAGGCGTGACATTTGGGAATTCGGGACGGGCTTGTTCCAGAGGGTCGCGGAACTTAACCGGACAGGGGTGTGACCACCGTCGCAACGTGACAGCCCGCACAAAAAAACGCCGACCCTTGCGAGCCGGCGGTTTGAAGTTTCCCTCGTCCCTGAGGAGAGAAAGCGGGGCGAGGGCAGGGAATGCGAATTCAGGCGGCGGCGCGGGTGATGTCGCCGATTTCTGCGAAGGCTTCGTTGGCGTCGAGGACCGTCGCGGCGGCATGGATGACGGCGCCGATGCGGACGGCGGCTTGGATCGCTTCCGCCGAGACGCCGTGCTCACGCAGGATCTTCTCGTGGCTGTCCATGCACATGCCGCAGCCGTTGACGGCCGAGACCGCGAGCGACCAGAGTTCGAACGTCGCCTTGTCCGTTCCCGGCTTCGCCATCGCGTTCATGCGCAGCTTCGCCGGCATCTGCCGATAGTCCGGCGACGAGGCGAGGTGCGTGAAGCGGTAGTAGACGTTGTTCATTGCCATGATCGCCGCACCGGACTGCGCGGCCGCGAGTTCGTCCTTGGTCAGCTTCGGCGCGAACTCGGCCAGCACCGCACGCAACACTTCCGTGTTGCGCGCAGCGATCGCGGAGACGACGAAGGTGCCGGCGCGCTGCATTTCCGTCAGCGCGCTTTCGTTCGCGAGCGAGGACAGATTGAGTTTGATGTCCTTTGCCGGCTCAGGCAGCGCGTTCTTCAGATCCTCGAACGTCATCGCTCAAGCCGCCTTCAGGACGTCGTCGCCCTTCTTCCAGTTGCACGGGCAGAGTTCGTCGGTCTGCAACGCGTCGAGCACGCGAAGGACTTCCTGCGGGTTGCGGCCGACGCTGAGATCCGTGACGTAGGCGAAGCGGATGATGCCTTGCGGATCGACGATGTAGGTCGCGCGCTGCGCCACGCCTTCGTCCGGATCCAGAATGCCGAGCGCGACGGTGAGCTCACGCTTCGTGTCGGCGAGCATCGGGAAGGGCAGGTTCTTCAGATCCGGGTGGGTCTGGCGCCAGGCGAGGTGGACGAACTCCGTGTCGGTCGAGGCGCCGTAGAGCACCGCGTCGCGGTCCTTGAAGTCACCGTTCAGCTTGCCGAACGCCGCGATCTCGGTCGGGCAGACGAAAGTGAAGTCCTTCGGCCAAAAGAAAACGACCTTCCACTTGCCGGTGTCGTCGTTGGTTCCGATGTTACGGAACGCAGTTTTGGGGTCGGTCGAGACCACCGCTTTCAAGTCAAAGTCCGGGAATTTCTGGCCGACGCCGAGCATGCAATTCTCCTTAGAAATCAGTCTGTTGGTAAATAAAACGGCTCCCCGCCGTGTGTGCGAGTAATAATTAGAATGGTTCTAGTGTATGTCAAGAGGACAAATGCTGCTGTGCAGCGAAAGGCGTTTTGGCGGCCGCGCATCGGGCATTAGTGCCCAAGAAATGAGCAAGAGATATGGTTGACGTTGTGCGGGTCGCCGTTGCCTTCTTCTAAGTCAGCTAAGGGGAGAATTTCGTCCGTATGGAACCAGCCAGCGCGCGCGTACGTCCGACGATCGTGAGCAATCGCGCGCGACCGGGACAAGACAAACCGTTCGCCGACTATGTGCTGGGCGCCGCATGGGACGAGATGTTCACCGCCGATGGTACGCCGCATCCGCATGCGGCGGGTCTCTATGAAGCGCTGACGATGTTGCCGGCCGAAGAGCTCGTGCGCCGTCAGCAAACGTGCGAGCAATCGTTCCTGCATCAAGGCATCACCTTCACCGTCTATGGTAACGAAGAGGCGACGGAGAAGATCATCCCGACCGATCTTCTGCCGCGTATCGTTCCGGGCGCCGAGTGGGACAAGCTTGAGACCGGATTGCGTCAGCGCATCACGGCGCTGAACATGTTCCTCAAGGACGTTTACAACGACGGCAAAATTCTGAACGACGGTATCGTGCCGCGCGATCTCGTTTACGGATCGAAGCACTATTTGCGTCAGATGCGCGGCGTGCAGGTGCCGCTCGATGCGTACGTCAACGTTTGCGGTACGGACATTATCCGTCGCGAGGACGGCAGCTTCGTCGTTCTGGAAGACAATCTGCGCGTGCCGTCGGGCGTGTCGTACATGCTGGCGAACCGCGAGGTGGTGCGGCGTGCGTTCCCCGATCTCTATCGCGCTTGCAGCGTGCGGCCGATCGACAATTATGCGCAGGAATTGCTGACGACGTTGAAGGAGTTGGCGATCGGGTTCCGCGACGAGCCGCGGATCGTTCTGCTGACGCCGGGCATTTTCAACTCGGCGTATTACGAACACGCGTTCTTGGCGCGGCAGATGGGCATCGAGCTTGTCGAGGGCCGCGATCTGCTGGTGCACGACAACGTCGTCTATATGCGCACGACGTCGGGCGTAAAGCGCGTCGATGTCATTTATCGCCGTGTGGATGACGACTTCATCGATCCGCTGGCGTTCCGCCACGATTCCATTTTGGGTCTTGCCGGTTTGATGAACGCCTATCGTGCGGGCAACGTCGTCATCGCGAACTCGATGGGAACGGGCGTTGCCGACGACAAGGCCGTCTATTCGTACGTGCCGGCGATCATCAAGTACTACCTCGGCGAAGAGCCTTTGATCGGCATCGTTGAGACCTTCCGTTGCCGCGAGCCGAAGGCTTTGCAGCATGTGCTCGCCAATCTCGACACGTTGGTTGTGAAGGCGGTCGGCGAGAGCGGCGGGTATGGGATGCTTGTCGGGCCACATGCGAGCGCGTCCGAACGCGCGGCGTTTGCGGAGAAGGTGAAGGCCGATCCTGCGAACTACATCGCGCAACCGACGATCCAGCTTTCGACGTCGGCTTGTTGCATCGGCTCGGGTATCGAGTCGCGGCATGTCGATTTGCGGCCGTATATTTTGACGGGCAAGAAAACGCGGTTGGTGCCGGGGGCGCTCACGCGCGTGGCGTTGAAGCGCGGCAGCTTGGTCGTCAACTCGAGCCAAGGCGGCGGGTCGAAAGACACGTGGGTGGTCGGGTGAGCAGCGCCGGGATGCTGTCGCGCGTCGCCGACGCGCTCTACTGGACCGCACGGTATATGGAGCGGGCGGAGCACAGCGCGCGCGTGCTGTCCGTCAAGCTCGAAGCGATGCTCGATCAGACGCAGGAAGACGCCGGTGAGGCGTGGATCCGCGTCGTCGGTGCGCTGGCGTGGCCGATGACGGAGGCGCCGGAAGGGCAACCGATCGACATCGCGCGGCAGCTGACGCTCGACAAGGCGCATCCTTCCAGCATCATGACCAGCATCCGCCTGGCGCGCGACAACGCACGGCAGGTGCGCGAGTTGATATCGACTGAGATGTGGGAGGAGCTGAACAAGCTGCACCTCAAGCTGCACGCGCATGACGTTCAGCATGCGTGGGGTGCGCAGCCCGTTCCTTTCCTTCAGAGCATCGTCAACGACCTGCTGCTGTTTGCGGGCATTACGGATTCGACGATGCGCCACGGCGAGGGTTGGCATTTCATCCAGCTTGGCCGGCACATCGAACGGACGCATTTGGTGAGCCGCCTGCTCGACCTGCACTTCGGCAGTTTGCCGGACGACGTGCCGGTGCCTGTGCGGGCGCCGCGCTACTTCGAGTGGATCACGCTCTTGAAGCAGTGCACGGCGTTCGAGGCGTACTGCAAGGTTTACACCGCCGATGTGCGGCCGGCGAAGATCGCCGAGTTCTTGATTTTCGATTCCGAGTTTCCGCATTCGATCCGCTTCTCCGTCGACCGCGTGCAGGAGGAGCTTGGGCATCTGGGCGCCGGCGGGTCGAGTACGCGGCGCGTGCAGGCGGAGCGTTTGGCAGGGCGGTTGAAGGCCAGTCTCGATTATGGACAGGTCGACGAGTTGCTGGCGGGCGACATCGACGGCTTCCTGCGTTCGACGCAGGAGACCTGCAAGCAGATCCATCAAGCGGTGTTCGACGCCTATGTCGGCTATAGCGTCGACGAATTGCTGCCGGGATAGAGGCGATGTTCTACACGATCCGACACGTGACCCGTTACCGCTATGACGCGCCGGTGCGCGAGAGCGTGATGCAGCTGTTCATGCAGCCGAAGAGCGACGGCGCGCAGCGCCTGCAGTCGTTTCAGGTGGCGACGCATCCGCGCGCGGGACTGCAGGCCTACACGGATCACTTCGGCAATGCGGTCTATCACTTCGACGTGCCGGGCGTGCATCAGGAGTTGACGGTCGAAGCCGACGCCGAGGTCGAGACCTATCCGATGCCGGCGCCGCCCGAGTGGGTCGATGCTTCGGCTTGGGCTGCGCTCGACACCGATCAGATTCGTGGCGAGCATTTCGACATGCTGGAAGATCGCGGCGTGGCGCGCGCGACGCCGGCGCTCGCGGATTTTCTGAAAGAGCGCGGCCTCACGAAGTTCGACGATCCGATGACGACGCTGCGTCGGTTGACGCGGGTGTTGTTCGACGCGTTCGCTTATGCGCCGGAAGAGACGGAAGTGGATTCGCCGATCGACGTCGCGCTCGAGAAGCGCAAAGGCGTGTGCCAGGATTTCTCGCACATCATGCTGGCGGCGGCGCGCGGGTGGGGCATTCCGGCGCGTTATGTGTCGGGCCATTTGTTCACCAAGCGCGACGCGGGCGATCGTTCGGCTGCCGATGCGACGCATTCTTGGGTCGAGGCATTCATTCCGCCGCATGGCTGGATCGGGTTCGATCCGACGAACAACGTGATCGCGGGCGAGCGGCATATTCGCGTCGCGATCGGGCGCGATTACGACGACGTGCCGCCGGTGCGCGGCGTGTTCAAGGGGCCGGCGAACAGCGAACTCGCGGTCGCGGTGACCGTGCGTCCCGCGCAGACGCCGCGGCGGCGCGACGACTTCCTGCGCGTCGTGCGGCCGATGTCGCGCAGCATCTTGCGCACGGGCGCGGACCCGTTCGAGGTCCAACAGCAACAACAACAGCAGTAGCGCCCTTGCGCTTACTTTCCGATATGGGCGGAGACGAACTTTTCCGTCTCGGCGATCAGCTTGAGCAGGTTCTCGGGCTTTGAGAAGTGGTGGCCTTCCTTGCTGACTTCGATGAACTCGACCTTCTTGCCCGCCGCCTTCAGCGCCTTGTCCATGCGCCGGCTTTGGTCGATGGGCACGATGTCGTCGTCGAAGCCGTGGATCAGCAGTACCGGCGCCTTGAAGTTCTGCGCTTGAAGCGCGGGCGACACCGACTGCATCTGCGCGAGATCCACCTTCGGATCGCCCAGGCGTTTGACCCAGTAATTATAGACGGAGGACTCGAGGCCAAAGCGCTTTTCTTCCTCGTCGAGCATCGCGGGAATATCGCTGACGCCGGCGACCGCTACGACGCATTTGTAGAGGTCGGGTGTGTAGGCACCGCCGGCGAGCGCGGCGTAACCGCCATAGCTCGCACCGACGATGCAGATGCGGTTCGCGTCGGCCGTTCCGTCGGCGATGAGCGCTTTGACGCCGTCGGTGACGTCATCCTGCATCAGGCGGCCCCACTGGCGGTGACCGGCTTCGGCAAACCCTTTGCCGTAACCGCCTGAGCCGCGGAAGTTCGGTTGGAACACCGCGTAGCCGCGATTGACGAGGCCTTGCGCCCACGGATCGTAACCAACGATGTCGCGAACCTCAGGCCCGCCGTGCGGCATGACGATCAAGGGCAAGTTCTTGCCGCCTTTGCCCGGCGGCAGTGTGAGGTAGCCCGGGATCTTCGTTCCGTCGCGAGCCTTGTATTTGACGATGAGCGTTTCGCCCAACTCGGCAGCCGGGATGTCGGGATGCGCGCGGCCGATCAGCGAGGCATGGTTCTTTGCCGGGTCGTAGAGATAGTACGCGCCCGGATCTTGCGGGCCACGCGTCACGACGACGAACTTGCTTCGATCCGTCGACCAGCCGAACGCGCCCACTGCGGCGCTGTCGCTGAACGTCGCTTGCAGGTTTTGCTGGATCGCGGCGAGCGCCGGATCGATGTAGTGATATTTGATCGTGTCCTCGGCGTAGTAGATGCCCGCAAGGTTGCCGGTGTACGGATCGTTGATCGGGCCGCCGACAGGTTCGCCGACTTCGACAACCGGATGCTGGAAGATGGGCTTGCCGATCGTGCGGGTGTTTAGATTGTACTCGTAGAGCGCCGCGCGGTCGTTGCCGTGGCGGGCGACGACGATGGCGGTGTCGTCTTGCTCGCTGAAGCCTGCGATCTCGAAGGTCGGAATGTCGCGCGGGCCGTAGTCGTAGATCTTTTCGTAGTCGTCGGCCGTGCCGCTCTTGCGGGCGTAGATCTCGACGCGATCGGTGCGTGGGCGAAAGTCGACGCGAATGCGCGGATCGCCTTTGGTGTCGACCAGCCAGGTGAAGGTGTTGACGTTGCCGCGCTGGACGATTTCGGTTTTGCCGTCGTTGACGTTGACGCGGAAGACGCTGAACTTGCCGTCGCCGTCGTTGGCCGCCATCAAGACGGAATTGGGATCGCCGGGCACGTGGCCGAGAACGCCCGACAGCCGCGGATTATCCCGCATCTTGCGGGTGTTCTTCAGCAGCACGCGCGGGTTGGTGCCGTCGCGGTTGGCGGCGATCACGCGCGACAGCGACGTGTCGTAGGTCGTGCCGTACCAGCGTTCGGTCTGCGGCTTGGAGACGCCGATCAAGACGCGGTCGTCGTTCGCCCAATCGACCCAATCGATTTGGAGATCCTTGGGGATGTCGTGGCCGACGAGCGTCGTGCCCGGCGCGTCGATGTCGTAAACTAGAACCTTCTCTTCTTTGCCTTTGCGCGTCGCGACCGCGATGTGCTTGCCGTTCGGGGAAATTCGCGGCGTTCCCATCGCTTGTTTCGCGGCGAAGGTTTCGAACGGGACTTGTGCGGACGCTGCAGCGGCCGTCCCGAAAATCATGCAGAGCGCCAAAAGCAAGGCGTGCGCGGCGCGCGACGGCGTCATGAGTTCATCCCCCGAAAATCCCGGCACAATATGGCCGGGCATAGCGGTAAACGGCAAGGGCGGAGCTTGCGCCCCGCCCCCTAACTAGACTGTGTGACTTTTGTTACTCCAGATCGACCGTGGCGCGGCGGTTTTGCGGTTCTTTGACGCTGTCGCCGGTTTGGACGAGAAGTTCGGTTTCGCCTTTGCCGGTCGTCGAGATGGCGCTGTCGGAAATCCCCTTCGACACCAGGTTCGTTTTGGCGGCGTTGGCGCGGCATTCGGAGAGGCGCTGGTTGTATTTCGGCGAGCCGACCGTGTCGGTATGGCCCACGATCTTCACCGACGCCGAGCCTTGCGACTTTGCCGCGTTTGCCGCCTCGCTTAGCACGGTGTCCGCTTCGGACGTGATGTTGCACTTCGCGAAACCGAAGAAGACGATGTAGCTCTTCACCGGCGGTGGCGGAGGCGGCGGAGGGGGTGGCGGCGCTTCGACGATCGGTTCTTCGTCCGGCGCGAGGTCATAGCGCAGGCCGATGGTCAGCGAATGCTTCCTGACGCTATCGATGTCGTAGCCGATACTGATCGGGGGCGCCGAGAAGTCGAACTCCGGATCGTCGATGATAAGGTAGCGATAGGTCAGCGTCAGGTCGGTGCGCTTGCCCAACGCGTAGTTCAGGCCGGCGATGCCCTGATAGGCGAAGTTGCCTTCGGAGTCTTCGAAGCCCGGCAACTTCACGGTCGCGTCGTCGTAGCCGACACCGCCGCCGAGGGAGAACGTCATCGACGGCGACAGGTCGAAGTCGTAGAGCGCGTTGAACATGAAGGACCATTCGGTCACTTCGGCGCTGCCTAAGCTGAAATCATTGGCGCGGTAGCCGAGTTCGCCTTCGAGGCGCCAGCTGTTCTCGAATGCGTATCCCACGGTCGCGAGAGCGGCCCAGCCGGTTTCGAACTCAAGCTCGGCATTCGTCGTGGTCGTGCCGATTTCGGTGCCGAGATCGATCAGGATGTTCGCGTCGGCGTCGTCGATCCAGTTCGCGCCGGCTTCGACGCCGATGTACCAGCCCTTGAAGTGGCCCGCGTTCGCGGTGCCGGTCAGCGCGATGGACGCGACGGCGCCTAGAAGAAGAGTCCTCGTCTTCATGATGGAGCCCCCATGTGTACGACACCGATGGAAGCGCGCACCTTTGCGGCGTCATGCTTCCGAACCATTTCCCAGACGGCCAGTTTAACGCCGATCCAGTTTGGTGGGCAGACTCTCTTTTGTTGTGGTCTGACGTCACAAACCACTAGTGATTGTGCGCAAGCGCCTCAGGCTACTCGCCTGGGGCGGGATTCAGCGCGGCCTTGTCTGCGGCCCGGTCGGAGGCGCGATCGAGGCGGCCGAGGAACGGCGACAGGATCAGTACACCGATGCCTAAGGCCGCGCCCCATATCGCCACGTTCGTGAACACGGTGATGTAGTTTTGGAGCGCGGCGCCGGGGTCGAGGACTTGGCCGGCGACTGTCGGTGCGGCCGTGAGCTGCGCGATCAATGCGCCCGCGTAGCCCGCCCAGGCCGAGCCCAGGAACCACGTCGCCATGATGGTCGCGACCGTCGCTGCCGGCGAGAGTTTCGTCATTTGCGAGAGGCCGACGGGTGAGAGACAGAGTTCGCCCGTGGTGTGAAAGATGTACATGACGAAGAGGAAGACCATGGGCACGCGGAATTCGGGGCCGACGAAATTCTCGGCGCCCCAAACGAGGACGGCAAAGCCCGCGGCGATCTGCAGCAGCGCGAGACCGAACTTCGCCGGCGCGTTCGGGTCGAGGTGGCGCGGTTCAAGGAAGGCCCACAATGCGGCGAAGATGGGCGCCAGGATCAGGATGAGGCCCGCGTTGAACGACTGGGTTTGGGCCGGCGTGATCGCGGTGCCGAGGACGTTGAGGTCGACGTTGCGCTGCGCGAATTGGTTCAGCGACGAGCCCGCCTGATTGAACAGCGTGAAGAAGATGACGGAGAACAAGATGAGCGCCAGCGCCAGCAACATGCGTCCGGCCTCGACGCGTGTGCACTGCGTCGCCATGAAGTAGAAGATGTAGGTGAGGACGCCGATCGAGCCGACGGCGAGGGCGTAGCCGACGAACTCGAAGCGCTGGACGAACAGCCACACCACGCCGATGCCGGCGAGCGTCAAAATGTAGAGCAGCCACTCCAGCCTGATCCCGGCGACCGGTTTCTTCAGCTTCACCGGATCGGGCGGTTCGCCTTTGCCGTCGAGCATCGGCTTGCCGAGGACGAAAACCACATAGCCGATCGCCATGCCGATGCTGGCGGCGCCGAAGCCCGCCCACCAGCCGATCTCTTGGCCCAGCCAGCCGCACAGGATCGCGGCCCAGAACGAGCCCAGATTGATGCCGTAGTAATAGAGCGTGAATCCTGCGTCTCGGCGCGGGTCGGCTTGATTGGGATAGAGTTGTCCGACGAGCGTCGAAATGTTGGGTTTCAAGAAGCCGACGCCCATTACGATCAGCGACAGCGCGAGGAAGAAGATGCCTGTGTAAATCGGGTCGCGGCCTTTGACCGACAGTTCGAAAGAACCCTTGGGCAATGTGGCGGGGAGGACGCCGCCTGCGGGCATGTCTTTGATTTGGAGGCCGCCGTCGCTGGACGCGCCGACGGTATAACTTGCGTCGCCGACCGTGATGCGTGGTTGACTGGCGCTGCCGCGGCCTTCGATGGCGAAGACGTATTCGGTGTTTTGGTACGTTAGAACTTGCGTCGCCGTCGGGCCTTCGAGCGCCATCGTGGCGTGGCCTGCGACCAGCAGCAGCGCACCGAAGGCGACGGCCTTGCGCGTGCCGAGATAGTGGTCCGCGAGGAAGCCGCCGACGAGGGGCAGCAGATAGACCAGCGATCCGTAGGCGCCGTAGATGCCGTTGGCGAACTTGTCGTCGAACAGGAAATGCTGCGTCAGATAGAAGATGAGCAGGCCGCGCATGCCGTAGAAGGAGAAGCGTTCCCACATTTCGGCGAAGAAGAGGATGACCAGGCCGCGCGGGTGGCGGCGAAGCTGCACGATCACCGGGATCGCGGTCAGGACGGTCAGAACTATACCGAAAGTGAAGATGTTCATGCACTTGCCCCCGATCGCGTCACGGTTTCGACATGTGCACACGGTGGGGCGAAGAGCAAGCTTCCGCCATTTCGCGCGCGCGAAA
>JAWXBY010000127.1:0-19253 GCA_034440355.1 Alphaproteobacteria bacterium
AGTCGCCGGAGAAGCCGACCTTCGCGAAGGCCGTCGTCATCACCGCGCTGTCGGCGGCGATGCGCAGGTCGCAGGCGAGTGCGAGGCTAAGGCCCGCGCCGGCGGCGGCGCCGGGGATGGCGGCGATCGTGGGCTTCGGCATTTCGTAGAGGCGGCCGGCGGTGTTGCGCTGGCTGAGGCGTTGGCGGTGGATGCGGGTGTCGATGTCGAGCGGTTGGCCGCCGGCGTTCGCTTCCGCCATGCCCTTCACGTCGCCGCCGGCGCAGAACGCGCCGCCGCTGCCGGTGAGCAGGACGGCACCGACGTCGGTTGCGGTTTCGCAGTCGGCGAGGGTGCGCGCGAGGGCTTCGAGCATCGCCGCGGAGAGCGCGTTGCGGCGCTCAGGGCGGTTCATGGTGATCGTCGCGACGCCGTCCTCGACATGGGCGAGGAGATCTTGCGTCTGCGTGTCGATGGTGCGGTGGGGCATGGGCCTGCTGATCCTCGCGCGTTGGTGCGCGGAGGTTTTAGCAGGCGGTGCGTCTCGCGTTAAGAACGGGGCGGCGCCGCCTTGTCAGAACAAGCGGCGCCCGGGTGTGCTTCGTCTAGTACCAGCGTCCACGGCCATAATAGCCGCCGCCGCCAAGCAAAAGAACGACAATCACGATAACGAGAAGGGTCGTGAGATCCATGTCGGGCTCCTATGAGTGCCGGCCTTAGCGCGCACGTGCGCAAAGCATTCGGCACTCCCACCAGGAACAAACGATCACAGGCCCGGTTTCGTTCCCGCCTTCGCCCAAGGCTTCGGCGGGCAGGCCCGCCGGTGGTAAACGTGCGTTGACTACGCGACGGCGGCGGTGAGGATTTGGGCGATGGCGTCTTCGCCTTCGGGGCTGTGGATCCAGCTTTGGGCGGCGGCTTCCGATTCGAATTGCAGCGGGACGCGGTGAGGCTTGATGCGTTCGGGGACCGGCACGAAGACTTCGTAGGTGCCTTCGAAGCGGATGTCCTTGGTCAATTGGGCGTAGGGGGCGGCGAGGCCCTTTTTCTTTTTCATCGGTTTTACTCGTTTGGCTGTTGGCCGCCTCGTAGCCTTTTTGGGGCGTGCGGTCGGTCGGCGGATTGACGCGGGGTTCGGTAAACGGCTGTTCTCAGCGGCCTTCGCGGCGCCAGCCTAACATGAGTCCACCGATGATGAGCACCAGCGCTAACGCCGGGTGGAACAGCGGGGTTTGGCGCGTTGAGGCCACCGCGTAGGCTTCGTTGGCGCGCAGGCCGATCCAATTCGCGTCTGCGGCGGCGCGGCCGGGTTTGGTGCGGCGGATTTCGGGAATGCCGTCGCGCTTGATCCAGTGGATGCCGCCTTCGGCCGCGTCGGTGATGGGCTTTAGAATTTTGTCCGTCGCGCGTACGTCGGAAAGTTCGCGCGGGTTCAACGGGCCTGCCGCGGCGACGGCGCTTAAATTTCCGTCGCGCAGGCGGTAGAGGCCCATCTCTTCCGCTTTGATCGTGCCGGAGAAGGCGCCGTCGGCGGTCGGCGTCAGGTTCACTTTTTCGACGCGGCCGGTCGGGTAGGTGACTTCGACTTGGCTCGCGCGTTCGGCCATCGTGCGGCGCGTGACGATGAGGCGGTCGCCGCTGATCGTGCCGGTCAGGCGTTCCTCTTCGAGATCGGGCTCCTTCATCAGCCAGTGCGCGAGGCGGCGCAAAAGTTCGGCTTGCGGGCCGCCGCCTTCGTAGCCGCGCGTCCAGAGCCACGCGTGATCGGAGAGCAGCAGCGCGACGCGGCCTTGTTGCACGCGATTGAGGACGAGGAGCGGTTGTTGTTCCGGGCCGCTCATCAGCGTTTGGCCGCCGAGCACCGTCGCCTGCACGAGGCGGAACCAGCGGCCCCAGGTCGGGTCTTTGTCTTTGGTGTTCGCGCCGGGCAGGCCTGCGGTCACCGGGTGGCGTTCGCCGGCGCTGGTGAGGCGCGGTTTGTAGCCTTGCTCGATCACGCGTTCGACGGGTTCGGCCGGCAGCACGGACGCGAGCGGCGAGCGGTAGAGGCTGAGCGGTTCGGAGAATTCCGGGCCTGAGGCGACGAGCAATGCGCCGCCGTTTTCGACGTAGCGCGCGACGTTTTCGTAGTAGGCGAGGGGCAGGACGCCGCGGCGCTGATAGCGGTCGAAGATGATGAGGTTGAACTCGTTCAGCTTCTCGTCGAAGAGCTCGCGTGTCGGGAAGGCGATGAGCGACAGTTCTTCGACGGGCGTTCCGTCTTGTTTTTCCGGCGGGCGCAGAATGGTGAAGTGGACGAGGCTGACCGACGGGTCGGCCTTGAGCAGATTGCGCAGCGTGCGCTCGCCGGCGTGCGGTTCGCCGGAGACGAGGAGGACGCGCAGCTGATCGCGCACGCCGTTCGTCACCACGGCGGCGCGGTTGTTCAGGAGCGTGAGTTCGCTGGGGCCGGCGCTGGCTTCGATTTCGATCACGTTCTCGCCGCCGTGGGGCAACGTGATGTCGAGCGGTGTGTCTTCGCCGGTGCGCGCGGTTTCAAGCGCGGTGACTTTGCCGTCGATGCGGATGGTGAGTTCGGCTTGGGCTTGGCCTTCGATGCCGAAGTCGTCGACGCGGACGGTGAATTTCAGCGGCTCGCCCACGATGCCGTAGCGCGGGGCCTGCACGACGGTGAGCTTGCGGTCCTTCTCGTTGGGCTGGCCGGTGAGGAGCGCGTGCAGCGGGTAGGTGGGTTTGGCGGCGGCGCTTGCCGGGACGTCGTGGACTTGGCCGTCGGTGACGAGGATGGCGCCGGCGATGCGGTCGGAGGGCACGTCGGCGAAGGCGTCGGCGAGCGGGCCGAAGAGCGAGGTGCCGCCCTCGCGCGCGTTGCGGCGGTCTTCGGTGACGGTGATGACGCGGACGTCGAGGTCTTTTTGCTGCTCCAGTTTTTCGCGCAGCTTCGTCACGGTATCGTCGACGGTTTTGGAGCGGTCGCCGATCGCTTGGCTTTGCGTTTGGTCGGCGACGATGACGGCGACGTCGGGCAGGCCTTTGCGTTCCTCTTCGACGATCGCGGGGTTCGCCAGCACGAGCAGAGCGCCGAGCATGGCGGCTGCGCGCCACCATGCGCCGGGTGCGCGCAGCAGAAGCGCTGCGCCGACAAGGGCGACGCAGAACACCGTTAGGACCAGAATCCAGATCAGCGGCAGATGGGGGACGAAGACGACGTCGAGCGCCATGGGTTATTGCCCCAAGCGTTCGAGGATGTGTTCGACGTGGACCTGATCGGTCTTGTAGTTGCCGGTGAGCGTGTACATCACGAGGTTGACGCCGAAGCGCATCGCGATCTCGCGCTGACGGTCGCCGCCGGGCACGACGGCGGCGAGCGGGCGGCCTTGGTCGTCTTCGGCCCACGCGGCGGCCCAATCGGCGCCGCCGACGATGATCGGCGAGACGCCGTCGGAGGCGGTGGTCGCGGCGGCTTGGCCATCGGTCGCGGCGTTCTGCGCTTCGACCCAGACGCGGCCCGAGGCCCAGCGGCCGGGGTATTCGCGCAGCAGGTAGAATGCGCGCGTGAGGACGTGTTCTTGATTCAGCGGTTGGAGCGGCGGGATGTCGAGGCCCGACAGCATGCGGCGCAGGATCTGCGATCCGCTTGCCGTGCGGCCGGTGGTGAGCGGGAGCGCGGTGTCTTGGTCGCGCGTGTCGAAGACGATCGTGCCGCCGTTGCGCATGAAGGTGTCGACCTTGTCCAGCGCGCGAGCGGAGAGTTGCGCTTGGCCGGTCGTCACCGGCCAATAGAGGAGCGGGAAGAACGCGATCTCGTCGGACTCGATGTCGACGGCCATCGGCTCGCCGGGTTCGACGGCGGTGCGTTCCTTCAGGATGCGGGTCAGGCCTTTGAGGCCGGCGCGGCTCATCGCATCGACTTCCGGGTCGCCGGTGAGCACGTAGCCCAAGCGATAGTTGAGCGAGGCTTTCATTGCGTACGCGTCGTCGGCGCGGACGTCGTGAACTTGCGGCACGAGGAGCGCGAAAGCGACGAGCGCCGTCGTTGCCGCGCGCACGGGCAGGCGCGGCACGGCGACGAGGCCGCGCAGGATCAATCCTGCGACGAGGTCGATGAGCGCCAATGCAATCGCCAAAGCCATCAGCACGTATTTAAGCTCAAGCGCCTGGCGCAAGCCAAATGTTGCAAGCTCGACACCGGCCGGCAGCGGCGGCAAGGGTTTCAAGGCAGCGTCGGCCTTGAAAAGGTTGAACGCGCGGCGCACGCCGCCGTCGCCGTAGAAACCCGGCGGGTGCTGCGGTCCCGGTGGGACGCCGTCGAACTCTGCGGCGCGCATCGGTAGCGCGGAGGCTGCGGGTGCGCCGAGGCGGCCGAACCCGTCGAGCGTTTCGGCTGGAACCAGTGGGCCCAACGCGGCACTCGCGGCGGGGTCGTCGCCGGTGACGCCGGAGGACAGCGCGACGGTGCGGCGGAGCATGTCGACGAAGAGGCCGGAGATGGGCAGCGACGACCAGGCGGTGTTCGCGGTGACGTGGAAGAGGATGATCCAGCCCTTCTCTTGGCGCATGGCGGTGACGAGCGGCGTGCCGTCGCCGAGCTGCGCCCAGGTTCGGATGTCGGTGCCGGCGCCGGGTTCGGTCAGCACTTGGCGCGTGATGGTGACGTCGGGCGCTGTCTGCAGGCCGGCGAAGGGACTGTCTTCTGGCCAATCGGGGCTTAGGCGTTGCGGTTCTTCCCAGGACATCGAGCTGCCGAGGAGGCGGCCGCCGGTGCGGAGTTTGCCGGGGATGAGTTCGTCGGATTGAGACGCGAGCTTTGGTCCGGCGAAGCGGATGAGGACGCCGCCGCGCGCGACCCATTCGCTGACGGCCGCTTTGTCGTCGGCGACGATTTGGCCGACGTCGGCGAGGACGAGCACGGAGAGGCCGGAGCGCACGAGGTCGCCGATCTTGCCGTGGTGGAGTTCGGCGTAGGGGCTAAGCGCGCGGTCGAGATAGAAGAGGTCGGAGAGCAGCGGCTGCGCGGTGTCGACGGTTTGGCCGGAGACGAGGCCGACCGGGCGGCGGCGCCAGCGTTCGTCGATGAGGACAACGCTGCCCGCAGACTGCCGGTCGGCGATTTCGACGCGCGCGAGGTCGTTGCGCAGTTCCGTTGCGAGATCGAATTTTACGGCGACGCTGTTTTGGCCGGCGGGCAGAACGAAATCTTGCGTGGCGAGGAAGCGGCCTTGCGTGCCGGTGGCGCGCAGCGTGCCCTTCACGTCGCCTTCTTCCTTGCCGCGCACGACGCGGAAGAGAAGGGCGCTGCCTTCGGCCGTCGGCGGTGTGAGTGCGAGGGCGGCGTTGAGGGCGTCGTCGGTTTGGACGCGCAGTGTCCCGATTTCGGATAGCGCGCGCGCAAAGTCTGCCGCGTTGCCGTCTTCGAGGCCGTCGGTCAGCCAGATGATGTCGGGGTCGTCTGTCAGGCCGAGGCGTTTCAGTGCGCCGAGGGCCTTTGATCTGTCGACGCCGAAAGGTTGGGGGGCGACGGATTTGACCGCGCCTTGTGCTTCCGAGCCTGAGAGAAGTTTCAGCACGACGGCGGCGTCGCTCATCGCCGTCGGCACGACGACAAGCGGGCGGTTGTCGCGTTCAGCCTCGGCGGCCATCGTTTGCATCGCGCCGATGCGGTCGTCCCAGCGCGCGGCGGCGGCCCAGCCGTTGTCGACGACGATGACGACCGCGCTTTTCTTTAAGCCCGCCGACTGCGGATTTAGGTACGGGTCGGCGAGTGCCAAGATGATGAGAGCTGCGATCGTCATGCGCAGGATCAAGAGCCAGAGCGGCGTGTGCGCCGGCGTTTCTTCCGCTTGTGGAATGCCCAACAGCAGGCGCACGGCAGGAAAGCTGACGCGCTTCGCCGCCGGCGGCGTCACGCGCAGCAACCACCAAATGACGGGCAGCGCGATCAGTCCGAACAGGACCCACGGAACTCCAAACGCCAACGGACCGATCGTCGTCAACCGCTCACCTCATCTCGAAGGGGCGGTGCGCGGAGAGCGCAGCGTAGGCGGCGAGCAGCGCGCCTTGCGGCGGGCGGTCGGTGCGGTGGCTCGCGAAGGTCCAGTCCTGGCGGCGGCAGGCTTGCGCGACTTCGGTGCGCAATGCGGTCAGGCGATTGAGATAGGCTTCGCGCATCGTTTCGGCGCGGCGGGCGAGCATGCGCGTTTTCGATTCGACGTCTTCGAATTCGGTGCGGCCGTCGAAAGGCAAATCTTCTTCGGCGGGGTCGAGCACTTGAATCAAATGACCGCGCACGCCGAGTGCGCCGTAATGGCGAAGGATGTCGAGCACGCCATCGACCGGCGTCAGCCAGTCGCTGATCAAGATGATTTGCGAGAAGCGGGGCAGCGGCATCAAGGGCGGCAGGCTTTGCTTCGACGTCATTTGCTGCGTCATCTGCAAAGCGAAGCGGTTGAGGCCGGGGCGGCCGCCGGAGGCGGGGCGCGGGTCGTTCAGATCGCCGACGCGTTCGCCGCCGCGCACCAGGAGCGACGCGAAGGCCAGCGCGAGTACCGTAGCGCGTTCGACCTTCGTCGTGCTGGCGACGTGCGACTTGTAGTGCATCGACGGTGAAGCATCGCGCCAGAGCCAGATGCTGGCGGCGGCGGCCCATTCGCGTTCGCGCACGAAGAGATGCTGCGACTTCGCGGATTGACGCCAGTCGACGGCGGTCGACGGATCTTCTTGGCGGAAGCGGCGGAACTGCCAGAAGGCATCGCCTTGGCCGACGCGGCGTCTTCCGTGTTCGCCTTGCGTGACGGTGGAGGCGACGCGTTCGGCTTGGATCATCAGCGCGGGCAGACGCGCGCCGAGGCGTTCGGCTTGCGTGCGCACGTCTTCTTCGCGCTTGGAGCTGGAACTCCATGCGCCGAAGACCGATGACGCCGAACTCGCCATTGCCGGGTTAAACCTCTTGCCGTGCCGCGATCATGGGATCGCGCAAACTTACAAATACGGTCTCGTCAGCCGATTGATCACATCGGTCATGATCACGCCGTCGGCGCGCGCCGCGAACGTCAGCGCCATTCTGTGGCGCAAAATGGGCGGGGCGAGCGCGACGACGTCGTCGACCGACGGCGCATAGCGCCCTTCGATCATCGCGCGGGCGCGCACGGCCAGCGAAAAGGCTTGTGACGCGCGCGGGCTTGGGCCCCAGGCGACGTGTTGCTTGATGTCTTCGGCGCCGCCGAGTTCAGGGCGTGCGCTGCGCACAAGGGCAAGGATCGCCTCCAGCACTTTTTCACCGACAGGGATCGAACGGACGAGGCGTTGAAAGAACATCAGATCTTGCGCGCGGATGATTTCTTTCGGCTGTTCCTCGGCGACGCCCGTTGTCGCGAGCAGCACGCGGCGTTCGGAGTCGAGATCGGGGTAGCCGACGTCGATCTGCAGCAGGAAGCGGTCGAGCTGGGCTTCCGGCAGCGGGTAGGTGCCTTCCTGCTCCAGCGGGTTTTGAGTCGCGAGAACGTGGAAGGGATGGGGCAGGTCGTAGCGTTGGCCGGCGACCGTGACGTGATGTTCCTGCATGGCCTGCAGCAACGCGGATTGCGTGCGGGGGCTGGCGCGGTTGATTTCGTCGGCCATCAGCAGCTGCGCGAAGACCGGGCCTTTGATGAAGCGGAAGGAACGGCGGCCGGCTTCGCCTTCTTCGAGCACTTCTGAACCTACGATGTCTGCGGGCATCAGGTCGGGCGTGAACTGGACGCGTTTGGTCGCCATGCCGAGCACGGTGCCCAGCGCGTCAACCAATCTGGTTTTGGCGAGACCGGGGACGCCGACCAGGAGGCCGTGGCCGCCTGCCAGCATGGTGATCAGGACTTGGTCGACGACGTCGCGCTGACCGAAAATGACACGGCCGATCGCTTCGCGGACGGCAGCGAGGCGGGCGACGGCGTGTTCAACTTCACGCACGATGGAATCGGGATTGTCGAGGGCTTGCATGGGGTTGGACACTAGAGCCAATTCCGTTGGGGTGAAATTGAAAACGGATTTAGTTGTCTGGTCGCGGCTTTTTCGAGGCACGCCTCCCTCGAAGGGCAAGCTGGCCAAACCGGTCACTTGTGTCCATGTATAGCCAATACCGGGCCATGGACAGAACGGTTCAAGTTCCTATGCTCAACGATAGTTGATCGACCACGTTAACGTTTGAGGCGCGGCCTCAAGCGCGGATGGCAAAGGCCCCATGTCCAATTCGGGACAAGACCCACTTCATTGGGGTGCGCCGGCGCCGGACGTTCTGCGCGGGCTCGCGGAACTTCAGGCCGAGACCGCGCACACGCGTAAGTTGCCTCCGGTCGAGAAATGGAATCCGCCTCACTGCGGCGAGATCGATATGCGCGTCGCGACGGACGGGACGTGGTTCTATCTCGGAACTCCGATCGGGCGGCCGGCGCTGGTGAGGTTGTTCTCGACCATTTTGCGGCGCGAGGCTGACGGGTCGTACGTTCTGGTGACACCGGTCGAGAAGGTCGGCATTGAGGTCGAGGATGCGCCGTTCATCGCGGTGCGCGTCGATGCGGCGGGGAAGGGCGAGCGGCAGACGTTGTCGTTCATGACCAATGTCGGCGACAGCGTGGAGGCGGGGCGCGAGCATCCGTTGCGCGTGGAGTTTCGCGGGCCTGAGCGTGAGCCGCGACCTTATGTTCACGTGCGCGGCGGGCTTGAAGCGCGGATTTCGCGCGCGGTGTTCTACGAATTGGTCGCGCTGGCCGATGAGCGTCCGACGGAGACGGGGCGCGAACTTGGCGTGTGGAGCGGCGGCGTTTTCTTTTCGCTGGGTTCGCCTGATCCATGATCGCGCCTGACCCATCGCTGTCATCCCGGAAGTTAGACGAGCCCGTTGCGTCAGCAACGGTGTTGCGAGCCTTACTGTCCGGGACCCAGGGTCATTGCTTGAGCATATGTGCGTTGGCCCTGGGTCCCGGACAGCAAGCTTCGCCAACGATCGCTTCGCGATCGGGCTTCGCTAGCTTCCGGGATGACAGTGAATTCTTTACGAACCGAGTTGCCGCTAAATGAGCGAAGCCGATCTTCGAACGCGGTTGAACGAGCGCATTCATAAGCGGGCCGCGCATGGTTCGCGCGAGCGCGGGGATTATGATCTCAATCCGAAATGGGCGGAGACGGTTTCGGAGGCGCGGACGCTGAAGCCGGCGGCGGTTTTGATTCCGATCATCGAACGTTCGGCGGGGATGCGCGTGTTGTTTACGCGGCGCGCCGATCATCTGGCGCGGCATGCGGGGCAGGTGAGTTTCCCTGGCGGGCGCTTGGATGAGGGCGACGACGATGAGGTCGCCGCGGCTTTGCGCGAGACGGAGGAAGAGGTTGGGTTGAGCCGAACCTTTGTGACCGTGCTGGGCGGGCTTGACCGGTATGAGACGGGGACGGGTTTTGCGATCCATCCCTTTGTCGGACTCGTGCGCGACGGGTTCGAACTTACGATCGACAAGTCGGAGGTGGCGGAGGCGTTCGAAGTTCCGCTCGCTTTCTTGATGGACCCGGCGAATCACGAGCCGCGCACGGCGACGTGGCAGGGGCGCGAGCGGCGGTTTTATGGGATGACCTATGACGGTCATTATATCTGGGGTGCGACGGCCGGCATCTTGATCAATCTCTACGAGCGGCTGTACGGCTGAGCGATGACGACGCCCTCAATCAAAGATCAGGTGTGGCTGAACGCGCCGGCGACGCGCGCGGTCATGGACGCGCTGCTGGCCGACGGCGGCGCGGCGCGGTTTGTCGGCGGCTGTGTGCGCAACGCGCTTCTGGGCGTCGAGGTCAGCGATATCGATATCGCGACGCCACTGACGCCCGACGATGTGGTGCGGCGGATCGAGGCGGCCGGGATGCGCGCCGTGCCGACCGGGATCGAACACGGGACGGTGACGGCGATTTCGCACTCGACGCCTTATGAGATCACGACGCTGCGGCGCGACGTGTCGACGGATGGCCGGCGCGCGACCGTCGCGTTCTCGTCCGATTGGGCTGAAGATGCGCAGCGACGCGACTTTACGATGAACGCGCTCTATGCGGATGAGTCTGGTGCGGTGTTCGATACCGTCGGCGGCATTGCGGATTTGCAGGCGCGGCGCGTTCGTTTCATCGGCGATCCGGGCAAGCGCATCGCAGAGGACTATTTACGCATTCTGCGGCTGTTCCGGTTTCACGCTTGGTATGGCAAGGGTGAGATCGACAGCGTCGGCTTGCAAGCCTGCGCGGAGGCGCGGGGCGAGATCAAGACGCTGTCGGGGGAGCGGATTCAGAAAGAGATGCTGAAGCTGTTCGGCGCGGACGATCCGGTGCCGGTAATGCGCGCGATGGCGGCGTCGGGCATTCTTGGCGAGGTGTTGCCGGGGCAGCATCGGTTCGAGCGGTTTGCGAGCCTGGTCGAAGACGACAACGACGGGTTCTTTGCACCCGATGCGGTTTTGCGGCTGGGCGCGTTGATTGCCGACGGCGATCAGGCGCGTGCGGTCGCGACGCGCTGGCGGTTGTCGAACGACGATCGCGACCGGCTGGTCGAGATGATGAAGACGCCGGTGAAAATCGCGTCCTACATGTCGATCATCGAGGTGCGGCGGGCGCTTTATCGCTATGGCGTTGCGGCGTTCAAGGATTGGCTGCGGTTGCGCTGGGCGGAGGACCCAAAAGCGTCGAACGGCATCCAGTGGCGCGCGTTGCTCGCGATCGCCGATTCGTGGACGCGGCCGGTGTTTCCGCTCAACGGTGCGAATGTGATGAACGCGGGCGTGCCGCACGGGCCGATGGTCGGACGCGTGCTGAGCGAGGTCGAGGATTGGTGGATCGACAGCGATTTCACCGACGACGAGTTCTCGCTGGCGGAGCGGTTGAAGGCCGTCGTGCAGGCGACGATTTAGTCTAGGCGCTCCCCACTCTTGTCATGGTCCGCGAAGGCGGACCACCTACGACTTTTTTCGACGAACGTCACAAACTGCAGCGATTGCAATAATCCGCAGCAAGTCGTGGGTGGTCCGCCTTCGCGGACCATGACACCGTAATGTGAATTGCGGCGACAGAGTCGGTGAGGTCATGGCGCGTATTCAAGTTATCGAAGGTCTCAGTCTTCCCGGGTCGCCTGAGCGGGTGAATGAGGATGCTCTGGGTGCGGGGAAGTCGATTGCCTTCGTGCTGGATGGGGTGACGGGGTTGGCGGATACGCCCGTCATGCCGGGCAAGAGCGATGCGGCTTGGGCCTCGCATGCGGCGCGGGATCTTTTGGTCGCGCACGAGGGGACGAGCGATTTGCGGACGCTGGTCGGCGATGTGGCGCGCGATATGACGGTGAAGTTCGAGGCTGAGCGGCTGCGTGCGCCTTCGGCGCGCTATGAGATTCCTTGGACCACGCTGAGCATGATCCGCGTCGCGGATGGGCGCCTTGATGTGGCGTTCGTCGGCGATAGCCGCGTGCTGGTCGAGACCGCGTCCGACGACGAAGTTCATAACTTTGGGATCAATCCGTCGCGATCGGCGCTCGAGACGAAGCTTGCCGAGAAGATGCTGGCGGCGCGCAACGGGCAGGCGCTGGGCGTCGAGTCCATCCGCGCGACGGTGATGCCCGATCTGCGGCGGTCGCGCGATACCGTGAACACGCCGCAGGGGTTTTGGCTCTTGGGTCCCGATGCGGCCGTGGGCCCGCACATCTCCGTCGCGTCGCTTGAGCTTAAAGGCCCGGCGACGGTTCTGCTGGCGACGGACGGGTTCTATGCGTTGGTCGAGGATTACAAGCGTTACGGCGATCGCGAGCTGATTGCGACGGCGCAGACGCTTGGGCTTTCGATTTTGGGACGCGAGCTTCGGCATATCGAGGACGATGATCCCGAAGGTGCGAAGTATCCGCGGATGAAGAAGAGCGACGATGCGACGGCGTTGCTGGTGCGCGTCGAACCTTAGGGTTTGCGCTTTACTTCGATGAGGCCGTGTTTTTCCAGCGCGGCCATTTCATCGCCGGCGACGTAGGCGAAAATTTTCGGCGTGTCGTTGCGCAGGGTTTGCAGCAAGTAGGCCACGTCGAAGTCGATCGAGACGGGGCTGCCGTCCTTGCGCGTGTAGTGCGCGCGCCAGTGGACGATGGCCATGTGATGGTTCGGGTCGATCGGCGTGACGTCGAGGCCGCGGACGGCCATGCGCTCGGTGCCGACGTCTTTGTAGAATTTGTAGCCGCCTTGCAGAACGTCGCGGAAGTGCTGACCGTTCTGGCCGCACATAACGCCTGTGGGACCGGCGCCGATAAAGCTGTCGGCGAAGCACGCCATGATCGCGTCTGCGTCCACGTTCTCGCCGAGGGAGCGGTTGAACGCGGCGGCGTAATTGTCGAAGAATTTCTCGAAGTTGGGTTCCATCACGCACGCACCTCTAGAGGAGGAACGCGACCGCCGTATGGCGGTTCCGCAACGCTAGCGTAGCTTGCGCAGGGAACCCTTCACGGTACGGACGAATTTGCCGTCGTTCACGTTGGTGAATTCGAGCTTCATCTCCTTACCCAGCACGCGGCGGGTGTAGGTCTGATATTCGGGCCGGCCGTCGGTGTTGATGGTGAAGCTCGAGATGACGAGGCCGCGGCCGTCGAGGCGGGCCCAATAGAGGATGCCGCCGGTGTAGGGATCGGTGTCGGCTTTCGCGCGCCAGGTGTTGGGCGAGATCGAGGGCACGAATTCGACCGTCGTCGACTTCAGCACTTCGAGCGGGGCTTTGGGGTTGCCCTTCTGACGTTGGAGCGTCGACCAGGAGAGGAGGAAGCCGCCGATGTCCGTCTTGTTCACCGACACCGCAATGTCGCGTTTGGTCGAGGGGAAGTCTTCGTCGGTCTCGCTGAGCGCGGTCGCGGTGCCCTGCCAGTCGCCGTAATAGATGTCGATCGCGAGCGGGGTGACCTTGCCGGCGGGCGCGGCCCACGCGGGCGCTGCGAAGAGGGCGGCGACGGTCAGGCCTAACAGGAAACGGACGAGCGTCATGGATGAACTCCGGCGCGCTTGAACTGGCGTCGTCTAGCGATAGCCCCGGCCTGAGCGGGCATCAAGGCCAGCGGACCTCGGGCGGCAGGGACATGAGGATCGCTTCCACGTTTCCCCCGGTTTTCAGGCCGAACTGGGTTCCGCGGTCGTAGAGCAGGTTGAATTCGACATAGCGGCCGCGGCGGGCGAGCTGATGTTCGCGGTCGGATTGCCCCCAAGCGCGGTTCATGTGGCGCCGGACGATCTGCGGGTAGGTGTTCAGGAAGGCGAGGCCGACGTCGCAGGTGAAGGCGAAGTCCGCTTCCCAGTCGCCGGTGTCGAGATAGTCGTAGAAGATGCCGCCGACACCGCGCGGCTCGTTACGGTGGGGCAGGAAGAAGTATTCGTCGCACCAGGCTTTGAAGTCCCGATAATAGGACGGATCGTGCCGGTCGCAGGCGTTGCGCAAGGCGGCATGGAAATCGGTCGTATCGGCTTCGTTGGGCGTCATCGGCGTCAGGTCCGCGCCGCCGCCGAACCAGCCCTTCGTGGTCACGATATGGCGCGTGTTCATGTGGACGGCGGGTACGTGCGGGTTCTGCATGTGAGCCACCAACGAGACGCCGGCGGCCCAGAAGCGCGGGTCTTGGGCGGCGCCGGGGATCGAGGCCGCGAACTCCTTCGAGAATGTGCCGTGGACGGTCGAGATGTTGACGCCGACCTTTTCGAAGACGCGGCCGTGCATGATCGACATCGTGCCGCCGCCCGTGTCCGCGCTGCCCGCCTCGGCTTTGCGGGTCCAGGATTTGCGCTCGAAGCGACCGGGCGGACGATCGGCGAGGGGGCCTTTGAGTTCGTCCTCCAGACGTTCGAATTCGGCGCAGATGCGGTTGCGCAGTTCTTCGAACCAGCCGGCCGCGCGGCTCTTGCGTTCGATAACGACGTCGATGTTCACGGTGCAGTCTCCTTCGACGGCGGGAAGGCGCCCGTCTGGCGCAACGCTTCGCCCAGTATCATTCCGGCCGTAACGGCAACGTTGAGCGAGCGCATGCCTTCTTCCATCGGTATGCGGATCAATCCGTCGGCGGCGTTGACGACTTCGTCAGTCACGCCGGCGCTTTCGCGGCCGAAGAGAAGGGTGTCGCCGGGCTCGAACGCAAAATCCGTGTAGGGCAGGCGTGCCTTTGTCGTCGCTACGATGAGGCGGCCTTGGAGTTTTCCCCGGAAGGCCGTCCATGACGCGTGGCGGTCGAGGCTGGCGCGTGGCAGATAATCCAACCCTGCGCGCTTGAGTGAGGCGTCGCCGAACGGAAAGCCGCACGGTTCGATGATGTCGATGGCTATACCCATGCATGCCCCGAGGCGGATGATCGTGCCTGTGTTGGCGGCTATGTCGGGCTCAAACAACGCGATGCGCATTGATCGGAATCAACACGACCGCGACACGATGCGCGAGCGCGAATCATTCGCTGCACAACGCACGCCTTCGACATTTATGCGGCATCGTGACGCAAGACCCAGTAGGGGCGACTCTCTATTTTGCGGGCGAATTCAAGACCTTCGTCCGGTTTGCCGCGATGCACGTCGTGGCCGTCCGCCCGCATCACAACCATCTCTTCGTTGCAGCCCAAGAGGGGGCATTTGACCTTGGCGCACACCGTCGACAACGCCAACGTTACCCGGCGTGATTTCCTGTACGTAGCATCGGCCGGTATGGCCGCGGTGGGCGGCGCGCTCGCGCTGTGGCCGTTCATCGATCAGATGAATCCGGCCGCCGACACGTTGGCCCTGAAAGAGGTCGAGTTCGATCTCACGCCGCTCGTGCCCGGTCAGATCGTGACCATCGAGTGGCAGAAGAAGCCCGTGTTCGTGCGCCGCCGCACGCCGGAAGAGATCAAGGCCGCGGAGGATACGCCGCTGGCCGATCTCAAAGATCCGCAGACGGATCAATCGCGGGTGCAAAAGCCGGAGTGGCTGATCCTGGTCGCTACGTGCACCCATTTGGGCTGCGTGCCGAGCAAAGAGATCAAGGGCGACTATGGCGGATGGCTATGCCCGTGCCACGGTTCGCACTACGACACGTCGGGACGCATCCGGAAGGGACCAGCGCCGAAGAATCTGGCGGTGCCGCCGTATGAATTCCTATCCGACACCAAAGTCTTGATCGGCGCCGAGCCGAAGCATGCAGCGCCCGCCGCTGCTGAACACGGTTGAGGGCGGACATGTCGCACGGCAATTACTCCTACACACCTACGAACGCGCTCACCAAGTGGCTCGATGCGCGGCTGCCGATCATTCGTTTTGCCGACGAACATCTGATGCAGTTCCCGACGCCGAAGAACTTGAACTACTGGTACACGTTCGGCGGCATCTTGGCGTTCATGCTGGTGGTGCAGATCATCTCCGGCGTCGTTCTGGCCATGCACTATGTGCCGCACGAGACGCTGGCCTTCGACAGCGTCGAGCGCATCATGCGCGACGTGAACTACGGATGGCTGTTGCGCTATGTGCATGCGAACGGCGCGTCGATGTTCTTCATCGCCGTCTATCTGCATATCTTCCGCGCCTATTACTACGGTTCGTACAAGGCGCCGCGCGAGGTGCTGTGGATCCTCGGCATCGTCATCTATCTCTTGATGATGGCGACGGGCTTCCTGGGCTACACGCTGCCGTGGGGCCAAATGTCGTTCTGGGGCGCGACCGTCATCACGAACTTCTTCTCGGCCATTCCGCTGGTCGGCGAAAGCATCACGCAGTGGCTGTGGGGTTCGTTTGCGGTCGACAACTCGACGCTGCAGCGCTTCTTCAGCTTGCACTATCTGCTGCCGTTCGTGATCGCGGGCGTGGTGGTGCTGCATATCTGGGCGCTGCACGTGCCGGGCAACAATAATCCCTTGGGCATCGACGTGAAGGGGCCGGCCGATACGGTGCCGTTCCATCCGTACTACACGACGAAGGATTTGTTCGCGCTGGTCGTGTTCGTGCTGTTCTTCTCGCTGTTCGTCTTCTTCATGCCGAACATGCTGGGGCACACGGACAACTACGTGCCGGCCAACCGGCTCGTGACACCGGCGCATATCGTGCCTGAGTGGTACTATCTGCCGCTCTATGCCGTGCTGCGGTCGGTGCCTGACAAGCTTGCGGGCGTCGTGCTGATGTTCGGCGCGATCTTCGTGTGGGCGTTGGTGCCGTGGCTCGATACGTCGCGCGTGCGCTCGAACAATTTCCGGCCGCTCTATCGCCAGTTCTTCTGGATCCTGATGGCCGTGATTTTGATCTTAGGGTATCTGGGCGCGCAGACGGCGGACGACTCGAACGTCGTCGTGCCGTGGACCGGCGTGGAGCTTCCGATCGGCAAGCTGCTGCTGTCGCAGATTCTGACGATCTACTACTTCCTCCACTTCCTGATCATCACGCCGGTGGTCGGTCTCTGGGAGACGCCGTTGCCGGTGCCGGAGAGTATTTCGAAGGCGGTGCTTGCGAAGAAGGGCGTCTCTTCCGCGCCCGCGGCTGCGGAATGAGGGGCGCGACCATGAAACTCAAAGCGCTTTTGGCTGTGGTTCTCAGTCTCGCCACCGCCGGTATCGCATCGGCGGAAGGTGCTTCGGCCACCACCGCGAAGCATCCCGAACCGCAGACGTGGGTTTGGGACGGCGTGTTCGGCAAGTTCGATCGTCAGCAACTGCAGCGCGGCTATCAAGTCTACAAAGAGGTCTGCGCGGCGTGCCACTCGATGCATTTGGTGTCGTTCCGCAACCTGTCGCAACCCGGCGGGCCGGAGTTCACCGAAGCGCAGATGAAGACGATTGCGGCGTCGTTCAAAGTGCCGTCGCTGGACGAGAAGGGCGAGGTTGTCGAACGCAACGGCATTCCGGCCGACCGTTTTCCGTCGCCCTATCCGAACGAAGCGGCGGCGCGCGCGGCGAATAACAACGCCTATCCGCCGGACCTGTCGGTCATCATCAAGGCGCGGCACGGCGGTCCCGACTATGTGCACGCGTTGCTCACCGGCTATTCGGATGCGCCGGGCAATTTCCCGCTGCTGCCGGGCTTGAGTTACAACGCATACTTCGAAGGGCATCAGATCGCGATGCCGGCGCCGCTGGTCTCGGACGGGCAGGTGACGTGGGCGGAAGGCAATCCGCCCGCCACCAAAGATCAGATGGCGCGCGACGTGGTTGCGTTCCTGACGTGGACGGCGGAGCCCAAGCTTGAAGAGCGTAAGACGTTGGGCGTGCAGGTCGTTCTCTTCCTGCTGGTGCTCTCCGCGCTCCTCTACATCGCTTACAAGCGCCTATGGCGCGATGTCGATCACTGAGGTCGTTTCTTTTCCGGGGGACGTCCGAGCGGCGTTCCCTGGTGGAAGACCATCTGCCAGCGGCCGTCCATTTTTTTCCAGATCGATGAGCGGTTGGCGCGTTGCGGCGGCGCGCCGCTGGGCCGCGCCTTTTGGCTGCGATAGGTGACAAGCGCGATGCCGGGCGCGAGCCACAAGATCTTCGTGTTCTGCATCGTCGCATAGCGCGGCAGTTGGCTTTCGGGATCGGCGAGCAGACCTTTGATGACTTGCGCCTTGTCGTAGGTCGCGCCGGAACTTCCGAACTCCAGGAACTCGTCGGCCAGAAGTTGATCCAGTTGCTGGCGCGAGGTGCGCACGGACGGCAGTTGGAGCCGCGCCTCCAGGCGTTTGAGCGTCGCTGCGTCTTTTGCCTGAGATTTCATCGGCCGATCCCCGCTGACCGCCCAAACGCGCGGTACCCCACTGATCCAACCCGTCAGGGGATTGAAACCAATTGCGCCCCCCGGCTCAAGTGATACAAAGCGCGCGCTTTTCCGCGGAGGCTTGGGCGTTCACATGACCACCACTGTTCTGGGCGTGATCGGCGGCAGCGGCGTTTACGGCATCGACGGGCTTGAGAACGCACGGTGGGAGCGGGTGCGCTCACCGTGGGGCGAGGCGTCGGACGAGTTGCTGTTCGGGCGATTGGCCGGTGTCGACATGGTGTTTCTGCCGCGTCACGGGCGCGGGCATGTTCATTCGCCCTCCAGCATCAATTATCGCGCCAACATCGACGTGTTGAAGCGCGCCGGCGTGACCGACGTTCTCTCGGTGTCCGCGTGCGGGTCGCTGAAAGAGGAATTGCCGCCGGGGACGTTTGTGTTGCCGGATCAGTTCATCGACCGGACGTTTGCGCGCGAGAAATCGTTCTTTGGGCCGGGGTTCGTCGCGCATGTGTCGATGGCGCATCCGGTTTGTCCGAAGCTGAAAAGTGCGCTGGCCGAGGCGGCGCGTGAGGCTTCGATCAAATGCGTCAGCGACGGGACGTATCTGGCGATGGAGGGGCCGCAGTTTTCGACGTTTGCGGAATCGAACCTTTATCGCTCGTGGGGTTGCAGCGTCATCGGCATGACGGCGATGCCGGAGGCGAAGCTCGCGCGGGAGGCGGAGTTGCCGTACGCGATTCTCGCCATGGTCACCGATTATGATTGCTGGCATCCGGGGCATGATCACGTGACCGTGGATCAGGTCATCCGGATCTTGAACGACAATGCGGATCGCGCGCGCACGTTGCTGAAGCGCGTGGCGCCGAAGCTTGGGCCGAAGCGCGTGCCGTCGCCGCTGAACATCGAGACCACTCTGGATACCGCGCTGATCACGTCGCCCGAGAAGCGCGATCCTGTTCTTTTCGCCAAGCTGGATGCCGTCGCAGGGCGCGTCCTCAAGAAGGTTTGAGAACTCTCATGGACATCAAATCGGTCATTCGCACGATCCCGGATTATCCCAAGCCCGGGATCATGTTCCGCGATGTGACTACGTTGCTGGGCAACGCGCGGGCCTTCCGCACGACGGTCGATTTGTTGGTGCAGCCTTATGCCGGACTGCGTATCGATAAGGTGGCGGGGATCGAGGCGCGCGGGTTCATCATTGCGGGCGCGGTGGCGCATCAGTTGTCGGTCGGGTTCGTGCCGGTGCGTAAGAAGGGGAAGCTGCCTTGGAAAACGATTGGGCAGACGTATGATCTTGAGTACGGCACCGACACCGTCGAGATCCACGAGGACGCGGTGCTGAAGGGCGAGAGCGTGTTGCTGGTCGACGATCTGATCGCGACGGGCGGCACGGCGGAAGCCGCGATCAAGCTGATCGAGAAGGCGGGCGGCAACGTCGTCGGCTGCAGCTTCATCATCGATTTGCCGGAGCTGAAGGGCCGCAAGCGGCTGGAGAAGCTGGGTAAGAAGGTGCTGTCGCTGGTCGAGTTCGACGGGCACTAACCACATCGCTCGTCATGGCCG
>JAWXBY010000128.1:0-5344 GCA_034440355.1 Alphaproteobacteria bacterium
ACGACCGAGGGCCAGACGCGCAAGGTCTGCGCGTTTGTCGCCGACAAGCTGCGGTCCAATGGCGATGTTGTGACGCTGGTCGATGCGGCGGCGCCGCCGGCGCGAATTGATCTGCGCGACTATCAAGCCGCGATCCTCGCCGCCTCGATTCACGTCGGCCAATATCAAAGCGCCGTGGTCGACTTTGCGCGCGCCAATCATGCGCGGCTCAACCAAATTCCATCGGCGTTTGTGTCGGTGTCTCTCTCCACGGTCGACAGCGATTCCGAAGAAAGGGTCAGCCTCGCGACCATCACGGAGAATTTCAAAGCCTACACCGGTTGGGCCAATGCCGAGATCCATCACGTCGCGGGCGCCATCCGCGTCAGCGAATACGATTTCTTCAGGCGCTGGGCGATGAAACTCCTCGCGTGGGAAAAGAAGCTGAAGCTGGTGCCCGGAGAGGACCTCGAACTGACCGATTGGACGGCGCTCGCCGCCACGGTCGACGGCCTGCGCGCACGCTTTGCCGGCGAGGATTCGAGAGGCCCTTCCAAATGAACAATCGCTTATGGATCGACGTCGCCGGATGGGGCTTTTTGCTGTGGCTCATCGGCTATGTGCTCGGATTTGTCCTCTTTGCGTTCGTGCCCGCGGCGCTCATTGGCTGGTATGTGATGCCCGCCGGTATCGCCATAACATGCCTCGTCCTGTGGAAATGGATTCACCTGGACTCGCTGCGTGTCGCGGCGGTGATCGGCATCGGGTGGACCGTCATCGCGATCGTCTGCGACTACGTGTTTCTCGTGAGGCTGCTGAACCCTGCCGACGGCTACTATAAGTTCGATGTGTATCTGTACTATGCGCTGACGCTTGCGCTGCCGCTCGTCGCTTATCTGATAAAGCGTGCGCGCCGTTCGTGACGTTGTTTCGTCCGTCGTGAATAGGTTTGTAGGACGCCGTCTTCTGGACCTTCAACCGTCCTGGTAAACTGACGGTATGAGCAAATTGTTCCGCCTGTCGTTGGGCGTAAGACGCGATCCCGCCGTCGAAACTTGGCTGAGCGAACAGCCGGGTGAACTGGGCGCGATCGCGCGCGAGTGGTTCGCGCGCATACGCGCGTGCGGCTTCGACGTGCTGGAGATGATCCATGACGGCTGCCCCGTCGCCTGCGTGAAGGACGTCCCGTTCGCCTACGTCAACGTGTTCAAGGCGCACGCTGCTGTGGGCTTTTTCCTCGGCGCGGAGTTGAAAGACCCGGCGCGCCTGCTGGAAGGCAGCGGCGTGCGCATGCGCCACGTCAAAATAAAACCCGGCGCGCCGCTCGACACCAAAGCGCTCGGTGCGCTCATCCAGCAATCCTACGCCGACGTAAAGGCGCGGCTGCGGGAGTAAGCGCGCAAGGCCTCGCGGGGCCAACAAAAAGGGCGGAGCTTTCGCTCCACCCTTTGTCAGTGCTGCGCGCGGTTGGCGCTATTCCAGATCGACCGTCGCACGACGGTTTTGCGGTTCCTTGACGCTGTCACCCGTCTGAACCATCAGCTCGGACTCGCCCTTGCCGGAGGTCGAGATCGCACCGTCGGGGATGCCTTTGCCGACGAGATTGGACTTCGCCGCGCCCGCACGACATTCCGAAAGCTTCTGATTGTAGGACGGCGAGCCCGAGGTATCGGTGTGCCCGACGACGCGCACGGACGCCGCACCCGACGACTTCGCCGTCGCGGCCGCTTCGCCCAACACCTTGTCCGCTTCCGCCGTGATGTCGCACTTGTCGAAGCCGAAGAAGACGATGAACTGCTTCGGCGCGGGGGCCGGCGCGGGTTCAGGCGGCGGCGTCGGAGCCGGCGGCGGCGCCAATGATTCATCCGCGTACAGATCGTAGCGCCAGCCGAACGTCACGCTGTGCTTGGTGAAATCGTCGTAGCTGTCGTTGTGAAGCTCGCCTGCGAGATCGTCGAACGACTCGAAATCCCCTCCATCGGCGTTGAAATACCGATACGTCACGAACAACGCCGACCGTTCGCTCATCGCAAAGTTGACGCCGCCGATCAGCTGCCACGCGAACGCCCACTGCGTGTCGCGGATCGGCACGTTGTGCCAGCCGGCGTTGTTCGAATAGTTCATATGGTCGCCGCCGGCGCCTGCGCCGACGCTCAGCGACCAGCGATCGCCCACCGGAAAATCGTAGAGCGCATTCACCATCGGCGAAAACTCTTCGAGATAGCCGGGACCAGCAAAGTTCGAGCCGCCGCCCTTGCCGACGAAGAAGTTGTCGAAATCGTTCTTGCGATAGGCGAGTTCGAGTTCGGCCCTGAAGTTGCCCCACGCGTGACCGAACGTCAGCATGCCGGCCCAGCCCGTATCGAAGCTCGTTTCCGATAGCCATCCGCCGAAAAAGGCGGGATCGATGTTGTCGTTGATCGAGCCGGCTTCGTCGACGAAATTGACGCCGGCTTCCATGCTGACATACCAGCCCTTGAAGTGGGCCGCGCTCGCCGTTCCGGCGCAAGCCAAGGACGCAACCGCTCCAAGCAACAAAGTCTTCGTACGCATATGGCCTCCAAACATTCGCGGGCGCGACGCGCGCGGACAGTGATTCGTTCTCCCGCAAAGGATACGCGGCTCTGCATGACGCAATGTCTCAAGAAGGCCACAGTCGCGGACCGGACTCACGCCGCGCGCACGCCATGCCGTTTCAAGTTCAAATCGCGACGGTGCGTCCATCTTGAATGCGTGCCGGCAAACCGTCATCCTTCTCGGCAGGGCGGCGCATCGGGGGGTGCGCACAGGATGCAATATGTAAGTCTGGCCGAAACAGCAGGCCTCGATCCGGCGGCGATGTGGACGCTGGCATGGACGCTGTTCTTCATCCGCGTCGGCCTCGGCTTCGCCGTCGGCATCGACGATGTGGTGAACAGCTTCCGCGCCCACGCGAAGAAGAGCGACGCGGCCCGCGCGATCCGCAACGGCAACGCCGTCGTCACCGCGTTGCACGTCGCCATGCTGGCAGCCTTCGCATTTGCTGCGCCCTACATCCCGGCGTCGTGAGCCAATTCCCCCGTCGCGCGAAATCATTTCAACCGCGCCCGCTTGACGCACGCACACATTGAGACGCATCGTCTCGTTGTTACGTTGGTCTAGGGAACTCCGGTGAGACGCCGGGGCTGCCCCCGCAACTGTAAGCGACGATGCATTGGCCAAGATGCCACTGATCCCCACGAGGAAAACGGGATCGGGAAGGCGGCCGGTGAAGGGTCGTGAGCCAGGAAACCTGCCCACGTAAGTCACCCCTCTCTGGCGCGGTGGGCGCTCGCGAGACGGATCCTTCCGGCGCGGTGACGTTGGCACGTGGTGATCATGGTGATCACGCGCGGCTTGCGGGCGCGTTCGAAGGGATAGGTGCGCGCCCCGGCAACGTTTTGGGGAAGTCCAATGTCTCGCATCGCAGTCCTATCGTCCGCATCGGCGCTCGCGCTGTCGCTCGCCATCCCGGCCGCTCACGCCGACGAAGCAAAAATCGAAAAGGTCATCGTCACCGCAAGCCGCATCGGCGCAACGCCGGAGAGCCGCCTCGGCACGGCAGTCTCCGTCGTCACGCGCGGACAACTCGATCAGCGCCAAACGCGCATCGTCTCCGACGTCCTGCGCGACGTCCCCGGCGTATCGGTCAGCCGCTCCGGCGGCCCGGGCACGTCCACGCAAGTGCGCATGCGCGGCGGCGAAGCCAACCACACGCTGGTCCTCTTCGACGGCGCCGACATCTCAGATCCGTTCCAGGGTGAGTTCGATTTCGCAGGCCTGCTCGCCACCGACATCGAACGCATCGAAATTCTGCGCGGCAGCCAAAGCGCGCTCTACGGCTCGGATGCCGTCGGCGGCGTCATCAACCTCCTGCCCCGCCGCGGCACCGGCGCCCTCGCCGTCGAAGCCTTCGCCGAAGCCGGCCCCTTTGAAACGTGGCAGACGGCCGCAAACCTCGGTTACGGCGACGACAGCGTCGACGTATTCCTAAGCGCCAACCACCACGAAACCTCTGGCACCAATGTCTCGCGCTTCGGCACGGAAGACGACGGCGAGGAAGACTCGTCGCTCTTCTTCAACACAGGCCTGCGTCCCGCTTCGAATCTCGAGCTGCGCGCCTTCGTTCGTTACGTCGAAACCGAAGCCGACACCGACCCGCAAGACTTCGCCTTCCCTGCCACGCCGACCGAAGGCCTGATCATCGACGGCCCCGACACGACCGCATCGAAGCAGCTCTTCGCCAACGTCTCGGGCGAGATCTCGCTCTTCGACGACGCCTGGCAAACCCGCGTCGCCTACACCTACGCCGACGTCGACCGCGAAAACCTCTCGACCGACTTCTTCGCCTTTCCCGTCGCGCTGACGCCGTTCTTCACCGCCGCCACGCGCGATAAGGTCAGCGTCGTCTCCGCCGTCACCTTCGACACCGGATCGCTGAGCCACAAACTCACCGGCGCCGTCGATTGGAAGAGCGAGAAATTCCAGAACGTCGCCGTCGGCGTCTTCGACCCCGGCATCAACGGCGAACGCGAGATGGACAACACCGGCTACGTCGCGTCCTACGATATCTCGATCGGCAATTTCGACGCCGGCGCCGCCTACCGGCACGACGCCAACGACTATTTCGCCGACGCCGACACCTACCGCCTGCAAGCGAGCTACCGCATCACGGACACGACGCGCCTGCGTGCGACTGTGGGCTCGGGCGTCAAGAACCCGACCAACTTCGAACTCTTCGGCGTCGACCCGGGCTCCTTCATCGGCAACCCGAACCTGACGCCGGAGAAGTCGATGGGCTGGGACATCGGCATCGACCAAATCTTCTTGGACGGCAACGCCCGCTTCACCGCGACCTATTTCGAAGCGACGCTGGAAGACGAGATCTTCACCGTCTTCACCTTCGTGCCTCCCTTCTCGTTCTTCTCTTCGCCCGACAACCGCACGACCGAGAGCGAGCGCAAAGGCATCGAACTCACCCTCGACGCCAAACTCGACGAAGCCTGGTCGATCGACGCCGTCTACACCTACCTGGACACGGTCGAAGCGGGCCTGGAAGAAGTCCGCCGCGCGCCGCACACCGCCTCGCTGAACGTGAACTACCGCTTCCTCGACCGCGCGCAAGCTACGCTGACCGTCCGCTACAACGGCGAGCAGGTCGACAACGAGTTCGCGACCGCAACGCCCGAAAGCCGGGTTCGATTGTCGGCTTTCACGCTCGTGACCTTCGGCGCCAGTTACGAGGTGACCAACAACCTCGAACTCTTCGGCCGGGTCGAAAACCTGTTCGATGAGAAATACGAAGAGGTCTATAGCTACGCGACCCCGGGCATCGCCGCGTACGCGG